>NZ_SMKX01000021.1 GCF_004349055.1 Kribbella antibiotica
GTTTTGGAGGGTGGGGGTGAAGACGGTGTCAACGGCGAGGAGGCTGTCGACGATGGCGGTGGGGGTGTCGGCGCGGTTGAGGGCTGCGGTGAGGACTGCGGCTTGGGGGTCGTCGAGGGTGGGGGCGGTGTCTACGTAGACCATCCAGGCGGCGACGGCGAGGGCGAGGGTGGTGGGTTCGGCGCCGGCGGCCAGGCGGTCTTCGACGGTGCCTAGGAGGCGGACGGGGAGTTTCACCGAGCCGTCCATGGCGACCTGGGTGGTGCGGTGTTTGAGGGCCGGGTTGGCGAAGCGGTCGAGGACGGTGGCGCCGTACGCCGCCAGGTCGAGGCCGTCCGGCGGGGTGAGGGTGGGGATGACGTCGTCGGTGATCAGGGTGTGGGCCAGTGCGGCGAGTTCCTGGTCGCGGACTGCCTCGGCGATGGTCTCGTAGCCGCGCAAGGCACCGAGGTAGGCGAGCATCGAGTGCGTCGCGTTCAGGATGCGGAGTTTGGCTTGCTCCCAGGGCGCGACGTCGGCGGTGAGGACTGCACCGCCCTGCTCCCAGGCCGGACGCGGGCCGGCGAAGTCATCCTCGATCACCCACTGCAGGAACGGCTCGGCAACCACAACTGCTTCATCCCGTACGCCGAGGAGCCGGGCAGCCTCGTCGCGATCGGCGTCGGTGGTTGCGGGCACGATGCGGTCGACCATGCTGGCCGGGAAGCGGGATGCCTCGAACACGTCGGGCACTGTGCCGAGAGCGTCGAAGTACTCCGCGACCAATCGGCGCAGGAAGGGGCCGTTAGCAACCAAGTTGTCGCAGGAGACGATCGTCAGCGGCGACTCGCGGCGAGCCAGCGCGGCGGCCAGTTGGCCGACGACGGTGCGGGGTGGGCGGCCGGCCAGGTCGGCCTGGATCTCGGGGTCGTCGAGGTCCAGTCCGCCGTTCTTGGCGCGGTAGCCCTTCTCGGTCACCGTCAGCGTCACCACCGAGACCGCCGGATCGGCGATCCGCGCAACGACCGCTTCCGGGTCCTCCGGCGCGGTCAACACCTCACGGATACTCCCGATCACCTGGACCGTCGGATCGCCGTTGCCACGCTCGAGAACGCCATACAGGCCGTCCTGCGGCGCTAGCTGCTCGCGGACAGTGGCTGAGCGCTGGCTGACACCACTGATCCCCCAGCGGGTGTCACCGGTCAGCGCGGCGGCGCGCTCGGTGATCACAGCTTGGTGGGCGCGGTGGAACGCGCCGAGACCAAGGTGGACAACACCGACCGACAGCGAGCGCGGATCGACGGCGGGTGCAACGGGCAGGTGGGCGAGACTCAACCTGTTCACGGGGATCCCCTTTCAACTTGATGCACGGTCAACTTGATGCACGGTCAACTCTGATGAACGGTCAAGCTCTGGTGGACGGCGCAGGGCCGGTGGAGTTGCGAACGATCAGCTCACCGGCGAGCACGCTCTGCCGCCCGATCGGCGGCAGCATTTCCGGCATGGCGATCAGGTCGAGCAGGATCTCGACCGCGATCTGACCGGACCGCTGCTTCGGCATCCGGATCGTGCTGAGGGACGGGATCGCCATCCGGGACATCTCGATGTCGTCGACGCCGATGACGCTGAGGTCGTCCGGCACCGAGATCCCGCGCGCATGCAGCCGGGTCAGCAGTCCGATCGCGACCAGGTCGTTGTAGGCAACCACTGCTGTCGCTTCCGTCGCGACCGCCTGGTCCGCTGCGGCGACGCCGCCCTCGTAGGTCGGCGCGAAGCTCCCCACCGTGACCAGCTCGACTCCCCGCGACTCGGCGGCAACTCGCAGACCGGCCTCGCGATGCTGGCTCGACCAGGACGCCTCCGGACCACCCACCCAGGCGACCCGGCGATGCCCGAGCGCGGCCAGATGCGCCATCGCCTGCCGCATCGCGTCCTCGTCGTCGAAGATCACGCCGGTGAGTCCTGGGACACCGCGGTTGATCAGCACGACGTTGGTGTCCTCGGCGATCGCCGCGAGCTCCTCGGCGCTGGACCGCGGTGAGCACAGGATCAGTCCGTCGACCTGCTTGGCCAGCGCACGGAACAGGCCGGCCTCGACCGCGGGCTCCTCATCGGTGTCCGCAACGAAGACCGCGACGTCATCACGCCGGGCCCGGGCCTGAACACCCTTGGCGACGCTGGCGAAGAACGGGTTGGCGAGATCGGGAATGACCAGGCCGACATTGCCGGTCCGGCCGGTGATCAGGCCGCGGGCCGCCCGATTCGGCTGGTAGTGAAGCTGCTCGACGGCGATCTTTACGCGAGCACGAGTGGTCTCGCCCACCATGTCCGGCAGCGAAAGCGCACGGGACACAGTCGACGGTGACACCCCGGCAAGCCGGGCCACGTCACGAAGTGTCGCGGGCATGGTCACCTCCTCCGGGGCTGGGTCGGACCAGTTTGCAATCCGTTGCAACACGATGTCAAATGGGACCTCGCAGACACCGATTTGCATCGTGAATCAAGGACTGCAATCGTTTGTAGCAGCCGTCGCACCCGAGCATCCTCGGAGGTCCTCATGCCCAAGGCCCTGCAGCCTCATCCCGATCGCGCCCTGCCCGCCGGAGCGGCACGCGATCTCGCCCGCCGGATCCACGCGTCGACGAAAGATCTGCCACTGCTTTGTCTCCACGGGCACGTCGACATCGGGCTGTTCGCGGCCGATGCGCCGTTCGGCAACCCGGCCGAGCTGCTGGTCATCCCTGACCACTACGTCACCCGGATGCTCGTCTCCCAGGGCGTCTCCCCGGACAAGCTGGGCCTCCCCCGCCGCAGCGGCGCGCAGACGGCCGACCCCCGCGAGGTCTGGCGCGAGTTCTGCGCGCACTGGCACCTCTTCCGGGGGACCCCGAGCCGGTATTGGCTGGAGCACGAGTTCGCCGAGGTGCTCGGCCTGACCGTGCACCCGTCAGCCGAGACCGCCGACGAGCTCTACGACCAGATCTCCGCGCGGATCGCCGAGCCCGACTTCCGGCCACGGGCCCTGCTCGACCGGTTCAACATCGAGCTGCTCTCGACCACCGATGCCGCGACCGATGACCTGGCCCTGCACAAACAGCTCGATGCCGAGCTGCCCGGTCGCGTGATCCCGACCTTCCGGCCCGATGCAGTGGTCCACCTCGACCGGCCCGGCTGGTCGCAGCTCGCTGAGCAGCTCGGTCAACTCGCCGATGTCGACACCTCGACGTACGGCGGCTATCTCGCGGCGATCCGGCAGCGACGCCAGGTCTTCGTCCAGGCCGGGGCCCGGGCGACCGACCACGGGCACTTCAGTGCGGCGACGACCCCGCTGCCGGACACCGAGGCGGAGCGGATCTACGCCGATGCATTGAAGGGGCAGGTGTCGACGGAGGACGCGGCCGCGTTCGCCGGGCACATGCTGTTCCAGTCGGCCGTCATGTCGGCTGAGGACGGGCTGGTGATGCAGCTGCATCCTGGCGTGCTGCGCGACCACCATCCCGCGATCCACGGGACGTACGGGGCTGATCAGGGGCACGACATTCCGGTGACGACCGAGTTCACCAGGTCGCTGCGGCCGCTGCTCGAGCAGTTCGGGCATGCGGAGGGCTTCCGGATCGTGCTGTTCACCGTCGACGAGACGACGTACTCGCGTGAGCTCGCGCCACTGGCCGGCGTGTATCCGGCCGTGCGGCTGGGGGCGCCCTGGTGGTTCCTCGACAGCCCGGGTGGGATGCGGCGCTTCCGGGAGCTGGTGACCGAGACGGCCGGCTTCTACAACACGACCGGTTTCGTCGACGACACCCGTGCGTACCTGTCGATTCCGGCCCGGCACGACCTCGCGCGCCGCATCGACGCCGGCTACCTGGCCGACCTCGTCGCGCAGCACCGGCTCGACGAGGACGACGCCTTCGAGGTCGCCAAAGACCTGGCCTACAACCTCGCGCGGGACACGTATCTGGGGTAGCTGTAGTCTCCACCAGATCTTGTTGGCTGGGAGGGACGTGGATGAGGCGGCGCGGGGTTCGGATCACAGGTGCTGCCCTGGCAGTCGCGTTGTTGCTGGCCGGCTGCACCGACAGTGGCGGCAGCACCGACAGCGGCGACGCCGGACCAAAGCCTGCTCCCCCAACAGTGACCGTGCCGACCGGTCCGCCGGCTGCTGCAGCGGCGGCGCTCGGTCCGACCGGCCCCAGTACGGCGGCGCCTTGCCGAGGGACCTCGATCGCGGTCGGAGCCGACCCGCAGCGCGTCATCGACAGCAGGCCGGCCGGTACGACGTACTGCTTCGCGCCCGGCGTGCATCGGATCGCCCGGCCGATCGAGCCACGCGACGGTGACACCTTCGGTGGTGGAGCCGGTGCAGTGCTGACCGGATCGGTGCCAGTGACCGAGTGGTCGCGGGAGGGTTCCACCTGGGCTGCGCGTGGTGTGCTGCCGGCGGCCTACCCGCTCAAGGGCCAGTGCGAGGACAACCGCACGAACCCCTGCCAGCTTGGCGAACAACTCTTCCTCGGCGGCGTCCACCTCAACCGGGTCATGAGCCTGGACGAGCTGAAACCGGGAACCTTCTTCGGCGACTACGCCACCAACGCGCTCTACGTCGCCGACGACCCGACCGGCAACCCGACCGGCAACCCAGCAGGCAACCCAGCAGGCAAGGCCGACGCCACCCCAGCCGCCAACCCAGTCGGCAAACCAGCCGAGCTGTCACGGACCACGACGGCCTTCGCCCGCGGGGCCCAACGAGTGACCGTAACCGGGCTGACGATCGAGCACTTCGCCTCCCGCCCGCAAGGCGGTGCGCTGGAGGCCGGCCCCGGCTGGCGGGTGACCGGCAACGAGGTTCGCTGGAACCACGGCGTCGGCGTCATGCTGATCGAGGCCGACGGTGCCGAGGCCGTCCGGAACACGATCGCCGACAACGGACAGCTCGGCCTCGGGCAGTACAAGTCGGCCGATGTCCGGGTCACCGCGAACCTGGTCACCCGGAACAACACCGACGGGTTCTGGATCGCCGACTGGGAGTCCGGCGGGATCAAGTCGACCCGCTCGTCCGGTGAGATCTCCGGGAACGATGTGGTCGCCAACCGCGGGGTCGGGATCTGGAGCGACATCGCCGAGTACGACCGGCGGATCAGCGCGAACCGGATCCGCGACAACGCGGCCGACGGGATCCGCTACGAGATCAGCTACGCCGGGGTGATCGAGAAGAACGTTGTCGAAGGCAACGGCTTCGGGACCGGCCGGGGTTCCGGCGGCAGCCTGTGGGACGGCGGCGGGATCAACGTCAACACCTCATCCGACGTCCAGGTCCGCGGCAACCTGGTCAAGGACAACCGCAACGGCATCTCGATCCAGTCCCGGACCCGGGGTGAGGGGCCGCGGGGCCGGTACGTCCTCAGCAACGTGGTCGTCGAAGGCAACCTGATCGTTCTCGGTGGCCCGGCGGCCAGCACCGGCGTGGTCGAGAACAAGGGCTCCCCCACGCAGTCCGGCGCGGTCACCTTCCGCCGCAACAGCTACCAACTGCCCACCAGCACCCGCTTCGGCTACCGCGGCAAGGAGCTCAGCTGGCCGCAGTGGCAGGAAGCCGGCTTCGACCAGGATTCGGTCAAGAGCTAGTCGGTCAGGAGCTAGTCGGTCAGGAGCTGACGGCGAGTCTTCGATGTCGGATGCGGTCGGCATCGCAGATCGCCGCCGCCACCAGGAGATGGACAGTCATCGAGGACAGATCCGACAGGCCGCTCTCGTTCAGCGAGGCGGCCGACACGTAGCCGAGCAGCAGCGCGCCGCAGGCCCGGATGTACAGCGTCGGGGCCCGCAGGACCGAGATCCAGGCCAGGATCAGGGCCAGGCCAACGATCAGGACAGCCAGCACGCCGGTCTCCCAGTACAGGCCGAGCCAGCTGTTGTCGATCGCCATCACGTCGATATCGCCCTCGCCACGGCGGAGCAGAATCCGCTTGTTGCCGAGTCCGTGGCCGAGCAGCGCGGTCTGGAACGACACCTTCTCGTCGAGCACCGCCTGCCAACTGGTGGTGCGGCCGCTGAGCGAGCTGATCTGCCGAGTGCCCTGGCCGCGCAGAAGCCAGTTGTGCAGCGAGCCGATGGTCAGGAAGGCGATACCGAGCAACGCCGGTACGCCGAGCGTCGCCAGCCGGCCGAACCAGGTCTTCCGGGTCAGCAGCAAGGCCAGGACCAGCCCGAACGCGACGGCCGCGGCCGACGTACGGGTTCGGCTGGCCGCGACCAGGATTCCGCCGAGGCCGACCAGAGTCGCCGCCGACAGCAGCGACAGTTTCTTGCAGAGATAGCCGATGATCGCCAGCCCGAGCAGGATCGCGCCGACCTCGCCCACGCGCGGCGGCAACATCGGGATGATGACGCCCTGGAGCCGGGAGCCAGTGCCGAGCGAACTGAGCGGCCGCCAGGCCAGGCTGGGTGCGTACGCAAGGCTGAGTACGACGGTGATCGCCAGCAGGATGTGCGCCCACAGATGGGCCCGGACCAACCGCTCCGGCACCTGCACGAGCGGCCGCCAGAGCAGGAAGACCAGCACCAGGCCGATCAGGAAGCGGACCAGCCGGGTCAGCGGGCCCATCGGCTCGGCGAGCAGGAAGGCCGTGGCGGTCGCGAACAAGACATACCCGACGTACAGGCTGCCGGTCGGATTGACTCGCGTCCGGAACCCGGGCTTGGTCGCGGCCAAGGCGATCAAGAAGATCGCGCCGAGTAGCAGGCCCTTCATCACGCTGTTGGTGGAGCCGGTCGTGCCCTGCGGTGCGGCGACCCGGGACGACCACGGCTGGACACCGAGCACGAACAGACACCACAGCGCCAGCCAGAACCACGCCGGCTTCTCCGAGGGAGTCTCGACCGTGCCCGGGACCGCCTGGGCCAACCGGTCCCGGCGCGGCACCCAGCCGCGTCCGACCCGGTACTCCGCACCGGTCCGGAACAGCTCGGCCGCTGGCTGCCTGGCCAAGATCAGCGAACGTGCGGGGTGGCGGACTCCGCAGGCGTGTAGTTGAGCGGAATGCCGAGGGTCTCGTCGTGGTCGGAGGCGCCGATCAGGACGACGCCGAGCACGGGAGCGCCGGCATAGTGCAGCGCGGCGGTGAGCCGGGCGACGTCCATCTCCTTGTCGTGGCCGATCTGCACCACGAGGACCGACGCATCCACGGCGGCGGCCAACGGCGAGATGCCGTGCCGGCCGACCGCGGCGGGACCGTGGATGACGACCGAGTAGCCCGGCGGCAGGTCGGCGACGATGCCCGGGACGAGGGACGGACCGACCGCCGACGCGGTCTCCTCGTGGTTCATCCCCGGCGGAAGCACATAGAGGTCGGACACCGGGCCGGGACGGAAGAGTTTGCGGGCCCGGATCGCCCGGGTTGCCGCGGGCTCCATGACCAGGTCGGTCAGGCCCTCGTGGCCGGTGACGTGCGGCAGGACCGGCGTACCCTCCACGTCGGCGAGGACCAGCAGGGTCTCGCGACCGTCGCGGGCATTCGCCTCGGCCATGGCCAGCGCGATACCGGCTGCGTTCGGGCTCGGCGACGCCGAGACGACCAGCAACGCGCCCGGTCCACCACTGGCGAAGGCGCGCGCGCTCAGCTCGCGGCGCGCCAGCGCGCCACTCGCCTCGGCGCCCAGCGCAGTGATCTCGTACGGCGGAAGCTCCGGCGCGGACCGGTGCCACATCCGCCGCCGGTTCCCCTCGGAGGCCGCGATGACCGGCGAACTGGAAGCCCGCGCAGCCTGGTCCCGGGTCAGGATGTACGGCGTCAGGTGGGACCGCAGGAGCGCCAGACCAAACCCGAGCACCAGCCCGAGGATGCCGCCGACCAGGATGTCCCGCGCAACCATCGGCGACGAGGAGGCAGTGTCGGTCGTGGCCGGTGTGACCAGCTCGCTCCCGGCGCCGACACCGGTCAGCGCCTTGCGCATCGCGGACGCGTCGTCGGCGGCCTGCCGGGCTTCGGTGGCCAGCCCGACCCGCTGGTCTCGCAACTGGCTCGCGGTCTGCGTATCGCCCCGCGCGACCGCCTCGTCGATCTGGCTGACCAGCGACCGGGACTGCAGGTTCGCGGTCTTGGCCCGGTCTTGCGCCTGGCCGGCCAGCGTTGTCAGCAAGGCCTTGGCCGCGTCGTTGCGCTGCTTCAGATAGACAGTCGCGATCGCGTTCGCCCGCTGCACTGCCTCGGACGCCGTCGGACCGTCGGTCGTCACCAGGTAGGCGTTGTCGGTGACCGCCTTCACCCGCGTCACCGCGGCGAGGTCCCGGATGGTTTCGTCGGTCGTCGGCAGCCCGAGGGTCTGCGCGACTCCGCGCAGCAGCCGCGGACTGGCCATCACCCGCGCCTGGGTCTCGGCCGGCAGATCCATGCCGAGCGGGCCGGTCTTGTCGGTGCTGCTGGGCAGCTTCCCGACCAGAGCAGGCGGCACCGCCGGGCCGATGACGAGCTGGCTGGACGCCGTCCAGCGCTGGGTCTGGGCCAGCGCGAAGACCGACGCACCGACCAGGCCGAGCACGACACAGGCCAAGATCAGCCACTTCTGCCGTAGCAGTGACTGAGCGGTTTCCCGCCAGACCACAGTGCCCGGTTCCATCCCAACCTCATTCCGTCGATCAGCGCCTCAGGATAGCCACGACGGCAAGGTGTGGCGAGTCGGTCTCGCTCCGTGCCCCGACGCGGGGGCGTTACTCTCTTCCCAAGGTCTCGGGGGCACGGAGAGACCGTCAATGTCCTAGGGGGGACATCACAGCATGAAGAGATGGTTAGTCACGTCTGCCACCGCCGCGGCGCTGATCGCCGGATCGCTGGCCTACGCACCGGCTGCACAGAGTATTGAGGCGTCACTCTCGGCGACTGACAGTCCGGTCTGGCAGACCAACGCCAGCGTTCAGGGTTTGGCCGTCGCGGCCGGCAAGGCATATGCCGGGGGCCGGTTCACCAGCGTCCGCCCGCCGGGCGCCGCCGCCGGAACCAGTGAGGTCGCACAGGCCTACCTGGCAGCCTTCGACCAGAGCACCGGCGATCTGGCCGCCGCGTTCACGCCGGTCCTGAACGATCAGGTGTACGCCGTTGCCGCGTCCGCGGACGGATCGCGCATCTTCGTCGGCGGTGACTTCACCACTGTCAACGGCGTCACGCGGAATCGGATCGCCGCCTTCGACACCGCCACCGGCACACTGGTCGCGAGCTGGAAGCCGAGCGTTTCCTACCGGGTCAAGACGATCGCCGTCTCCGGGAACACCGTGTACTTCGGTGGCTCGTTCGGCCTCGTGAACGGCCAGGACCGGCCCCGCCTCGCCGCGGTGACCGCCGACACCGGCACTCTGTTGCCCTTCGCACCCAACGTCAACGGCGACGTGTACGCCGTGGACGCCACCGACGACGGTTCGAAGGTGTACGCCGGCGGCCAGTTCAGCCAGGTCAATGGCACCAGCCAGAACACCGTGGCCAGCCTGGACCCGGCGACGGGCGCCGTACTTCCCTTCCCCGGTGCGTCCGCCGTACCGCCGCCGAACGGGTCCTGCACGACCCGCGTCAAGTCGATCGACGCCAGCGGGGACACCGTCTACTTCGGGAACGGTGGTGACGGCGGCGGTTGCTTCGACGGGACCTGGGCCGTCGACACCGCCACCAACGCGCTGAAGTGGAAGAACCAGTGCCTGGGCGCGACCGAGGCCGTCAAGGTCATCAACGGCTGGCTCTACAAGGGCTCGCACGCCCACGACTGCGCGAACCAGGGCGCCGGCGGCTTCCCGCAGGGCTTCGGCTACCGCTTCCTGCTGAGCCAGAAGCTCACCGACGGCTCGCTCGGGCCCTGGTTCCCGAACACCAACGCAGGTCCGCCCACCGAGGTCGGCCCGCTGGCGTTTGCGACCGGCGGCAGTGACCTGTGGGTCGGTGGCGACTTCACCACGACGAACGGCGTCACCCAGCAGGGCCTGACCCGCTTCACCAACGCGGGGCCCGGTGCGGCACCCGCCAAGCCGGCGAAACTCACGCCATACAGCGTCGAGCCAGGCGCCGTACAGATTCACTTCCCGACCGTTGTGGACAATGACGACAGCACGCTGACCTACCGCTTGCTCAAGGGCTTCAGCAACACCACCATCGCGACCTGGACCGCCAAGTCGACGCCGTGGGACCGACCCTGGCTGCACTACACCGACACGGCAGTGACACCAGGTGAGTCGACCAACTACCGCGTCGAGGTCACCGACGGCAGTACGACGCTGCGCGGCAACTACTCCGACCCGGTGACAGTGGCCAGTTCGAAGTCGTCGGCGTACGACCAGATCATCAGCTCCGACGGCCCACAGGCGTACTGGCGCCTCGGTGAGCCCTCCGGTACGACGACCTCGGTCGACGCGTCCGGGCAGAGCAACAACGGTGCTTTCACCGGTATGACGCTCGGCGCGAGCGGTGCGATCGCGGGGAACACCGCTGCGACCACCAGCTCGAGCAGTGGCCGGATGGTCGGCGAGAAGGCGTTCAGCATGCCGCAGCAGTTCACGGTCGAGGCCTGGGTGAAGCAGAGCTCTAGCCGTGGCGGGCGCATCCTCGGCTTCGGCAGCTCCAAGACCGGCAACAGCGCCGGGGGCGGCGACCGGATGCTCTACATGCGGTCGACCGGCGCGATCCTGTTCGGCGTCAACGACGGCGCCCAGCGGACCGTGACCAGCCCCTCGGGCAAGAACGACAACCAGTGGCACCACGTCGCCGGGACCTTCGACAACGGCCTGCTCAAGCTGTTCGTCGACGGCGTCCTGGTCGGCAGCACCAGCACCGGCACAGCGTCCCTGTACTACGGCTGGTGGCGGATCGGGTACGACAACACCAGCGCGTGGACCGGCGGCGGCGCCACCCAAACCGGGCTGGCGATCGACGAAGCAGCGGTCTACCCGTATGCCCTGAGCCCGTCCCAGGTACAGAGCCACTACGATGCACGGTGAGCAATCTGTCGGGGAGTTGTAGCTCAAAGTCATCATGCGCTTGACTGATGCCTCCCCGCCCAGTCAAAGGAACTTGATGAAGAAGCTAGTTCTGGTTGTCGTCACCGCCGCGGCCGTTGTGGCCGCGGCGCTGATCCCTTCCGGCCCACCGGTTCAGGCCGCCTCCAAAGGCTTCGGCTCGGCGGTTTCCGCCGTCAAACAGACGACCTGGCAGACCAACGCCAGCGTGACCGCGCTGGCGGTGGCCGGCAATACCGTCTACGCCGGTGGCCTCTTCACCAGGATCCGCCCGCCGGGTGCCGCCAAAGGGGTTCAGGAGTCGGTGCGCACTTATGTTGCCGCCTTCAACAAAACCACCGGCGCCCCGACCACCTTCGCCCCGAAGCTGAACGGCGCCGTCCGCGGCATCGCCACCAGCCCGGACGGCAAGTGGGTGGTGCTCGGTGGTGACTTCACCACCGTGAACGGCGTCAAGCGCAGCAAGATCGCGAAGTTCAGCGTAGCGACCGGCCAACTGGTGGCCGGCTGGGACCCGGTCGTCTCGGCCCGGGTGAAGAGCATCGACATCTACGGCAACAGCGTCTTCTTCGGTGGCGCATTCACCAAGGTCGACAGCAGAGTCAGTAATCGCCTGGCCGCAGTCAAGCTGACGGACGGCACGCTGCTGCCCTGGAACCCGAACGCGGACGACGACGTCTACGCGGTCCGGGCCTCCGGCAATGGAACCCGGGTGTTCGTCGGCGGCCCGTTCGAGACGATCAACGGCAAGGACCACTACTCGCTGGCGATGGTCAACAGCACCAACGGCACCGCGCTCGCGATGCCGGCCGCGAGCCTGATCCCGAAGCCGACCTGGGGCTGCACCACCCGGGTCAAGGTGATCGAGACCCAGGGGAACAAGGTCTTCGCCGGCAACGGCGGTGACGGCGCGGGCTGCTACGACGGCATCATCGCCGCCGACGCCACCACCGGCAAGGCGCTGTGGCAGAGCAACTGCCTGGGCGCGAACGAGGCGCTGAAGGCGATCGACGGCTGGCTGTACAAGGGCTCGCACGCCCACGACTGCAGCCAGGACGGCTCGTTCGGCGACGGCACCGGCACGCACTTCCTGCTGGTCCAGAGCATCGCCAACGGCAAGATCGGCCCCTGGTTCCCGAACACGGACGCCGACCCGAACAGCACCACCCAGGTCGGCCCGCTGGCGTTCGCCGGGGACAGCACCGGTCTGTGGGCCGGCGGTGACTTCCTGAAGGTCGCCGGTAAGGGCCAGCAGGGGCTCACCCGGTTCAGCAGTGCGCCAGGTGGTGCGGTCCCCGCCGTACCGAAGGCGCCGGCGCTGACGGCGGGTGCCGCCAAGGTGACGCTCAAGTTCACCGACGTGTACGACGTCGACAACATCACTCTGACCTACAGCGTCTACCGCGGGACCACCAAGATCGGTTCCTACAAGTACAACTCGTACTACTGGGACAAGCGGAAGACCTACACGGTGACCGACACCGGAGTGAAGTCCGGCCAGACGGTCGGATATCGAATTGACGTCACCGACGACCGCAATACCGTCAAGTCCTCGACAGCTTCCGTCAAGGTGCACTAGAACTAGGGGCCTGCCCGCCCATGCAGGCCCTATAGTCGCTCGCCCGGCCGCCCGCCGGTACCCCGCACTTCTGCCCGAAGTACACCTAGCCGCACGGGGCGGCCCGATTTACATTGAACCCAAGGGGGGTTCATACAGTGAGGAAACTGATTGCTGCGCTCAGCGCGGCAGGTCTCGGCGTTGCCGGGCTCCTGGTCGCTCTGCAGCCGGCGCAAACCGCCGTCACCACCGCAGGTCCGCTCACCGCGCTGCCGGCCACGGCCTGGCAGACCGACGCGAGTGTGCTCGGCCTCGCCGTCGCCAAGAACAAGGCGTTCGTCGGTGGCCGCTTCCTGAACGTCCGTCCGCCGGGCGCCGCACCGGGCGCCAGTCAGACCGGCCGGACCTATCTGGCCGCGTTCAACCAGACCACCGGTGCGCTCGACACCACTTTCAACCATGTACTGAACGGCATCGTCTGGTCGATCGTCGCCTCGGCGGACGGCTCGAAGATCTATATCGGCGGTGATTTCACCAAGGTCGACGGCGTCACCCGGAATCGGCTGGCCGCCTTCGACGCCACCACCGGCGCGCTGATCGCGAACATCAAGCCCAGCGTGTCCTACCGGGTCAAGACGCTCGCCGTCGGCGGCAACAGCCTGTACTTCGGTGGTTCGTTCGGCCTGGTGAACGGCATCGCCCGTAACCGCGCCGCCGCGATCAGCACGGTCGACGGCACGCTGCAGGCCTGGAACCCGAACCTGGACGCCGACGTCTACGCGATCGACGCGGCCGACGACAACTCCAAGGTCTACCTGGGCGGCACGTTCACGAAGGTCGGAACCACCAGCCGGTGGGCCGTGGCCAGCGTGAACAACTCCACCGGCGCGATCCTGCCGTTCTCCGCCGCTTCCGCGGTCCCGAATCCGACCTCAAGCTGCAAGAGCCGGGTCAAGGACATCGAGACGGTCGGTACGACGGTCTACTTCGCCAACGCCGGTGACGGCGGCGGCTGCTTCGACGGCACCTGGTCCGCAGATGTTGCCACCGGCAACCTGAAGTGGAAGAACACCTGCCTGGGCGCCACCGAGGCCATCACGATGGTGCAGGGCTGGCTGTTCAAGGGCTCGCACGCCCACGACTGCGGTGCTGCCACGGCCGGTCCGGCGTTCCCGGAGGGCTACGGCAACCACTACCTGCTGCTGCAGAACCCGGCCGACGGCAAGATCGGGCCCTGGTTCCCGAACACGAACGCCGCGGCACCGACCCAGGTCGGCCCGCTCGTCTCAGCCACCGGTGGCTCGGACCTGTGGGTCGGCGGCGACTTCACCACCGTGAACGGGGCCGGCCAGCAGGGCCTGACCCGCTTCACCGGTCTCGGCAACGGCGCCGTACCGCTCGGCCCGGCGCTGCCGGCACTGTCCAACACGGTCACCAAGCAGGTCAAGGCGACCGTGCAGACGTCACTCGACAACGACGACGTCACGCTCACCTACCGGCTGCTGCGCGGGGCGACGAACACGGTCGTGGCCACCACGACCGCGAACTCCACCTTCTGGAGCCGGCCGAGCATCACGCTCACCGACACCAACGCACCGGTCGGTTCACAGCAGTACCGCATCGAGGTCTACGACGGGAAGAACACCGTCCGCGGCGGCTACTCGACCATCACGGTCAGCTAGCTAGTTCCCAGCACCGTTCGAGCCCCTGGTCAGCGCGACCAGGGGCTCGTTGCGTTGTCATACCGTGGGACTACTTTCGGCGCGGAAGTTGAGTCCGACGATGGATGCCGAACCGGTCCCCGTTTCGGGATGCTGTGAGTATGAAACGCAGCTCGCGCCGAGTCCTCCAGGTGGCCGGAACCATCCTCGCCGGTACGGCGTTCGTCGCCGTCCTGTTCATCGGTCATCACGAACCGGAGTCGCGGATCTGGAAGACCGCTGCCTCGGTCACTGTCACGCTGGCCGAGAAGATCCGCGGCAAGTCGATCACACCGGGGGCGGTTGCCGATCTGCTGCCCGGCGATGCGCGTTGATCGCCCTGCGGGCCTGCGACCACCAGAGCAGCAGGGTGCAGAACGAAGCACCGGCCAGCCCCCACGCGGCCCCCTCGGGACCGCCCAGGTAGGCGCCTCCGACGCCGCAGACGATCAGAACCACCGAAGACACGAGCCGGACCCCGAGACCGCGCGAGGCGGCCGCCAGCGCCCGAAGGATGGCGAAGGCACCGGCGTTCGAAGCGCCGAGGGCCTGCAGCAGGATGACCGGGACCAGGACGGCGTGCGCCTGGGCCCAGACGCCGGGGCCAAGAAGCTCCCGGCCGACCGCCGGCGGCAGCAGCAGGAAGACGGCTCCCCAGGCGAAAGCTCCCGCCCCCACCCCGAGTGAGATCGCCAGTCCGACCAGCCACAGCCGCCGGTACGAGTGCGCCAGTGCGCGGGTGGCCTCGGGGACAGAGATCATCCGGATGCCTTGGTTGAGCACGTTCACGGGCCCAAGCAGAACCTGAGCGCCCCGGATCCCCGCGGTCGCGACGAGACCGGCCGCAGCGGTGATCCCGAGCATGTAGACCTGAATCGTGCCGGAGACCGCGAGCAGCTCACCGACGTACTTCGGGGTCAGGTCCCAGTTCCGGTGCACCCATTCGCGGATCAGCTGGCGGCGCGGGGCGATCCCGGCCTGGAAGCGGCCGGCCACGGCCGCGACAACGGCGCCCAGGCCCCACGCGAGGGTGAGCGAGAACGCGGACGCAGTGTCGGTCAGGTAGAGCCCGCCGAAGATCGCGAGCATGGCAACAAGCCAGATGAGGTCGTTCAGGAAGGCTTTCTGGCCCTCCCCGATCACGAAGAACGCCCAGCGCCACGCATCCTGCAGCAGCAGCCCGGGCATGGTGACGGCGAAGGCGATCAGCACGCCCTTGGACGGCACCCCCGGGAACAGTGCGATCGCGAGCGCCACCACAAGCCCGATAAACCCGATCAGCAGCGCGGTCGCCGTACTGGCTCGGACGGCGCGTTCCCACTCCGGCGTGCGGTCGCCGGAGTGCCGGACCGAGAGTGGTTCGGTGGCGACCGCCCGGGACACGTTGAGCGCGATTGTGTAGCCGCCGAAGGCCAGCGCGTAGATACCGAAGTCGGCGACCGAGCTCGAGCGTGCGACGACCAGACCGACCGCCAGATTGCTCAGGCTGGACAGAGCCTGATCAGCCAGTCCCCAACCAGCACGACCAGCCGGTCCGGCCAGTCGACTCAGTTTGGGCGGCCGAAATCTCACTCCCGCACGTTACACAGCGCGCGGCGGGCGGCGCAGCACGCCGAACGCGAAACGCGGGATCCCGATCAGATAGCGCTTCCACAGCCGCCGCGGTTCCTTGTAGAGCCGATAGCTCCACTCCAGACCGGCCTTCTGCATCCACTCCGGCGCACGATCCAGCCGGCCGGTGTGGAAGTCGAAGGCCGCGCCGACACCGATCAAGATCGCTGCGTTCAGCCGCTCGCGGTGCTCGGCCATCCAGCGCTCCTGCTTCGGCGCGCCAAGCCCAACCCAGATGATGTCCGGGTGGGCCGAGTTCATCCGCTCGACCGTCTCGGCGTCTTCTTGCAGAGTCAACGCCCGGTACGGCGGGCATTCCACCCCGACCACCTTGAGCGCCGGGTGCTTGTCCTGGAACGTCATCCGCAGCTCGTCGGCAACGCCCTCGGCGCCGCCGTAGAAGTACTGCGTCCAACCCCGGTCTGCAGCCTCGGCCATGATCCGCTCCAGCAGGTCCGGCCCGGCGACGCGGCCCATCTGCTCGAAGCCGGCCTTCTTGCCGGCCCAGACCAACGGCATCCCGTCCGGTACGACGAGACCAGCCGTGTTGTAAACCGTCTTCAGCTGCTGATCAGCCCGCGCGTGCAGCAGCGCGTTCATGTCGGTGACGCAGACGAGCTGCCGCTCGCCGTTGTCGATCCAACGCTCGAAAACGCCGACCGTGTCCTCGAGATTGGTGACGCTGACCTGGATGCCGAGCACATCGACACGGTCCGCCGCGGTTGCAGGGGCGTGCAAGTCGGTCATCGGCCATCCTCCGGGTTCAGCAGGGCCACGTCCGCGTCGACCATGATGCGGACCAGCTCGGGTACATGCGTCTGCGCCTTCCAGCCCAGCTCGGTGTTCGCCTTGGACGCGTCACCGATCAGCGAATCGACCTCGGTCGGCCGCTCGTACCGGGAGTCGTAGTCGACGTACTTCTCCCAGTCCAGCCCGACGTGGTCGAACGCCAAGGAGACAAAGTCTCGCACCGAGTACGACGAACCAGTCGCGATCACGTAATCCGCGGGAGTGTCGGCCTGCAGCATCCGCCACATGCCCTCGACGTACTCCGGCGCGTAACCCCAGTCCCGGCAGGCCTCCAGATTGCCCAGATACAGCCGATCCTGCTTGCCCAGCTTGATCGCCGCCACCGCGCGGGTGATCTTCCGCGTCACGAACGTCTCGCCGCGCCGCGGCGACTCGTGGTTGAACAGGATCCCGTTCACCGCGAACATCTCGTACGCCTCGCGGTAGTTCCGCGTCATCCAGTAGCCGTAAAGCTTCGCAGCCCCGTACGGCGACCGCGGGTAGAACGGCGTCAGCTCGTTCTGAGGCGGTGGCGTGGCACCGAACATCTCCGACGAGGACGCCTGGTAGAACCGGCAGTCCAAGCCGATCATCCGGATCGCCTCGAGCAACCGCGTCGTCCCCATGCCGGTCGTGTCACCGGTGTACTCGGGCTCGTCGAACGACACCCGCACATGCGACTGCGCTGCCAGGTGATACACCTCGGCCGGCTGGATCGACGCCAGCAACGTCACCAACCGCGACCCGTCGGTCAGATCTCCGTAATGCAGGAACAACCGCTTGTCGCTCTGATGCGGATCCTCATACAGGTGGTCGATCCGCTTGGTGTTGAACGTCGACGCGCGCCGGATCAGACCGTGGACTTCGTAGCCCTTGGCAAGCAACAGCTCCGCGAGATACGACCCGTCCTGGCCGGTGATGCCCGTGACAAAAGCCTTCTTCATACAGTGTGCTCCAGATACCAGGCGTAGGTGGCGGCCACACCGTCAGAAAGGTCGATGGTCGGCTTCCACCCCAGCGCCTGCAACCTGCTCACATCGAGCAGCTTGCGCGGCGTCCCGTCCGGCTTGGAAAGATCGTTGCTCACAGCACCTTCATACCCGACGACCCGAGCCACCAGCTGGGCCAGCTCCTGGATCGTCACGTCCTCACCGACACCGACATTGATCGGCCCCGGCTCGTCGTACGTGTCCAGCAAATGCAGGCACGCATCGGCCAGGTCGTCCACGTGCAAGAACTCGCGGCGCGGCGTCCCGGTCCCCCACAGAACAACCTCCGGCGCCCCCGACACCTTGGCGTCGTGGAAGCGCCGGATCAGCGCCGGCAACACATGCGACGACGTCAGGTCGAAGTTGTCATTGGGCCCGTACAGGTTGGTCGGCATCGCCGAGATCCAGCGCAACCCGTACTGCCGCCGGACTGCCTGAACCTGCATGATCCCGGCGATCTTCGCGATCGCATAAGCATCGTTGGTCGGCTCGAGCTCACCGGTCAGCAGACTCGACTCACGAATCGGCTGCTCGGCGTACTTCGGATAGATGCACGACGATCCGAGGAACAACAACCGCGGCGTCCGTACGGCGAGCGCCGCGTCCATGAGGTTGACCTGGATCCGCAGGTTGTCGCTGAGGAACTCGGTCGGGTGATCGCGGTTGGCGAGAATGCCACCGACCCGGGCCGCGGCATCGATCACCACGTCCGGCTTGTGCTCGGCCAGGAAGGCGAAGGTGGCAGCACGATCCCGCAGATCCAGCTCGGACGACGAGGCACCGATCAGCCGGGTGAACCCGGCCGCCTCGAGCCGCCGCCAGATGGCCGAACCAACCAGACCTCGATGGCCTGCAACATAGACGGTCGCGTCACTAGCCTCAATTAATTTGGCCATCTCAATACGCTCCCGCGCCGTAGATCACCGCACGCACGGTCTTCCAGAGAATCAGCAGATCAAGCGTCATCGACCAGTTGTCGACGTACCGCAGGTCGAGGCGGACCGACTCGTCCCAGGACAGGTCGCTGCGGCCGCTGACCTGCCACAGGCCGGTGATGCCGGGCTTGACCAGCATCCGGCGGGAGTCGTCGGCGGCGTACAGCGCGACCTCCTCGGACAGCGGTGGGCGCGGACCGACCATCGACATGTCGCCGCGGAGGACGTTGAACAGCTGCGGCAGCTCGTCCAGCGAGAAGCGCCGGATCCAGCGGCCCAGCGGAGTCATCCGGGGGTCGTCGCGCATCTTGAAGATCACGCCGTTGCCGTCGCTCAACGCATAAAGATCTCCGAGGCGCTGCTCCGCATCGGAGTACATGCTGCGGAACTTGAGCATGGTGAACTCGGCGCCCGCCCGGCCGACCCGCTGCTGCCGGAACAGGACCGAGCCCGGGCTGGACAGCCAGACGGCCAGCGCCAGGCCGATCAGCAGCGGCGACAGCAGGACGATCATGCCGAGCGCGAGAAGGCGGTCGAAGACGGCCTTGATCAGGTGCGGTCCCCCGCTGACCGAGGGCCGCTCCAGGTGCAGCAGCGACAGGCCGGCGACCGGGCGGACCGAGATCCGCGGACCGGCGACCTCGATGATGCCCGGCGAGACGATCAGCTCGATACCGCGCTGCTCCAGCGCCCAGGACAACCGGCGCAGCGAGTGGCCGACCAGCTCCGGATCGGTGGAGATGGCAACGACATCGACGGTATGCCGGTCGGCGGCCGCCACGATGTCTGCCTCATCCAGCTCATCGGCCTGCAACGGGCCGTCGGGGGCGTCGTCATCGCGCGGCCGGCAGGTCGCCACGACCCGGAATCCGTCGGTCGGGCGGCTCTCAAGGTGCTCACACAAGGTTGCGGCCGGGCCACTGTGCCCGACCACGAGAACCCGATGCATACAACGCCCTCGAACGCGGTGCCGGTGCAGGTCCTTTCGCAACGCATACCGCAGGAAAAGCGCGGCCGCACACATCACCGGAATCGCCAGTACGACGAAGCCGCGCGCAATCTCGGTCTTCGTCACGTACGACGCCATCGCGACGGCCGCGGTGAGGCCGACCCCGGATCGCAGCAACGACCGGAACTCGTCCGGCCCGGTCCCGAAGTACCGGGGGTCGTAGCCCTTGGACAGCGCAACCGCGGCCACCCAGGCCAGCGGGAGCAGCGCACTCACGATCAGGTAGCCGCTCCCGACGCCCGAACCGAAGCGGGCCAGGAGCGCGACGAAGACACCGAGCATCGCGGCCAGGAAGTCGCCACCGACAGCGGCCCAGCGGTACACACCGACCCAGCGGGGCTCGGTAGAGCGCGATGAGCGCGGGACGATCGCGGGGACCTCATGCGGAACGACCCAGAACGGACGACGGCCATCCACCGCGTCCGGCGCCTCAGCTCCGCTCACTCCGCTTCCTCGTGTCTGCGCGTCATACCTGTCAAACGGCCGTCACCGCACGAAGTGACGGTGAAACCCTGGTTTCCTAACTCTCAAAATTCACCCGCTGGCCTACGGCGAGTCACGGCAGGCTACTACGCGCCGCGATGTACTGCGACCAATAACGCGGAACCGTTGCAGAGAACTTGCACAGTGAGGCGCACGACACTCACTGGACGACTGAAGTTAGGTCACCCTAACCTGATTGTCGGCACCTTGAGTAACCACCAGTGAAGGAGCGGCATGACCACGATCGACGACCTGATCGGATTCGGTCTCGACGCGTACCGCGGGTACGCACCGGAACCGGATGCGCCGGTGTGGCTGGCCACCCGGCGGGATCGGGCGACCTTCACCAGTTGTGCCGGTCTCGACGACGAGAGCCTCCCGGCCGCGGAGCTCGCTCCGGAGAGCCGCGCGGAGTTCGCTGCGACCCTGGCCGAGCGCGGCCTGGACGCCACTGAGTTCCAGCTGATCGCGGTCCACCCCTGGCAGTGGGCCAACCGGCTCGCCCGGACCCTCGCCTCCGAACGCGCCCGGCGCAATCTGGTCCTGCTCGGCGCCAGCGCCTAAGCCTCAGTACGCGCCGTCTGCTGCTGCAGGAACGTGAGCAGCCGGCGGCCGACGACAGCCGCGGCGAAGTCCTGCTCGAAGCGGGACCGCGCCGCGACGGCCATGCGGGACCTGGTGGCGGGATCTTCCAGCAGCCCGATCAGGACGTCCGCGGCCGCATCGGCGTCGTCGAGGGGCCAGAACAGACCCTCGGCCCCAGGCTGTACGACGTCCGGGATGCCACCGACAGGAGCTGTCAGGACCGGCAGGCCCTCGGCCATGGCTTCGACGAGCACGATGCCGAAGCTCTCCATCGTCGCGGTGTGGCAGTAGACGCGGTGCTGCCGCAGGATCGGCCGCGGATCGGACTGGTAGCCGAGGAACCGGACCAGGTCCGCGATCCCCAGGTCGGCCGCCTGCTTCTGCAGCGCACCGCGCTCAGGCCCGTCGCCCACGATGGACAGCGTGTACCGGTGTCCGCGATGGGCGGCTGCGGCGAGGATCCGCAGCAGGTGGCTGTGGTTCTTTCGCGGCTCGAGGCCGCCAACGGTGACGAGGTCTGCATCGACCGTCGTGGCGGCCGCGCGCGGACTGTCCGGAACCGGGTTGGGGATGACCGCACTCGGCACCTGCTGCAGGGCCGGAATCCGGCTCTCCAGCTGTGACTTGTTGAAGCCGGAGACGTAGACGATCCCGTCCAGCCGGCTCAGTACGTCGGTCTCGTGGTCCCGGATCGACCGGAACAGCGTGCCGTCGCGCGGAATCTCGCCCTTGTCGGCCCATTCGTCGGCCTGGGAGATGTTCAGGTGAGCGACCATCACGACCGGCTGTGTGGTCCGGACCCGGAGCGCGACCCCGGCGCTGATCGGGCACTGCGCGTAAATCACCGCATCGGGTCGCGTCGCCAGGTGCCGCCGCAGGGCGATCGCGAGATACCGCGCGTGCCAGTACTCGTGCCATCGAATCGCCGCCGGCCGACTGAGCTTCCGGACGCCGATCCGGGCCGCGAAAATTGGCAGCACCAACGGTGAGCGCGCCGAGAACGGGCTGACGACACTCACCGCTTCGGACTGCTCGCGCAGGTACGTGTCGAAGGTCCGCACGTGACTCTGCAGCCCAGACGGTCCCTCCAGCCGCATCAACGTCGCAATGACCACCTCACTCATGCAGGCGCTCCCTCAGGCTCCAGGTCCGCAGCCGCGAAGTGCTCGCGCTGCGCCTTCTGCAGGCGGCTCCACCAAATGAAGGCGCCGAGGATCGAGGAGATCGCCGTACCCCACACCGCTCCCTGCGCACCCCAGATCAAGGCACCGGCCGTGGCCATGCCGACAAAGAGAGTGGTCACCAGAATCTGGCATTGCATGGTCAGGTCCGCCCGGCCGAGTGCCCGCAGCGCAGCGGACGGACCCACCTGGGTACAGCCAGCCGCGCAGCTGATGACAACGCCCAGCACCAGACCACGCGCATCCGCCCAGACATCCCCGAGCACCAGGCGGCCGATCCCGAGCGGGAAGGTCACCAGCACGGTGGCTCCCCAGGCCAGGGCGACAGCAGCCAGACCGGCACTCAGTGCCGCACCCAGGCGGAGCAGCGCCCGGCGGCCACGGGTCAGGGCCCGCGCAGCCTCCGGCACTGCGACCTGACCGACACCCATCAACAGCGCCGCGACCGGACCGATCACCATCTCCGCGCCACGGATCGCACCGGCCGCGGCCAGCCCACCCGTCGCCGCAACGACAAGCGCCCGGATCTGACCACCAGCACCCAGTACGACGTTCTCCACCAGGAACCGCATACCCAGGTCGCGGTGCTTGCGCAGCCAGCCGATCGCGAGCGCCGGGCGCGGCACGATCCGCGACTGCCAGACACCGAACAGTCCCGCGACCCACGCCGTACCGCCGAAGACGAGCAGGGCGAAGGTGATGCCGCGCATGTTCGCGGCGTAGCCGGCTGCGAGCACACCGACCATCAGCACGCTCCAGACCGTGTCATTGGTGAAGGTCTTGACGCCTTCGCCCGCAGCGAAGAACGCCGAGCGCCAGCTGTCCTGGAACATCAGGCCGGGCATGACGATGCCCAGGGCAATGAACGCCGCGCCGGCCTCCGAGCCTGGCGTGTGCATTCTCAGCGCCACCCCGAGACCTACGCAGATCACACCGGTGACTAGGCCGACGAAGAGGGCGACACCGGTTGCGGCGGCGACCGCCTCCCGCCAGCCCTCTTTACCGGCCGCGCTGAAGCGAACCATCACCGCATCGGTGGACAGTGCGCGCGAGCAGTTCAGCGCGATCGCGTAGGCAACGAACGCCAGCCCGAGCGCACCGAGACTCGCGGCGCCCATCAGGCGAGCCACGAACACACCGAGCAGGAAGTTGCCGAGGCTCGACACCGCCTGGTCGGCGATCCCCCAGCTCAGCCGCCCGAGGACCTGCCGACGCACCACGTTCACCCGGCTCATGAACGACCCCCGAACAGTACGGCGCTCAGTTCGGCGAACTGCGCGTCCAGCTGCTCGCGAACCAGCTGCAGGTGCTCGTCGATCGTGCGGACCACCTGCGCCCGCTCACCCTGCAAGGCCACGAACTGCGTGTACAAGCGGTCGGCGTCGAGATCCCGAATCTCCTGGAACCACTCCTCGACACCGAAATGCTCCATCAGCGCCAGGTGCTTACGGCCGTAGCCGATCGCGATGGTGGGCTTGCCGAGCTTCAGCCCGAACAGAACGGTGTGGAACCGGGTGCCGATGACGGAGTCGACCGTGCCGAGCTGGTTCATCAACTCGTCGGCGGACGTGAACGATTCGTAGACCACACGCGATGACTGGACTCGGGACAACACGTCCAGAGCGACGGGCTCGTCGGCCTCGTCACCGATCAGCAGCCGAACTCTCCGGCCGTCCGCCAGCAGGCGCTCGACGAACAGCGTCATCGCAGCCGTGTAGGTCTCTTGGATGCGCTCGGCATCCGCCCGGTCTTCCGTGCCGCCCGAGTAGGCCATCACGCCCACACCGATGGAGTCGCCCTGTGTCGCCGGTAGCGACGGCAGTGCGAAGACGAGGTCCGGGTAGACGTGATCGGACGGTCCGGCCATCCGCATCTTCTGCGCAGCACCGAGCGACTGCTCGTCGCGGAACGACCGGTAGTAAGCCAGCTTGGCGGACTTGGCCAGCAACCAGCCGGTGGCGCGTTGCCGCACCACGTTCGCACCGACACTGACGAACGCGACCTTGACGCCGAACACCTTGCCGGCCAGCGACATCACGAACTGGCCCCAGGGCAGCTCCCACGGCCGCTGCGGCAGCGTTGACTCCAGTACGCCCATGCCCGGCACGATGACGACGTCGTGGCGGCGTACCCAGGAGGTGATCTGCCAGGTGTCGATCAGCGAGCCCAGGACGAGTCGGCCGAGTGTCAGCGCCAGCCGGACCGGCTTCGGACCGGTCGGCGGCTGCTTGCCGTCCAACCACCCCAGCTGCGCGGCCGGTACGCCGTACCGGTCGGTGACGCGCTTCGGTCCGGAGCACAGGCTGTCGAGCACTGCGTCCGGCCGCTCGGCTTTCAGGTAGGCCAGCACGGCTTCGAGGGTTGCGTCGTTGCCGATGTTCCCTGAGCCGAGACGACCGAATAGTCCGATGCGCACGTCAGCGCCCTTCAGATCCGGCGACGACCGCCTGGACCGACAAGCTGTCGATGGCACCGAAGTGCTGGATCGGCTCCGGCCGCTCAGCGCCGGGGAGCCGACGGGTCACGCGGCTGGTCAGCCAGTCGCGGATGTGCCGCCGGCACGCGCGCTTGTCCGCTGCGCTCAGCGGAGCCCGCCGTACGGCGGCGTAGTAGCCGAGGATGTATTCGGCGACCAACCGGGCCGGCGGGTGCACCAGCTTGTTGGAGCGCTTCGGGTCCAGGTTGCGCGACCAGCTGCTGATCGTCGGGTTCGCCTGCAGCGCGCGGCCGTCGTGGTGGCGGCGGAAGTACAGCCACTCCGGCACCTGCAGGAAGCGACCGTGCAGCACCAGCTCGGCCATGAACACCTGGTCCGCGTGGTAGAAGCTGCCGTGCGGCTTCACCTTGCGCAGCACGTCGGACCGGATCACACCGTAGAAGTCGTCGGCCTGGATCGCACCGGGCAGGTCGGCGTCGCGCAACTGGCTGCGCAGCCGCTCCGGCGCATCCGGTGCGTCGGTGTGCAGTGGGTACTTCAGCGCCTGGATGACGTTGTCCTCGCCGTCGATCGCAGCGGTGTAGGTGTGCGTCAGGACGGCGTCCGGGTTCGCATCCAGCAGCTCGATGCACTTGGCAACCAAGTCCCGGCCCCACAGGTCGTCACCGGAAGCCCACTTGAACAGCTCACCGTGGCTCTTCTGGAAAACGAAGTCATGGTGCGGTGCGGCCCCGACGTTGTGGTCCTGGCGGTAGAACGTGATCCGCTCGTCGCGGGCCGCGTAGTCCCGGCAGATGTCGTCAGTGCCGTCGGTGGACGCGTTGCTGGACAGGATCAGCTCGAAGTCGGTGTACGTCTGGCCGAGCACCGCGTCCAGTGACTGCACGAGGTACTCCTCGCCGTTGTAGACCGGTAGGCCGATGCTGAGTCTGGGCTGTGTCATGAGTGGCTCCCAACCGAGTCGACGGCCGTAGACGATGTCCGGTGGACCGGACGGAGAAACCGCGGCGAGGCCGCGACGACGATGATCGGTACGGCGAGGAGTCCGCCGCCGATCACGTCGGTGAACCAGTGCATGGAGAGCAGCAGCAGCGAGAAGCCCATGGTCAGCTCGGCCACGAGCACCAGCCACCAGGACCACAGCGGCGGACGCTGCCGCCAAACGAGCAGAATCCCGCCCAGACAGCTGAGCAGGATGACCATGTGACCCGACGGGTAGGACCCGTTGAACATGCCAACGTCGTTGTGTGGATCCGGTCGGCCGAAGAGGGCCTTGGTGACCTGCGTGATCACCACGGTCACCACAGCGAGCCGGCCGACGTAGAACACCGGCCACCAGGACTTCCGGCGTACCGATGCGACCACACCGGCCACCGCGAGCGCGGCGAGGGCGACCGGTGGGCCTGCACCGTCGACGACGTTGCCGAAGACCCACTGCCACGGTCCCCAGACGTCATCGGGCCGGAATACTTCCCGCAACATGCGGTCGAAGCTGTCGGTCGGTTCGACGGTGACGAACACCGCCAATGCCAGGAACCCCGCCAGGCAAATGAGTGCCCACCGGTGGACCGCTGACAACTTCGAACTCACGCTGCTCCTCTAGGCGAACTTGCGGAAGACGGGCTGCACCGGACGGCCGGGCAGGAAGGCTGAGACGTCCTGGGCCTCGAGGGCCTTGCGGTAAACCGTGCAGGCTTGCGCGACCACCTCGACGGTCTTCTCGATGTCCGCGTCGGTCAGCGCGCTGCTCACCACGAACGACGGGCCGATGACCCCACCGAGGATGAGCTCGCGTAGGAAGAGCGTCCGGTACGGCTGCGACGGAGCGAAGTTCTCGTCCAGCGTCGCGAAGACCAGGTTGCTCGCCCGGCCGCGGACCAGCACGTGGTCCTCGACCCCGGCTGCCAGCGCCACCTCACGCACGCCGGCCGCGAGCTTCTCACCGCGCTCGTACAACCGCGCTGCGATGCCCTCTTCGGCGTACACGTCCATGACCGCCATCGCAGCGGCGAGTGAATGCGTTTCGGCGCCATGCGTGGTCGACAGCAGGAAGACGCGCTCGTGGTTGTCGCGCAGACCGCCGCGCTCCATGAACTCGCGCTTACCCGCCAGCGCCGATACGGCGAACCCGTTGCCGAGTGCTTTGCCGAAGGTGGACAGGTCCGGCGTTACGCCGTACACGCCCTGTGCTCCGGCTTCGGAGAAGCGGAATCCGGTGATCATCTCGTCGAAGACCAGCAGCGCGCCGTACGAGTGCACAAGGTCTCGCAGACCTTCGAGATACCCGGCCGGGGGCTCCTCAGCGGTCGCCGCTTCCAGGATCACGCACGCGATCTCACCGTCGTACCGGCGGAGCAGTTCCTCGGTCGCGGCCAGGTCGCCGTACGGGAAGCCCACCGTGAGGTCGCCGATCGCGTCCGGGATGCCGGCCGCCATCGGGGTCCGGGTGATGAACCAGTCGTCGGTGGAGAAGAACGCGTGGTCGGAGCAGATCGCGACCCGGGCCCGGCCGGTGATCGCGCGGGACAGCTTGACCGCGGCGGTCGTCGCGTCGGAACCGTTCTTGGCGAACTTCACCATGTCTGCCGTGGGCACCGAGGCCAGGAACCGCTCGGCGGCCTCGGCTTCGAGGATGCTCGGGCGGACGAAGTTGCTGCCGCGCTCCAGCTGACCGCGCACTGCCTCGATGACGCGCGGGTGCGCGTGGCCGAGGCTGACTGCGCGCAGGCCGGAGCCGTACTCGATGTATTCGTTGCCGTCGACATCCCAGACGTGCGCGCCGGCACCGCGCTCGATCACCGGCGCCATGTCCTCGGGGTACTGGTCGTCACCCTTGGCGTAGGTGTGCGCGCCACCCGGGATCGCCTTGTGCAGCCGCGCGTTGGCTGCGATGGATTTCTCGAAAGATCTGGTCATTTCAGCCTCGCAATCGCTGCCGCCAAAGACGGTGCTGCCAGGTCCCGCTCGGACATGAGGGTCACCGGCAGCGGCCACGGGATATCCAGATCCGCGTCGTCCCAACGGATCGAGATGTCCTCGGACGGGTCGTGCGCGCGGTCGATCCGGTACGACACGTCGGCCGGCTCGGTCAGCGCCTGGAACCCATGCGCGCACCCGGCCGGCACGTAGACCGTCACCTGGTTCTCGCCGGTCAGGTCGAACGTCTCGCGCTGCCGGTACGTCGGTGAGTCCGGGCGCAGGTCGACGACCACGTCCAGCACCGCGCCGTACGAGCAGCGAACCAGCTTGGCCTCGCCGAGCCCCGCACGGATATGCATTCCCCGGACGACGCCACGGCGAGAGCGAGAGATGCTGTCCTGCACGAACGCATCCGGGTCGAGCCCGGCGTTCTTCAGAACGTCGCGATCGAACGTCCGCGAGAAGAACCCACGCTCGTCCACATGCGGTGTCGGCCGGAAGATCAACGCACCCGCAATACCGGCAACTTGTTCTACCTGCATCAGCTCATCGCCTCAGCTCGTGCGGCTCGGGAAGCGGGACCAGGTACGTCGCACCCCAGCCACCGTCGGCCTCGAGCTGCGCGATCACCTCTTCGGCGATATCCCACGTCAGCACCAGTACGACGTCCGGCCGGGCAGCCTTCAGTTCCGCCACCGGGCGGATCGGAACCATGCAGGCACCGGGGATCCGGCGGCCGTGCTTACCCGGCGCCTTGTCGACGGTGAACTCCAGCAGGTCGGTGCCGACCTTGCTCAGATCCAGCAGCACCGGCGCCTTGGAAGGAGCGCCGTACCCGAGGACCTTGCGACCGGCGGCCTTGTGCCGGGTCAGCTCTGCGTGCAGCGCACCGGCTGCGTGCCACGCAGCCTCTTGCAGACTGGCCAGCTGGATCTCGTCCGCGATGCCGGCGGCTTCTTCGTCGGCCAGGACAACGTCGACGGAGGCATCCGGCTTGGCGTCGGCGGTGTGCCGCAGCATCACCATCAGGCTGCCGCCGTACATGTCCACCTGCCTGACCGATTCGACCGTCAGGCCGTTCAGCTTGGCGATGTTCCCGACCGCGCGCAACGACTGGTACGACCAGTGGCCGTGCCGGATCGTGTCGAACTGGTTGCCGACGAACAGCGGCAGCAGGTGGTGGAACTCCATCACCAGCAGACCGCCGGGCGCGAGTCGTTCAGCCCGCAGCTTGAACGATTCGCCGAAGTGCTCGGAGTGCACGATGCCGTGGACGTCGACGACCAGGTCGGCCTTCTCGCCGGCACCGGCCAGGCGCGACCCAGCGGCGTACAGGTGGTCGAGCCAGGAGCCGCCGTGCGGGCTGCCGAACTCGAAGACCACACCACCGGCAAGCTCCGGGAAGTCGCGCAGGATCTCTTTCACCGACGACTCGGCGTGCGCGAGGCTCGTCGCCGACTCGACCGCCAGCGGCTCCTCGGCGATCTGCGCTTCGACCGGGCCGAGCTGGACCAGCGTGCAGTCGCGGCACAGCCACAACGACAGCGGGTGACGCGGATCCGGACCAGGCGTGTCAACGGTCGGGAAGAGGTCGGCGGTCGGCTGGTCGCCAACATCAACAACCTGTACGACGTTCGCGCTCGCGCAGCCGCGGCAGCTAACTGTGCTGGTCTTCTTGGTCACTGCGTCTCCCCCAGTCACCATGTCAGCATCGCCTTGCCGGTCGTGAAGGCCTCGGCGTACCGGGCCCGGCATTCCATCCCGCGCAGCCGGGCGAGTCCGGTGAACGTCTCTTCGTCGAACCAGTCGTGCGGAACCTGCGAGGGGTACGCCTTGTGCAGGCGCACGACCTTCTCGTGCATCTGCTCCTCGGTCAGGTCGACGTACAGCGAGGGCCGGCCGAGGTCGCCGTCCCACTTCGGGATCTCGTAGTGCAGAACAAGGTGGTTGCGCCACACCGTCGGAGCCAGGTCGGCGATCAGCCGGTGGTCCTGATGTGCGTCGTGCTTGCTCGGTGCCAGCACGAGACTCGGCTGGCGGGAGGCGCCGCGAGCGGTTGCCTCCAGCAAGTCTTTGGTCTCGTTCCAGTGCGCGGGCAGGCGCCCGTCCGGTAGCTCGGCCGACGTGACGGTCACCTCGCACTCGGGCAGGAACAGCTCCGCGCCACGGCGGGCCTCCTCGAGACGAAGCGGCGTACCGGTCGCGATCACGAACTCGGCGGTCAGCTCCGGGACCGATTCGGCCAGCTTGAGCAGCGTGCCGCCGCAGCCGATCTCGATGTCGTCCGGATGGGCGCCGAGGGCAACAATGTGGACCGGCCCGTCGATCAGGCCGAGCTGGAACGGAAGCATCAGAGCGCCACCACGACCGGGTCGCCAGCGTCGAGCACCTGGTGCTGCTGCTCACGGTTCTCGTGCGCCCACAGCGCCCACGGCTTCTTGCCGGAACGGTAGAGGTCCTCGAGCTGGCTGCGCTCCTTGAGGGTGTCCATCGGCGCCCAAAACCCGTGGTGCGGGATCGCCTCGAGCTTGCCGACCGCGGACAGCCGCGGGAACGCGTCGCCGACCAGATCCTCGCCCTCGTGCAGGACGTCGAAGATCTCCTTCTTGATCACGAAGTAGCCGCCGTTGATCCAGACGTTCAGATCGGCCGCCGACCGCAGCCCGGTGACCCGCGAGTCCGTCCCGAACTCGACCACGTGGAAGGACGCCTGCGGCGGGACCGCGAGCAGACTCGCCGTCACGTCACTGGCCAGCACGTGGTCGACGATCTTGTCCATCGGCGCGTCGGTCAGCACGTCACCGTAGTTGGCCAGGAAGACGTCGTCGTCCTCCAGATACGGGCGGACCCGGCGCAAGCGCTCACCGATGCTGGTGTCGATCCCCGTGTCGACGAAGGTGATCTTCCATTCGCTGATGTCGGAGTCGAGCAGCTCGATCCGCTGCCCGCCCTTCGTCATCACGAAGTCGTTGGAGACCGTCTCCTCGTAGCGCAGGAAGTACTCCTTGACAGCAGAGCCCCCGAAGCCCAGCGCCAGGATGAACTCGGTGTGGCCGAAGTGTGCGTAGTACCGCATCACATGCCACAGGACCGGCCGATCGCCGATCGTCATCATCGGTTTCGGTGCGGAGTCCACGCCGCTGCGCATCCGCAGCCCGAAGCCCCCGCAGAAGATCACGACCTTCATCTTTGGTTCCTTCCCCCCACTGCGTTTCTTTAGATGACTTCAAGACGCGGGATGGGTACGACGAACTTCGCGCCCCACTCCCGTGCATAGCCGAGCTGGTGAACGATCTCGTCGCGCAGGTTCCACGGCAGGATCAGGATGTAGTCGGGCCGCGTCTCGGCCAGGTGCTCCGGCGCGTGGATCGGGATGTGCGTCCCGGGCAGGAACAGCCCGTGCTTGTGCGGGCTGCGATCCACCGTGTACGGCAACAGGTCCTCGCGGATCCCGCAGTGGTTGAGCAACGTGTTGCCCTTGCCAGGAGCGCCGTACCCGGCGACTGTCTTGCCGTCGCGCTGCGCCTGGATCAGGAACTCGACGAGCTCGGCCTTGATCGTGAAGACCTCGCTGGCGAAGCCCGCGTGACCCTCGACCGTGTGCAGGCCGGCGTCGGCTTCGTCCTGGAGAACCTTGCCGACGAGCTCCGTCGGCTCGCCCGCCGTCTCGATGGGCGTGCTGAAGACGCGAATCGAGCCGCCGTGGCTGGCCAGCTCCTGGACGTCGACGACCTTGAGGCCGGCCTTCTCCAGGGCGAGCGAGGCGGTCTTGAGGCTCAGGTAGGAATAGTGCTCGTGGTAGATCGTGTCGTACTGACGACGCTCGATCAGCCGCAGCAGGTGCGGGAACTCCAGCGACACCAGGCCGTCGTCCTTCACCAGCGCGCGCAGGCCCTTGGCGAAGTCGATGATGTCCGGGACATGCGCGAACACGTTGTTCCCGGCAACCAGGTCGGCCTTGCCGTGCCGGGCCGCCGCGTCGGTGCCGGTCGCCTCGCCGAGGAAGTAGCTCTCGGTCCGGATGCCCTTCTCGTTCGCGATCTCGGCGATGTTGCCGGCCGGCTCGATGCCGAGCACCGGGATGCCGAGAGCGACCGCGTGCTGCAGCAGGTAGCCGTCGTTGCTGGCAGCCTCGACGATCAGGCTGTCCGCGCCGAGGTTGAGGCGCTCCTGCATGTCGACGACGAACCTGCGGGCGTGCTCCACCCAGCTGGTCGAGTACGACGAGAAGTACAGGTAGTCGGAGAAGACATCGTCAGCCGCGACGTACGCCGGAAGCTGGACGAGCAGGCAGTTGTCGCAGATCCGCACGTTGAGCGGGTAGAAGGTCTCCCCCGCGTCGATTTGGTCGGCGCTCAGGAAGCTCTCGCACGGCGGCGACATACCGAGGTCGACGAAGGTGCGGTTCAGGTCTTCGCCGCAGAGGCGGCAGGCAACGGTCTGAGCCATGGTCAGTTGCCCTTCTTGTAGATGTCAGCCAGCGGGCCGGGGAACTGGTCCTCGGTCTGCCGAACCAGTTGGCTGTCGACCAGACCGGCGCCGAGCAGCTGCTCGATGCGGCGCAGGCGAACGAACTGCGCCGACGTGAAGTCGTCGTACGTCAGGCCGTGCTGCTGGTAGGCGGCGTACATCTCCTCGACGCCCTTGCGGACCGTCCACTCGAGCTTGAGGCCCGGGAACGTGTTGTTCAGCTTGCTGAAGTCGACCTTGTAATTGCGCAGGTCCGGGCCGGCGCCGTCAGCGATCGACAGCGTCGAGTTCGGGACGACCTCCCGGACCATCTCGGCGATGTCGCGGACCTGGACGACGTCCTCGGACCGACCGACGTTGAACGCCTCGTCGTGAATCAGGTCCCGCGGCGACTCGAGCACCTCGGCGAACGCGCGGCTGATGTCCTCGATGTGGACGAGCGGCCGCCACGGGGTGCCGTCGCTCTCCAACCGAACCTGGCCGGTGGTCAGTGCGATCGCGGTCAGGTTGTTCACAACGATGTCCAGCCGCAGGCGCTTGGAGGCGCCGTACGCGGTGGCGTTGCGCAGGTACGTCGGGCTGAAGTTGTCGTCAGCGAGCTTCGCCAGCTCCTGCTCGGCCAGCGCCTTGGTCTCGCCGTACGCCGTCACCGGGAACATCTCGGCGTCCTCGCCGACCGCCTCGGACCCGGCCGCGCCGTACAGGCTGCAGCTCGACGCGAACAGGAACCGCTCGACACCGGCGTCCTTGGCCGCCTGCGCGACATTCAGCGTGCCCCGAAGGTTGACCGAGTACGTCGCCTCCTTGTCGAGGTTGCCCAGCGGGTCGTTCGACAAAGCGGCCAGACAGACCACTGCGTCGTACCCCTCGAGCTCCTTCGCCGTGACGTCCCGCATGTCCCGCGGCTTCCGGTCGCCGATCGGCTCCGGCCCACCCAGCAGGTCACACCCCTCGTACAGCCCGGTGTCCAACCCGTCGACCACATGTCCCGCATCCCGGAGGAACGGCACCATGACGGCCCCGATATAACCCCGATCGCCGGTGACCAGCACTCTCATCCGTACGCTCCCTCACCCCGACACTCCCCTGTCGCCTCTACAGATCAGCTTCGAGCCGTCCTGATACAGCCGATCGGGATCGGGTTTTACCGGCAGGCGTGTCAGCGGCGTCCGAGGCCGGCGACGAAGCTGGTGAGGAGACGCTGGCCGAGGGGCCAGTCCGCCAGGTTGCTCTCGGAGTTGATGTGGCCGAGCTCGCCGGTGGCGACGAGAGGTAGCTGCCAGTCATCAGCTATGCGCGCAGCGGCATCGATCGAGCAGTAGGGGTCGTTGTCGCTCGCGACCAGTACGGCGGGAACACTGGCCGCCATCGGCTCCGAGTCCAGGAAGGTCGACAGGAGCTCGCCGGGGAACGTCTCGGCGTGCTGGTCAGGTGGGGCGACCAGGAAGGCGCCGCGGACCGGATCACTGCTCGCAGTCGCGGCGAGCCAGTGTGCGACGGCGTAACAGCCGAGGCTGTGCGCGACGAACACCACCTCGTCGCCATCGCACTTGCGGACAGACCGCTCGATGGCGTCGACCCAGTCGTCCCGCTCCGGGTGGGTCCACGACGCCGGTGCGATCCGGGTTGCACCAGGCAACCAGCCTGCCTCCCAGATCGACTGCCAGTGCGCGGAATCCGAGCCGTTCCAGCCCGGGACGATGATGTAATGCATGCGCGAGTCCCCTCGTCGGTCGGTCGAGCTGCCATCGTGACGGATCCGCGCATCGCGACACCGCCGTCCCGATGATTCCGAAGCACCCGGCGCCGGACAGGACGGATTCATTGGACGACATCGACCGGAAGATCCTGACCATCCTTCAGTACGACGGCCGGCTCAGCGGAGCCGACATCGGACGCCAGGTGAACCTCTCCCAGCCCGCAGTCTCCGCCCGGATCCAGCGGCTCGAGCGCCAAGGCGTCATCAAGGGCTACACAGCAGTCGTCGACCCCCACCAGGTCGGCCTGACCATCCACGCCGTGATCAGGCTCCGCACCACCCACGCCAAAATCCCGCAAGCCCTGGCCCTCTTCCAGGACATCCCCGAGGTAACCGCCGCCTACCGCCTCACCGGCGAAGACTGCTTCCTCCTCGACGTCCACACCCCCGACACCGCCACCCTCCAACGCGTAGTCGACACCGTAGGCCGCCTCGGCCCCGCCAGCACTTCCCTAGTCCTAGACACCTACCCACCCAAGCCGCTCCCCCTGTGACCCAGGATACTTTCGGCGAAATTTTGGTTCGGGTGTATCAGCGGGGGCTGGTGGCTGCTCTTTTGTGCGCTGCCGTGTTCTGAGCCTGTGGGGGGCGTTATGAAGGTTGCCGTATTCGGTCTTGGGTATGTGGGGTCGGTGACTGCGGCATGTCTGGCTGCGGCCGGGCATGACGTGTGGGGTGTTGATGTCGACACCGCGAAGGTCGGTCCTATCACTGAAGGCCACAGTCCAGTGGTCGAGCCCGGCCTGGACGAGCTGGTTGCGGACGGGGTGACTGCTGGTCGGCTGCATGCGACCACGGATCCTCGGCTCGCGCTGGATCGTGCCGATGTGTCACTGATCTGTGTAGGGACGCCGTCGACACCGGCGGGCAGTACCGATCTGACGTACATCAAGCGCGCGGTCCGCGATATCGCGGAGGCCGCGCACGTCGTCGTACCGCCGGAGTCGGGGTTCCACAGCATCGTGATCCGGTCGACGGTGCCTCCGGGCACGGTCGACGAGGTGGTCGCGAAGGTGCTGGCTGACGTGCCGCCGCCGGCTGGACTGACGTTCGGTACGGCGATGTGCCCGGAGTTCCTGCGGGAGGGATCCGGACTGGCCGACTTCTACGACCCGCCGTTCGTGGTGGTCGGGACCGAGTTCCCGACCGTCGGCGTTCAGCTGAGTGAGCTGTTCGCCTTCCTGATGAATAGCAGTCTTGGTCAAGAGGTTCAGGTCGTCGAGGTGCGGACCGCGGAGGCGCTCAAGTACGCCTGCAACGCGTTCCACGCCACGAAGGTCGCGTTCGCGAACGAGATGGGCCGGATCTTCCGCAACTACGAGGTGGACTCCCGCGAGGTGATGCGGCTGTTCGTCCAGGACACCAGCCTGAACATCTCGCCGTACTACCTGAAGCCCGGGTTCGCGTTCGGTGGCTCGTGCCTGCCGAAGGACCTGCGGTCGGTGCTGCACCTGGCCCGGGTCAACGACACCGAGCTGCCGCTGCTGGCCGGCACGCTGGCCACCAACGAGCGTTCGATCTCCGACATCGTCGACCGGGTCATCGCCGGTCCCGGCCGCGAGGTCGCACTGCTCGGTCTGAGCTTCAAGGTCTCCACCGACGACCTGCGCGAGAGCCCGAACGTCGAGCTCGCCGAGCGGCTGATCGGCAAGGGCTACAACCTGCGCATCTACGACGCGATCGTGAACCCGAGCCGCCTGGTCGGCGCGAACCTGCGGCACGTCGAGTCGAAGCTGCCGCACCTGCAGCGCGTGCTCACCGACGACCCGGCCGCCGCGCTCCGCGGTGCCGACGTCGCGCTGGTGAGCGCCACCGACAAGGCGGCGGTCGACGCCCTGCTGGCGGCTCCGCCGGCTCGAACCATCGACCTCAGCGGCCGCCTCGGCGACAGCGTCGAGGCGTTGCCCGGATACGAAGGAGTGGGCTGGTGAGCGCAACCCGCGTTCTGATCATCATCCAGAACCTGTGGGTTCCGTTCGACCGCCGGGTCTGGGAGGAGTGCAAGGCGCTCAAGGGCGCCGGGTACGACGTGACTGTCGTCTGCCCGAAGGGTCCGGGTGACCCGGCGTACCAGGTGATCGACGGTGTCGCCGTCCACCAGTACAAGGCCTACGCGCCGGGTGGCAGCAAGGCCGGCTTCATCGTCGAGTACGCGTACTCGTTCCTGATGACGCTGCTGCTGGTGCTGCGCGCCCGCAAAGCAGGCCGCTTCCAGGTCATGCAGGCCTGCAACCCGCCGGACATCTTCTGGCCGATCGCGATCCTGCTGCGCAAGCTGGACCGGACGAAGTTCGTCTTCGACCACCACGACCTGTGCCCCGAGCTGTTCCAGTCCCGCTTCGGCGGTACGACGTCTCTTCCGTACAAGGGCCTGCGGTTCCTCGAGCGGATGACGCACCGGACCGCCGACCACGTGACGTCGACCAACGACTCGTACCGGCGGATCGCGATCACGCGCAGCGGCAAGGCCAACCACGACGTGACCGTCGTACGGACCGGTCCGGACCCGGAGAAGCTGCAGCGGGTGCAGGCTGACGACTCGCTGCGTGACGGGCACAAGTACCTCGTCACCTACATCGGTGTGATGGGCCCGCAGGACGGTGTCGACATCGTCGTCCGCGCGGCCGACCACATCGTCAACCAGCTCGGCCGCACCGACATCAAGTTCACCCTGATGGGCGCCGGCGACTCGTACGACGAGGTGGTCGCCCTGCGCGACGAGCTCGGGCTGCAGCAGCACATCGAGTTCACCGGCCGGGTGCCGGACGAGACCGTCCGCGCGGTGATGTCGACCGCCGACCTCGGCCTGTCGCCGGACCCGAAGAACCCGCTGAACGACGTCTCCACGATGAACAAGACGATGGAGTACATGGCGTTCGAGCTGCCGGTCGTCGCCTTCGACCTGATCGAGACCAAGGTCTCGGCCGCCGAGGCCGCCGTCTACGTCGAGCCGAACGACGTCACGAAGTACGGGCAGGCGATCGTCGACCTGCTCGACGACGAGGTCGCGCGGCGCCGGATGGGCCGGTTCGGCCGCGAGCGGGTCGAGCAGGTGCTCGCCTGGAAGCACCAGCAGAAGGCATACCTGGGCGTGTTCGAGGAGCTGACCGGCCACGTGACGCCGATCAGCGTCGTCCGGGCCACGGGTTCCTGACGTGTGCGGGATCGCCGGCTGCTACCAGCAGCGCGACGGGCTGGCACTGGCCGAGGCAATGAGCGACCGGATCGCACACCGCGGTCCGGACGCTACTGCGGTGTACCGGTTCCAGGAGGACGACGTCCTCGCCGTACTGGCGCACCGGCGGCTGTCCATCATCGATCTGACGTCCGGTGCGGACCAGCCGTTCAGCAAGCGCGGACTGACGCTTTGCTACAACGGCGAGCTCTACAACTACAAAGAACTGCGCAGCGAGCTGGCCAAGACCGGTGTGACGTTTCGGACCAACTCGGACACCGAGGTGGTGCTGGAGGCGTGGCGCCGCTGGGGTCCGGATGCGCTCAAGCGATTCCGTGGCATGTTTGCGTTCGCGATGCTCGACGAGGAGAGCGGCAGCCTGTTCTTGGCCCGCGACCCGCTGGGCATCAAGCCGCTGTTCTACCTGCGCCGCCAGGGCGGTGTGGTCTTCGCGTCCGAGCTGAAGGCGCTGGTCACGGTTCTTGGGCCCGAACTGCGGACCGAGCCCGGTGCCCTGATCTCGTCGATGCTCTATTACTGGCTGCCTGAGCAGCGCTGTGCCATCGACGGTGTCGAGAAGTTGCCGGCGGGGTCGTGGGCCGAGTTCCGGCCAGACGGCAGCAGCCGGCACGACACGTACTGGCGCGTCACCGACGTCGCCACCGAGGCTGCGGCGGGTCCACCGGCCGATCTGCGACAGGTGATCGAGGAGTCGGTCGCCGCCCACATGGTGGCCGACGTACCGGTGTCGACCTTCCTCAGTGGTGGGCTGGACTCCAGCTTGGTGACAGTGCTGGCCAAGCAGATGGACTCGTCCGTCGACTCGTACACGATCACCTTCCGGTCCGAGGATCAGAAGCTCGAAGCAATGCCGGACGACGCGATCTACGCGCGCAAGGTGGCCAAGCAGTTCGGCATCGACCTGCACGAGATCGAGATCGCCCCGGACGTGGTCGACCTGCTGCCGCGGATCGTCGACATCCTGGACGAGCCGATCGGCGACCCGGCCGCGATCAACACGCTGCTGATGTGCGACACCGCGCGCGATGCCGGGGTCAAGGTCCTGCTCTCCGGGATGGGCGCCGACGAGCTGTTCGGTGGTTACCGCAAACACCTCGCGTGTGTGATGGGAGCGCAGTACCAGTCGCTTCCCGGCGTGGTGCGCAACGGCCTGATCGGCCCGGCCGTACGGCGTCTGCCGGTCACCGTGCGCGGCCGCGGACTGCGCTACGCGCGATGGGCCAAGCGGTTCGAGACGTTCTCGAACCTGCCCGAGGAAGAGGCGTTCCGGCGCAGCTACACCATGTACGACGGGGATCAGCTGACCGGACTCTTGAGCCCGGATCTGGAGCCGTACGTCGGGAAGCTGCTCGGCGAGCACAGCGACATCTACAACGACAACTCGCTCGACGATCACGTGAACCGGATGTGCCTGGCCGACTCGCGGATGTTCCTGCCGGGGCTGAACCTCACCTACACCGACCGCGCCAGTATGGCGGCCTCCACCGAGGTGCGGACGCCGTTCGTGGACCCGATCGTCGCGCGGGCCGCGTTCTCGATCCCGGGTAGCCAGAAGATCCACCGCCGGGTCAGCAAGCTGGCGCTGAAGAAGGCGGCCGAGGCCTGGTTGCCGAAGGAGATCATCTACCGCCCGAAGGCATCGTTCAGCGCTCCGCTGCGGGCCTGGATCCGCAACGACCTGCGCGAGCTGGTCGACGACACGCTGCTCCGTGGTGAGCTCGTCGGCAGTGGCTTCCTGCAACAGGCCGCCGTACAGCGTCTTGTCGACGACGAGCGGGCCGGGCGTGAGGACTACTCGAAGCAGATCTGGCAGTTGCTGACGCTGGAGACCTGGACGCGCAACATGCGTTCGCTCGGCGTGACCATCACCTCTTAAAGGACAACAGACATATGAAGCAGGTCGCGCAGAACTACAAGTCCGGTGAGCTGGCGGTGCTCGACGTACCGGCGCCCGGGTGCCAGCCCGGCGGCGTACTGGTGCGCTCGCTGTACTCGCTGATCTCGACCGGGACCGAGCTGATGAAGGTCGGCGAGGCCAAGCTCTCGCTGGTCGGCAAGGCGAAGGCGCGGCCCGACCAGGTCAAGAAGGTGCTCGACACCGTTGCCCAGCAGGGGCTGAAGAGCACCTACCAGAAGGTGATGAACAAGCTCGACTCCTACACGCCGCTCGGCTACTCGCTGTGTGGGGTCGTGGTTGAGGTCGGTGCGGGTGCCGAAGAGTTCAGCGTCGGCCAGCTGGTCGCTGCCGCAGGCAGCGAGTTTGCGCTGCACGCGGAGTACAACTGGGTGCCGATCAACCTGTGCGTGCCGGTGCCGGACGGCGTCCCTGCTGAGCAGGCGGCGTTCTCCACGGTCGGTGCGATCGCCATGCAGGGTGTGCGCCAGGCGGAGGTCCAGCTCGGTGAGACCGCGGTCGTCATCGGCCTCGGACTCGTCGGCCAGCTCTGCGTGCGACTGCTCGTTGCCGCCGGTGTCCGCGTCTTCGGTATCGACACCGTCGAAGATCGCTGCCGGATGGCAGAGAAGGCCGGCGCGCTCGCCTGCTCCTCCCCCGACGAGGCCGGCGTTGCCTCGCTCGAGCGTTCGTTGCTAGAGGCATCCAATGGTCTCGGCGCCGACCACATCCTGCTCGCCGCCGGCGGCACCTCCAACGGCCCCGTCGAAACGGCTGCCCGGTTGGCCCGCGACCGCGCCCGCGTCGTAGACATCGGCAAGACCAAGCTGGACCTGCCGTGGAACGCCTACTACGACAAAGAGCTCGACGTCCGCTTCTCCCGTTCCTACGGCCCCGGCCGGTACGACGACCGCTACGAGCTCCAGGGCATCGACTACCCCGCCGGCTACGTCCGCTGGACCGAACGCCGCAACCTCGAATGCTTCGTCGACCTGATCGCCCGCGAACAGATCGACATCCAGTCCCTCATCGCCGGTACCTTCCCCATCGCGGATGCGACGGACGCCTACGCCAAGCTGAGCAGCGGATCGCTGCCGGGCGTCGGCTTCCTCTTCGAGTACCCCGAGGTCGCCACCGACGAGGCAGCCGTCACCACCTCCCCCACCTCAGGGGCGGCTGCCTCCGGCATTGCCACGAAGCGCCGCGAGCCGGCCGGCGGGCCGACGAGTGGTGCAGCTCGGCTCGGGTTCATCGGTGCGGGCAACTATGCGTCCAGCATGCTGCTGCCGCACCTGCAGACCAACGACAACGCGACACTCGCCCGGGTAGCCACGAACAAGAGCCTGTCGGCCGCGAACGCGCAGAAGAAGTTCGGCTTCGAGCAGATCTCGACCGACGCCAACGAGGTGCTGACCGACGACAGCCTCGACGCGATCTTCGTGGTGACCCGGCACAGCTCGCACGCCGACCTCACCTGCAAGGCGCTCGAGACCGGCAAGGCAGTCTTCGTCGAGAAGCCGCTGGCTCTCACGTACGACGAGGTCGACCAGATCGTGGCGACCGTCGAAGCGACCGGCAACGACCGCCTGATGGTCGGGTTCAACCGCCGGTTCTCGCCGCTGCTGACCGACCTGAAGACGCGCTTCGGCGACCCGGGCGGCAACTACTCGCTGCGCTACCTGGTCAACGCCGGCAAGCTGGATCCGTCCAGCTGGTACCTCGACCAGGGCAAGGAAGGCAGCCGGTTCGCCGGTGAGGGCGGGCACTTCATCGACACCCTCGCCTGGTGGCTCGACAGCACCCCGACCGAGGTGTACGCCGTACCGGGCCCGGACCACGGTGATGTCGTCATCACGCTCCGGTTCGCGAACGGGTCCGTCGGAAGCATCAACTACGTTGCCGGCGGCAACACCCGCTTCCCGAAGGAGACGCTGGACATCACCGGTGGCGGCCGCAACGCTCGCCTCGACAACTTCGCCAGCGCGTCGGTGTGGACCGGCCGTAAGCCGTCGACCAAGAAGGCCCGCGGTACCGACAAGGGCCAGCGCGCCGAGCTCGAAGCCTTCGTGCAGGCCGTCAAGAACGGCACCAAGATGCCGATCAGCTTCGACTCACTCATCGCCACCACTCGCGCCACCATCGCTGTGGACCGCAGCATGGCGTCAGGCGCCCCGGAAAAGGTATGAGTCGTCAGCCCCTTGGGTGGTACGTCCGGCGGCTCCGCCGGATGTCCCCCACCGAACTGATCTGGCGCACCACCGACCACGCACGGCAGACGGCCTGGGCTTACCAGCAGGTGAAGCCCGGGCAGGACCCGAGTGCGCCGTCGACCCTGCGCAAGGACCTCACCTTCGGTACGACGCTCCCGCCGCACGCGGCCGACGCCGTACCGGAGGCGGCCCGGCAGGCCGTCATCGAGACCGCCGACGCGATCATGGCCGGCAACCTCGAGGTGCTCGGCACCGACCGCACGGACCTCGTGAACCCGGACTGGTTCCGCGACCCGATCACCGGCCGACGCTCGGACCCGGCGCAGTACACATTCAAGCTGAACCACCGCAACGAGGACTTGGTCGGCAACATCAAGCAGGTGTGGGAGCTGTCACGGCACCACCACCTGACTCAGCTCGCTGCCGCTTGGTACCTGACCCACGACGACAAGTACGCCGACCGCGTCGCGGAGCAGCTCACCGACTGGTGGCGCACGAACCCGTTCCTGTCCGGTGTGCACTGGGCCAGTGGGATCGAGGTCGGCATCCGCCTGATCAGCTGGACCTGGATTCGCCGGCTCCTGAACGACTGGCCGGACATCACTGACCTGTTCGAGCACAACGAGCTCGCACTGAACCAGCTCTACTGGCACCAGCGCTATCTGGCCGCCTTCCAGAGCAGAGGCTCGTCAGCCAACAACCATGTGATCGCAGAGGCCGCCGGACAGCTTGTCGGCGCCAGTGCGTTCCCCTGGTTCCGCGAGAGCAACAAGTGGCGAACTGACGCGGCCGCACTGCTGGAGCGCGAGCTGGACGCGAACACGTTCCCGTCCGGCGTCAACCGCGAGCTGGCCAGCGACTACCACCGCTTTGTCTCAGAGCTAGGCCTCTACGCCGCTCTGGAAGCGAACTTGGCCGGACATCCGCTCAGCCCGTCCACCTGGGCGCTGCTGACCCGCACTGCCGATGTCTCGGCAGCCATAGTCGACAGCACGCTCCGTCCGCCCCGCCAGGGTGACGACGACGAGGGCATGGTGCTGGTGCTCGACCCACCGAACATCCACAGCTGGTCTGCCTACGTGGCGCTCGGTGCAGCCGCGGTAGGCCCGGCGGAGTGGTGGCCGGAGGTCCCGGCGACCGCTACGTCCACTCTGGTTGCCGCACTGCTCCAAGGTGCACAAGGCGATCGTCCAGCCGAACGACCAGGCCACTTCAACGACGCCGGTCTGACCATCCTGCGCAGCACCGACGACGGCCCGGAGATCTGGGCCCGCGGTGACGCAGGTCCGCACGGCTTCCTCTCGATCGCTGCGCACGCACACTGTGACGCACTGTCGCTTGAGGTCCGCGTTGGCGGTGTCGACGTCCTCGCCGACCCAGGCACGTACTGCTACCACGGTGAAGAGGAGTGGCGGAACTACTTTCGCTCCACGATCGGCCACAACACGGTCGAGGTGAACGGCGCCGAGCAGTCCATCTGGGGCGGTGCGTTCCTCTGGCTGCGCGGTGCAACCGGACAGGTCCGCCAGTACGACGCCTCCACCGGCACATGGGATGCGGAGCACGACGGGTACCGAGTCGGCGACTCTCCGGTCACGCACCGGCGCAACGCCGTACTGGAGGGGCGCACGCTACGAGTCGACGACCACCTCGACACGGCGGCCGACGTACGGATCGCTTGGCATCTCGGACCGGATGTGACCGCAGAGCTGGACGGTGCGACCGCACGGTTGACGTGGGAAACCGGTACGGCGGTTGCGGAGCTGCCGGCGGGATTGACTTGGACGGCACACCACGGTGGTGACGATCCGCTACTGGGTTGGTACTCACCGCGATTCGGCCGTAAGGTCCCCATCACAACGCTGGTTGGCGCGGGACGAGTCAGCGCCGAAACACCGGCAGTAAGCATCTTCCGTTTCAGCTAACGGTGTATCAGCAGTCGTTCCTGCGCCTCTATTACTGCGAACACGAAGTAGTTCGTTCGCTTGGAGGGGGCCTGTGAGCGCGCAACAGCTCGACGTCAAAAAGTCCTGGCAAGCCATTCGGCGCCAGCGGCTGCTGGTTATCGTGGTGGCCGTGGTTGGGCTTCTGCTCGGTGTGGCCTATGCCTTTGTGCGGCCGCCGTTCTACACGGCGGCGGCACTGGTGGTGCTTCCGCCACCGCCCGCGGCCTCCGGATCGACGACGGCCGGCTCGCAGAGCATCGAAACGCAGGTCTACATCGCCGAGAGCGGTCCGGTGCTGCACAGCGCCGGCCAGAACCTCGCACCCGCACTGACCACTGAGGTGGTGCGGGAGCGGGTCAAAGCGACCGCTGTGACCGACGATGTGATCCGGATCGAGGCCAAGGGCACCACGGCCAAGCAGTCCGTCCAGCTCGCCAATGCGGTCGCGCAGGTCTACCTGGTCTTCGTCACGACCGACAAGCAGCTCCCGGGTGACCTGGGCAAGCGCACCGGCGCCCGGACGCTGGAGAGCGCGACTGACGCGCACGGCGGCAACATGCTCATGCACCTCGGCATGTACGGCGGGCTCGGCGCACTGATCGGTGCCATCGTCGGAGCGATCATCGCTGTGGCTCGTGCCCGCGGTGACCGCAGACTGCGGCTGCGCGACGAGATCTCGGACGCGGTCGGACTCCCGGTCCTGGCGTCGGTCTCGTCGTACCCGGCGCAGGATCCGTCCGACTGGGCCGACCTGCTCGAGCACTACGCACCGACCGCGGTCGACGCGTGGAGTCTGCGCAAGACGCTGCACCATCTAGGCCTGGATGTGAAGGGTGGCCCGCCATCCTCGCTGACCGTCATCTCGTTCGCCGACGACGACAAGGCCCGCTCCCTCGGCCCGCAGCTGGCTGCGTTCGCGTCGACGTTCGGTATCACCAGCACGCTGGTGATCGACCAGCACCACACCGGCCAGGACGAAGACGCCACGCTGGACATCTACCTCACGGTGGTTGACCGCGAAGACCCGCAGCTGGCCGGTGACCGCACGACGCGCACCGTGATCGCGCTGTCGGCCGGCACTGTCACGGCCGAGGAGCTGGCCCGGCTGGCCGTCGCCACCACCGCGGACGATCGCACCATCGACGGCATTGTGGTGACCGATCCGGACCCGTTCGACCGGACCATCGGCCGGGTCTCGCAGTCGCAGCGCCGTTCGGGCTCGCGGCTACCCACGCTTCTCACCGGCACGGCAAGGCGGAACCGATGACGAACCAGCAGTACTCGGAGGCAGCTCGTCCCAGCAACCGCTGGGACGACGAAGACGGCCTGTTCGACACCGAGCGCTCGGCTGCCCATCCGCCGGACAGCCTGGTCACTTTCCGCTTCCTGCGCGACGCGATCGTCCGGCACCTGCGGCTGTGGCTCGTCCTGGCCATCATCGGGTTCCTGGGCGGAGTGACAGTGCACTTCGTGCTGCCGGCTCCGCACAACGCGGCGGCCCGGCTGCTGATGACCACGCGGGAGGGCGACGACCCGCCGAAGGCCATGGCGACCGAGGTCAGCCTGGCCACGACGCGGACTGTCGCCAGCCGCGTGATCACGTCGCTGCAACTGCCCGACACCACCGACGACCTGCTCGCGCGGTACACCGTCACCGCGGTCACGAGCCGGGTGCTGGAGATCAAGGCGACCGCGCCGACCGACGAGGCGGCCACCCAACTGGCCACCGGGATCGCGCAGGCCTACCTGAAGTTCCGGCGCGAGCAGATCGCCCTGCAGGACGTGCCACTCAAGCGTGACCTGGCGACCGCACAGAACGAAGCGGCACTGGCTCGCTCAGCCGTGACCGCCGGCGGCGACGACCCGGCCGACCCCAAGCGCCCGAACAGCGCGGAGATGACCCGGCTGAACAACGCGCAGGACAAGGTCAAGTTCGTCCAGCAGGAACTGATCGACTCGACGTCGTCCGCGTCCAAGATGAACAGCAGCCGGCTGCTCGACGCACCGGCCGCGGTGCCCAGCTCGTGGAAGAAGATGCTGGCCCTCAAGGCAATCACCGGTCTCATCGCCGGTCTGTTCCTCGGCCTCGGCTTCGTCATCATCCGGGCGCTGATCTCGGACCGGCTGTGGAAGCGGCAGGACATCTCGAACGCGTTGGGCGCTCGCATCCGCCTCAGCACCGGCCGCGCTCCGCGGCAGTGGCTGCCGTTCGGCCGGTTGCTGCGCGCCAAGCAGTCCAAGCACCGGGGGATCCAGCTGCTATCGCAGCATCTCGGCCGGCGGATCAGCTGGGCCGAGCACCCGGTACCGGCGATGGTCGTGGTCAGCGTCGACGACGTACAGGCCGGTGCCCTGGCGGTGGCGTCGCTCGCGGTTTCGCTGGCTGACGAAGGCAAGAACGTCCTTGTCGCCGACCTGACCAGAAGCAAGGCACTGGCTGCGAAGCTCGGTGTCACCGAGCCCGGCACGCGGGATTCCAGCTTGGCCGGGCAAGACCGCCGGATCACCGTGCACCTGCCCGCTCCGACCGCGCTCCCGCCCGAGGGCTGCTATCTGCGGATCGGCGACAGCAACCGTCCGGCCGGCTCCGGCGACGTACAGCTGGATACTGCGTGGGAAGCTGCCGACCTGGTTATCAGCCTGGCCACGCTGGAACCGGCCTTGGGCGCCGACCACCTGGGCAGCTGGGCATCGCGCGCGGAGGTCGTCGTGACGGCCGGCCGGTCGACCGCGGCCAAGGTCAAGGCCACCGGCGAGATGTTGCGCCTGGCCGGGCTCGAGATCGACTCGGCCATCGTGCTCAACGCGGACAAGACCGACGAAGGCGTCGGTGCCACCGAGGCCGAGGCGTCCCCGACAGCTGTTGATCTCGGAATGTTTTCGCGATGAGCCCGATCGCTGCGCTTAGCGCGCGGCTGGTCCCGAAGCCGGGTTTCCGCCCGGTTCCACCGGAACGGCGGCGTCGCCGTCGCGTGCAGCTGGTCTGGGCGCTGCTGGTGATGAACGTGCTGACGTTCTTCCCGGACTCGCGCTTGCTGATTCCGATCCCGAGCGCGCTCGGCCGGCTGATCGCGCAGGGCTCATTGCCGCTGGCGCTGCTGCTGGTCCTGACGGTGAACCGGCCGCTGCGGGTCCGCCCCAGCGTCTACATGTTCCTCGGTAGCCTCCTGGTCACCGAGGCGGTCATCTCGAGTCTGCGAGCCGAGTTCCTGGTCGGAGCGCTGTACCGGTCGACCCGGTTGACGCTGTTCGTCCTGGTGCTCTGGCTGCTGTCACCGTGGTGGACGCGGCGCGACCTCCTGCTCGTGCGGACCCACCTGATGATGCTTTGGGCAATCATCGGGACAGTCCTCGCCGGCGTGCTGATCTCTCCCGGCGGCGCGATGGTCGACGACCGCCTGAGCGGCGTGCTGTGGCCGATCCCGGCGACGCAGGTCGGCCACTATGCGGCGATGGCGACCGGACTCACCGCTGTGCTCTGGATGGCAGGTCTGCTGCGCCGCGAGGTCGCCGTACTGGCTGTCCTGGTCACTGTCCCGATTCTGCTGCTCACCCACACTCGCACTGCCTTGATCGCTCTGCTGGTCGGCGGCGTGATCGCTGGGCTCAGCCTGTTCACGGCGCGAGCCCGGGCACGGCGTCTGTTCGCGATCGCCATCGGGGTCTTCTCGGCCGGAGCACTGACCATTGGCTCAGTGGTAACGACCTGGCTGGCTCGTGGCCAGGACACCGAGGAGCTCGGTGCGCTGACCGGCCGGAAGGTGGTGTGGGACGGAATCCTGGCGCAACCGCGCTCGACGTTCGAGACCCTCTTCGGCTTCGGGCTGTCCAACAAGTCGTTCACCGGACTGCCGATCGACAGCAACTGGTTCGGCACGTACTTCGACGTCGGTGTCCTCGGTGTCGCGTTCTGCATCGCCATGGTGCTGTTCGTGTTCGTCGGCGCCTGGTTCACCCCGCAGGGCCCGCGGCGGGCGATCGCGTTGTTCATCGTCGCGTACTGCGTCGTGGCGTCGTTCACCGAGACCGGGCTGAGCGAGGCGTCGCCATACCTGCTGGAGCTGACGCTGGCCGCATCACTCGTGTATCCGAGACCCTCCCGGGAAGGCGGCGCCTGATGAAGATTCTGCTGGTCCACAACAGGTACCGGTCGACCGCGCCGAGCGGTGAGAACCGGGTCGTCGATCAGGAGCGCGAGGCCCTCGCCGGTCTCGGCCACGACGTCCGGCTCTTCGAGCGGCTGAGCGACGAGATCGAAGAATGGCCGGCCTGGAAGAAGGCCACCCTGCCTGCGCGCGTGATCTGGAACCCGACCAGCAAGCGCGACCTGGCTGCGGAGCTGCGGGAGTTCCAGCCGGACGTCGTCCATGTGCACAACACGTTCCCGGTGCTCAGCCCGTCGGTGCTCTATGCCTGCCGTGCTGCTGGTGTGCCGGTGGTGATCACCTTGCACAACTACAAGTTGCTCTGCGCAAGCGGTGACTTCTACCGCGAGGGTTCGGTCTGCCACGACTGCGCCGGCGGCAATCCACTCCCGGCCATCCGGAACAGCTGCTACCGCGGATCGAAGCTCGCGACCGCAACGACGGTTCTCAACACGCGTTCGCATCGGCGTACCTGGCAGAACCTGGTCTCGGCGTACCTGTTCATCTCCGACTCACAGCGCACCTTGCTCGCCGGGATGGACTTCGACGCCGACCGCAGTTTCGTCCGCTACAACTACGTCCCGTACGACGGCCCGCAGGCCAGCACTCCGCAGCGTCAGGTCACGTATGTCGGCCGGCTGGACGCGGCCAAGGGCGCACCGCTGCTGATGAAGGGCTGGGACGCGTATCGCGCGGTCGCGGGTGACGACGCGTTGCAGCTGGCCATTGCCGGCGGCGGTCCGATGCTCGACGAAGTGACTGCTTGGGCAGCAGATCGGCCCTCGGTCCAGCTCCGCGGAATGCTCACCAAGTCCGACATCTTCGGCCTGATCGGCGAATCGCGGGCGGTCGTGCTGCCCTCGGAATGGGAGGAGACCTTCGGCCTGGTGGTGGTCGAGGCGATGGCTGTCGGGGTCCCGCTGCTGGCGTCGGCGCACGGTTCCTTCCGCGAACTCGTAACCGACGGTGTCGACGGAGCGTTGTTCGATCCGGGCCGTCCGGACGAGCTGGCCAAGCTCCTGCTCGATGTGGACGCCTGTCCCGACAAGTACCTCGACCTGGGCCGCAACGCCCGGACGACGTACGAGACGACTCACGATCCCGAACGCAATCTCGAGCAACTGCTCGACGTGTACCGGTTCGCGATGGCGAACCCGGTTCCCAGTTAGCCACCCAGCAGCCCGCCAGGCCCCGAAGGAAGAACCATGGAACAGCGCACACCGTCCCCGCCGGCCCCCGGCCGCGGAACCAGGTGGTACAGCTCGCGGCGGCTCATCGTTGCCGGCAGCGCTGTCGCGCTGGTCGGGCTGGTCTCAGCTGCCGTCCTGCTGACCGGGAACAACCCGATCGGCGGCGGTAACGGCGCTGCCACCGCACCCGTCAAGTCCCTGACCGCGCCGGGCAAACCGCCGGTTGCCATCTGCGGGAACGCCCAGGTTCTCAACGGTCCGGCCACTGCGCCGAAGGGAGCAGTTTCGGTCAGCACCACCCAGAACCTCCAGGACCTCACCGCCCAGCGTCCCGCCGGTACGACGTTCTACCTTGCCGCGGGCACGCATCGGCTCGACGGTGGCGAGTTCCTGCAGGTGATCCCGAAGAAGGGCAACCGCTACATCGGCGCGCCCGGGGCGATCCTGGACGGCGGCAAGCAGAACCGGTACGCCTTCACCGGCTACGCGGAGAACGTGCTGATCAGTCACCTCACCATCCAGAACTTCGGCGCCCGCAAGGCCAACAACGACGAAGGCGTCGTCAACCACAACTCCGCCACCGGCTGGACGATCGAGGCCAGCACCATCAAGGACAACGCGGGCGCGGGCCTGATGATCGGCAGCAAGAACGTCGTCCGCGGCAACTGCCTGCGCGACAACGGCCAGTACGGCTTCAACGCCTACAACCCGAACGCGGTCGCCGACATCACCGTCGAGCGCAACGAGATCACCGGGAACAACGTCGACGATTGGGAGAACCTGCGGCCGGCCTGCGGGTGCACCGGTGGCGGCAAGTTCTGGACGGTCACCCGGGCGGCGGTGCGCGGCAACTGGATCCACGACAACCACGGGCCGGGGCTGTGGGCCGACACGAACAACGCGGACTTCACGATCGAGGACAACTACATCTCGGGCAACTACGCCGAGGGCCTGATCTACGAGACCAGCTACAACGCGCTGATCCGGCGCAACAACTTCATCCGCAACGGCCTGGGCAAGGGCCCGGAGAACGAGGGCTTCCCGGCACCGGCGCTGTACCTGTCCGAGTCCGGCGCGGACAAGCGGGTCCCCGGGCAGTACGGGCAGACCCTCGAGGTGACCGACAACGTCTTCACCGACAACTGGTCCGGCGTCATCTTGTGGGAGAACGCCGATCGGTTCGCGGGCTCGCCGGCCAACACCAGCACCGGGTCCGGGACGCTGGTGAACCCGAAGGTCGCCACGATCAAGACCTGCAACGCCCAGAACATCACCAAGCAGCCCTACCTGAGCGACTGCCGCTGGAAGACCCAGAACGTGCGGGTGCACGACAACACGTTCAACCTCAACCCGGACAAGCTCGGCGTCAAGTGCGCGTCGAACGCCGGCTGCGGCTACAACGGCATCTTCTCGAACTGGGGCACCTTCCCCGACTGGTCGCCGTACCAGGCCCGGACGATCGAGGACGCCATCACCTTCAAGCAGGCCAACAAGTTCTACGCCAACACCTACAGCGGCCCGTGGAACTTCATCGTCCACGAACAGGGCAACTCGGTGAACTGGGCGGCCTGGCAGGGCGCGCCGTACGGGCAGGACGAGGACTCCGTCATCAAGGTCTCCGGGGAGCGCTGACGCCTGATGACCTCTCCGCCCCCCGAGCGTGCCTGCACGCAGATCGCCCTCGTGCGCTCTGTCGGCTATGCCGCGTTCGGGCGGCATGAGCGGGATCTCGACGTACTGGATGTGATCTTCGACAGCCTTGTTGATGCGCCAGGCAACGAAGGATCCCGGCAGCTGCGGTTCACCGGGCACGGGATCAGCCTGGACGTCGACGTCCACGGGCAGACCGAGCTGACGGTCGAGCTCCGGGTCACGCCGGCCGGGCCGGTGCAGGTCGAGTCCCGCGGGGCCGACGGTCCCGGCGAGACACGACTGGTCAGCTTCCTGCTGCAGTGGCCGAACAGCACTCAGCGCCCGGTCCGCACCGCGTGGGTCATGCTCTGATCCTGGCGATTGCGGAACCGGGCGCTGTGCCTATTATTTGGGCCAACTCACTGCTGTTTCAGGAGGCAAGCAGCAGTCTGAGTTTGTCCAAACACCGGCCTCGAATCGGGCCGATACTGCCGATCGGAATCCCGATCTTCGCCGAGATCTCCGCGTACGGCGCGGGCGGGTCGGCCATCAGCATGCCGAGCATCTCCTGCCAGCGGTCCGGCAGTGTCTCCAGCGCCTCCCGCACATCGGCGGCCCGCTCGAGAGCGATCATGTCGGCGTCCAGCTCCGGCTGGTCCCCCGGCTGCTCCTCGAAGGCCGTCGACTCGTACGTCAGCAGCACGCGCTTGCGAAACGCCAGCACCCGCAGGCATTCGCGGCGGGTCGTGACGACCAGCCAGGCGCCGACCCGCTCGGGGTCGACGCGGTGAATGTGCTCGAGCAACCGCAGCCACACCATCTGAGAAACATCTGCGGCATCGCTGTCACTGAGCCGGAAACTGCGGGTGACGGCCCAGACGAGCCGTGCGTAGTGGTCGACCAGCCGGCTCCAGGAATCCTGGTCGCCGGACGCGGCCTCGATCACCAAGGTCGCTGCCTCGGACCGGACCGCGGTCATTTCGGAATCAGTACCGGATTCGGCACTGAGTTGCTGCACCATGAATTCCCCCCTCGGGAATGCACCGCTCTTTTGTGTCGTGGCCCGCGTGTTCTGTCCCCCGCGGGCCCGTTTCGGTCAGTAGGCGCCGGCACTCCCCAGTACGGCGCGGGCGGTCTTCCAGAGAATCAGCAGATCAAGTGCGATCGACCAGTTGTCGGCATACCGCAGGTCGAGCCGCATGGACTCTTCCCAGGTCAGATCGCTGCGTCCACTCACTTGCCACAGTCCGGTGAGGCCCGGCTTGACGAGCATCCGGCGGGAGTCGTCGATCGCGTACAGCGCGACCTCGGACTGCAACGGCGGCCGCGGGCCGACCAATGACATCTCTCCCCGGAGAACGTTCATCAGCTGCGGCAGTTCGTCGATCGAGAAACGGCGCAGGTACTTGCCGACCTTGGTGATGCGCGGGTCGTCCCGCATCTTGAACAGAATGCCGTTGCCCTCGTTCAGGGCGACCAGGTCGGCCTTGCGCTCTTCCGCGTCGACGACCATCGTGCGGAACTTGAACATCGCGAACTGCTCCCCGCCACGGCCGACCCGGGTCTGCTTGAACAGCACCGGACCCTTGCTGGTCAGCTTGACCAGCGTGGCAGCGACGAGCAGCACCGGTGACACCGCAAGCAGCATCAGCACCCCGACGACACGGTCGAAGACCGCCTTCATCAGGTGCGGACCACCGCTGACTGACGGCCGCTCCAGGTGCAGGAGCGACAGACCGGCCACCGGCCGGATCGAGATCCGCGGCCCGGCCACCTCGACGATGCCCGGCGAGACGATCAGATCGACGCCCCGCTGCTCGAGCGCCCACGACAGCTTGCGCAGTGAGTGCCCGGTCAGCTCCGGATCGGCGGCGACGGCGACCACGTCGACGTCGTACTGGTCGACTGCTGCCAGGACGTCCATCTCGGTGCGGCCGAGGCGGTCCGAAACCGGTTCCTCGAACACGTCACCGCGTGGCAGACAGCTGGCCACGACGACGTATCCGTCGGCGGGCCGCTCCTCCAGGTGCCGATGCAGCGTGGTCACCTGGTCGTTGCGGCCGACCACCAGCACCCGGCGCATGCACCGGCCGGCGAACCGGCGCCAAGAGATCTGCCGGTGCAGCACCCAGCGGCCGATCATGGCCGCCAGACACGTCATCGGCACCGCGAGCAGGACGAAACCACGAGCAACTTCACTCTTGGTCGCGTACGACGTAATGGCGACCGCGGCGGTCAACGCCACGGCGGCCCGGATGACGGACCGGAACTCTTCCGGCCCGGTCCCGAAGTACCGGCTCTCGTACCCACGAGCCAGCGCCACGCAGACCAGCCAGGCGATCGGAGTCAGGGCCCCGATCACCAGATAGCCGATATTGATCTGGGCCCCGAACCGGCCGAGCAGCGCCAGCGAAACCCCGATCAGCGCCGCGGTCAGGTCCCCGGCGAGCGCAGCTCGCCGATACCTGGCCACCCAGCGTGCCTCGGTGAAACGTGCCGATCGCGGCACGGTCGCCTGCACCTCGTCCGGAACTACCCAGACCGGCCGACGACGTTCCCCCGAAGCCGTCGGCCGAAGATCGGCCGGTTCGGCCAGACCTTCGGACATGACAATTTCAGTCACGCACAGTCACCCCCCACAGGTGAACAGCGACAGCCGTGACCAACCCACTCCCCGTCACGGACAGTCGTCCAACACCGCCCCCACAACGGCGTGAGCAAGAGAGTACTACGTCGAACGAGCGTCGAACAGCATTCCCACGAGTGTTTACCCGTGCGCTACCGAGCGTGAGACTTGTTACTGACAAAGAGAAACCCCCGGAACCGGTTCCGGCTCCAGGGGTTCACCGACGCGGGGGTCGGGGTGTCAGCCGGCGATGAGACCGTCGCCGCTGATCAGTTCACGCATCTCGGCCAGCGAGCTGTCGCTCGGCGGCAGGATCGCGTCGGAATCGTGCAGGTCACCGTCCGGCACCTTCGCGCCGGAGCGGACGAAGTCCAGCAGCGCGGCGAAGGCGGTCCGGAAACCGGCCTCGTCGCCGGCCGCGACGGCCTTCTCCAGATCGCCGTCGACCGCGTTCAGCTGGTCGAGGCTCTCGTCGGCGAGCTCCCACTGGCCCTCACCCATGATGCGAACGATCATCGAACGTCTCCGTCCTGGGGTCGTGCCGGCTCTGAAACAGGCGCAGTTGCCGGCTGCTGACTCGCGGCAGCCGGGGCTGCGGGATCACCCGACAGCTCCTTCGGCGCGCTGCCACCGGACAGCTGGGCCTTCATGGCGGCCAGCTCGTCGTCGACACCGGAGGTGGACGACAGGCGCTCCAGCTCCAGGGTGATGCTGTCCTTCTGCGAACCGCTGGCGTCGTCGAGCGCGCCGGAAGCCAGCAGCTCGTCGATCGCACCGGCCCGGGCCTGCATCTGCAGGGTCTTGTCCTCGGCGCGCTGCACGGCCAGACCGACGTCGCTCATCTCCTCGGAGATGCCCGAGAAGGCCTCGTTGATCCGGGTCTGCGCCTCGGCCGCGGTGTAGGTGGCCTTGATGGTCTCCTTCTTGGTCCGGAAGGACTCGACCTTGGCCTGCAGCCGCTGCGAAGCGAGCGTGAGCTTCTCCTCCTCACCCTGCAGCTGGGCGTGCTGAGTGGTCAGATCGTCGATCTGCCCCTGCAGCCCGGACTTGCGGGTCAGGGCTTCGCGGGCCAGATCCTCGCGGCCCATCGAGAGCGCCTTCTGTGCCTGTTCCTGCAGCTTGGCCGACTGCGCCTGCAGCTGCGATGCCTGCAGCTCCACCCGCTTCCGGCTGGTGGCCACATCGGCCACACCGCGGCGTACCTTCTGAAGCAGCTCAAGCTGCTTCTGGTACGAGTAGTCAAGGGTCTCGCGAGGATCCTCAGCCTTGTCCAGGGCGGTGTTCGCCTTGGCCTTGAAGATCGTCGACATCCGCTTGAAGATGCTCATCGATATCCGTACCCCTTCTGTGCCGGAGCGTCGACCCGGCGTGCGTGTCAACCACCCTATGTCCCTACGGGTCACCACACCATCAGGACCGGCCCGGATACCGACCCCGATAAGCTAGGGGTGGAAGTATCCGGGGACCACCCCGAGTCGCGACTTTCTTGCCGAATGAGGTCCAGAGCCCGTGTTCCGTCGTACCAAGTCAGATACAACTAGTGCCACCGTACCTGCCGAACCCCAGGCCAAGGCCGGCGGCAAGGGCCGGCCGACGCCGTCGCGCAAGGAAGCCGAGGCGGCCCGCAAGGCGGCGTACAAGAAACCGCGCAACCGCAAGGAGGCCTCGGCGCTGCGCCGCGAGAAGATGGCCGCCGAGCGGGCCAAGATGCAGTCGGCCCTGCAGACCGGTGACGATCGTTACCTCCCGGCCGCCGACAAGGGCCCGGTACGGCGCTTCGCCCGCGACTACGTGGACGCGCGCTTCTCGGTGATGGAGTTCGCGCTGCCGATCCTGCTCGTGGTGTCGCTGGTCGGCGTCGTGTTCTCGCGGCAGTACCCGTGGCTGGCCGGGCTGGTGAACATCTTCTTCCTGATCATGGTGCTGTTCATCTTCGGCGACTGGTTCCTGCTGTCGGGCGGGCTGAAGAAGGCGGTCGCGAAGCGGCACCCCGGCGAGCCGACCAAGGGGATCGGGTTCTACGCGGTCCGGCGGACCATGCAGATGCGCCGCTGGCGGCTGCCCAAGCCGATGGTGAAGCGCGGCGAACGGCCCAATTGAGAGAGGCCAACTGAGCTGATCGGAACCGGGTAGGGTCGGGGTATGGACTTCCGCTATCTCGGCAACAGTGGTTTGAAGGTCAGCGAGATCTCGTACGGGAACTGGCTGACCCACGGTTCCCAGGTGGAGAACGATCAGGCGAAGGCGTGTGTGCAGGCGGCTCTGGACGCCGGTATCACCACGTTCGACACCGCCGACACCTACGCGAACACCAAGGCCGAATCGGTCCTCGGTGAGGCGCTGGCGGGTGCGCGGCGCGAGTCGCTGGAGATCTTCACCAAGGTCTACTGGCCGACCGGCCCCGGCGGCCCGAACGACACCGGCCTGTCCCGCAAGCACATCCACGAGTCGATCAACGCCTCGCTGAAGCGCCTGCAGACCGACTACGTCGACCTGTACCAGGCACACCGGTTCGACACCGAGACGCCGCTCGAGGAGACCATGGAGGCCTTCGCCGACGTGGTCCGCCAGGGCAAGGCGCTCTACATCGGGGTCTCGGAGTGGACGGCCGAGCAGCTGCAGGAGGGCCACCGGCTGGCCCGCGAGCTGCGCATCCCGTTCGTCTCGAACCAGCCGCAGTACAGCATGCTCTGGCGCACAATCGAGGCCGAGATCGTCCCGGCCTCGGAGGAGCTCGGCATCAGCCAGATCGTCTTCTCCCCGATCGCGCAGGGTGTGCTGACCGGCAAGTACCTGCCGGGTCAGCCCGCGCCGGAGGGCTCGCGGGCCACCGACGCCAACGGCGCGAACATGATCAAGCGGTTCCTGAACGACGACGTCCTGACCCGCGTCCAGGAACTGAAGCCGATCGCCGACGAGGCCGGCCTCTCGCTCGGCCAGCTGGCCGTCGCCTGGGTGCTGCAGAACCCTAACGTCGCCTCCGCGATCGTCGGCGCCTCCCGGCCCGAGCAGGTCGTCGAGAACGTGAAGGCCTCCGGGGTGAAGCTCGAGGAGACGCAGCTGAAGCGGATCGACGAGGCGCTCGGTAGCATCATCGAGCGCGATCCGGCCAAGACCGCGCAGAACTCCCCGCAGACCCGGCCCGGCTCATGAGCTGGGTGTGGCGGTTCGAGACCCCGACCGGCGCCGTCGTCGACCCGAGCGAGGTCGGTGGCACCGAGTTCACCGCTCAGGGTGACGCCGAGAGCTGGCTGGGCGAGATCTGGCGCGAGCTCGTCGAGAAGGGTGTCGGGCAGGTCTTCCTGCTCGAGGACGAGCGCGAGGTCTACGGCCCGATGTCGCTGGAGGCGCAGGAGTAGCAGACACCTGCTAGGCATTACGCTGCTTGGGTGATTGCTAAGCGACTGCTTCTTAGTCTGGTGGCGGGCCTGCTGCTCGCCGGGACCGCCGCCACCCAGGCGCATGCCGAGGACGGCTTCCGTTTCTGGGGTTACTACCAGTGGACGTCGCCCAGTTGGGCGTTCGCGCAGAAGGGCCCGGACGGCGTCGTACCGGCGGACGGGTCCGTCGAAGGCTGGCGGTACGCCGTCGGTGGCGCGAAGCCGCGAGTGCCTCGGGCCAAGGGTGACTTCGAGGCGATCTGCCGCGATGTGCCGGCCGAGGCAGGTAAGAAGCGGGTGGCCGTCGTGGTCGACCCCGGTACGGCGGACGACGAGCCGACCGGGGATCGCGCCGGCGAGGCCACCGGGACCTGTGTGGTGACGGACCCCAAGTCGAACGGCGCGCAGGTGCTGTCCGCAGTCGGGCCGACCCGGCTCGAGAAGGGCCTGACCTGCGGGATCAAGGGCTACCCGGTCAAGGGCTGCGGTGAGCCGGTGAAGAGCATCCAGGTGCCGGCCACCGACACTCCGGTGACGCTACAGATCACGGCCCCGAGCGGCTCGTCGCGGCCGACCGGATCGCTGGAGAACGACGTCCAGGGCAGTGCCATGTGGTGGCCGCTGGCGTTGGTGGTGCTGCTTGTCGGCGGTTTGATCGCGGGCGGTGTGACTCTCGTGCGCCGCCGGCGCACGTAGTGCGTGCTGTCGACCGCTTGACGCTCCCCCGGGCGCTGCATCCCGGGGCTTGGTGGTTGTGGGCACTCGGGATGGCGGTCGCCGCCAGCCGGACCCGGAATCCCGTGCTGCTCGTCCTGATCCTGGTGGTGACCGGGTTCGTGGTGGCAGCCCGCCGTACCGATGCTCCGTGGGCGCACAGCTTCACTGCGTTCCTCAAGCTCGGTCTGGCGGTGATCGGGATCCGGATCGTCCTGCAGGCGCTGCTGTCGACGCGCTCGCAGGGCAACATCGTGCTGTTCACGCTGCCGCAGATCCCCTTGCCAGGCTGGGCTGCTGGGGTCAAGCTCGGCGGACAGGTCACTTTGGAGGCGGTCCTCACCGCCCTGTACGACGGCGGGCAGCTGGCCGTCATGTTGTGTTGTATCGGTGCGGCCAACGCACTGGCCAGTCCCAAGCGGCTGCTCAAGTCGTTGCCTGGGGCCCTCTATGAGATGGGTGTGGCCTGCGTGGTCGCTCTGACCTTCGCACCGCAGTTGGTGACCGACGCGCGCCGCATCCGGGCCGCCCGGCGGTTGCGCGGGCGGACACGCGGTTCGTTCCGGACCACGGCAATGCCGGTGCTGGAGGGCGCGTTGGACAGGTCGGTGGAGCTGGCCGCAGCGATGGATTCGCGTGGCTACGGCCGGACTGCTCAGGTCCCGCGCCGGCAGCGGCAGCTCACCGGGTTGTGCGTACTTCTGGGGTTGCTGGGCATTCTGCTCGGCGTTTACGCGCTGCTGACGGACTCACTCGCCTTCCCGTTCGCCCTGACCGCACTGGCGATCGGACTCCTGCTGGCGGTCAGCGCACTCGGCATTGGCCGGCAGCGGGTGACGCGGACGCGCTATCGGCCCGATCCGTGGGCGCTGCCCGAGTGGCTGGTGACTGCGGCCGGTGCGGTCGCAGCCGCGGTCATGGTGGTCGCTGCGGTGCGAGGGGTGCACGGACTACTGCTGGACGGCCCACTCGTCGTACCGCCGATTCCACTGCTGCCGGTGGTCGGCGTACTGATCGGACTGGCGCCAGCACTGGTCGCACCGCCGGTCAGAGTGGGGGCTGCAGCGTGATCGAATTCGACCGGGTGACGATCACGTACGACCGCGCGGTGGCGCCCGCCGTACGGGATGTGAGCTTCACGGTGCCGGAAGGTGAGCTGGCGCTCGTGATTGGGCGGACCGGCTCCGGCAAGTCCACCTTGTTGCGGGCGATCAACGGTCTGGTGCCCCACTTCACCGGCGGGACGCTGGCCGGACGGGTGCTGGTGAACGGGCGGGACACGCGCGAGTATCGGCCGCGTGATCTGGCCGACGTGGTCGGGTTCGTCGGGCAGGACCCGATGACCGGGTTCGTCACCGACACCGTGGAGGACGAGCTCGCGTACAGCATGGAGTCCCTCGGTACGGCGCCTGACGTGATGCGGCGCCGGGTTGAGGAGACGCTGGATCTGCTGGGGCTGGCCGACGTCCGGGATCGGGCGCTGACGTCGCTGTCCGGTGGCCAACGGCAACGAACCGCTATCGGGGCTGCACTGACTTCGCACCCTGCTGTGCTCGTGCTGGACGAGCCGACCTCGGCACTGGACCCACAGGCGGCTGAGGAGGTGCTGGCCGCGTTGCAGCGGCTTGTGCACGACCTGGGTGTCACTGTGGTGATGGCGGAGCATCGGCTGGAGCGGGTGATCCAGTACGCCGACCGTGTGATCGAGGTGCCAGGCGGGATCGGCCTGGTGTCGACCGGGCTGCCGGCGGACCAGATGGTGACCGCACCGGTCGCACCGCCGGTCGTGGAACTCGGGCGGCTGGCAGGATGGTCTCCCCTGCCGTTGTCGGTGCGGGATGCACGGCGCGCTGCCGTAGCGCTGCGGAGTCAGCTGGCTGATGTGCAGCCGTTACGGCGGCCTACGGTGACTGGCGCCGAGTTAGCCCGGTGCAGTGAGCTCGTCGTTGGCTACGGAGCTGTGACTGCCTTGCGTGGCGTGTCTGTCAGCATCCGGGCCGGTGAAATCGTTGCAGTGATGGGCCGCAACGGCGCTGGGAAGTCCACACTGCTCAACGCGCTGGTGGGGATCGTCCCGCCGCGCTCCGGCACGGTGACCGCCGCTGGAGCCGACCCACGCCGTACCCGGCCGGCCAAACTGGTCAAGGCGGTCGGACTGGTTCCACAGGAGCCGGCTGATCTGTTGTATGCGGCAACAGTCGCAGACGAGTGCTCTGGCGCCGATGCGGACTTCCGGGTCGCGGCTGGGACCTGCCGGGCGGTCCTGGAGCGGCTGGCACCAGGTGTGGACGACCAACTGCATCCACGGGACCTGTCCGAGGGACAGCGGTTGTGTCTGGCACTGGCCGTCGTACTGTGTGGTGCTCCGCCGTTGTTGCTGCTCGACGAGCCCACGCGAGGGCTGGACTACGGCGCTAAGCGACGGCTGGTCGAGATCCTGCGGGAGCTGGCAGCGGCAGGGCATGCGGTCGTGCTGTCGACACATGACGTCGAGATGGTCGCTGAGGTCGCCACTCGGGTGATGGTGCTTGCTGACGGTGAGCTGGTGAGTGAGGGCGAGACTGCGACCGTGGTGGCGGACTCCCCCGCCTTTGCGCCGCAGGTGGCGAAGATTCTGGCCCCACTGACGTTCTTGACTGTCGGCGAGGTCGCCACGGCTCTGGAGCGCGCATCGTGAACCTGATCCGGCTGCGGCCACGCAGCACCGGCACGCTGTTGCTGGCGTCGCTGGTTGGCGTGGTGGCGTTCGCCTGGCCGCTGTTATGGCGGACTGACCAGGCCGGTGCGTCGGCGATTGGCCACACGACCGATGCGCCGTGGCTGTTCGTTCTGCTGCTGCCCCTGCTAGTGGCCGTCGTACTGGCTGAGCTGTCCGAGTCAGGGATCGATGCGAAGGTCATCTCCCTGCTGGGGATGCTGGCTGCGGTCGGTGCGGCGCTGCGGACCTTGGGTCCGGGTACTGCGGGGCTGGAGCCGGGGTTCTTCCTGCTGGTGCTGGCCGGGCGAGCCTTCGGGGCCGGCTTCGGCTTCGTCCTCGGGTCCGTGTCGCTGCTCGGTGGTGCGCTGATCAGTGGTGGCGTCGGGCCGTGGATGCCGTTCCAGATGTTCGCCTGCGCGTGGGTGGGCTGCTTCGCTGGCCTGCTGCCACGGGTGGGCGGTCGGCTCGAGTTGCTGCTGCTGGCTGCCTACTCTGTCGTGGCCGGTCTGCTGTACGGCGTGGTGATGAACCTGTGGTTCTGGCCGTACGCCACCTTCGGCAGCGACTTCTCCTTCATCCCGGGCGATGCACTGGTCGACAACCTGCACAGGTACCTTCTGTTCGTCGTGGCGACGTCTCTCGGCTGGGACATCCCGCGCGGCGTGCTGTGCGCCGTACTGGTGCTGGCACTCGGCCGACCGGTGCTGAACGCCTTCCGCCGGACCGCCCGGAAGGCTGCCTTCGACACCCCGGTCCTGTTCGAGCCTAGGAGTCCGCATGTCTGACCGCACCCTCATCCTCGGCGGCGCCCGCTCGGGCAAGTCGCTCGCGGCCGAGCGGCTGCTGTCCGCCGTGCCGGACGTTCTGTACGTCGCCACCGGCGGAGACGACTCCGGTAGCAGCGAGTGGGCAGCCCGGGTGGCCAAGCACCAGTCACGCCGCCCAGCCTCCTGGGGCCTGGTCGAGACGATCGACCTCGTCCCCCTGCTCTCGGCTGCCGGTCCCCCGCTGCTGATCGACTGCCTGACCCTCTGGCTCTCGCGCACCATGGACTCGCTCGACATCTGGTCCGACCTGGACCGCTTTGGGCTCGTCGAGGATCGCATCGCCGCCTTGACCACCGCCTGGTCCACCACCGGCCGCCGTGTGGTTGCTGTCAGCAACGACATCGGCGCCGGCGTGGTCCCCGCCGACCCCGGCACCCGACTCTTCCGCGACCTGATGGGCCGCCTCAACACGGGCATCTCGCTCGCCTCCGACCAGGCCCTCTACACCATCGCCGGCCGAACCCTTCCCCTCACATGATCGACTCACTCCGCCTGGCTTTCGGCCTCCTGAGCGTCCTCCCCGCCGGCATGCCGTCCCACGTCGACCGCACCGTCGGGCGCCGCGCCATGCTGCTCGCGCCTCTGGTCGGCGCTGTCCTGGGCGGCATCGCGGCCGGCGTCGTCGCGCTCGTGCAGTTGGTCCGCCCCGACGCCGACCTGCTCGCGGCGGTCCTCGCCGTACTGGTCGTGGCTGGGCTGTCCGGCGGCCTTCACCTCGACGGCCTGGCCGACTTCGCCGACGCCCTGGCCAGCCGCCGCGACCGCGAAACCATGCTCCGCATCATGAAGCAGAGCGACATCGGCCCCTTCGGCGTCATCAGCATCGTCGGCTCACTCTTGATCGACATCGCCGCCCTCACCGCGTGCATCCAGTCCGGCTTCGGCTGGCAAGCAATCCTCATCGCCACCACCGCCAGCCGCCTCACCCTCGTCTGGACCTGCCGAACCACCGTCCCCTCCGCCCGCCCCGACGGCCTCGGCGCAGTCGTCGCCGCGACCGTCCCGACACCGGCCGCAGTCCTCAGCACCCTCGTCGTACTGGCTGCAGCCTCAGCCCTGGCGTGGCTCACCGGCTCTTCTGTCCACGCCGCCGCCATCGCCGTACTCCTGGCCACCGCAGCCGCCCTGGCGACCACCCACCGAGCCCGAACCACCCTCGGCGGCACAACCGGCGATGTACTGGGCGCAGCCATCGAACTCGCCCTCGCCGTGGCCCTCACCGCCCTAGCCCTCGTTTAGGCGTTGGCTGGGTCGCGAGGGTCAGTGTCGATGACCCCTTGGATGTAGTTGGCAACAGACGTGTCCCCGCGGCCCGCTACGAACTCGATCACCTCAAGGCGGATCCGGCGGCCTTCAGCGAACTCACCTGCCGTCATCGCAATGTCGGCATCGGCCAGACCGATCCGGATACGTAGATGGGGGTCAGCTACCTGGACGTAAATGGTCCTGGGCACGTCCATCAGTGAGCGGGCGTCGGCGATGTTGCCCTGCTTTGCTCTGACGCCGGCCAGGAGGCAGTGCGCCTGGGCGAGGCAGTCGTCGGCGGACAGGGCGCGGGCAGTCGCCGCTGCTGCGATCAGGTGCTCTGCGGCCTGCTCGTACCTCTTCACCTCGGCGTAGATCTCGCCGACGAGGAGCCTGCTTTCGGCCTGGGCGGTGCTGTTTGGCGATGCGAGCACCACTGCCTGCTCTCCCCAGCGCACGGCAGCCTCGTAGTCGTGCAGCTCCACTGCGATGGCGGCCAGTCTGCAAACGGCGAAGACCCGAAGATACTCGGGACCGTCCATGCGATCGATCAACGCGAGTGCCAAGAGTCCGTGCCGATGAGCGTCCTGATACCTGGCCAGGCGCAGTGCCGACTCCGCGAGCTGCATTTCAGCCCTGGTCTGCAGGTCGAGCGAGCCGGTCTGTCCGGCCAGCTCGCGGAGCCGGAGGCCCGCGCTCCACTGATCGGCGGGCGTGCCCGGATGTTTCATCCACAACGCCAGCTCCAGCCTGACCGAAAGCTCGAGGGGACCAGTCTCGGCAACGACCTCGGCAATCGTTTGGAACAGCTGGTTGTGCGGCTCGCGATAGCCACGGAGGCTGAGGTAGCCGCTCAGCAGGAGCGTGAGCGTCCCCGCGAGCTCGGGTTGACCAGCGCCAAGAGCAGAGCGGGCTGCGGCATCAATGAGGGACCAACTGGCCTCGAACCACTGAATCGCGTCGGCCTCTATCTCGCCTTCGGCCTCCGGGAGCACCGGCGTTGCGGGGGTCTCCAGGTGTGCCGCGAGGGTCCAGCCGTGGTTGAGGCCGGAGTCGGCCAGTGCCGTCAGCCGATGGACCGCTTCGAAATAGCGCTGCCGAGTGGGTGCGGGATCGCCCGCGAGCTGTTCCGTGGCGTAGGACCGAACCAGGGCGTGCATCTTGTAACGGCGCAGCGGTTCGACCGCGACGAGTTCGACCAAGCCCAGATCGACCAGCTGCTCGAACGCCGCCGTACCGGCCAACTCGTCGTGGCCCAGCAGCGGCGCCGCCACCCAGGCAGGGAACTCCGTCACTCCAACCAACGAGAGCCCAGCCAGTAACTGCGCCGTCCGAGGCTCAGCCAACGCGAGACTGCGATCCAGACTCGTCCGTACGGCGAGGTCACCCGCCACCATCGAGTCGAGCGTCAACGAACCCGCCAGCGCCGGCAGCAACTCATCCCCGGACAAAGCAAGCCGCGAACCAACAATCCGCAGCGCCAGCGGCAGCCCGGCCGAGTGCTCGACCAACACCTCGATCGCTTCCTGATCCCGAACCGGCCGACCAATCAGCCGCAGCAGAAGACCCCGGCTCACCTCCGGATCAAGCCCCACGACCTGGCGATGCACCGCGGTGACCAACTCAGGCAGCGGCGCGCGCGACGTCACGATCACCGCGCTCCGCGATCCAGCCGGTAGCAACTGCTCAACCGTTCCACTGTCAAGCGCGTCATCCAGCACCAGCAGGAGCGCCAGGTCCGTCGTGCGCTGAAGAAAGACCTCACGCCGTTCCGGCAGATCGTCCGGGATTTCACCGGACGACAGCCCCAGCGACCGCAACATCCGCCCCAGCAACGTCCGCGCCGGAACCGGCTCCCCAGCCACGTCCTGCAGCCGCGCGAACAACTGCCCGTCAGGAAACGCATCCGCCGCCAGATGCCCAATCCGCGTAGCAGCCGCAGACTTCCCAACCCCCGCAGCACCCCACAAACAAATCGTCGCCGCGTCCACCTTCAACGCCCGTACGGCGTCCGCCAGCAACTCGTCACGCCCAACCAGCAGCGAGATGTCGACCGGCAGTTCGCGCGGCACCGTGTCGTCGGACACGGCACGATCCACCGGATCGTTGCGCAAGATCGCCGAGTACAACCGACGCAGGGCAGGCGCGGGCTCCAAACCGAACTGATCAGACAGTGTCGCCGCCACATCGGCGTACACCTCCAGTGCTTCCTGCCGTCGCCCTGTCAGGTGCAGCGCCGTCATCCACGCCGCCACGGTGGCTTCCCGCGTCGGGTCCTGCGCGACGACAGCCGGCAACTCATCGAGCAGCTTGGCGTGCAACCCCGCGGCGAGGTCAGCCTGGATCCGCTCGTCAACCGCCCGGCGCCGCTCCTCCTCGATCGGAACGCAGAGCCGATCACGAATCGCGCGGTCCACCAACTCGGGCAGCAGCTCTCCACGCCACAGCGCCAACGCCGTACGCAGCGCTGTCCCTCGCTCGGCGGCATTCCCCAACCCGCGAGCCTCGGCAACACCAGCCCGAAACCGTTCCAGATCGACACTCCCGACCGGCGCCCGTACGGCGTACCCGTCCCGACTGCCATCGATCGCGATCCCGGCCTTGCGCAGCCGGGAAACGTAGACCTGCAAGGCGCCCCGCGCATCCTCGGGCGGATCATCCGGCCAGACCAGATCGATCAGCTGCTCCGTCGGCAGCGACTCATTTGCCCTCAGCAACAAACTCGCGAGCAGCAACCGCTCCTGCCGCCGTACCAGCTTGATCTCGGCCGCACCGTCGTGGACCTCGAGCGCCCCCAGCAATCGGAAGTCCACCTACTCAAACCTGCCTGTTGTGAGGGTCCCGGGGGTCATTGTCCAGCTCGTAGCGGACCTGATAGGCGCCCAGAAGGTCACCGCGCTGCTCCATCGTCGCGAGCATCTCGAGCCGGATGCGGCGACCGGTGGCGGCGTCGCCGCGAACCATCGCCAGCTCGGAGCCGTACTCACTCAGGTACATGTCGATGTCCACTGGCACCCGTTCCAAGCGTCCGCGCGCCTGATCGAGCAGCCGCTGTGCTTCGTCCAGGTTGCCGCGATGAATCTCCAGGTACGCCGTCAGGCAGTCGACCTGCGCGTCGAAGTACGGGCTCTGCATCGGTGCACAGATCTCCCGGGCCCGGTGCAAGGCCGCTTCGGCCTCGGCGAGGCTGCCTTGTTTGACCAGGATCTCACTCAGGGTGTTCTGGCCGAAGAACTCGTTCACCGTTCCGGGCGCCGCCTCGGCGAGCAGTTGGCGGAACCACTCGACGGCGGCCGGGTAGTCACGCCGTACGACGCTGTTCTGGCCGAGGTTGCGCAGGACCACGTGCCGGACGATGACCGGCCCGTCGTGGTGATCGATCAGGTCGAGCGCGAGTTCGCTGAGCTCCTTGTCCCGGTCGAAGTCGCATTGCCGGCGGACGGAGTTGGCGAGGTTGATCAGCGTCCGCACCTTGAGCTCGACCGAGCCGCTGCGCTGAGCGTTCTGCCAGCTCTCCTCCGCGACCGGCCAGCTCTCCGGATTGGCCGAGCCTAGCGCGGCGACCAAGCAGATCTCGGTCCGGACGAGCAGCTCCAGCTCGCCGGCGTCGCGCAGAACGCGTTGCAGCTCCAGCAACAGCTCGTGCCGGGGTTCCCGAAGGTCTGCGATGGTGTAGAAGCTGAACAGCCTCAGCCCCAGCGCCGTTGCCACCTCGAGCCGGCGGGCAGCAATGGCCGACGTCGCTGCCGCATGCAGCAACTGCCAGGACTCGCCCAGCCATTGCCGCTCGTTGCCGGCCAGATCGTGCTCGGCCTGCTCAAGAACGGTCTCGCGGGGCGTCAGCACCGCCTGGGCCGTGGTGAAGCCGTGCCCGAGCCCGTCGTCGGCGACCACGAGCAGGCGCAGCGAGGACAGCAGATACCGGCCCAAGGGCTCAGCCGGAGCCTCCAGCCGCTCAGCAGCGTAGGAGCGAACCAGGGCGTGCATCTTGTACCGGCCGCGGTTGACCAGCTCGACCAGTCCGAGGTCGACCAGCCGCGCGAAGGCCGCCTCGCCCACGGACTCGTCGGTGTCCAGCAACGGCGCCGCGACCCAGGCCGGGAACTCCGCCACACCGACCAGCGACAGGCGCTCCAGCAGGTGCCGCGCTTCGGCATCTACCAGGATCACGGTGCGATCCAGACTGGTCCGTACGGCGAGGTCACCGGCCACCATCGAGTCGAGCCGCTGATCCTCGACGCCCAAGGATTCCGCCAGCTCCGGCAGCAGATCATCGCCGGATAGCGCGAGCCGCGAACCGACGATTCGCAGCGCTAGCGGTAGTCCGGCGGAGTGGTCGATGACGACGTTGATCGAGTCCTCGTCGCGCACCGGGCGGCCGATCAGGCGCAGCAGGAGACCGCGGCTCACCTCCGGATCGAGGCCTGCCACCCGGCGATGCACCGCCGTCGACAGCTCCGGCAGCGGCGCGCGCGATGTGACGATGGCCGCGCTGCGCGGCCCTTGCGGCAACAGATACTCGACAGTCTCGGCGTCGAGGGCATCGTCCAGCACCACCAACAAGGCCAGGTCTGCGGTGCGCTCTCGCAGCACCGCGCGGCGCTCGTCCACACCGTCCGGCACCTCACCGGACGACAATCCCAGCGACCGCAGCATCCGCCCCAGCAACGCCCGTGCCGGGACCGGCTCGCCCGCGACGTCCTGCAGACGCGCGAACAGCTGGCCATCGGGGAACGCCTCAGCGGACCGATGCGCGATCCGAACGCCGCTCGCCGATTTGCCGACGCCGGCGCCGCCCCACAAGTGGTAGACGGGTGCACGGTCCCGGTCCGGCCGCGTCAGAATCTCGACCGCCTCTGCGACCAGCTCGTCGCGGCCGACCAGCACCGAGATGTCCACCGGCAGCTCGCGTGGCACTGTAGTGTCCGGCGCCGCCAGATCTGCGGTCAGCGCCGGATCGTTGCGCAAGATCCCGGCGTACAGGCGACGAAGCGCCGGCGCCGGCTCGAGGCCGAACTGGTCGGAGAGCCTGACGGTCGCAGCGGAGTAGACGTCGAGCGCATCCTGGCGACGGCCCAACCGATGCAGTGCGGTCATCAACGCTGCAACGGTGATCTCGCGCGTCGGGTCCTGCTCGACGAGAGCAGGCAGCTCGGTCAAAAGATCCGCGTGCAACCCGGCGGCCAGGTCAGCCTGAATGCGTTCGTCGAGGGCGCTGCGTCGCTCCTCCTCGACCGGCACGCAGAGCCGGTCACGGATCGCCTGGTCAACCAGCTCGGGGAGCAGCTCGCCGCGCCAGAGCTCCAGCGCGGCGCGCAGCCCACTCCCCCGGCCGGTGGGATCCGGCAGTGCCCGCGCTGCGGCAACAGCTCCCCGGAACCGCCCCAGGTCGGTCGAGGAGGCCGGCACCCGTACGGCGTACCCGTCGCGACCGCCGTCGATCACGATCCCGGCCTTCCGTAAGCGGGACACGTAGACCTGCAACGCCCCTCGCGCGTCCGCCGGCGGATCATCCGGCCAGAGCACATCGATCAACTGCTCCGTCGCCGCCAGTTCATTTGCCCTCAGCAACAAAACCGCGAGCAGCAGGCGTTCCTGCCGCCGTACCAGCTTGATCTCGGCCGCACCGTCATGGACCTCGAGCGCTCCCAGCAGGCGAAACTTCATCTAGAGCGGCTCCTCGGGGGTATCGCTCGACCACCAAGGGTCGTGCTCGAAATCGTGACGCACTTGCCAGGCACCGAGCAGATCGCCCCGTTCCTCCAGCAGATCGATCAGCTCACGGCGGATCCGGCGGCTGGTCGCCCGGTCGCCGCGTGCCATCGCCAGCTGGGATTCGAACTCTTTCAGATACATGGCAATATCCCGGCCGGGCTCTTGGTCGAACCGGGATCGGGCCTGGTCGAGCAACCGTTGCGCCTCGGCAACATTCCCGCGCCGAATCTCCAGGAAGGACGTCAGACAGTCGACCTGCGCGTCGAGGTAGGCGCTCTGCATCGGGGCACAGATCTCCCGGCTGCGCCGAAGCGCCTGCTCTGCCTCAGCGAATCTGCCGTCCAGGACCAGCACCTCGCCCACCTGGTTCTGTCCGTAGAACTCCTGCACCGTACCTGGCGGGCACGCCGCGATCGCCTTCTGAAACCATTCGACCGCCGCCGGATGGTCGCGCCGCGCAGCGCAGTTCTGACCCAGGTTGCGGAAAACGATGTGCCGGACGTCGGTGGGACCACCGTGCTGTTCGATGAGCTCAAGGGCGAGCTCATCGGCTTCGCGGTCCCGGTCGAAGTCGACCTGCCGGCGGGCAGTGTTGGCTACGTTGATCAGCGTTCGCACCTTAAGCTCGACCGAACCGGTGCGCTGTGCGTTCTCCCAGCTCTCGTCGGCCACCGCCCAGCTGCGCGGGTCTGGCGAGCCAAGAGCCGGGACCAAGCAGATCTCGGTCCGGACGAGCAGTTCCAGCTCACCAGCCTCGCGCAGAGCACTTCGGACCGCCTGGAGCAGGTCGATCCTTGGCTCCCGAAGGTCAGTGACCGTGTAGAAGCTGTTCAGCCTCAGCCCCAGAGCCGCCGCCAGTTGGAGACGCCCCGCCGCAATAGCCGTCATCGCTGCCGCCTGCAGCAACGGCCAGGATTCGCCCAGCCATTGCCGCTCGTTGCCGATCAGACCGCGTTCGGCCCGATTCAGGCCGATCGCGGTCGGCATCTCCATGATCCGAGGCGTGGCGAATCCGTGCCCGAGTCCGTCGTCGGCGATCATCAGGAGCCGCAGCGAGGCCTGCAGGAACCGGTCGAGGGGCTGCTCGGAAGCCTGCAGCCGCTCAGCCGCGTACGAGCGAACCAGGGCGTGCATCTTGAACCTGCCCTGATTGACCAGCTCGACCAGGCCGAGGTCGACGAGTCGCGCAAAGGCCGACTCTCCCGTCGACTCATCGGTGTCCAGCAGCGGGGCTGCCACCCAGGCAGGGAACTCCGTCACACCGACGAGCGACAGGCGTTCCAGTAACTGGCGCGCCTCGGTGTCCACGAGGACCAGAGTGCGATCCAGACTGCTCCGTACGGCTAGGTCGCCGGCCACCATCGAGTCGAGTCGCTGATCCTCGATGCTCAACGAACCGGCCAGCTCCGGGAGCAGTTCGTCTCCGGACAACGCGAGCCGCGAACCCACAATCCGCAGTGCCAGCGGGAGCCCGGCAGAGTGCTCGATCACCACCTTGATCGAATCCTCGTCGCGCACCGGCCGACCGATCAGCCGCAGCAGGAGGTCGCGGCTGAGGTTCGGCTCGAGCGGCATGACTCGTCGATGCACCGCCTCCGGCAGCTCCGGTAGCGGGGCGCGGGACGTGACGATCACCGCACTTCGCGATCCCGACGGTAACAACTGCTCAACAGTCTCGGCGTCCAGGGCATCGTCCAGCACCACCAGCAGGGCCAGGTCCGCCGTCCGCTCGCACAGCGCATCGCGGCGTTCGGCCAAGCCTTCCGGGATCTCGCCGGACGGCAATCCGAGCGACCGCAGCATCCGTCCCAGCAGCACCCGCGCCGGAACCGCTTCGCCGTCAACGTCCTGCAACCGCGCGAACAGCTGACCATCGGGGAACGCAGCGGCCGAACGATGTGCGATCCGGACACCGGTCGCGGACTTACCGACCCCGGCACCGCCCCACAGATGATAGACAGCAGCTCGGTCCCGTCCTGGTTGCGACAACGCCTCGACCGCCTGGTCCACCAACTCCTCGCGCCCGGCGAAGACGGAGATGTCGACCGGCAGCTCACGCGGCACCGTGTCGTCCGACGCTGTTCGGTCTCCGATCAGTTCCGGGTCGTTGCGCAGGATCGCCGCGTACAACCGGCGCAGTGCCGACGCCGGCTCGAGGCCGAACCGATCGGACAGGACCGCGGTCACGTCGGCGTAGACGTCGAGCGCATCCTGCCGTCGGCCCACACGATGCAAGGCGGTCATCCATGCCGCCAGGACGGCCTCCCGAGTTGGATCCTGCTCGACCAAAGCGGGGAGCTCAGCGAGCAGTTCGACGTACAGCCCGGCCGCCAAGTCGGCTACCACCCGCCCGTCTGATGCGCTACGCCGTTCCTCCTCCACCGACGCACAGAGCCGATCTCGAGTAGGCCCAGCGGCCAGCTCGGGAAGGAGCTCACCGCGCCACAGATCCAGCGCCTCCCGCAGCCGCGAGCCCTGTTCTGCGGGATCCGCCAGCGCCCGCCCCTCGGCGACCAGGGCGCGGAACCGGTCGAGGTCCGTGCTCCCGGTCAGCGCCCGTACGGCGTACCCGTCTCGGCCGCCGTCGATCGTGATCCCGGCCTTCCGCAGCCGAGATACGTAGACCTGCAATGCGCCGCGCGCATCCTCGGGCGGATCATCCGGCCAGACCAGATCGATCAGCTGCTCCGGCGGCTGCACCTCATTTGCTCTCAGCAACAAACCGGCGAGCAGCAGCCGCTCTTGGCGTCGTACCAGCTTGACCTCAGCCACGCCGTCATGGACCTCAAATGCTCCCAGCAGGCGGAATTCCATCTGCGGATGATAGCCGGTCCGGACAGCCGAAAGCCGCCCCGGCCAGAACGGCCGGGACGGCTCTCGAAACCCTGCGTCAGGCGATCTCGGCGACGAGGTCGACCTTCGGCTCGGCGAAGTGGCAGGCTGCGGCATGGCCGGGGGCCGACTGCGGCTTACCTTCGAGCTTCGGCTCCTGGGTGGCGCAGATGTCCTCGGCCTTCCAGCATCGGGTCCGGAAGCGGCAACCGCTCGGCGGGTCGATCGGCGAAGGGACGTCGCCGACCAGCCGGATCCGCTCCTTCGCGGGGACGCCGCGGATCGTGCCGAGGTCAGGAGCCGCCGACAGCAGCGCCTGGGTGTACGGGTGCTGCGGGGCGCCGTAGATCTGCTCCCGCGGGCCCTGCTCGACGATCTTGCCCAGGTACATCACTGCGACCTCGTCACAGAAGTGACGAACCACGCCGAGGTCGTGCGCGATGAACACGAACGCGATACCGAGATCCCGCCGCAGGTCCTCCAGCAGGTTCATCACCTGGGCCTGGATGGACACGTCGAGCGCGGAGACGGGCTCGTCGGCGATGATCACCTCGGGCTCGACCGCCAGCGCGCGGGCGATCCCAATACGCTGCCGCTGACCGCCCGAGAACTCGTTCGGGTAGCGGTTGTGGTGCTCGGGGTTGAGACCGACCCGCTCCAGCAGCTCCTGGACCCGGGTGAGCTCCTGACCCTTCTTCACCAGGTTGTGCACGCGCAGCGGCGTACTGATGATGTTGCTCACCGTCTGGCGTGGGTTTAGCGAGCTGTATGGGTCCTGGAACACGATCTGCAGCTGGCGGCGGAAAGGACGGAGGTCCTTCTCCTTCAGCTGCGCGATGTTGGTGCCCTTGAAGTTGATCTCACCCGACGTCGGTGTGAGCAGGCGGGTGATCATCCGGCCGGTGGTGGACTTGCCACAGCCGGACTCGCCGACCAGGCCGAGGCTCTGGCCGGCCTTCAGGTCGAAGCTGACGCCGTCGACGGCCTGGACCGTCTTCTTCGTCCGGCCCAGACCATGCGCCTCCTTGATCGGGAAGTGCATCTTCAGGTCGCGGACCTGCAGCAGCGTCTCGCCCTGGGCGGCCGGCTGATCGATCGGACGTACTGTGTCGCTCATAGTTCTCCTCAGTCCCCTCGTCAGCTCAGTCTCGGCAGGACTTCGGTCTCGTAGATCGAGGCCTTGTCGTGCAGATGACAACGGGACGTGTGGGCACCAGCGCCGTCCACCGGCAGCAGGTCGGGCAGGTCGGTCGTGCAGCGCTCGCCCTTGACTCGGTCCTTGTACGGGCAGCGCGGGTTGAACGAGCAGCCGCTCGGCAGGTTCAGCAGGCTCGGCGGCAGTCCCTTGATCGGGCGCAGCTTCTCACTCGCCGCCGACACCGTCGGGATCGACTCGAGCAGACCCCAGGTGTAAGGCATCCGCGGGTTCGCCAGCACGTCCTCGGCGGTCCCGTACTCGACGCAACGACCGGCGTACATCACCAGTACGTCGTCGGCCATCTCGGCCACCACACCCAGGTCGTGGGTGATCAGGACGATCGCCGAGCCGAATTCCTTCTGCAGGTTGTTCAGCAGGTCCAGGATCTGCGCCTGCACCGTCACGTCGAGCGCCGTGGTCGGCTCGTCGGCGATGATCAGCTTCGGGTCGTTGACCAGACCCATCGCGATCATCGCGCGCTGCCGCATACCGCCGGAGAACTCGTGCGGATACTGACCGAACCGGCGGATCGGGTTCGGGATACCGACCAGGTCGAGCATCTCCAGGGCGCGCTTCTTGGCGACGTCCTTGGAGACCTTGTGGTGCACTCGGTAGGCCTCGGAGATCTGGTTGCCGATCGTGTACAGCGGGTGCAGCGACGACTGCGGGTCCTGGAAGACCATCGCGACCGCGTCACCGCGGACCTTCATCAGGTCGTTCTCGGACAGACCGATCAGCTCGTCACCGCCGAGCCGGATCGAGCCGGTGATCTGGGTGCGCTTGCGGTCGTGCAGACCCATCACGGCCATGCTGGAGACCGACTTGCCGGAGCCGGACTCGCCGACGATCGACAGCGTGCGGCCCAGCGGCACCGAGTAGCTCAGTCCGTTGACGGCACTAACTACACCGTCAGCGGTCGGGAACTTCACCGTCAGGTCCTCGACCACCAGATAGGGCGTCTCGCCGCTGGGGTTCATCAGACCGGCGCGCTTCTCACGCGTCGCGACCGACGGGCCGCGCTTGGCGTCCGCGGCCGCTGCCGCCTGCTCACCTGCACTCTCGGCCATGCTGTCCTTCCGGTCTTCGGGGGCGGGAGTGGTCACGAAAGCCTCACCCGCGGGTCGATCAGGCTGTAGGCCACATCCACGATGAAGTTCATCGCCACGAGCACCACGGAGGCGACCAGCACGGTGCCCATGATGACCGGCAGGTCGTAGGTCTCCAAGCTCTGCAGGACCAGGTTGCCCAGTCCGGGCAGGTCGAAGATCCGCTCGGTGAAGATCGCGCCGGCCAGACTGCCGGCGACGTCCAGACCGAAGATCGTGATGACCGGGATCATGCCGGAGCGCAGCGCGTGCTTGTACGTCACCTTGCGGTCCGACAGGCCCTTGGCCCGCGCCGTCCGGATGTAGTCCTCGCTCAGCGTCTCGACCATAGAGCCGCGCGAGTACCGGGCGTACGCCGTGCAGTTGTAGATGCCCAGCACCAGCCACGGCGTCAGCAACCCGGCGAACCACTTACCGGCGTTGTCCGTCAGCGGGGTGTATCCACCGCGCGGCAGGATCGGGTACAGGATCGTGAAGTAGAGCGAGATCATCAGCGCCACGATGTAGTACGGCACCGAACTGAGGATCAGCGTGCTGCTCATCAGCGCCCGGTCGCCCAGCGTTCCGCGTCGCTTCGCAGCCATCGAGCCTACGAAGACACCGATCGTGAGTACCAGTACGGCGTACCCGGCGACGAGCGACACTGTGACCGGCAGCCGGTCCTTGATCATCTGCGTCACTGGACGGTCGTTCTTGAAGGAGTACCCCAGGCAGGGCGCGTTGCAGTCCTGAATGACGCCAGACGTCTCGAAGGTCCGCCCGGCGAAGATGCCCGCGGTGTACTCGGCGAACTGCTGAACCTTGGGCTGGTCCAGGTTCAGGTTTTTCTTGATCTCGTTGTATCGCTCCTGGGTGCAGTTGCGATCACCACAGATCGCGGCGGCCGGGTCGGTCGGCGCGATGAAGAACAGCGCGAAGGTCGCGATCAGCGTGACCAACACGACACTGAGCGCGCTGACCAGGCGGCGCGCCACGAAGTAGAGCACGAGGTGTCTCCTCACCGAGGGGGGTGGTGACCGGCGTCGTTGGGCCGGCCACCACCCCTTCTTTCAGATCAAGCGAGATCCGTCAGCGAACCGGTTACGGCTGCTTCAGGTACAGCGACGTGAACTCGGGCATGCCCTGGGTCATGTCGTTGACAGCGTGACCGATGTTCTTACCGACCGGGAAGGCACTCGCCGAGTAGTACAGCGGAACCAGCGGCAGGTGATCCTGCATGATCTTCTTGTCGATCTTCGACCATTCCTTCAGCTGCGCGTTCGGGTCGAGATCGGCGACACGGTCGATCTCGGCGTCGAGCGCCTTGTCCTGGAGCTGACCGATGCTGTTGCCCAGCTCGATCGCGTCGGACTTGAACAGCACCGGGAACCAGCTGGTACCCGACGGCCAGTCCGAGCACCATCCGGCCGGGGTCTTGCCCATGTTGACCGGAGCGTTCTGGTCACCGGTCAGGGTCCGGATCTTGGCCTTCGGCACACCGGTGGCCTTGACCTTGAAGCCGGCCTTCTCGTAGACCTGCGTCCGCAGTTGGTTGACCTGCGTGGCGATCGGGTCGTCGTTGGAGAAGTACCAGGACAGCTCGAAGCCGGACTTGCCCAGCTTCTCCAGCTCCGCCTTGACCTCGGCCGCGACGGCCGGGTCCTCAGCACCCTTACCAAGGCCGTTCATGCCCGGCAGTTCGTACTTCTCGTAGCCCGGGACGGCCGGCGGCAGGATCGTCGAGGCCGGGAACGAGCTGTCCGGAGCCTGGCCGGAGACCTTGCGCCAGGAGTCGAACGGGAAGGACTTGACGATCAGCTTGCGGACCTCGATCGGGATCTTCCGGGTGTCCATCGGCCAGGTGATCGTGCAAGGACCGGGGCCCTTGACCAGCTGACTCGGGTCCTTCAGTTCCGGGTAGAGGCTGACATCCAGGTTGCTGTAGTTCAGCGCGCTGGCGTCCGGTCCGGCCGAGGCCAGGACCTGCCGCTGCACCTTGATGGTGTCCTGAGCGAACTTGAAGTCGAACTTGTCCGGGTACTGGTAACGCACCGGGTCGGTGTTCGGGTCCCAGTTCGGGTTCTTGGTCAGCTTGAGCTGGCTGCCCGCGGTGTACGACTCGACCTGGTACGGGCCGGTCGCCATCGGCTTCTGCTCGTAGTTCTTCTTGGTGTCCTTCGCCTGCGGGATCGGCGTGAACATCGGGAACGCCGCGTAGTACGGAAGGTCGTTGAACTTCTTGTCCAGGTGGATGATCAGCGTGGACTCGTCCGGCGTCTCGACGCCGGCGTAGTTCTCGCCGCCCTGGGTGTACGGGCCCTTGTACTTGCCGCCGTCCTTGAAGAACTGCAGTTGGTACGTCGGTCCGGAGGAGAACAGATCGTGCGCGAACGAGCGCTTGATCGAGTACGCGTAGTCGGCTGCCTTGACCGGCGTGCCGTCCATGTACTTGATGCCCTGCTTGAGCTTGAAGGTCCAGGTCAGGCCGTCCTCGGACGGCGTACCCAGGTCTTCTGCCAGGTCGGGAACCAGGACCGGCTTGCCGGTCTTCTCGTCCAGCTTGTACTGGGTCAGCGCCCGGTACATCAGCTTGCCGATCTGGTTGCCGTCGACGTAGTAGATGTCGGTCGGGTCGAAGGTGTCCGGCGTGACGTCCGAGAGGACAGTGATGGTGCCGCCGGACTTGGCGCCCTCGATGGGCTTCGCCGGTCCCTTGGCCGTCGCGTCGGTCGCCTTCTCCTGCGCGCCACCCACGTTGCCGCCGCCGGTGTTGTTGCTACCACTGTTCGACGACGGGCTGCCGCAGGCCACAGCGGCCAGCATGACCGTCGCCGCCACCGCGGTGATCCGTTTCCACTGCATGGTTGTGTTTCTCCTTTTCTGCCGCGAGGGGCAACGCCGGGCTACCGGCGGGTCTTCGGGTCGAAGGCGTCGCGGACCGCGTCGCCCAGCAGCGCGAGTGCGAGCACCAGGATGGTGATGCCCAGCACCGGCAGCCAGAGATAGATCGGGTCGGCCTTGAACCAGTTCGTGGCGGTGGCGATCGTCTGGCCCCAGGACGGGACCGGCTCGATCAGGCCAACACCGAGGAACGACAATCCGGCCTCTGCAGTGACATATGCGGGCAGTGCCAGCGAGGCCGAGATGACGATGGGTGCCACCAGGTTCGGCAGCAGTTCCTTGAAGAGCACTTGCCGCGTCGGCACCCCGATCGCCTTGGCAGCCAGCACGAACTCGCGTTCGCGCAGGGACAGCACCTCGCCCCGGATGATCCGGGCCAGTCCGGCCCAGCCGAAGAACGACAGCACGAAGATCAGCACGAAGAATCTGATCTGGGCCTGTTCCGCCGGGGTGAGGTTGAACGAACCGCCGCGCAACTGCTCGACGATCGGCACCATCGCGATCGCGAAGAGCAAGTACGGCAGGCTCAGCACGAAGTCGATGACCCAGGAGATGATCCGGTCGACCCAGCCGCCGAGGAAGCCGGCCAGCAGCCCCATGACGACACCGATCACGGTACCGCTGACCGTCGCGATGAACGCGATGATCAGCGACGGGCGGGCGCCATACACCCAGCGGGCGAAGTTGTCGCGACCGGTCTTCGGCTCGACGCCGAACCAGTGCGCGGGCGTCGGGCCGTTGACCGGGAAGCCGTAGGCATCAACCAGGTCCGGATTGAAGGTTCCGATGTCGGCCCCCTCGAGCTTGACCAGCAGTGGCGCGAAGACCGCCACCAAGATGAACAACACCACGATGGTGGCGCAGACGATGGCGACCTTGTCCTTGCGCAGCCGGTCCATCGCGATCCGGGTCGGCGACTTGCCGTGCGCGACACCTTTGGCCCGCTCGGGCTCCGCAGAGGCCGGGTGGTCCTCGATCCCAACAGTGGAGTCGGGTGACCCAATGCTCATTCGCGCTCCGTCAGCTCTGTCAGCCGGATGGTTGTGGTGGTCGAAATATCCGGCGCCGGTCTGTAGATCGTGCCGAACATTCGCTGGCCTGGAGGCCCTGCGTCAAATCCCCTTGACACCGGTAAACCCCCCAGCCGCGAGTAGCCTGCCTGACACTGTGACACCAAACCAGCGGTGCCCGGCAGCAGTGCACAAATCGTTACCGGAACGGGTACTGGACCGGAACATTTGCCCCAAACGGTGACTATCCGCAGTCAATCCTTCGCAAAACGCGTCGGCACAGCACCGACAGTGGCCAATTTGTGCCACAAAATAACAGAATGTAATAATTCGGCCGCCTGCGGCGACACCCCCATGACCGCCCTGTGCCGGTCTGTCAGCCACCCGTCGAGGCAGGGTCCGGCCAGGCCACGAGCTCTCGGTGGGTGGCGTCCTCGAGGCCGAGGATGGGGCGGCGGGAGGTGACGATGACCGCGCCGCCGGCTGGGAGCAGCGAACGCAGCTGGCTGGCGTCGATGGCGTCGTCGAAAACCAGCAGAGTGGTCTTGTCGGCCAGGCGGCTGCGCAGTAGCGCCGAGCGCTCTTCGAGGGACTCGGGGATCTCGGAGCCCTCGACGCCGAGTGAGCGGAGGAGCTGGCCGAGGATTGTCTGGGGCGTCAGCCCCTGGCCGTTCACGTCCTGCAGGCGGGCGAACAGCTGGCCGTCGGGGAACGCATCGGCCAGCCGGTGCCCCAGCCGGACCGCCACCGCCGACTTACCGGTCCCCGCTGCCCCATACAGACAGACAACAGCCGGTACGCCGGCCCGCGGCGTGCCGGTCAGCACTTCCGCCAGCTCATCCAGTACGGCGTCCCGCCCGATCAGTAGGCCCACATCCGCCGGGAGCTCCCGCGGGACCGCCGAAGGAACGGTGACGTCCAGGGCGGAGTCCTGGCGCAGGATGGCGACCTGCAGGTCGCGAACCTCGGCGCCCGGTTCCACACCGAGCTCCTCGTCGAGGCGCCGTACTAGAGAGGTATAGACAGCCAGCGCGTCCGCCTGGCGGCCGGAACGGTAGAGAGCGAGCATCGAGGCGGCCGCGAAGGTCTCTCGGGTCGGCTGGGCGGCGGTGAGGTCTGCCAGCCGTGGCAGGAGCTCCTGGTGGTGGCCCAGGGCGAGCTCTGTGGACAGCAGCAACTCCTCCGCTGCCCAGTGCTCCTCTTCTAGTCCTCCGCACAGACGCCGCCGGACGTCCTCGGTCGTCACGTCGGCCAGCGCAGGGCCGCGCCAGAGGTGCAGAGCGTCGGTCAGCAGCTTGCTGCGCTGATCTAGATCGTCATGACTCCGCGCCTGCGCCACCAGCGTCCGGTACTGCTCTATGTCAGAGCTACCCGGAGGCGCCTGGATGGCATAGCCCTCCGGCCCACTGGTGAGCTCCACCTCGAGCACGGTGCGCAGACGCGAGATGTAGACCTGCAGCGCCCGCCGCGGATTGGTGGGCATCTCGTCCGGCCAGAGCAGCTCGATCAGCCGCTGCGCGGCCACCGCCTTGCCGGGCTCCAGTAGGAGCACAGCAAGCAGCAGCCGCTCCTGGCGGCGCTTCAGAGTGACCTGATCGCCGCCCGACCAGAGCTGCACCGGTCCGAGCAGGCGGAATTCCACCGGCTCATGGTAAGCGCCTGGTAACAGCCTCGGCCGACGATCTCGGGACACCCTCCGCCCCGTTGGAAGTAGGCACAGTGGTTACCGAATCCTGGGACTGACCTCTTACCCCTCGCGAACGTTCACGGTGACGAAGGGTGGCTTGACGACATCAAAGGATTCCTTACGGCCTCTGATGTCGACGGTCACCTGGTCACCCTCCTTCACCGCGGCGTCAAGCAATGCGAGCGCAATGCCCTTCTTCAGTGACGGCGAGAACGTTCCCGACGTCACCTCACCCAGTGCGCCACCGGCGACGTCGAAGACCGACATGTGCGGCCGCGGGATCCCCCGGCCGACTGCCTGCAGGCCGCGAAGGATGCGCGCGGGGCCCGCTTCCTTCTCGGCTCGCAGCGCGGTGTCACCCCAGAAGTGCTCCTTCTTCCAGCCGACGGCCCAGCCGGACCGGGCCTGCACCGGGCTGATGTCCGGGGAGATGTCCTGGCCGTGCAGCGGGTAGCCCATCTCGGTGCGCAGCGTGTCTCGCGCGCCCAGACCGGCTGGCACGATGCCGTGCTCCGAGCCGGCTGCCAGCAGCGCGTCGAACACCGCAACCGCAGCAGCATTCGGTACGACGAGCTCGTATCCCCGCTCGCCCGTATAGCCGGTCCGGCACACCACTACCGGCGTACCGGAGAAGTCTGCGACGGCGAAGGACATGTAGTCGTGGCCGGTCGGCAGGCCGATGGCTGCGACCACCTCATCGCTGTTGGTGCCCTGGACGGCGAGGATCGCGTAGTCGTCGTGCGTGTTTTGCACCACAATGCCGTCCGGCGCATCGGCCTGCAGCAGGCGGACCACCTCGGCAGTGTTGGCGGCGTTCGGGATCAGGAAGACATCGTCGTCGGCATGCAGGTAGGCGATCAGGTCGTCGACCACTCCCCCGCGCTCGTTGCAGCACAGCGTGTACTGCGCCTGGCCCGGGGCGATCCGGCCGAGATCGTTGCTCAGGCACGCGTTCACATAGGCCGCGGCGCCGGGGCCTTTCACCGTCGCCTTGCCCAGGTGGCTCACATCGAAGACGCCCACCGACGTCCGGACCGCGGTGTGCTCCGCGACCACGCCGGAGTACTCCAGTGGCATCTCCCAGCCGCCGAACTCGGCGAACTTGGCGCCGAGCGCGACATGGCGCTCGTGCAACGGGGACTTCTTCAGTTCAGGCGATCCGGTCATGGAGGGCAAGCTACCTGACGCGTAGCATGCGAAGGCAGTATTCACGTACCGTCACGACCGGCCATCTGCGCACCCGGTCAAGGAGGACTGAGAATTTCGTGAGCACCATCACCCTGAGCAAGTCTGATGCGGCCGGTGTCAAAACCGACGCGGTCGTCATCGGCGTGGTCAAACTCGGCGGCGCCGTCGCACTGCCGGCCGGCACCGAGTCGCTCAACGCCGCGTACGGCGGGCAACTGGTGGAGGTGCTGTCCGGACTGGGCGCCACCGGGAAGACCGGTGAGGTGACCAAGGTGCCCGGCCCGAAGCCGGGCAAGTCGCCGACCCTGATCGCTGTCGGTCTGGGCGAGGCCCCCGACGGCACGCTGAAGACCGAGGACCTGCGGATCGCCGCCGGGACCGCTGTCCGGGCCGCCAAGCTGACCCAGTCCGTCGCCTTCGCCCTGCCGACCCCGGACGCCGAGTGCGTCCGTGCGGTCGCCGAGGGCGCGTTGCTCGGCCGCTACTCCTTCACCGCCTACAAGTCGGAGAGCTCGGCCGATCAGGCCGGTGCCATCACGGTGCTGACCGACGTGGCGCGTACCAAGGAGGCCAAGGCGGCGCTCGAGCGCGCCGAGGTCACCGCCGAGGCGATCCACCTGGTCCGCGACTGGGTGAACACCCCGCCGTCGGACCTGCACCCGGTCGAGTTCGCCGCGCACGCGGTGAAGCTGGGCAAGGACTACGGCGTCAAGGTCGAGGTGCTCGACGAGAAGGCCCTGGCCAAGGGCGGGTACGGCGGCATCCTCGGCGTCGGCCAGGGATCCACCAACCCGCCGCGGCTGGTCCGGCTCAGCTACACGCCGAAGAAGCCGGTCACCCATCTGTCGTTCGTCGGCAAGGGCATCACCTTCGACTCCGGCGGCCTGTCGCTGAAGACCGCCAACGGCATGATCAGCATGAAGTCCGACATGGCCGGCGCCGCCGCCGTGATCGGCGCCACGCTGGCGATCGCCAGGCTCGGTCTGCCGGTCCAGATCACCACGTACGCCGCGATGGCCGAGAACATGCCGTCCGGTTCGGCCGCGCGCCCGTCCGACGTCCTGACCATGTACGGCGGCAAGACCGTCGAGGTGCTGAACACCGACGCCGAAGGCCGGCTCGTGCTCGGCGACGCCCTGGTGCGCGCGTCCGAGGACCAGCCCGACCTGATCGTCGACGTGGCCACCCTGACCGGGGCCTGTGTCGTTGCCCTGGGCACCAAGGTGGCCGGTGCGTTCTCGAACACCGACACCGCCCGGGACCGGGTCGTGGACGCCGCCGTGGCGGCCGGTGAGCCGATGTGGCCGCTGCCGATCCCGAGCGAGATGCTGGACAAGCTGAAGTCGCACTCGAAGGTCGCCGACCTGGCCAACATCACCGGAGAGCCCTGGGGCGGCGCGCTCGCCGCCGCCGCGTTCCTCGGCGATTTCGTTGCTGAGGGCATCGACTGGGTGCACCTCGACGTGGCTGGCCCGGCCTTCAACGACGGCTCCGCTTCCGGCTACACGCCGAACGGTGGCACCGGGTACGCCGTACGGACGCTGATCGAGCTGGCGACGTCAGCTAGCTGAGTAGCGGATTTCTAGCATCAGACAGCCGTCGGCCGTTGTATACGGGCCGTGCGGCATCCCCGGCGGCCGGCAGGCGTAGTCGCCGGGGTGGAAGGTCTGCTCGAGGGTGAGGTCGGTCAGTGACCCCTCGAGCAGATACACCTCCTCGACGTACTCGTGCGTGATCACGTCCGCACCTGACGTCGTACCGGCCGGCCAACGCGCCAGCCGGGTCAGTGTGCCGTCGGGTGCTGCGCTCAGAACGCGCTGCTCGATCCCGTCGACGGCGGTCCACGGGATGTCGCTGGTCGGGTAGAACTCGCGCTCCTCCTTCACGACCAGGCTTCGGCGAGCTGCTCGACGCTGTAGACGATCCGGCTGGTCACACCGCGCGGATCGGTCATCTCAACGCGCCAGGCGTCGGCGAACTGGTCAACCCCGGCGATCATCGGGATCGTGCCGCTGAGCAGGACCGTGCCCGGCACCAGCCGGTCACCGAGCTCCTTCACCCAGTACGACGGGGGCAGCAGCTGCGCGAGTGTCCCGTCCTGAATGAGCTGTTCGGTGTCACCGTGCCGGACCCAGGCCTTGAGCGTGAACTGGTCGAGCTCGTCCTCGATGTCCTTGAGGACCCAGGCGACGTCGCCGAGCACGTCCGGCGCCGACTGCTTGCTCCAGGCAACACCGTGCACCTCGAGTGCGCGGTCGGTGTGGTCGCAGGCGACCGTCAGCAGCAGGTCGTCGGTGGTGTCGCCGACGACCAGCGCCCACTCGGCCTCGCCGGATGTCTTGGCGTGCGCCACCTGAACGACCTCCGGCCGGCCCACCAGGGACGCCGACAACGGATAGAGGGTCGGGATCCGGGTCGGCGCCGGGACGCCGAGCTCGGCCAGCTCGTCGACGTGGTGCTGAACCTGTTCGGTGTCGCGCCCGGCGTATCCGGCATTCAAGGCGTAGCGGACGGTAATCTCCCGCTCACTGCCGGTGGATAGGGCGAAGTGCAGCGTCTGACTCATCGTCGGTCGTCCTCCGATTTTCTGCTCCAAGAGCTTGCGTGAACACGTCGTATACAACGAGTATGGAGCAATCCCCCAAGGAGGTCCACCTCGATGTCCAGCCCCGTAACCGACACCACAGAGCGCCGCGGGCTCTACAAGGCCTTCGCCGCGAGCCTGTCCGGCACCTCGCTGGAGTGGTACGACTTCGCCGTTTACAGCTCGGCGGCAGCGCTCGTCTTCGGCGACCTCTTCTTCCCCGGTAGCGACCCACTGACCGGCACACTGCAGGCCTTCGGGACGTATGCCGTCGGCTACATCGCCCGGCCGCTCGGTGGCATCGTCTTCGGGCGGCTCGGTGATGTGATCGGCCGCAAGCGCGTTCTGGTCGCCACCCTGCTGCTGATCGGCGTGGCCACGTTCTGCATCGGTCTACTGCCGACCCACGCGCAAGCCGGTGCACTGGCACCGACACTGCTGGTGGTGCTGCGTTTCGCGCAGGGCGTCGGTGTGGGCGGCGAGTGGGGCGGTGCGGTGCTGCTGAGCAGTGAGTTCAGTCAGGCGGGGCAGCGCGGGTTCTGGGCGTCCGCTGCGCAGGTCGGTCCGCCGCTGGGCACACTGATGGCTAACGGCGTGCTGGCACTGCTTGCCGGGCTGCTCACCGAGGCCCAGTTCCTGAGCTGGGGTTGGCGGCTCGCCTTCCTACTGTCCGCCGTACTGGTCGCATTCGGCCTGCTCATCCGCTCCAAGCTGGAGGAGACTCCGGTGTTCAAGGAGCTGGCGGCCCGTGGGGACCGGCCGACCGCTCCGGTGACCGAGGTACTGCGGACTCAGCGTCGGCCGCTGGTCGCCGCCATCCTGGCGCGGGTCGGCCCGGATGTGCTCTACGCGATGTTCGCGGTCTTCGTGCTCACCTACGCGACCAAAGAGCTAGATATGAGCCGCGGGCAGGCCGTGACCGCCGTACTGATCGGCTCTGCTTGTCAGGTCGGGCTCATCCCGTTCTCCGGTTACCTGTCCGACCGGTACGGGCGCCGACTGATCTATGGCATCGGAGCGATCGGTGGAGCGGTGTGGAGTGTGGTGTTCTTCGCTATCACGTCCTCACTGGGGACTCTGATCCTCGGTGTGGTCATCGGGCTCGTGTTCCACTCCCTGATGTACGGACCGCAGGCAGCGTTCGTGTCTGAGCAGTTCACTGCGCGGCTGCGCTACACCGGCAGCTCGCTGGCCTACACGTTCGCCGGCGTGATCGGTGGCGCACTGGCACCACTGGCCTTCACGTACTTCCTGGCCAAGACCGGGACCGGCTATGTGATCGCGCTCTACATCGTCGTGGCCTGCATGGTCACCCTGGTCGGCCTGCGGCTCGGCAGCGCAGTGGTCGACGACGAGGACCTCGCTGTCAGCCGTGCATAAGGATGGAACCGGTGGTGTCCAGGTGGCCGAGAATCGCCTTCTCGGCTGCCTCGGGCGTGCCGGTGGCCAGGCCGTCGACAATGGCCTGGTGCTCCACCAAGACGTCCTGCCGGCGCGTCTCGCTCCGTTGCAGCGCGACGATGCCGAGCAGCACGTGCTTGGCGCGCAGGTTGTCGTAGAGCCGACCGAGCACGGCATTGCCGGCCGCGTCGACAAGCAGTGCGTGGAACTGGCTGTCCAGCTCGATGAACTCCTTGGCATCGCCCTGCTCGACGATCGCCCGCTGCTGCTCCAGTACGGCGGCCATTGCCGCCACCGGCGCATTCCCGGCCGCGAGCGACGTCTCCGCGGCCCAGGTCTCGATCACGCCGCGGGCCTGCATCATCTCGGCGATCTCCCGGCCCGGAACCGGCGCGACGAACGCCCCGCGATGCGGGACCAGCTGCACCAGGTCCTCGGCCGCGAGCATCAGCAGTGCCTCGCGCACCGGGGTCCGCGAGATGCCGACCTCGGTCGCGACCGCCTGCTCGTTGATGAACGTCCCCGACACCGCCGGATCGCTGAGGACGGTGCCGCGCAGGTACTGGTAGGCACGGTCCCGGCCGGAATCCCCACTCAATTGCATACTCAATGTATACAGGCACGGAGGCTCTCATGACAGATCTGCGCGTGGCCGCGGCCCAGCTCACCACCGGCTCCGACCCGGCGTCCAACCTAGCGGCCGCGACCGACGCCGTACGGCGGGCTGCCAACGCCGGGGCGGAAATCGTCGCGCTGCCGGAGGCCACGCTGGCCTGCTTCGGAACCGACCTCGCCGGCATCGCCGAGCCGCTGGACGGGCCGTTCGCGACCGGCCTGCGCAAGGTGGCCGCCGACCTCGGGATCGTCGTGATCGCCGGACTCTTCGAGCCGTCCGGCGAAGGGCGGGTGCACAACACGCTGCTTGCCACCGGGCCAGGCGTGGAGACGTCGTACCGGAAGATCCACCTGTACGACGCGTTCGGGTCGCGCGAATCCGACACGGTTGCCCCTGGCAACGAGCTGGTGACCTTCGAGTACCGGGATGTGACGGTCGGACTGGCCACTTGCTACGACCTGCGGTTCGCCGACCAGTTCACTGCGCTCGGACGGCTCGGGGCCGAGCTGATCGTCGTACCGGCGTCGTGGGGTGCCGGACCGGGCAAGGAGGAGCAGTGGGACCTGCTGACCCGGGCACGGGCCGCTGACGCGCAGGCATGGCTGCTGGCGTGCGACCAGGCCTACACAACCCCGCAGGGCACCGACCCGCTCGGCATCGGGCGCAGCAGCCTGACCACTCCCCTGGGCCACACCGCGGCGCGGCTCGACCACACTCCCGGCATCCTGCACGGGTCTGTGGAGTCTGAAGTGGTCTCAGGGGTGCGTTCCCGAGTACCGATTCTCTAGATCAGGCCCTGCTTCTTCATGCGGGCGTTGTACTCCCGCATCCGCGGTGGGACGCCGACCACGGCGGCGTCGTACGACGGGATGCCCAGCTTGTTCGCGAAGTTGTGCGCCCACTGGACCGACGGGACCCGGCGACGGGTCCACTCGCCGTCGACCGCCACCAGGAGCATCGTGTAGTCCGTCACCGCGGTGCGTGGCTCGACGAAGCCCTCGACCCCTTGACGACTGAGGGCGAACTCGCGCAGGTGCGCCTGGTCGGGGTTGTCCGACTTACGCATCGTGCCGGACTTCTGCCGGCGACCGAACCACTTCATGGAGTAAGTCTCCCTCATCAGCGCAACTCATCGGCAGAAATTCGCGGTAACGGTTTCTGCCAAAACCGGCAATCGGGCCCGAGGGCTCGTGCGAAGATGACGCCCGGGCCCCCGCGCCGCGATCCGGAGCAGGCCCGTCGACCACACGCCCACGGAGGAACCTGTGACGAACCCGGCAGACAGCGCAACGACGTACGACCTGGTGATCCTCGGCGGTGGGAGCGGCGGTTATGCCGCGGCCCTGCGCGCCGCGACCCTCGGGCAGAGCGTCGCCCTGGTCGAGAAGGACAAGGTCGGCGGCACCTGCCTGCACCGCGGCTGTATCCCGACCAAGGCCCTGCTGCACGCTGCCGAGGTCGCCGACTCCGCCCGCGACGGTGAGCAGTTCGGCGTCCGGACGACGCTCGAGGGTGTCGACATGGGCGGCGTGAACAAGTACAAGGACGGCGTCGTCGACCGGCTGTTCAAGGGGCTGCAGGGCCAGCTCAAGGCGCGCGGGATCACCGTCATCGAGGGCGAGGGGCGGCTGACCTCGCCGACCACGGTCGCCGTCAACGGCACGACCTACACCGGCAAGAACGTCATCCTCGCGACCGGTTCCTATTCGCGGTCGCTGCCCGGGCTGACGATCGACGGCAACCGCGTGATCGCCAGCGAGCACGCGCTGACGCTGGACCGGGTGCCCGAGTCCGCGGTGATCCTCGGCGGCGGCGTGATCGGCGTCGAGTTCGCCAGCGCCTGGACGTCGTTCGGCACCAAGGTGACGATCCTCGAGGCACTGCCCCGGCTGGTCCCCTCCGAGGACGCCGACTGTTCGAAGACGCTGGAGCGGGCGTTCCGCAAGCGCAAGATCACCTTCAAGACCGGTACTCCGTTCGAGTCGGTCGACACCCATGACAACGGCGTGAAGGTCACGGTCGCCGGTGGCGAGGTGATCGAGGCCGAGCTGCTGCTGGTCGCCGTCGGCCGCGGGCCGAACACTTCAGGGCTGGGGTTCGACGAGGTCGGGGTCGCGCTCGACCGCGGCTTCGTCACCGTCGACGAGAACCTGCAGACCAGCGTGCCGGGCGTGTACGCCGTCGGTGACATCGTGCCCGGATTGCAGCTCGCGCACCGCGGTTTCCAGCAGGGCATCTTCGTCGCCGAGCACCTGGCCGGGCTCGCCCCGGCGCCGATCGACGAGGCCGGCATCCCGCGGGTGACGTACTCCGAGCCCGAGGTCGCCTCGGTCGGACTCACCGAGGAGCAGGCCCGCGCGAAGTACGGCGACGTCGAGATCCTGAACTACAACCTCGGCGGCAACGGCAAGAGCCAGATCCTCAAGACCTCCGGCTTCGTGAAGCTGGTCCGGGCCAAGGACGGCGCCGTCGTCGGCCTGCACATGGTCGGATCCCGCGTCGGCGAACTCATCGGCGAGGCCCAGCTCATCTACAACTGGGAGGCCGTCCCGGCTGACGTCGCCCCGCTCGTCCACGCCCACCCGACCCAGAACGAAGCCCTCGGCGAAGCGCACATGGCGCTGGCCGGTAAACCACTGCATTTCCACGACTGAGATTCAGCCTTTGCTGCTGGCGTGCCCTAGTAGGTTTGGGAGCAGTGGGTAACCAGGGTTTACGGACCCGCGTCCCGCTCGCGCCAGCGGCAACCGTAGGCTGACACCGACCGATCAGACGAAGGAGCAACGACCGTCATGCCGACCTCTGTATCCCTGCCGGCCCTCGGGGAGAGCGTCACCGAAGGAACCGTCACCCGCTGGCTCAAGCAGGTCGGTGACACGGTTGCCGTCGACGAGCCCCTGCTGGAGGTCTCGACCGACAAGGTCGACACCGAGATCCCGTCGCCCGTCGCGGGCACCCTGCTGGAGATCAAGGCCGCCGAGGACGAGACCGTCGAGGTCGGCGCCGAACTGGCCGTCATCGGTGACGCCGGCGAGTCCACTGGCTCCGCTCCGGCCGAGGCGCCCGCCGCCGAGGCTCCGGCTGCCGAGGCCCCGGCCGAGCAGGCACCTGCTGCTGAGGCCGCCCCGGTTCAGGAGGCGCCCGCCGTC
>NZ_SMKX01000220.1 GCF_004349055.1 Kribbella antibiotica
CGACTGCACCACCAACCCCAGGTCCCCCGGCTTCCCCAAATCCCTGATCATGTGAACCCCAATCCACTGACACGACTGTTTCAGTGGTCCATACTAAGCACATGCCGGCGTCTGCGCGAGAACAAGAACTGCTCGAGCGCGCCTACGAGTACTCGCTCACGCACGGCCTGTCCGACTTGTCGCTGCGCCCGCTCGCGACCGCGATCGGCTCCAGCCCGCGGGTCCTGCTGTTCCTGTTCGGCAGCAAGGACGGACTCATCCGCGCACTGCTCGCCCGCGCCCGGGCCGACGAGCTCGACCTGCTCCACCAGATCAACAGCCAGTACGACGAACCGCCCGGCCTGACCGTGGTCGCGCGGGAGCTGTGGACGTGGTTGGCCGCGCCGGAGCGCCGGCCGCTGATGGCCTTCTGGGTCGAGGCGTACGGGCGGTCACTGGTCGTGCCGGACGGCCCGTGGGTCGACTACGGCCGGTCGACGGTCGACGACTGGCTCGAACTACTCAAGGCGAGTGAGCCGGACGCCGCGGAGGCACGACGTACCGGCGTACTGGCGATGTTGCGGGGTGCACTGCTCGATCTGCTGGCGACCGGCGACCTGGATCGCACGACCGCCGCAGTCGACTCCTACCTACGGAATTAGCTCGAAGGTCACGCTGCGCTTGGCTATGTCGGCTTCGACGAGCTTGACGCGGACTGCCTTGCCGAGCGGGAGCTCCGCCTTGGCGGTGACGCGGCCCTCGACGGCATGCTCGGAGAGGACGACGATGCCGCGGTTGGGTTCGCGGTCGTCGATGTCGGTGATGACGCCGTCGAACTCGGAGCCGACCTGGTCCTTCAGGAGACCGGCCTCGACCATGCCGACGATCGCGCGCTCGTAAGCGTTCTCGCGGCGGGCCGCCTCTTCCATGATCTTCGGCAGGTCGTCCATCGAATCGCGCACCCACGCCGGGACCTCGGTCCCGGCCGACAGCGCGAGGCAGATCTCACCGGCCCAGCGGTCGATCAGGCGGCGCAGCGGCGCGGTGACATGGGCATACTCGGCCTTCATCGCGGCGTGCTGCGGGTGCTCCGGCACGCTCCCCGCGAACGTCACATAGCCGGCGCCGCGGAACAGCACCGTGCAGGCCGCGAGCATCGCTGCATGCGCGGGCACCTGCGGGTCCAGGCCGTGGATGAACTCCGCGTACGTCGTCTCTTGCGGCCAGTCGATGCCGAGCGCCTTCGCGGTGTGGCCGAGCTTCTTGCGCAGGTCGTCGCGGGCCTCGGGCAGGGTCCGCAGGATGCCGATCTTGCCCTTCATCATCAGCTGGGCCGCGGCCATGCCGGTGAGCAGGGAGATCTGCGCGTTCCAGCCCTCGACCGGGAGCGGTGCGCGGAACTCCAGGCTCCACGCGCCGTCGGAGGTGACGACCTCCTGGTCGGGGATCGGCAGGTTCACGCCACCGCGTTCGAGCTCGAGCTGCTCACGCAGCTTGCCGACCTCGCGCAACAGCTGGAGCGACTCGGACGCCGTACCGGCATCGAGGTCCTGCTGGACGCCGGCGTAGTTGAGCTTGGCGCGCGACTTCACCAGCGCGCGTTCGCAGGTGACGCCGGTGCTCTCGCCGCGCGCGTCGAGTGGGACCGTCCACAGCAGCGCGGGGCGCACCTGGTCGGGCAGCAGCGAGGCTGCACCCTCGGAGAGCTCCGGCGGATGCAGCGGGGTCCGCTTGTCGGGCGCGTACAGCGTGACGCCCCGATGACGCGTCTCCGTGTCGATCGGGTCGCCGTACTGGACGAACGCGGCGACGTCGGCGATCGCGTAGTGCACGACATAGCCGTCGCCGGCCCGCTCGATGTGCAGGGCCTGGTCGAGATCCATCGAGTCCGGCGGATCGATCGTCACGAACTCGAGTTCGGTCCGATCGAGCGTCGGCAACCGCGGCGCCGTACCGGCTTTCAGTGCTGCCGCGACCACCTCGGGCGGGAACTCCGCCGGTACGTCGAGCTCCCGGCGGATGTCCTGCAACGACGCCCGGAACACCTCCGGCACATCGTCCGCGAACCTGACCTTCTGCAATGGCATGGGGTCAGAGTAACTACGGCACCACGTTGAAGTTGCGTAGGGACGCGAGGCCGTCGGCGTACCAGTGGATCTCGGTCAGGGTGGCCGGGCGGAGCTCCATCCGGAAGATGGAGGCCATCGGGGCCTGGAGGACCGAGCGGACCATCAGCTTGATCGGCGTCACGTGGGTGACGACCACGACGGTCTTGCCCGGGTAGCGGGCGAGGATGCCGTCCCGCGCTGAGCGGGCGCGGCGGGCGCAGGTGTCGAACGACTCGCCCCCCGGAGGCGCAACGGTCGTGGTCTCCAGCCAGTCGTTCAGCTGCTCAGGCCACTTCTCCTGAACCTCGGCGAAGGTGTAGCCGTCCCAGTCGCCGAAGTTGCACTCGACCCAGCCTTCGTCCGCGACGGCTTCGATCCCGAGCCGGGTGGCGACCGCCTCGGCGGTCTGGCGGGTGCGCAGCATCGGCGAGTGGACCACCGCGTCGATGCCGCCCTGGCGAGCCAGGTGCTCGGCCGCCGCCGCGGCCTGGGCGAAGCCGGTCTCGCTCAGCCCCGGGTTGTCGCCGGTGGAGCCGGAGAAGCGTTTCTCCGCCGTGTGCGGGGTCTCGCCGTGGCGCAGGAAGATCAGCTGGGTCGGCGGCTCGGTCTGCGGGCTCCAGCCCGGCATGCTCTTCTTGCGCTCGTCCTTCGCGACCGGTGGCTTGGCCGGCTCGGGCCGCAGCGGGATCGGGACCCCATCGAGGGCGTTGTTCGCGAGCTCGTCGGCGGCCGAGTTCTGCGCGCGCGGCACCCACGTCCACTCGGTGCCGAACGGCGCGAGCCCCTGCGCCTTGGCCGCCAGCGGCTTCATGTCGGGGTGCTTGATCTTCCACCGGCCGGCCATCTGCTCGATGACCAGCTTGGAGTCCATCCGCACCTCGATCGAGGCATTCGGCGCGTACTCCGCGGCCAGCTCCAGGCCCGCGATCAGACCCGAGTACTCAGCGACATTGTTCGTCGCGACCCCGAGGGTCTTGCCGTCCTGCGCGATCACCTCACCCGTTGCCGGGTCGCGCACGAGAGCGCCGTACGCGGAGGGTCCTGGGTTACCCCGGGAACCCCCATCCGCTTCGACGATCACATGCGTGAAGCTCATTCACGTCCTCGCTTCGCTCCGGGCGCGAACGAGGCGCAAATCGGGCTGTGCCTTTTGGTGAGCTCGCTGCGCTCCCTCACGCCGCGCTCTCCGGCGTGCGCACCAGGATCCGGCCGCACTCTTCGCAGCGCAGTACGGCGTCCGGGGCGGCGGCCTTGATCAGATTCAAGTCGGACGGCGCGAGCTCCATCCGGCAGCCCATGCAGCGCTTGCCGACGAGCGGCGCGGCACCGATGCCACCGTTGTGCTCACGCAGGCGCTGGTACTGCTTGACCAGCGGCTCGGGCAGCTCGGCCAGGAGCTCAGTGCGCTTGTCGTTGATCCCGGCGCGCTGCTCGTCGAGCTCCTTCAGCGACGCGTCACGGGCGCTCTCCAGCTCACCTTGACGGCCGGCGAACGCCTCGGCGCGGGTCCGCAGCTCGGCCTGGACGACCTCGGCCGCCTCCAGCTTCTCCATCACCTCGAGCTCGGCGTCCTCGAGGTTGGAGATCCGCCGCTCCAGCGAGCCGATCTCGTGCTGCAGGTTCTCGAGGTCGCGCGGCGAGGTGATTTGACCGGACTCGATCTTCTGCACATTGCGGGCCTTGCGCTGGCGGACCTGGTCGACATCACTGTCGGCCTTCTTCTGCTCACGCTGCAGGTCACCGACCTCGGTGTCCGCGGCGACGAGCTCGCCGTCGACCACCGACTTCTCCGCGAGGAGCTCGGTCAGAGCCTGGTGCTCCGGGAGCGATTTGCGCTTGTGCGCGACCTGATCCAGCTGCAGATCGAGATCCTGCAGGTCCAGCAGACGGCGTTGGACGGCGGGCTCGGCGTTCAGAATCGGCTCCTTTAAATCGTTCAGTTTGCGCTCAGAGGGGGTCTGGGGACTCAGCGCCGTAGCGAGCAGGTGCTCGGTGCGGTGCATCGGTGCGCGGGGGCGGAGGGTTAGATGCGGAGCATCTTGCCCTTTGCACCCGTGCGGCGAGGTGCCGTGCCGAGTGCCGCGCAGTAGGCGCTGTGTCCCCAGACCCCCTCTCACAGCCGCAGTGTCCATGCGTCAGTGACGAGCGTCGAGATGTGAGTCTCCACCGTACTGCCTTGCGCAGCCAAGTTTTCCCGCAGGAGGCGGTCGGCATCCTGCAGCCACGGCCACTCACTCGCCCAGTGTGCGACATCGACCAAGGCCGGGCCCGTGGCGTAGGCCTGAGCCTCGGTGGCGGGGTGGTGGCGGAGATCGGCGGTCACATACGCGTCGACGCCGGCCGCGCGGACCTTGCCGAACTCCGAGTCCCCCGCTCCCCCGACCACCGCGACCTTGGTGATGAGGCGATCGGGATCCCCCGCCACCCGTACGCCGTGCTGCGTACCCGGCAGGTTGGCCGCGACCAGCTCGGCGAAGTCGCGAAGCTTCAGGGACTCCGCCAGTACGCCGACCCGCCCGCCGCCGCGGTTGCCCGGGCGCGCGGCCAGCTCGTAGACGTCGTACGCGGGCTCCTCGTAGGGATGGGCCGCCTTCAACGCGGCGACGACCGTACGGCGCTTGTGCCGCGGCAGGATCATCTCGAGCCGGTTCTCGACGACCCGGGCGCTTTCACCGGTCCGGCCGGTGGTCGGGTTCGCGCCTTCGAGCGGCCGGAAGGTCTGCTCGCCGACCGTCGTCCACGCGGCCCGGTCGTAGTTGCCGAGCTGACCCGCGCCCGCGGCCGACAGGATGTCCAGCAGGGCTTCGGTATCGCCGATCGGAACGAAGACGACGAGCTTGTCCAAAGGCTCGTCCGGCATCGGGTTGAGCGGCCGGGTGTCCTGCAGCCCGAGCGCCGCCGCCAAAGCGTCGCTGACGCCGGGGTTGGCGTTGTCCGCGTTGGTGTGGCAGACGTGGAGGGCGGTATTGCTGCGAATGAGGTCGTGGATGACGCGACCCTTGGGCGTCGTGGCGGCGACGCTGTTGACGCCCTTCAGCAACAAGGGGTGGTGGGTGACGAGCAGGTCGAAGTCGCCGGCAATCGCCTCGTCGACGACCTCGCGCATCGGGTCCACGGCGAACAACACACGCCGTACAGGCTGATCGGGGTCGCCGGTGACCAGTCCGACCGCGTCCCAGGACTCAGCCCAGGACGGGTCGTACAACCGGTCGAGTACGGCGATGACGTCGGCGAGCCTCGGGTTCACGAGGCCCATCCTTGCAAACGATCTAGATCAGCCAGGCGGTGGTGTCGGCGGGGAGTTTGGCGCCTTCGAGCGGGCTGCTGGACAACACGACAGCAGCGTCGGGCAGCTCGACCGGGGCTTCGCCGAAGTTGGTGATCGACTGCCAGCCGCCGGGGCGGGTGAAGTGCAGCACCCAGTCGACGCCGTCGTTCCAGGTCAATTCGTTCGCGGTCTGGAGCCCACGCCGTACGGCGAGAGCCTTGCGGTAGAGGCTGAGGGTCGACTCGGCGACGCCGTCCTGCGCCTCAACCGAGTACTGGCCGAACCACTTCGGCTGGAGGAGGTGTGAGCCGCCGGTGCCGAAGCCGAAGGAGAGACCGCCAACGGTCCACGGGATCGGGACGCGGCAACCGTCGCGGCCCTTCTCGGCGCCCTTGGAGCGGAAGTAGGCCGGGTCCTGGAGGTTGGCGGCGGGGAGTTCGCCAACCTCTTGCAGACCGAGCTCCTCACCTTGATACAGGTACGCCGATCCTGGGAGCGCCAGCATGAGCATGATCGCGGCGCGGGCCCGGCGCAGCCCGAGCTCGACGTCGACGGTCGGCTCAGTGCCGTTGCTGAGCAGCCACGCCTTGCCGTCCTGCCAACCACCGGTCGGGTCGTTGGGCAGGCCGTAGCGCGTCGCGTGCCGAACCACGTCGTGGTTTGAGAAGACCCACGTCGACGACGAGCCGTTCTGGTCGGCGAGGGCGAGGTTCTCCTCAATCACCCTACGGAACTTGGCGTAGTCCCAGTTGGCCTGCAGCAAGTCGAAGTTGAACGCCTGCCCGAGACCGTCCGCACTCGCGTAGCGCGCCCGGCGAGCGGCCGGTACGAACGCCTCGGCAACTGCCGACCGCGGCGGGTCGTACTCATTCAGGACCTTGCGCCAGTCGCGGTAGATCTCGTGTACCTCGTCGCGGTCGAACAGCGGATGAACACCGTTCGACTCGGACATGCGGGGCAGCTCGGTCTTCGACTTGAACGGCTCGGTCAGGTCCTTCACCAGGGCGTGGGCAACGTCGACGCGGAAACCGTCGACCCCACGGTCGGACCAGAACCTCAGCGTGGTCAGGAAGTCGTCGCGGACCTCAGGGTGCGCCCAGTTGAGGTCGGGCTGCTCGGCCGCGAACAGGTGCAGGTACCACTGGCCGTCCGGGGTCTGAGCCCAGGCCGAGCCACCGAAGATCGAGTCCCAGTCCGACGGCGGCTGGTCACCCTCGCCGTCGCGGAAGATGTAGCGGTCGCGGGCCGGCGTACCGGGCTGCGCCTCGAGCGCCTCCTGGAACCAGACGTGCCGGTCGGAGGTGTGGTTCGGGACGATGTCGACGATCAGCTTGATGTTCGCCGCGTGCAGCGCCTCGACGAGCTGACCGAAATCGTCGAGCGTGCCGAGCCGCGGATCCACGTTGCGGTAGTCGTCGACGTCGTACCCGCCGTCGGCCAGGGCGGACGGGTAGAACGGGCTCAGCCAGACGGCGTCGATACCCAGGTCGATCAGGTACGGAACCCGGCTGAGGATGCCCTGCAGGTCCCCCACCCCGTCACCGTCGGAGTCGGCGAAGCTGCGGGGGTAGATCTGGTAGACGACGGCCTGCCGCCACCAGTCGGCGTCGGTCGGCTGGGGACTGGTCACAAAAAGCCTCACTTTTGTGATTAATATAGACTCTAAATTTAGGTTCTGCAGTATTCTGCGCGCGGATCTACAGTGAGGTCAAGAGGGGTCACCATGACGAGCGCTCCGGTCACCGCGGCGACACCGGCACTGCTGCGCCGCGTCAATGCCGGGAAGCTACTCGGCGTACTGTCCACCGCCGGAGTGATGACAGGAACCGGCCTGATCCAGGCCACCGGCCTCACCCGCGCCACCGTGCACGCGGTCTGCAACGACCTGATCGACATGGGCTGGGTCGTCGAGCTCGACCCTGGTCGCGACGACACGGCGGTGGGCCGGCCATCGCGGCGCTTCGAGTTCAACAGCCGCGCCGGCTATGTGCTCGGGATCGATATCGGTGCCGGTCGTACGACGGTCCTGCTCGCCGACCTCCGCGGCGAGACGTTGGCCAAGGCCGGCCGATCTTTGTCTTCGGTGAAGACACCCGCCGAGCGGACCGGCTTGGTGCACGAGGCTGTCGTCGAGGCGCTGGCCGTTGCTGACGTCCGGGACTCGCAGGTGCTCGCCGCGGGCGTTGGCGTTGCTGCGCCGGTCGATCGCGCGGGCAACATCCTGGTCGATGACGAATTCTGGCGCCGCTTCGACACCGACCTCGGCCATCGCCTGACCGAGTTGCACGGCTGGCCGGTCCTGCTGGAGAACGACGCCAACCTCGCCGTCCTCGGCGAACACTGGCGCGGCCAGGGCCAAGGCATCGACGACTTGGCCGTGCTGCTGGCCGGCGAACGCTTCGGCTCGGGCCTGATGGACTCCGGTCGTCTCCTCCACGGCAGCCGCGGCGGCGCCGGCGAAATGCTCTACCTGAAGCTGGTCGAGGGCGTAGGCGACACCCACGGCATCGCCCGAACCACCCGAGACCAAGCAGTTGCTGTCCTTGCCGACCCGACCGTGCGGACCCGATTGCGAGACGTCTCCGAGGTCACCGCGGAAGAGGTCTTCGCGGCGGCTGCCGCTGGGGATGAGGTTGCCTTGGGCATCCTTCGTTCCGTGGCCGCGCGGACGGCGCGCGTCGTTGCTACGTTGGGGATTTTGGTGAATCCGGAGCTGGTGGTGATCGGTGGGGCGGTGGCTGAGGCGGCGGGCCAACTGCTGCCGGATATCGAGGAGCAGCTGGCCGGATACACCAGTACGCCGCCGCGCGTGGCGGTGTCGTCACTCGGCGACGCGATCGTCTCGGTCGGCGCCGTCCGCCACGCACTCAACTACGTCGAGCAGCACGCACTCGATCTGGTGCTCACGCGCTCCGCGTGAGCGCCCGTGCGACCGCTTCCAGCACGATCACGTTCCGGCCCGAAGTAGTTGCCGACGGCACCCCAGCTGGGACCAACGCCTGATCCTCCGGAATACCGGTGCACAACACGAACACGTCGTCACGACGATCCTGCAGCAAGAACGCCAGTGCTTCGCGAATCCACGGCGTACGGCCCGCATCCTGTACGGCGATCACCAGCGGCCGGTCCTTCGCCGCTGCCGCTGCTCGCGCCAGCGCGTCGTCCGACTGCTCGTCCGCGGTCGGGTGATCCTCGAAGAGCGCAGCCTCCTTCTCCGACAGCAGGTGCTGGTCGCGCAGAACGACTCCGTCCGAGCCCGGAGCGAGTCGCTTGAAGATCTCCGGCAGACCACTGAAGTACGGGTGCCACGCCGGGTGCAGGCCCTGCGTCAGATCGATCACGTACGGCGTCCCGCCGAGCGCTGGGAAGGTCTGCCCGGCCACCACGCGGTCGCCGACCTCGCGGACTGCGGCGCCATCGAAGGTGGTCTGCCGCTTCCGCTCCCCCAATGACTTGGCCAACGCGCGCACGCGTCGAGCCGCGTCGGCGACTCGCTCGGCTGACAGCGAACCGTTGCCGACGGCATCGACAATATGCTTCGTCAGACCCTGCGGATCGGCCGCGCCAATTGCGATCATCGCGAGGTCGGCACCGGCCCGGATCGACACGACCGTGGCTTCCTCGATCGACTGGTTCTTGGTAATCGCGCCCATCTCGAGGGCGTCGGTGGTGATCACCCCGTCGAAGCCCAACTCGTCGCGCAGCAACCCGGTCAGGATCCGGTGCGACAGGGTGGCGGGCAGGTCGTCGTACACGGAGAAGACGATGTGCGCGCTCATGATGACCTCGGCGCCGGCCGCAATCGCCGCCTTGAACGGCAGCAGTTCGACCGCGTGCACCGCCTCGATCGACCGGTCGACCCGCGGCAGATCGAGATGCGAGTCGGTCGCCACGTCGCCGTGCCCCGGGAAGTGCTTCAGGCACGGCACGATGCCGGCCTCGTGCACGCCCTCAATGAACGCGACACCGTGCCGCGCGACCAACTCTGGCGTCGTACCGAACGCACGCGTCGAGATGATCGGGTTCGCCGGGTTGCTGTTCACGTCGATCGACGGCGCGAGCATCAGGTCGATCTCGAGCGAGGCGAGCGTCGCGGCCGCGTCCCGCGCCGAGGCCCGGGTCAGGTCGACATCGTCGAGATCACCGAGCGTGCGCGGCGACGAGAGCGGAAACGGGTTCGCCGGGCCGAGGTGACTGAACTCGCCGCCCTCGTGGTCGATCCCGATGATCACGTCCGGCCGCTCGGCGCGCAGGCTCTGGGTGAGCGCGAGCACCTGCTCCGGGCCGGTCACGTTCCGGGTGAACAGGATGACTCCACCCAGACCGTCGGCGACGGCGCGGCGCAGGTGGTCGGGGGCGGTGGTCCCAGCGAAGCCGACGATCAACGCGCCGGCAGCATCAGGCTCTAGGTTGTCGGTCATGCCGACACCCTCTCTCGTGGTGCCTATTATTCGCTAGCCCCTTTCCGAAATATCACTTTCAAAAACGGCAGTCGCCACGGCGAGGTCCTGCCAGGCCATGCCGACACTCTTGAAAATCCGCCGTTTCGTGGGGTCGATCTTGACCTCTCCACGCAGCACTGAGCCGAGCTCGACGGGTGCGTCCGCGGGTAGTGTCCCGGCCGCGACGGCCAGGATGACGTCACCGGCCTCGGTCGTCGCGGCTGTCTGAGACTCGACGACGACCTGGGCGTCCTTGAAGAGACCGGCCGGGAGCTCGGCCGCGGTCGGAGTGTGCGAGCCGACCGCCACCGCGATCACATCGTGCGCAAGCGTGTCGGGGACAACTGGGGTGGAGGCCGAGGTGCAGCAGATGACTTGTTTCGCGGTCCGGAGATCGTCCGTCGTACCGGGGGTGGCTTGGGCGCCGAGGGACTTTGCGTAGGCCGCGAGCTCCTCGACTGCCTCCGTACGACGCCCGTGGACGGTGAAGTCATTGCACCAGCCGAGCTCGACCAGCAGCCGTAGGTGCGCGCGAGCCTGCACGCTCGTCCCAACGATCGCCGTCCGGCCCTGCGCACCACCGAGAGCCGCGATGCCCACCATCGACACCCCGGCCGTCCGTACGGCGGTCAACTCCACCGCGTCGATCACCGCGACCGGTGTCAGCGTCGTCGAGTCGAACAGCACGTAGACGCCCTGCACCCGCGGCAACCCGTTGGCCGGATTGCCGGGGGCAATCGTCGCCAGCTTCACCCCGGTCAGCCGATCATCAGCCGCCGGCATCAACAACATCTCCCCACCAGGCGCCCCGAAAGCCGACCGCGCCGCACTCCGCTGCAACGTCCGCGGATCCTCCGCCGCCCGTTTGATTGCTTCCACCACGCGTGTCGCCGGCACCGCAAGTACGTCGTCACCCGAAAACTGCCTAATCACCGAACCTCCTCGATCACAGCACGCTCGCCAACCGCCGTCACCCGCACATTCCCCCACGGCACGGTCAACCCAACCAGCTCCACGATCGGAATTCCCTTCCCGTAGAGCTCGTCGGCCACCATCGCCCCGATCACCAGGATCGGATCCGCCTTCGGCACCACCAACGCCGCCGGGCCAACTCCAGCGCGCAACATCTCCGCCAACACACTCGCACTCGACGAAGACCCTCGGCTCCCCGGCATCACCACCACCCGCCCAGCCAGCCCAACCCCGAACTCCGGATGCCGCTCATCGCTGATCACCCCGGTCGCCGGGTCAGCGCCACCCCACAACGACAGCGGCTCGCTCAACACCAGCACCCGCCCAACCGCCGTACCGGCAACCAAACACCGCCCAACCACCAACGCCCTACCTCCTTCCCACCCACCGAGAACCCTTTCATGGGTCAGCCCACCACCTGGCGGGTCTGCCAACCGCATGCAGCTAGCCCACCCACCATCCCGTGGGTCAGCCCACCAAATGTGGGTCCTCCTGGCGGCGGGTCCGGTCGCGGCCTGACACGACACCCGCCGTCGCCGTCGCCATCGCCGACTGAACGGAGCTTGCTCGCCGCACCGACTGCGGACCTCGTTCGTACTACGGGATGGTTGCTCGCCGCACCGAATGCGGCCGGGTCCGTCGGCTTGTGGTTGCTCGCCGCTGCGGCCGATTTACAGTGCGAGGGTGGCCCGGCCCGGCGTGTGGCTAAGGGGGCTGGCGAGGCCGGCGATCGCGTTCCCGCCGTCTGAGGTACTCGCTGTGGTTGCGGTCGGTAGCGAGGAAGCCTGGAAAGTGACCCTTGGTGGTGGTGAAAAGCGCTGGCAAGGAGGTCAGGGGTGCCGCCGTGCGCGGCTGACCCTCGCAAGGCGCTACACGTGGATTTTCGGCGCATAGACCCGAAAAATTCACGCGTAGTGGGAACCGGCCGGAGAGTCCCTGATCGCGTCGTCAATCGGAGGATTTTCGTCACCGGGTTCCTAGGAACGGCCGTCGCCTGATGGGTTCCCCCATCAGGTTGTGGGTTCTGGACCCGCATGGCGGGTTCTCGTGGTCGTTGCAACGCCTCGATTTGAGTCACCCCGGAGTGTCTGGAGACTTCATTTGTTGGAAGGATGAAGTCCATGGGACGTCCGTCGTCGTATTCGCCCGAGATCCGTGAGCGCGCGGTCCGGATGGTTGCTGAGTCCAAGGCTGAGT
>NZ_SMKX01000221.1 GCF_004349055.1 Kribbella antibiotica
CGTCGGCAGCGTAAGATGTGTATAGGAGAGGGGTGCCCGGTTGGGTGGGCTTGCTGGTCGGGGGCTTGCTGGCCGTCGGCTTCGAGGTCGGCGGCTTGGTGGTGCCCGGCGGGGTCTTGGTCGGCTGGGTGCCGGGCTTGCCGGGCTGCTGGACCGGGCCTGGGGTCGGAGTGACCCCGGGGTAGGTCGGGAGGCCGTTGGCCTGCGGCAGGTTGTTGTCTGCCGGGGCGTCGATGGTCGGGTCGCCGACCTGGTTGCCGGCGCGGTCGATGCCGTCGCCACCGGTCTCGTTACCGACGGCGATCCAGCTGCCGGTGGCGTACGCCTTGGCGATGTTCATCACCAGGTTGGCGTAGTCGGTCGAGTGGTTGTAGCGCAGCAGGGCCTTGGTCAGGTCGTTGGACTTGGCCATGTCGGTCTTGCCGGAGCAGAGGTACACCCCGGTCGACATGGCGGCGTCGTCGATGTCCTGCGGGTTGCGCACGCCGTCGCCGTCACCGTCGACACCCATGGCACGCCAGGTGCCCGGGATGAACTGCATCGGCCCGACCGCGCGGTCGAAGGCGGTGTCGCCGTCGAAGGCACCGGCGTCGGTGTCGTTGATCTTGGCGGTCTTCGTGCCGTCGAGGCGGGGTCCGAAGATCCCTGGTACGGCGACGCCCTGGCTGTTCAGCATGCTGCCGCCGAAGCGGCCGTGGTTCGACTCGACCCGGCCGATCGCGGCCACCAGCGTCCACGGCAGGTGACAGGTCGGATCGGCCTGCCCCACCAGTTGCTGGGTCCGTGAATACGCCTTCAGAGCCGCCTTCGGAATGCCGTTGCGGGACAAGCCGGACACCACCTGGTTGGCCGGCTCACCCGGATCGACACCGTGACCCACCACGCCCGGCACCGGCACGTTGGCCGGTCCTGCGATCGGGGTGTTCGGTACGACGACCGAGTCGTTCCCTGACAGTCCTTGTTCCAGCGACGCCGTGGCGACCGCCGGATCGTCGGTTGCGCTGACGGTGAACGCGCTCGCGAACAACGCCAACGGGATGAGCGGCGCAACAGACCGCCAGCCGTTCCCCGTGGCGCGGCGCTTGCCCTTCGCCATCGATGATCCCCTCCGTGACTCATCGACCTTGTCCAGCCCCACGCCGCGGACAAGGTCCTTCGCCAAAACCGGTCTGCACAGTGCACGGTCCAACCGTGTCGGTGCTCGGTAAAACCGTCGCACTGGGTACAACGTCCGCCCCGCTGCGTGGGTTACGCGCCGAACCTCGCCCGTGTACGTGCAGTTACCGAGTACCCATACTGGCGCGTAACAACTCACCTGTGAAGTCCCTGAGAGCGGCAATCCTGACGCCCGCCCACCGGGCGCACTGGTCTGTAGAGAAGAATGGCCGCCGTGCCCGACCACACAGAACAGTCCGCCGCACTCTTTGCGAGGGCCTCCGCTGTCACCCCCGGTGGCGTCAACTCTCCCGTCCGGGCGTTCCGCGCCGTGGGCGGCGTTCCGCGCTTCATGACTCAGGGTGACGGAAGTCACATCACCGACGTCGACGGGAACCGCTACCTCGACCTGGTCTGCTCCTGGGGCCCGATGCTGCTGGGCCACGCGCACCCCGAGGTGATCGCCGCGGTCCAGGCCGCGGTCGCCCGCGGGACGTCGTACGGGACTCCGACCGAGCCTGAGGTGCTGCTCGGCGAGGAGATCGTGGCCCGTACGCCGGTCGACAAGGTGCGACTGGTGTCGTCGGGAACCGAGGCGACCATGTCGGCGCTCCGGCTGGCCCGCGGTTTCACCGGCCGCGCGAAGATCGTGAAGTTCGCCGGTTGCTACCACGGTCACGTCGACGCGCTGCTGGCCCAGGCCGGCTCCGGCGTGATCACGCTCGGTATCCCCGGTACGCCGGGTGTTACCGAAGCGACCACCGCCGACACGATCGTGTTGCCGTACAACGATCAGGCGGCCGTCACTGCCGCCTTCGCCGAGTACGGCGACCAGATCGCGGCCGTGATCACGGAGGCCTCGCCCGGCAACATGGGCGTCGTACCGCCGCTGGACAACTTCAACGCGTTCCTCGCCAAGACCTGTACGGACAACGGCGCGCTGTTCATCTCCGACGAGGTGATGACCGGCTTCCGCATCACCCGCTCCGGGTACTACGGCGTCGACGGTGTCGTGCCGGATCTGATGACGTTCGGCAAGGTGATGGGCGGCGGCTTCCCGGCCGCGGCGTTCGGCGGTCGTGCCGACGTGATGGCCCACCTGGCCCCGGAGGGCTCGGTCTACCAAGCCGGGACGCTGTCCGGGAATCCGATCGCCACCACGGCCGGTCTGACCACGTTGCGGCTGGCAACCGATGAGGTCTACGCCAAGCTGGATCAGACCGCGCTGACCATCCAGAGCCTGGTTTCGACGGCGCTGGACAAGGAAGGTGTGCCGCACGTCATCCAGGCAGCCGGGAACCTCTTCAGTGTCTTCTTCGTGGAGTCAACGGACGGACCTGCCGAGATCCGCGACTTCGCCGGGGCCAACGCCCAGGTGCTGCCGCGGTTCGGTGCGTTCTTCCATGCAATGCTGGACGGCGGTGTGTACCTGCCGCCGAGCGCCTTCGAGGCCTGGTTCGTGAGCAGTGCCATCGACGACGACGGGCTCGCCGAAATCGAGTCCGCTCTCGCCCCTGCGGCGGCTGCAGCCGCCGCAGTAGAGAACTGAAGGGATACGGTCAGTGACCGAGACAACGGTCGTGCACCTCATGCGTCATGGCGAGGTGCACAACCCGGCTGGTGTGCTCTACGGCCGGATCCCCGACTACCACCTGTCCGAGCTCGGCCGCGCGATGGCCGACCGGGTGGCCGAGCACGTGAAGAACCGCGACATCGTGCACCTGGTCAGCTCGCCGCTGGAGCGGGCCCAGGAGACGATGGAGCCGATCGCCGCGACGTTCGGGCTCACCCCGGACATCGACGAGCGGGTGATCGAGGCGGCCAACCTGTTCGAGGGCAAGAAGTTCGGGGTCGGCGACGGCGCCCTGAAGAACCCGAGCGCCTGGTGGCTGCTGCGCAACCCGGTCAAGCCGTCCTGGGGCGAGCCGTACCAGCAGATCGTCCGCCGGATGCGGGACGGGATCGAGACCGCCCGGCAGAAGGCTGCCGGCCACGAGGCCCTGATCGTGTCGCACCAGCTCCCGATCTGGATCGTCCGCTCCGCGATCGAGGGCCGTCGCCTGTGGCACGACCCGCGCAAGCGGCAGTGCAGCCTGGCCAGCGTCACGTCGTTCACGTTCCACGGTGAGTCGATCGTCTCGGTTGGTTACTCCGAGCCGGCCAAGGACCTGCTGCCGGTCAAGAACCCCAAGAAGTTCGTCGGCGGCGCGTGATGCTGCGCCACAAAACAAAGGTCGCCCGTACGGCGGTCTTGGTCGCAGGCGTGCTCCTGGTCACCGGGTGCACGACCGGCCAGGACTCGGCGCAGAGTCGCCAGGGTCAGTCCGGTTTCGTCAGCGGCAACGGCAACGTGTCGGTCTTCGCGAAGGCCGATCGCAAGCCCGCCCCGGTGCTCACCGGTGAGACCCTCGAAGGCAAGAAGTGGACGCTGTCCGACCAGCTCGGCAAGGTCGTCGTACTGAATGTCTGGGGTTCGTGGTGCCCGCCGTGCCGCAAGGAGGCCCCGGATCTGGTGAAGGCCGCCGAGGAGCTCGGTACGTCGGTCCAGTTCGTCGGACTGAACACTCGCGACCTCGACCCGGCACCGGCGAAGCGGTTCCAGCAGGAGTTCAAGGTTCCGTACCCGAGTGTCTACGACCCGTCCGGCAAGGCGCTGCTGCGGTTCCGCGGCCAGATCTCGCCGGGCGCGATCCCGACCACGCTCGTGATCGACAAAGAGGGCAAGGTCGCGGCCCGCGCGATGGCCGCGATCTCCAAGGACACCTTGGTCGGCATGGTCAAGGACGCGGGCTGAACTGATGGGTGAGTGGTTCGCGCAGTCGATGACGGGCTCGATGCTGGTGGCACTGCCGATCGCAGTGCTGGCCGGTGCGATCTCGTTCTTCTCGCCCTGCGTCGTGCCACTGCTGCCCGGCTACCTGTCCTACGTGACCGGGTTGTCAGCAGCCGAGCTCGGCTCGAACCAGCGCGGCCGCATGCTCGCCGGTACGGCGCTCTTCGTGGCAGGCTTCTCGAGCGTCTTCATCCTCACCGGGGTGCTGTTCGGCAAGGCCGGCGACCTGCTCATCGACCACCAGAGCCTGATCACGAAGATCCTCGGCGGCGCGACCGTCGTACTGGGTCTGGTCTTTCTCGGTGGATTGGGCTTCCTGCAAAAGGATCTGCGGGTCCACCGGGTTCCCGCGGTCGGGATCGCGGCCGCGCCGCTGCTCGGCGTACTGTTCGGTTTCGGCTGGACGCCTTGTATCGGGCCGACGCTCGGCACCGTGATGACGCTGGCGACGACCGAGGGCAGTGTCGGCCGCGGTGCGTTGCTGGCCGGGGTGTTCAGCCTCGGGCTCGGCATCCCGTTCATCGTTGCTGCGTTGGCCTTTCGGCGGATGCTCGGCGCGGTCGCGTGGGTGCGTAAACACCAGTTGCTGGTGATCCGGATCGGCGGCGCCCTGATGATCGCTGTCGGTCTGCTGCTGTTGACAGGAGTGTGGGATGTCATGACCGCGGATCTGCGGCAGTGGGTCGCCAACTTCGGGTCGGCGGTGTGAGATGACCGAGGTCAAGGACCGCATCGCCGCCGGCTCCAGCCCGGACGGCCGCCCGGATCTCCCGGCGCTCGGCGTCATCGGCTGGCTGCGCTGGACCTGGCGCCAACTCACGTCGATGAAGACCGCGCTGGTCCTCCTGTTCATGCTCGCGCTGGGCGCCGTACCGGGGTCGTTGATTCCGCAGACCGGCGTCGACCCGATCAAGGTCGCCGACTTCCTTGAGACGCACAAGAAGCTCGGCCCGCTCTACGACAAGCTCGGCCTCTTCGACGTCTACAAGTCGGCCTGGTTCTCCGCGATCTACCTGCTGCTCTTCATCTCGCTGATCGGCTGCGTCGTCCCGCGCCTCGGCGTGTACCTGCGGGCCGTCCGCTCCCGCCCGCCGAAACCCCCACGCAACCTGAACCGCCTGGCCGGCTACGAGAGCTTCACGGTCGACGACGACGCCGACACCGTGCTCGAGGCAGCGGAGCGTGAGCTGCGCCGCCGCCGCTTCCGGGTCGAGTCGTACGACGGCGCGATCGGAGCCGAGCGTGGTTACCTCCGCGAGGCCGGCAATCTGCTCTTCCACTTCTCGCTGATCGTCGCCCTGATCGGGATCGCCTGGGGGTCCCTGTTCGGCTACCGCGGCACCGTGTTGGTTGTCGTAGGCAAGGACTTCGCCAACTCGCTGACCCAGTACGACGACTTCACGTCGGGGCCGGCCTTCGATGCCGAGAACGACCTGCCGCCGTTCGCGCTGACCGTGAACGACTTCAAGGCGACGTTCCAGCAGGACGGACCGCAGATGGGTGCCGCCCGGACCTTCAACGCGGCGCTCACCTATCAGGCGACGCCGGACGGGCCGGAGAAGTCCTACGACCTGCAGGTCAATCATCCGCTGAAGCTCGACGGCAGCACGGTCTATCTGCTCGGCCACGGCTACGCGCCGAAGGTGACGGTCAAGGACGGCACCGGCCAGGTCGCGTTCTCCGGGCCGGCCCCGTTCCTCCCGCAGGACGGGAATTTCTCGTCGTTCGGCGTGATCAAGGCCCCGGACGCGCGGCCGGTGACGCTCGGCTTCGAAGGGTATTTCCTGCCGACGGCGCAGATCGACAGCCTCGGCCCGCGCTCGGTCTTCCCCGACGACCTGAACCCGGAGCTGGTGATGACCGGGTTCTACGGCCGTCCGCAGCAGGAGACCGGGAAGCCGGAGTCGGTGTACCAGCTGGACAAGTCGAAGCTGACCCAGTTCGAGAAGGACGGCGACAAGCTGCGCTTCCGGCTCAAGCCGGGCGAGAGCCTGACGCTCCCGGACAAGGCGGGCTCGATCACCTTCGACGGCTACACCCGCTGGGTGAAGCTGCAGGTCAGCCACCAGCCCGGCCTGTATGTCGCGCTGGCCGGGCTGGTGCTGATGATCCTGGGTCTGATGGCGTCGCTGTTCATCCACCCACGGCGTACCTGGGTTCGGGTCCGCACCGAGGACGGGCGTACGGTTGTCGAGGTCGCCGGCCTGGACCGGGGACCGGAGCGCGGGATCGGCGACGAGCTCGAAGCGATCGGCAAGGTCATCAAGAAGCAGGAGCAGGTATGAATTCGTCCACGCTGGCGTCGCTGTCGAATCTCTTGATCCCGACCGCCACAGTCGTCTACACCATCGCGCTGCTGGCGCACACGGTGGAGTGGGCGGCCGGTCTGCGGGTGCCCCGCAAGGCTGAGGACAAGGTCCTCGTCGGGGCCGGGGGCGCCTCGGATCCGGTCGAACCCGAGGTCGAGGAGACCCCGTCGGTGCGCGCCGAACAGGCCAGCCGGGTCGGCGTACTGCTGACCATTCTGGCTTTCGCGCTGCACGCAGCCGGCGTGCTGACCCGTGGACTCGCTGCCGGGCGGGTGCCCTGGGGCAACATGTACGAGTTCTCGATTACCGCATCGCTGGCCGTGGCCGCTGTCTACCTGGTGATGCTCAAGCGTCAGCGGCTGCAGTGGCTGGGCCTCGGCGTCACATTCGTCATCGCAGGCACGCTCGGCCTCGCCGTACTGGCCTTCTATGTCCCCGCCGGTGACCTGCTGCCGTCACTGCACTCGTACTGGTTGGTCATCCACGTCTCCGCCGCCGCCATCGCAGGCGGCGGGTTCACCGTCGGTGGACTGGCGTCCGCGCTCTACCTGATCAAGGCGAGGGCCGAGCGCCGCGCGACCGACGGCAAGCCGATGCCGGCCGCTCTCCGCCGGGTCCCCGCAGCCTCCGCGATCGACGCCGTGGCCTACAAGGTGCACGCCTTCGCCTTCCCGCTCTGGACCTTCGGCGTCCTGGTCGCCGGCCCGATCTGGGCGTACTACGCCTGGGGCCGGGCCTGGGGCTGGGACCCCAAGGAGGTCTGGTCCCTGGTGACCTGGGTCGTGTACGCCGGCTACCTGCACGCGCGCGCCACCGCCGGCTGGCGTGGTCGCCGGGCAGCCTGGGTCGCGATCGCCGGCTGGTTCGTCTTCCTGTTCAACTTCATCGGCGTCAACCTCCTGCTGTCCGGCTTCCACGCCTACTCGGGGCTGTGAGTTCAGAAGGACTTGTATGAAGGGTTGGTCCCCTTCTGGAAGTGCACGCCGCCTCCGCCGTAGCTGACGCTGAGGAATCCCCAGCCGGCTGAGGCGCTGATGCTGGACTGACCCTGGTTGTGCTCGTAGGTGTACTGCGCGCCATGGCGATGCTTGGCGCAGCCGCGGGGCTTGGACAAGACGATGTCGGTCACGCCGTGGTCAGTGACCATCATGTGGCCGGAGGTGGCGTCCTTGACGGCGCTGATCGGCGCGTTGGTCCCCAGCCCACCGTGGTAGAGGTACGCCGCGTTCGCGGTCTGCTTGTTGGTGTAGTCGTAGGTCCGTGTGATGGTCTGTTTGATCTCCGTGCACCCGAGCGAGAGCTGGACGCTAGACAGGTCCACCGGCTTCACGCCGCCGACGAAGCCGTCGCGGAAGTCCCAGATGCCTCGGGCCACTGTGCCGACCCAGGTGAAGCCGACGCTGAGGTTGTCGGCCGGGTCCGCCTTGAGTTGGCCGGCTGCCCGGTCCGACTTTCGGGCCGCCCAGCGGGAGTCCAGGATCCGCTGTGCCTCGGTGCCGGAAACGAGCCCGTCGACACCGTTCAGCTGTACGTCGATCCCGGCGCCGGTGTACTGACGGGAGATCCGGTCCAATCCGGCCAGGTCGAGCGGGTGCGCGACGGCGTACTGGTACACCGGGTCCGGTGCCGTTGCCGCGGTAGCAGCTGTGGTCGGGATGAGCGTCAGAGCAAGTGAGCCGGCAGCAACAGCGAGACGCATGTCATGCACCTTCCGTAGTGGGTCAAGCGTTCGTTTCGACCTTAGGTGCAGGGGGAGTCACCGGGCCGGACAGTGGTATGTGATGCTGTTTGGCGAGGAAAGGGTTGATGTGAAGGAATTTGCCATCTACACCGGGCTGCGGGCCGGTCTGTTCGGGATCTGTTTCGCGGTGCTGTACTTCCCGCTGCGGAACCAGCTGACCGTCTTCCCGCTGTTGCTGGTGGCGCTTGTCATCTCCTCGATCCTGGCGATCTTCGTTCTGCGCGCTGCGCGGGACCGGCTGGCGGGCAAGATCGACACTCGGGCCGCGCGGATGACGCAGCGACTCGAGCAGGCGCGGACCGCCGAGGACGACTGACCTCACTCCGTTCAGAACCCCGCTTCGACCAGCACGGTCGGGGCGGGGTTTTTCGTCGTACCAGCTGAGTAAGTGGTACGCAGAGTGATGTAGGCCACTTCGGAAATCCTTTGTGCAATCGCTCACATGAGGCGTAGCTTGAGTGATGAAACGAAACCGTTTCGTTCTATGCAACCAATTGTTTACTCAGGGTGATCATGATCGATGCAGTCGGAGCGCGGCCGCGGCCGCGGGTCGAGGGTGGCCGCGAGGAGGAGATCCTCGAGGCGACCGTCACGGTGCTGGCCGAGCTGGGGTACGACCGGCTCACCATGGACGCGGTCGCGACGATGGCGAAGGCGAGCAAGGCGACGCTGTACCGGCGCTGGTCGACGAAGGCCGATCTGGTCGTCGACGCGATCAGCCGGGCCAAGGGGTGCCCGATGCCCGAGGACGTGGACACCGGGAGCCTGCGCGGTGACCTGATCGCCATGTCGTGTGGCGACGGCGGGTTCACCGACGAGGTGCCGATGTCGGTGATCGCCGGCTTGGTGACGGCGCTGCACCGCGACGCGGACCTGCAGAAGGCGTTCCGGGAGCGGTTCCTGGCGCCGCGGCAGGGCATCAGTGCCGGGGTCTACACCCGGGCGGTCGCCCGCGGTGAGATCGCGCCGGACGCCGACATCGAGATGCTCTCGGTGACGCTGCCGGCCGTGATCGTGCACCAGGCCTACATCCTCGGTGAGCAGCCGACCGAGGAACTGATCCTCCGAGTGATCGACCACATCATTCTTCCTGCGGCGCGGGGGTCGCAGGCGCGCTGACCGCAGGGGCCGGTCGGCAGATATCCGTAAGAAACATGCGCATCGAGGGGAAATTTTCATGTCCGAAGACGTCGTGAAGGGCGATCGCCCAACCGATACCGTGGCCGAGCCGGGCGCACACGGTCACCGCAATCTAGGCATCGCACTGGCGCTGATCAGCATGGCGCAGCTGATGGTGGTGCTCGACGGCACCGTCGTCAACATCGCGCTGCCGCACATCAAGGACGCGCTGGGCTTCACCGACGCCACGCTGACCTGGGTGGTCAACGCCTACGCGCTGGCCTTCGGCGGTCTGCTGCTGCTCGGTGGCCGGATGGGTGACATCCTCGGCCGCCGCAAGGTGTTCATCTTCGGTGTCCTCCTGTTCGGGGTGGCATCGTTCGTCGGCGGTATCGCGCAGAACGAGTCCGTGCTGCTCGCCAGCCGGATCCTGCAGGGCGTCGCGGCCGCTGCCGCTTCACCGAACGCACTGGCACTCATCACCACCACCTTCCCGGCTGGTAAAGAGCGCAACCGCGCCATGGGCGTGTACGCCGCGATGTCCGGCGCCGGCGCGGCCGTCGGCCTGATCCTCGGTGGCGCGCTGACCGAGCTGTCGTGGCGCTGGACCTTCTTCATCAACACGCCGATCGGCCTGATCGTCGCCGTACTGGCCTTCCGCTACCTGGGGGAGTCGGCGCGCCAGAAGGGCAAGTTCGATCTGCCGGGTGCGATCACCGGGACTGTCGGTCTGACCTCGCTGGTCTACGGTCTGACCCGCGCGGGCTCCAAGGGCTGGGGTGACCTCTGGACGCTGATCTTCATCGGCGCCGGTGTCGTGCTGCTCGCACTCTTCCTGATGATCGAGGCTCGCTCGCGGCACGCACTGATGCCGTTCCGGATCCTCGCGAACCGGACCCGCGGCGTCAGCTTCTTCGTGATGCTGGTCGTCGGTGCGGCGATGTTCTCGATGTTCTACTTCCTGGGCATCTTCGTGCAGATGATCCTGGGCTACAGCGCGATCGTGACCGGTCTGGCCTTCCTGCCCTTCAGTGTCGGCATCGTCGGGGCCGCGCAGCTCGCCTCGGTGCTGATCGCGCGGATGGACCCGCGCTGGATCTCCGGTGCCGGTGGCCTGTTCGTCGCGGCCGGCATGTTCGGATTCAGCCGGCTCGAGGTGACCTCGTCGTACGCGTCGGGTCTGCTGCCGTTCATCCTGCTGCTGTCCTTCGGCATGGGCCTGATCTTCGTGCCGCTCACGCTGACCGCGGTCAGCGGTGTCGCGGATGAGGACTCGGGCGTAGGTTCCGCCGTACTGAACACGGTCCAGCAGATCGGTGGTGCGATCGGCCTGGCGCTGCTCGGCACGGTCTCCACCAACGCGATCAAGGACAAGTTCACCGAGCTGGCCCCGGGCCTGCAGAAGGCCGCCGAGGCCGGGCAGTCGCCGGAGCAGCTGAACATCTTGCAGAAGCAGTTCGAGGCCGTGGCCACGACGCACGGATTCACCCGGGCGTTCCTCTGGTCGACCTTCCTGGCCCTCGGATCGGCGATCATTACCCTGATCGGCCTGTCGGTCAAGCACAAGGACCTCGCCGGCGACGGCAAGACCCCGGTGCACATCGGCTGATCGCGCCAAAGACTGGAAGGCCCGCTTCCCGGGAGGGGGAAAGCGGGCCTTTCTCTCGTCTACAGGCTCTTCTGCATGATCGTCTCGCGGAGGACGCGGTCGCCGTCGACCTCCTCCTGGCTGCCGGTCGCGACGTACCCGCTGCGTTCGTACAGGCCGATGGCCTTCTCGTTGCCCTCAGCAACCATGAGCTCGAGCGTGTGCGCGCCGGTGGCGCGGGCACCTTGCTCGACCCAGTCCATCAGCCGGTCGCCGACGCCTTTCCCGCGGCCGGCCGGGGCGACCCACATCGAGATCAGCCCGACCACGCCGTCCACTTCCGCGGGAACGCCGCTGGCCATCCCCACCGCCGTACCGTCGCTGTAGACGACCGCGTTCCGCGAGCCCGGCAACTCCAGCCGCGCTCGCCACTTCTCCTCCGGCGCGTCCACCCAGTCCGCCAGCTTCGACCCGAACGCGTACGGCGCCACTTCCAGCGCCGCCAGCCGCAGTTCGCGCCAGACTTTCCAGTCGTCGGAGCCTAGCTCCCGAAGTTCCATCATGCGCTCAGGATCTCGCGCCCTCGGGTGATCCGTCAGCTGCATTTCGTGGGTCCACCCATCGGCTTGTGGGTTCCGGACCCGCATGAGAGTGCAGAACCCGCCATCTCGTGGGTCCTCCCATCAACTGGCGTCGCCACCGTGCACAAAGGTGGGTCGCCGGGTCTTTGTGCGCAAGGCAGCACTTTGGGTATCCATCAACCACATTTCCGGCTGGGAAGTGGTTGGTGGGTGCCCAAAGATGGGGCTCGTGCCCAAGGGTGGGGTTCGTGCTCGGGAGTGGGGTGGGCGCTCGCGAGTGGGTCGCCGTGTCTTTGGGCGCGAGGTGGCACTTTGGGTATCCATCAACCAGATTTCCCGCCGCGAAGTGGTTGATGGGTACTCAAAGATGAAGTTCGTGCTCAAGGGTGGGGCTTGTGCTTACGAATGGGGCGCCGTTTCTTTGGGCGGGCGCGGGCGCGGGCGCGGGCGCGGGTCGGGCTGGCCGGATGGCTGGCGGTGAGGGTGGATACAAAGAAAAAGGCCCCGCGCCGGGTGGGTGCGGGGCCTCGTGGTGATGAAGGG
>NZ_SMKX01000222.1 GCF_004349055.1 Kribbella antibiotica
GCCCCGCCCCATTTGGTGGGCTGACCCACCGCGTTGTGGGTGGGCCAGCTGCATGCGGTTAGCTGACCCACAATTTGCCTGGCTGACCCATCAAATGGGCTCGTCTGCCTGGCGGTCCGGGTCAGGCGGATTGGGCCAGGGGAGTGGAGGCGGCTAGGAGTTGGGTGCCTAGGCGCGTGCGGTGGTAGAGGACGGCTCGGCCGTCCCGGCGGGAGTCGACCAGGCCGGCGTTGCGGAGGATGCTCAGGTGGACGCTGAGGGTAGGTGCGGAGACGCCTAGCTGGTGGGCCAGGTGGGTGGTCGACATCGGGAGGTCCAGGTGGCTGACGATGGCGGCGCGGGTGCGGCCGACCAGGTCGGCGAGCGGGGAATCCGTCGTGTCCTGGCGGTCCTCCCACAGGCGGCCGAGGCCGCGCGGCGGGTAGGTGATGGTCGGGACGTGCGGGGCGCCGGTGACCGGCAACGCGGCCGGCCAGGTGAAGACGCACGGCACCAGCAGAACGCCTTGCCCAGTGAGAGGTTCGCCGTGGCAACAGTACGGCCGGTCGATCTCGATCGCGTCCCCGTGGAATCGCACCGACGGATGCAGCGTGCGGAACAGCCGCTCGATCCCACCGCCGGCCAGTTCGTCCAGCCGGAACGCCAGATCCTCCTGCAGCAGCGCGCGCATCCGTCGCCAGTCCGGCTCGATCGCCCGCCGGAAGTACGACGAGATCGCGGCCGTGATCTCAGAAAGCGCTCTCGCCGGATCTCTGATCAGCCCCGGCAACACGGGATCGGGATGCTCGACGTACAGAGTGTGGAGCTCGCGCGCGACCAGGTGATGAGGTGTCGCAGCGATCGCGGCCAGGCCGGACTCGAGGCTGGTGGAGCGCCGCGGGGGAGCGGGTGTCATGAAGTCCGGGATGTAGCCGACCGGCGGAATGAGGGCCCTGAGCAACGTCAGGTCCGGTCCTTCGATGATCGGCCGGACCTTCTGCAGCCATGGTCCGTGCACGCTGCGTGCCGTGTTGTTGCTCAGCGCCCGCACGCTGGTGACCGCTTCCCAGATCGGAGAGAGCGCGAACCGGATCCGGCCCACGTCGCCCGCATTCAGCCTGAGTGTGATCACCCAAGCATCGTAGAACGCGATCGGCCGAGCACAGAGGATTAGTTCTGAACCTAATCGTCGACGATGACCCCCAGGGTCTCGGACAGTAGTCCCATGAGCTCAGCTGCGACGACAGTTCCCGGCACGCCCCGCGCCCTTCCCCGGGCGTTCTGGGCCCTGTGGGTCTGCCAGCTGATCAACCGGCTCGGCAGCTTCGTCCAACCGTTCCTAGTCCTCTACCTCACCCAGGACCGCCACCTCACAGCCAGTACGGCGGGAGCCGTGGCCGCCGCGGTCGGCGGCGGAAGTGTGGTCTCGCAGCTCGTCGGCGGCTGGCTGTCCGACCGCTTCGGTCGGCGCGTCACGATGCTGATGTGCTTCTTCGGTACGGCGGCCGCTCTCATCCTGCTCGGATCGGCCCGTTCGATGCCGATGATCTGGGCAACCGCCTTCGCAGTCGGTCTGCTCGGAGACCTGTTCCGCCCGGCGGTCTCCGCGACCGTGGCCGACCTCCTGCAACCGGGAGAGCGCGTTCGCGCGTACGGGCTGCTGTTCTGGGCGATCAACCTCGGCTTCTCGATCTCGACCGTGAGCGCAGGCGTGCTGGCCTCACTCGGCTACGGCCTGCTGTTCTGGCTGAACGCTGCGAGCTCGGTCGTCGCCGGCATCGTGATCTGGACGATGGTGCCGGAGACCCGGCCAACTCTCGAAGAGGGAACCAGCCGACGCCCGCTCCTGCCCGTCGTCCTCCGCGACCGCATGTTCCTCACCGGCGTCCTGATCCAGGTCGGCTACGCAACCATCTACTTCCAGGGCTACTCGACGCTGCCGCTCGCGATGGCCGGCGATGGTCTGTCCACCTCCGTCTACGGCACCGTCATGGCGCTCAACGGCGTCGTGATCGTGGTCCTGCAACCACTCGTCGTGAAGCGGCTGGCGACGTACGACCGCCCGAAGCTGGTGGCGGTCTCGATGCTGATCGTCGGCCTTGGCTTCGGTATCGGCGCAGTCGTCCACAACTGGTGGGGGTACGCGCTCTCCGTCGTGGTCTGGACCATCGGCGAGATCGGTTTCGCCGCCGTGATCGGCGCAGTCCTCGCCGACATCGCCCCGAGCGACCTTCGTGGTGGCTACATGGGCGTCGCCGGCATGGCCTTCGGCCTCGGCGCGGTCATCGGCCCGCTAGCCGGCACCAACGCCCTCCAGAACCTCGGCGCGACCACAACCTGGATCGGAGTCGCTGTCCTCGGCGTCATCATCTTCATCGCCCAGTACGCGCTCTCGCCCGCAATCCACCGCCGTACCGCCGAGAATGCGCTCTCAGGCGAATGACGGCCGGTCCGGGTCGAGTAACTCGGAGACTTTGCCGCGGTCGAGACCGGCGATGAGCGCGTCGGTGCCGCGAGACAGCTTCAGCTTCATCTCGTCGGCATGCAGCGGGATCAGTGCGAGGAGATCGATCGTCGTACCATCGCCAACCTCGATCACGCGCGCCTCGGGCGGCACGTTGAGCATCGGCGTCACGACGACCCCCGCAAAGGACGTCCCGGGCGCGTAGGGCTCAGCGGGATCCCCGTTGGGAACCGAATGCCATATCCCAAGCCAGGTCGCATACTCATGCGGCATTCGGGCGGTCTGCTTCAGCAGCCTGATCGGCCAGGCGCCTGGCGCATCAGGGTCCGCCGTGCCCGGCAATGGCCAGTTAGCCGGCAGGGCCAGCATCAGCTCGGTGTACGGGGTGATCCCGAGCTCCTCGGGCACCGCCATCGGCAGCTCGCTCATACCGGAGGTGACCAGCGTCAGGTACGGCCGCTCAGTCGTCGGCGCGACCACGTAGACGTGCACCGTCGCGTGATGCCCGATGATTTCGTGCACCACGTAGTCGACCGGACCGAAGTGCTCCTGGATGTGCCGATCGATGGCCTCGTCCACTCCCGGACGCTGCCCGGGCGCTGCGACCCAGCCACTGTCCGCTGCCTTGTGCCGCAGGATCTCGGTCCCCCTCAGCTCATCCATGGTCAGGATCCTAGAGGCACGTAGGGTTGCGTCATGACTGAGCGGACGATCGACGTGGTGGTTTTCGACATCGGTGGGGTGTTGCTGGACTGGAGTCCTGACTACCTGTACGCCGACCTGATCCCGGATGCGGAGCAGCGGACGCGGTTCCTGACCGAGGTGGCGACCCCGGCGTGGAACGCGGAGCAGGATGCCGGGCGGCCGTGGGCCGAGGCGGTTGCCGAGCTGGCTGGTCAGCACCCGGAGCACCGGGAGTGGATCGAGGCCTACGACACCGGCTGGCTCACGATGGCGAAGGGGATCATCGAGGACACCGCCGACCTGCTCAACGAGATCCGCGCGCTCGGACTGCCGACGTACGCGTTGACGAACTTCTCCCACGAGAAGTGGGCGGTCGCGCAGGAGGCGTTCCCGACCCTGACGGTGTTCGACGGTGAGGTGGTGTCGGGGACAGAGCAGACGGTGAAGCCCGGCGAGAAGATCTACCGGATCCTGCTCGAGCGCTACGACCTCGATCCGGCGCGCACGTTCTACACCGACGACATGCAGTACAACGTCGACGGTGCGCGCGCGGTCGGGATCGATGCCGAGCTGTTCACCGGTGCGGCCGATCTCCGCAACCACCTGCGCGACCGCGGGCTCGAGCTCAGCTAGCAGGAGCAGAGATAGCTTCGGTGTACGTCGGACTTGCCGTCAGATCGGCCGCTTCGACGTACACCGTGTTGTCCTGGCATGTCATCGGAGTGAGCGCGATCCCGGGCTTCCCGCTGTAGATCCGCTGCGGTTTGGCCAGCCCGGTGGTCCAGCGATTGATCTGGAACGACTCCTCGCCGTTGCCGACCGCCCGGGTCTCCCAGAAGATCCAGTTGCCACAGGCAAGGATCGTGTCGGTGGCGACGGTGCCGAGTGCGCGGCTCGGCCGGTTCGCCGACTCTCGCAGATAGGCCTTGCTCTGGTACTGATCCGGATCCGAGGCGGCGACCTCCGACCAGATCGTCGCACCCTGCACCGAAGCGCCGCTCCACTGAATGCACTTGGTTGCCGCAGGCACCGGCTTGGCGGCCCCGCCCGACAGCGGTGCGGTCAGGAGCCGCTTGCACCGGCCCGCGGTCTCCGGTTTGGTGATCTCGCTGAAGGTCACCGCGTCCGCCGACACCACCGGGTCAGCGAGGTAGCCGGGGGCGGCGACGCAGCCCACCTCCCGCGATGACAACTCGGCGAGGGAGGCGACGATCAGGCACGACCGGTTCTTCGCATCGGTCGAGCTGTAGGCGAACGTTCCGTCGTACGCGCCGATCTCTGGTTCCGAAACGCGCGGCAGCTTGCCGATTCCCGCCGCCCGGCCAGTGCTGAGGTCGTACCGAACAACCCTGATCTCCGGGTTGGAACCTTCCGACCGGATGTCCTCGATCAGCGCCCAGTGATCGTCGATCACGACCGGCGACTGCGCCACGAAACCCTTCGCCGGGACGTGCCGTACGACGACCTTCTTCGAGGTCTTGTCGGCAATCGTCGTCGTCCCGGCATCGTCACTGGCCCGCGTGACGACGTACTTGCGTTGCTGGGTGACGAGGTGTTGCCCGTCGACCGGTTGCCGTAACACCTTCGCCCACACCGGTACGGCGGTGTTCGTCTGCGCCGGCGGCGTGCTCGGCGGCGCAGTACTGGCCGGGGGAGTGCTGGTGGACGGCTGCGGTTCCGACTTGTTGTCGGAAGACGAGCAGCCGGCCACCCCGAGCACGATCAAGATGCCGACGGCAACGGTGGTACGACGCATTCTCAGATCACAGTCCGATGTTCTGGAAGGAGTTGGCCAGCGTCGCGTTGAACATCGCCGAGGCCGGGATGTTCTTCGGTCCGTCGGTGACGTTGCCCCGGCTGTTGAACCGGCGCTCGTTGAACACCTCGAAGATCGCGATGGTGCCCTTGGCCCGGTCGTACCCGCGGCCTACCTGGTAGTGCCCGCTGTGGTTGAAGGCCAGGTACGGGAAGTACCGCTTCAGCAGCTGCACGTGCTCGATGATCGGCGCCGGCTGGCCGTCACCGAGGTGGTTCTGGTGCGCGGTGAAGAACTTCTTCGTGTTCCAGTGCGAGACGTTCTGCACGACATAGGTGCCCGCGGCAAGGTCCCAGTCGGTCTTCAGGTTGGTCTGCTTGACCATCGCGGAGATCCCGGTGCCCGAGCTGGTCGAGCCGAGGTCCTTGGCCCACGACCCCTGGGTGTCCTTCTGGTTGTCGTCGGCCCAGTCGATCGACTGGAACGTCGCCGGACCGCACCAGTAGCCCTTGTCCTGCGAGGTCTGGAAGCCCTTCATGATGTACGACGACTTGGGCGTCTTCACGACCTTGATCGGCGGCTTCGGCGCACTCGGCGGACCGGTCGGCGCCGTCGTCGGGGGTGTCCGGGTCGGCGTCGCGGTAGGCGTCGCGGTCGGTGTGGGCGTCGGCGTCGTGGTCGCCTCGGCAGACGACCGCTCAGCCTCGTCGGCATCCATCAGCCGGAGCGTGCGGGCCTTCTCCCGGCCCTCCCATGCCATCTGCATCTCGTCGAGCTCGGCGTCGACCCGCTCGCTCTTCGGCAGCGAGGCGCGCTCGGCCACGAAGGACTGCGGTGTCTGGTCGCCGGTGTCGATGTCTTGCTCGACACCCTCCGCCTCGTCCGCCGTCACGTCAGGCTGGTTGACCGTGTCCTGGAGCTGGGCGCCCGTGGGCACCTCGTCCACGAACCCGAGTCCGAGACAGTAGTTCTCTTCCTGGAGCTTGAAACACCGCAGCATCGACGCGGCCTGGGTGGTGGTGTCCGATGCCTGCAGCTCATCCGGCGAGGTCTCGACGACCTGCTGGCTCAGCTCGCTCCACGACTCCGCGGCCGGCATCGGCGCAGGCGTCGTACTGGCAACTGTTGGCTGCGGCGTCGAAGGCTCGACGGTCGGCAGGGTGGTCGGCGTGGCCGACGGGGTCGGGGCGACCGGCATGACCGGCCGGATCAGCTCCGGATCCCGGGGCTGGTACGCGAAGGCGGTGAGGGGCGCCTGGGCAAGAAGTGCTCCCAGGACGATCAGTGTGGCCCCCCGTGCTGCTGTGGGCATTGTGGCTCCCGTTAGGCGTGGGACGACAGTGACTGTAGGTACGCCTGGGAACACAGTACGTGTCTGAGGCAACAATTGGCAGCCCCCTCCCTGCCCAGACCCGCTCACCAGGCGCACTAGACTTGCTCAGTCCTGGTCAGTGAACGTTGTGGAGAGTCTGTGTCGGTCCAACCCATCCGCCTGTTCGGCGATCCCGTCCTGACCACGAAGGCGGTGCCGGTCGTCGACTTCGATGCCGAGCTGCGCCGCCTGGTCGCGGACCTCGCGGACACCATGCAGGCAGCGCCCGGCTCCGGCCTGGCTGCGCCGCAGATCGGCGTCGGGCTGCGCGTCTTCACCTGGAACGTCGACGGCGAGCTGGGTCACCTGGTGAACCCCAAGCTCACCCTGTCCACCGACGAACAACTCGGCCCTGAGGGCTGCTTGTCCATCCCCGGCCTCTACTTCGACTGCCGCCGCGCGCAGTCGGTGGTCGCCCGCGGCTTCAACATGTACGGCGATCCCGTCGTCATCGAAGGCTCGGAGTACCTGGCCCGCGCGATCCAGCACGAGACCGACCACCTGGACGGCATCCTGTTCGTCGACCGCCTCGACACCGCAACCCGCAAGCAGGCGATGAAAGCGATCCGCGAAGCCGAATGGTCCGGCCTGTCCGGCCCGCCACAGATCAAGGTCTCGCCCCACCCCACGAACGGCTTCGGCCTGTGATGAATGGATTTTGGCTGTGAGAGTCGTCTTTGCCGGTACGCCGGAGCCCGCGCTCGCCGCATTGCGCGCGATCGTTGCCAGCCGCCACGAACTCGTTGCCGTGGTCACCCGTCCGGACGCACCGGCCGGCCGTGGCCGCAAGCTCGTTGCTTCGCCGGTGGCGCAGTACGCGGAGGAGCTCGGCGGCATCGAGATCCTGAAGCCGGTCAAGCCAAACGACCCCGACTTCCTGGCCCGGCTGACCGAGATCGCGCCGGACTGTTGCCCCGTCGTCGCGTACGGCGGATTGTTGCCGCAGGCAGCGTTGGACATCCCCGTGCACGGCTGGGTGAACCTGCACTTCTCGGTGCTCCCGGCCTGGCGTGGTGCCGCGCCGGTGCAGCACTCGATCATCGCCGGGGACGACGTGACCGGTGCCAGCACGTTCCGGATCGTGAAGGCGCTCGACGCCGGCCCGGTGTTCGGCGTACTGACTGAGCCGATCGGTGCAACCGATACGTCGGGTGACCTGCTGGGCCGGTTGGCCGAGTCCGGGTCGAAGCTGCTGGTCGACACCCTGGACGGCATCGAGGACGGGATCCTGCAGCCGCAGGAGCAGCCGGCCGACGGTGTCTCGCTGGCGCCGAAGATCAATGTCGAGGACGCCGAGCTCGACCTGACGGCGCCCGCATTGCGCGTGGACCGGCTGGTCCGCGGCTGCAACCCGGCGCCGGGGGCGTGGACGACGTTCCGCGGCGAGCGGCTGAAGGTGCTCGCGGTTCGCCTCACGGAGGACGAGCTGAAGCCCGGGGAGATCAGCGCGACGAAGTCGAGCGTCAGCATCGGCACTGGCAGCAAGGCGGTTGAGCTCCTGACCGTTCAGCCGCAAGGCAAGAAGCCCATGGCCGCCGCCGATTGGGCCCGCGGAATCCGTCTGACAGATGAGGACCGCGTCGGTGAGTGACCGTACCCCCAGAAATCCTGATCCGCAGAAGAAGCCGGACAAGGTCCGCCAGGTTGCCTACAAGGTGATCCGTCAGGTCACCTCCGAGAGCGGCTACGCGAACCTCGTGCTGAACAAGGCACTTCGTGACGCCCGCCTGGCCGGCCGCGACGCAGCGTTCTGCACCGAGCTCGTGCACGGCACGCTCCGCTGGCAAGGCACGTACGACGCCTTCCTCGCACGCTGCGTGGACAGGCCGCTGAACGAGATCGACCCCGAGCTGCTCGACGTCCTCACCCTCGGCACTCACCAGCTGCTGCGGATGCGCGTCGACTCGTACGCCGCCGTCGATGAGATGGTCACCCTGACGCGGGTCATGCTCGGCCACAAACGCAGCGGCCTGGTGAACGCCGTACTGCGGAAGGTCAGCCAGCGCACGTTCGACCAGTGGATCGAGACCGTCGCGCCGCCGATCGAGGAGAACCGGCTGCTGCACCTCGCGGTCGCGAAGGCACACCCGACCTGGGTGATCGATGCGTTCGCCGACTTGCTGGGTGACGGTGACGAACTGGAAGACCTGCTCGACGCCAACAACGAACCGGCGCGCGTGACCCTGGTCGCCCGCCCCGGGCTGGCCACGATCGACGAGCTGATCGAGGCCGGCGCCAGTCGCGCCAAGTACTCGCCGTACGCCGCCATCCTGGAGAGCGGCGGTGATCCCGGCCGGATCGCAGCCGTGGCAACCGGTCGGGCCGGCGTCCAGGACGAGGGCTCGCAACTGGTCGCGCTCGCGCTGGCGAATGCGCCGATCGAGGGCTCGGACACCGCGTGGCTCGACCTGTGCGCGGGCCCCGGCGGGAAGTCGGCGCTGCTTGCAGCGCTGGTGGAGGAGCGCGACGGTGCGCTGACCGCGGTCGAGCCGCTCGAGCACCGCGCTGAGCTGGTTCGGGCCAACCTCCGGGCGATTCCGGGCGACCACCAGGTCATCGTCGGCGATGGCACGAAGCCGACGTGGGAGGAAGGTTCGTTCGACCGGGTTCTCGCCGATGTTCCGTGCAGCGGGCTTGGTGCGTTGCGACGTCGGCCGGAAGCGCGCTGGCGCCGTACGCCGGAGGACATCGAGGAGCTGCGCCCGCTGCAGGAGGACCTGCTCGACGCGGCGATCAACTCGGTTCGGCCCGGTGGCGTCGTCGGCTACGTGACGTGCTCGCCGCATCACGACGAGACGCGTGCTGTGGTGGACACCGTCCTGGGTCGGCGGGACGACGCGACGCTCGAGGACGCCCGGGAGCTGTTCCCGGATGTACCCGAGCTCGGCGCTGGTCCGGACGTTCAGTTGTGGCCGCATCGGCAGGGCACGGACGCGATGTACCTGGCGCTGATCAGGCGCAGCTGAGGTTCACCAGCTGGACCTGATGTCAGGTGCATCAGTGGGAACGGTCATGATGGTCGAGTGACTGTTACCGCTAACCGCCCCGAGGTCTCGGTCCACCGGCAGCAGGCCGCTGGACTGGCCGCCGCCTTCGGGATCGGGGCATTGTTCGCGATCCAGTCCCGGCTGAACGGCGGCTTGGGTGAGCTGCTCGGCGACGGAATCCCCGCCGCGCTGATCTCCTTCGGCACGGGCTTGGTGATCCTGGCGATCGTGGCAGCACTCGTTCCGGGGATCCGCCGTGCGCTCGGCAACGTCTGGCGCGCCATCCGTGACCCGCTGAACGCCGGCGGCCTGCGCTGGTGGCAGTGCATCGGCGGTCTGTGCGGCGCCTGGACGGTCGCGGTTCAGTCCGTCACCGTGCACGTGCTCGGTGTCGCGGTCTTCATCGTCGCGGGGGTCGCCGGGCAGGCGGGTAGCAGCCTGATCGTCGACCGGCTCGGTCTCGGTCCGGCCGGCCGGCAGGGGTTCAGCACCCTGCGGATCGTCGGCGCGGTGATCGCGGTCGTGGCCGTCGTCCTCGCAGTCTCCGACCAGTTCGGGCATCCGGGCAGGCTGCTGCTCGCGATCCTCCCAGCTCTCGGTGGTGTCGCCTCAGCGTTCCAGCAGGCAATCAACGGCCGGGTCGCACAGACCGCAGCAGGCGGCCGGCACGGCGCGGTCGCGGCCGGTGCGATCAACTTCGCCGTCGGCTTCGCTGCGCTGCTGGTGGTGTTCGGCATCGACCTCGCCCTGCGGGGCGCACCGAACGCCCTGCCGGGCAACCCGTGGCTGTACCTCGGCGGCGCGTGCGGCGTGATCTTCATGAGCGTGGCCGCAGCCGTGGTCCGGGTGGTCGGCGTCTTCGTCCTCGGCCTCGGCACGATCGCCGGCCAACTGATCGGCAGCCTGCTCATCGACCTCTTCGCTCCCGCCGCCGACAAGCCGGTCACCTTCCCGGTCGTCGCCGGTGCGGCCCTGGCCCTGGTCGCCGTGGTCGTCGCCTCACTGCCGAAGCTGCGAAGGGATGAGCCGGACCGCCCCCACTCACCAACCTCCCCTGCCCGGTAGCCCGCACGCTCAACCGAGCCGCTTTCGCCGCCCATTTCGGGAGTTGGTGAGTGGCACAGGTCCGCCTGTGGATAACTCCCGCGGTGAAACGGCGCGAACGTTCACCATGAAGTCATGAGTGAAGTCGCCGAAATGCTGAACAGACGGGGCGGTGTCGCGACCTTCGGCGACCTGCGCACAGTGATGTCCGGACGAGCCGTCCGCACGGCGCTGGCCGGTGGTGACATCCGCCGGGTCGCCAGAGGCGTCTATGCCTTACCGACCTCCCCAGTTGCGTTGACTGCGGCCCGGAGTCACGGTGGCGTCGTTTCCCACGTCAGTGCGGCGCAGCACTGGGGTTTCGGTGTGATCGACCGACCCGCACTGCCTCACGTCACCCTGCGGCCGGGCCGTGTCCGGCGGCTGACCGGGCTTCCGTGCACACTGCATTGGGCCGAAGTGCCTGCGATCGATGACGTCACCACTCCGCTCCGGACGGTGCTCGACTGCATTCGCACGCTGCCCCTCGCGGAGGCGCTGGCTGTCGCGGACTCGGCGTTACGTGCCGGCGCCATCGATCACGACGAACTACTGCAGGCCGCCGCCCGCATCCGCGGTCCCCATCGCCGGCGGATCCTCCACGTGGCGGGGCTCGCTGACCTGCGCGCCGAGTCGGTGCTCGAGTCAGCGCTGCGCGCGCTGGTGATCGAGGCGTGCCTGGAAGGCTTTGTGCCGCAGGTGAGGGTGCAGGACGCAGAGTTCTCGGCCCGGATCGATCTTGCGCATCCCGGTCTCCGGCTCGGCCTTGAAGCCGATGGATTCGAGCACCACGGCAGTCGGCAGGCGCTCATCCGGGACTGCCGTCGGCAGGTCGGTCTGACGGTTCGCGGCTGGCGCATCCTCCGCTTCAGCTGGGAGGACATCAGGTACGACGGTCAGTGGGTGGTCACGTCGATCGAGCGGGCGAGCGGACTCGCCCCACTCACCAACTCGATCCTGCGCGCTGCCTGACGACCGCGCTGAGGCTGCTGCTGGATCCGAGGTTGGATGCTCCTATGGATGTCAAGCAGCGGTTGGCTTGGGGTTTGGTTGGCGTAGGACGTAGTAGATCTCGCGGGCGATGAGGCGTTTGAGGCAGCGGATGATGTCTTTCTTTGACAGGCCTTCGGTGGTGCGTTTCGCTGCGTAGGCCTGGGTGCGTGGATCGTGGCGGAGTCGGCTGATGACGATCACGTAGAGCGCTTTGTTGGCTTGCCGGTCGCCGCCTCGGTTGAGGCGGTGGCGGTGGGTCTGGCCA
>NZ_SMKX01000223.1 GCF_004349055.1 Kribbella antibiotica
GGGGTGGTTGGTTGGGGAGTGGTGTGACCAGCGAAGCTATGCCCCTGTCCGTGCTCGACTTGTCGCCGGTGCCTTCGGGGACCAAGCCTTCGCAGGCGTTGCACGAGACGCTCGAACTGGCGCGAGTGGCCGAGGCGGCCGGGTATCACCGGTACTGGCTGGCTGAGCACCACAACATCGCGAGTGTCGCGAGCTCGAGTCCTGAGGTGATGATCGCGGCGGTCGCCGGGGTCACGTCGACCATCCGGGTCGGAGCCGGCGGCATCATGCTGCCGAACCACTCCCCGCTGAAGGTTGCCGAGACGTTCCGTGTGCTGGCCGGGCTCTACCCGGACCGCATCGACCTCGGCCTCGGTCGCGCGCCTGGCACCGACCAGCGCACCGCGCTCGCGCTCCGCCGCAGCCGCGAGGCGCTCGGCGCCGACGACTTCACCGAGCAGTACGCCGAACTCCGCGCGTACGCCGAGGGCTTTCCGGCCGGTCACCCCTTCGAGCCCATCAAGGCGGAACCGTCCGACGTACCGTTGCCGCCGGTCTACATCCTCGGCTCCAGCACGTACGGCGGCCAGGCGGCTGCCGCGCTCGGTACCGGATTCGCCTATGCCGGTCACTTCGGCACACTCGACCCGGCCGGCGTGATTGCGACGTACAAGTCGAACTACAAGCTCTTCCAGCACGAGGCCCCGCCGTACGCGATCCTCGCGCTGGCCGCGATCGTCGCCGAAACCGAAGAGCGCGCTCACCAACTCGCCGAGGCGAACGCACTCTCGATGCTCCGCCTCCGTTCCGGCCGCCCGGGCCCGCTGCCCTCACCCGAAGAGGCCGCGGCCTACCGGTGGAGCGAAGGTGAACGCGCCGCTGTCGAGGAGTGGGCCGGCCTCGTCACCGTCGGCACCCCCGACCAGGTAGCCGCCGAACTCCTCCGCCGCGCCAACTCCGCCGACGCCGACGAGGTCATCGTCACCACCCACATCCACGACCCCGCCGAACGCCAACACTCCCTCCAGCTCCTAGCCCAGTCCTGGGGCCTAAAACCCCGCTAACCCGAACCCCATTTGATGGGCTGACCCACCCCAATGCGGGTGGGCCCACCGCATGCGGTTAGCCCACCCACAAGCCGGTGGGCTGACCCACCAAATCGCGGCGCGGCGGCGTCAGACGGGGGCGGCGGGGGTGGCTCGGACGTGTTCGAAGATGAGGCTGGTTTCCGCGTGGGCTACCGCCGGGTCGGCCGTCAGGTGGTCGAGGACGAATTCGCGGAGGGCGTCGGGGGACGCCGCCGATACGTGCAGCAGGTAGTCGTTGGCGCCGCTGACGTGGAAGAGCGACAGTACGCCGGGTAGTGCGGGGACCTTGGCGCGGAATCGGTCGATCTCGTCGCGCGAGTGCGTACTGATCCGGATCGCGATCAGCGCTTGCAGCGGTTGACCCAGCGCGCCCAGATCCACATCCGCGTGGAAACCGCGGATCACGCCGCGTTCGCGCAGCGAGCGCACGCGGGTCAAGCAGGTCGACGGAGCGATGCCGGTCGCCTCGGCGAGGGCGTTGTTCGGCATCCGTCCGTCGACGGTGAGTAACCGGACCAGCTCGCGATCCACCTCGTCCAGGCCGCCCGGAGTTGTGCCCGGAACCGCCCGAGGGGCCGGTCCGGGGCTCCGGCGATCCTTCGGCATGGACCCACTGTAGGGGTCAGTTACAGAATCCACAGCGTGTGGACATCCCTGTGGACGAATTTTCTTCGGAACTATTGCGCCTCAGCCGCACAAGATTTCATCCTCAATCCCACCAAGACCTGTGGATAACTTTGGGGAGGCGCCATGACGCAGCTCGATACCCGCTCGGTGCACGCCGGCCGCGACGACCTGACCGCCCTCGGCGTCCACGTCCCACCGATCGACCTGTCGACCACTTATCCGCTCCCGACCGTCGACACCGGCGGCGCGTCGTACGACGCTCTGGCCCAAGGCAAAGGTCCGGACGGCGGAAGCCTCGTCTACCAGCGCTTGTGGAACCCGACCGTGGCCCGCTTCGAGACCGCGCTCGCGGAGCTCGAACACACCGACGGCGCGGTCGCTTTCGGCTCCGGCATGGCCGCGCTCACCGCCTGCCTGCTCGCCACGGTCGCCGCCGGCCGCCCGCACGTGATCGCCGTCCGCCCGATCTACGGCGGCAGCGACCACCTGCTATCCACAGGCCTCCTGGGGACAACTGTCAGCTGGGCGCGCCCGACCGAAATCGCCGAAGCGATCCGCCCCGACACGGGCCTGGTCATCCTCGAGACTCCCGCGAACCCGACGGTCGAGCTCGTCGACATCGCCGCAGCGGTGCGGCAAGCGGGCGACGTACCGGTGTTGGTGGACAGCACTTTCGCGACTCCGGTGCTGCAGCAACCGGCTCGGCACGGGGCGAGCCTGGTGTTGCACTCCGCAACGAAGTACCTGGGTGGTCATGGCGACGTCATGGGCGGCGTGGTCGCAGCCAACCAGGACTGGGTCAGCCGGCTTCGGCAGATCCGTGCAGTGACAGGTGGCCTGCTGCACCCGTTGGCGGCGTACGAACTGCACAGGGGACTGCAGACGCTGCCGGTGCGAGTGCGGGCGCAGCAGGCCACCGCTGCCAAGGTGGCGGACTGGCTTTGCGCCCAGCCGGCCGTGGAGCAGGTCTACTACCCCGGACTCAATGACCCGCTCGAGCTGATCGGCCGCCAGCAGTCCGGGCCGGGGGCCGTCGTAGCCTTCACCGTCGAAGGCGGCTTCGCAGCGGCCGCACAGGTCGCCGCAGCCCTCCGCCTCATCACCCACGCGGTTTCACTGGGCGGGGTGGACACGCTGATCCAGCACCCCGCCGCGCTCACCCACCGCTTGGTCGACCCGTCCGCCAAGCCATCTGACGCGCTCCTGCGCCTCTCACTCGGTCTAGAGGACCCGGAAGACCTCACCGCTGACCTGCTCCAAGCGTTCACACAGGTACGGCGACAGGACGCGTAAGCACCTCATCCACGATCCCGTACTCCCGGGCAGCCTCCGCAGTGAACCACCGGTCGCGATCGAAGTCCGCGACGATCCGCTCCAGCGGCTGTCCGGTCCGCTCGGCGATCAGCTGAGCCAGGTCCTGCCGGGCCAGGATCGCCTGCTCGGCCTGCACCTTGATATCGCTCGCCGTACCGCCCATGCCGCCGGACGGCTGGTGCATCATGATCCGCGCATGCGGCAGCGCGAACCGCTTGCCCGGCGTACCGCAGGCCAGCAGCACCTGCCCCATCGAGGCACACAGACCCATCCCGTACGTCGCCACGTCGTTGCTGATGAAGTTCATCGTGTCGAAGATCGCCAGCCCGGCCGATACGGATCCGCCGGGGGAGTTGATGTAGAGCGAGATGTCCGCCCGCGGGTCCTCGGCGTTCAGCAGCAGGAGCTGGGCGCACAGGGCATTGGCGTTCGCGTCCTTGACCTCGTCGCCCAGGACGAGGATGCGCTGCCACATGAGGCGTTCGTAGACGTTGCGGTCGAGGTTGTTCAGTAGCTCACTCATGGTGTCCACAGTGCAGCCGGACCACCCGATCAGGCCCGAGAATCTGCCCGTGGCAGATCTGCCCACCGCGAAGCCCTCGTGGATGGCACACTCGGTACAGGACATCGGAGCCGAGGAGGGCCACACGTGTTGCTACGCGAGGTGATCGGGAGCGTCTTCCGTCGGTTGCGGAACGAGCGGGGCATCACCCTGCGCGAACTGGCCGAGCGGGCGCAGGTGTCGGTGCCCTACCTGTCCGAGATCGAGCGTGGCCGCAAGGAGCCGTCCTCGGAGATCCTGGCCGCGATCTGCCGCGCACTCGAGCTTGAGCTGGTCGACCTGCTGAACGAGGTCCAGTTCGACCTGGCCACCGCGGTCCGCGCCACCGTGCCCCTCCGGCTCCAGACCACCTCTATCCGGGTGCAGCAGTCCGCGCCGCGTGCGGTCGGCTCGTCCCCGACAGCTCAGTACGGTGTCTACGCGCTGGTTGCGTGACCTGGTACCAGAACGCCTCGGCGCGGGAGTGGCGGACGACGCCTGCCCCGACTGAGGTGCTCGCGTTCCACCAGAGCCTCCCGGCGTACCGGCCGACCCCGCTGACACCTGTCCCTGGGCTGGCCGCTGAGCTGGGCGTTGGGCAGGTGCTGGTCAAGGACGAGTCGCAGCGGCTCGGCCTGCCGGCGTTCAAGGCGCTTGGCGCGTGGTGGGCGATCCACCGCGCCTTGCGCGAGCGGCCGGGGTCGCCTGAGTTGGTGACCGCGACCGACGGGAACCACGGTCGGGCGGTCGCGCGCCGAGCCTCGATGCTGGGGTTGTCGGCTCATGTGTTCGTGCCGGACATGGTGAGTGACGCAGCGATCGCGGCCATCCGCACCGAGGGCGCGACGGTGAGCGTCGTACCGGGCTCGTACGACGCAGCGGTGGCCGAGGCGGCCGCTTATGCAGGCGATGAACGCCTGCTGATCCAGGACTCGGCGTGGCCCGGGTATGAGGTGATTCCGCAGCTGATCGTGGACGGGTACTCGACGCTGTTCCGCGAGATCGCCGTGCAGCCGGATCTGGTCGTCGTACCGATGGGGGTTGGATCGGTCGCCCAGGCAGCGGTCACGCACTTCCGGAGTGAGGCGGCCGCGCCGATGATGCTCGGTGTCGAGCCGTCGGCCGCAGCGTGTGTGACCACCAGCCTGCTGTCAGGCGAGCTGGTGAGTGTCCCGACCTCAAAGACCGTCATGGCCGGCCTCAACTGCGGCACCCCGTCGACGCTGGCCTGGCCAGTACTGCGCGCCGGTCTGGATCATGCGATCACCGTCGAGGACGACGATGCGTTGCAGGCGTCGACCGACCTGGGGGCTGCGGGTATTTCGTCGGGCCCGAGCGGCGCGGCGACCTTGGCCGGGCTGCGAGCAGCTCGCTCCCGACTCGATCTGGGGCCAGACAGCACTGTCGTCCTGATCAGCACCGAAGCCGCCCACTAATTCAGGGGCGGCCTGTAGCCGTCACGCCTAGGGTCGGAGCATGGCGAACTACATCAAGCGACGCGCGCCCGAGGTAGCCGGCTCGCTTGCGGCCGAGCTGCAGATGGCCGCCTCCGAGGTGCGCTTCTACCGCGAGATCGCGCCTGAGATCGGCGTCCGGGTGCCGGAGTGCTACCGCGCCGAGCTCACCGACGAAGGCTCGCTGCTGGAGCTCGAGGACCTCTCGGCCTGGCGACCAGGAGCCGAGCCCGCGGCAGCGGCCAGCCTGCTGCGATCGATGCATGATCAGTGGACCGGCCGTGCCCACGTGCGCTGGCCGTGGCTGCGAGGGATCAGCGCCGGCGACGAACTGGTCGCCCGCCTGTACGACGGCGCCTGGCCCAAGCTGGCCGCTCGGTCGGACATGTCCGCGCCGGTGCGGGAATTCGGCGCGCGACTGGTCGGCAAGGTGCGGCAGGTGGAAGCGCAGCTACTCAACGCCGGACCGCTCACTCTCGCGCATGGAGACGCATCCGGACCCAACCTCCGCACGGCGCCCGACGGCGAGATCGCCTTGCTGGACTGGGAAGACGTGTCCGCCGCACCTGGAGTCATGGACCTAACCTGGCACCTGGTCTCGTCGGTAGAACCCGCGCGGTGGTCCGAGGCGTTGGATGCGTATGGGCCGAGTGACGGACTGTTGGAGACACTCCCATCGTCCATGGTGCAGGGGTATCTGAGCATGTCCGACTGGCCAGAAGGATCGGCTGAGGCTGTCGGGTTCGACGCGCGGCTCGCGGCCGCGGTGGCGATGCTGTGAGTGTTGAGTTTGTGGTCCGGTTTCCGGTGGACGACCAGGTGCTCTCGGCGTTGCATGCGGCGGCGTTCGACGGACCGCCGGAGGTGACGCCATGGGCAGAACGCTTGGAGCGTCGGGCTTTGAGCTGGATTGGTGCCTTTAGCAACGATGTTCTGGTTGGATTCGTACAGCTGTGCTGGGACGGTGGCGCGCATGCATTCGTCCTCGATACTGCGGTGCATCCCGAGTTCGGGCGGCAGGGGATCGGTCAGCGCTTGGTGGCCGCCGCGGCCGAGGAGGCTAGAAAGGCTGGTTGCGAGTGGCTGCACGTGGACTTCGAGCCGCACCTGACCGCGTTCTACCTCGAAGCCTGCGGCTTCCGGCCTACTGACGCTGGGCTGCTGAAACTGCGGTGAGGCGCTCGGTCGAGATGCACGAGGTGAGGCAACGTTCCTTCGCATCACCGAGCAGGTCCGCCGTCCAGCTCGTGAAACCCCCGTCGCCCATCTCCGCGTCGCGCGTGCCGACACTGAGCGCCGTACCGGTGTAGTAGGTGGCGCTCTTCGTGCGCTCGCTGTCCTCGCGGAGGGGTGCGCGCACGGCCGGGCGGACGGTGTCCTCGATGCGCTCGGTCAGTGCGGACGGGGTGAACGTCGTGAACGTCAGGTCGGCGGCAGCACCGAGGACATCCGCCCAAAAGTTGAAGTGGTCGATGAGCAGCTCAGCCTCGGTTCGCCCCGAGCCCGTATCCCGAGCGCTCGACACCAGCACGAACAGCTGGAAGTGCGCCGACATCCCCGGCCCGTCGAACGGCTGCGCCCGAACCACCCGCTGGCACGCAGCCAAATCAACCCGCGCCTGCCCAGCACGTCGCCGTACGGCGGCCTCGATCGCCAGCTCGTTGGTCGGGTCGCTGGCGACCTCGGTACCCCGGATCGTGCTCAGTACCTGGTGCTGGTTGATCGTGCCCACCGCCGAACAGGTTCCCAATGGCGTCACCGGCGACAACTCCACGCCCGCGAACCGCTCCGGCAGCAGCTCCCACAACCGCGCTTGGGTCCGCACCAACTCCCGCGGATCTGCGGCCGACGGCCGCACAAACCGATCCTCCTGCCAGCGCTGCATCAACCGCGCCGGCGTCACCTTCGCCGCCCGCTCCCGACTCACATCCAGCAGCACCGACTGCAACTCCGAAGCACTCAACCCGGAGGTCAACGCCTCCCGTGCCCCCGCCGGCACCTTCCCCCACACCCGCTCACTGACCTCCGCCATCACCCCACCATGCCGCAAGCCCGCCGCCGACCGCTCGCCATTTACCCCGCTAGGCGGACCGCCACCACTGTCTAACCTCGCCGGCCCCCACCCGCCCACGCTCAGCCCGACCCCGCGAAGCCGCTTCGCGGCGACTTAGTCAGTGGTGGGAGTCCGCTTCGCGAATGTGAATGCGCAACCAAGGCTCCGGCGGTACCTTCGGTTCATGAGATTCCCGAGCTCGCACCTTTGACGTAGGTCTCAACGCGCCGACCGGTTGCCGACCGGGCTCTCCGCCCGGATCGTGGCCTTCGAGGCGCTGCACGACTTCATCCCGCTGTATCCGCTGTACCAGTTGATGTTCACCGACCACGGATTGTCGGCTGCGCAGATCTCCACGCTGTTCGTGATCTGGTGTGCGGTCGGTCTGGTCGTAGAGGTGCCCTCAGGTGCTTGGGCGGACACGTACTCCCGCCGCAAACTCCTCATCAGCGGCGCCCTGCTGAGCGCTGCCGGCTACGCGACCTGGATCGTCCTCCCGACGTTCGCAGGCTTTGCGCTCGGGTTCGTCTTGTGGGGCGTCTCCTCGGCGCTCATCTCAGGCACCTACGAAGCCTTCGTGTACGACGAACTGGCCGCCCGCTCGCTGACCTCGCGCTACGCGACCCTCCTTGGTCGGGCCCGCTCCGCATCGTTCGTGCTCAACCTCGCCGCGACCGCCCTGGCCGCCCCGCTTTTCGCGGCAGGTGGCTACGCGCTGGCCGCTGCCGTCAGCATCCTCAGCAACCTCGCGCAGGCGCTCGTCGGGCGGTCGCTCCCCAAGGTCCCGCCGAGAGCCACCGCCGCACCCGACGCCGCGATGCCCACCCGGCGCGGACCCTTTGCGGCATACCTCGCCATGCTGCGGTCCGGCCTCAGCGAGGTTCTCACCCTTCGGTCCGTACGACGCGCCGTCCTCATCGCCGCGTTGGTCGGCGGCTTTCTATCCTTCGACGAGTACTTCCCGTTGCTGGCCAGGGAATTCGGCGTCCCGACCACGCTCGTGCCCCTGTTGATCGCAGGCACAGTTGCTGCCCAAGCGATCGGCGGTGCGCTGGCAGGGCCGGCGTACAAGTTGCCGGTAGCAATCATCGCAACTGTCCTCGGTCTGACCGCGGTGCTGATCGCCGGTGGGGCGCTGAGCCAGTCGGTCTGGGGATTCCTGCCGATCGCGCTTGGCTACGGCCTGATGCAACTGGCGATCGTGGTCGCCGACGCGCGGTTGCAGGACACGATCACCGGCCCGGCGCGGGCGACCGTCACTTCGGTGTCGGGGCTCTTCAGTGGGGTGTTCGCGATCGCGGTTTACGCCGGGTTCGCGCTCGGGTCGCTCTGGTTCTCGATGGCGACCCTGGTGGCCGCGCTCACCGTGCCTGTGTTGCTGACAGCGCTCGCGATGCCGGCGGTCAAGATCTCCAACGCAGACTCGAAGCCGCTGTCGAAGTCGTAGGCGAGCCCATCCGCACCCAACTCCGACACGACCCGCACCAAGGTCGGCGCCTTCCCTGCCGGCAGCGACGCCACCCGAGTCAGCAGGTCCGGGGCGAGATCGAACGTCTCGGCCCGGACCGCGACCTCGCCCAGCAGGAATCCGTGGATGAAGTCGACGAGCGTGTTCACCGCCTCGACGATCTTCCGCGCCGGCAGTCCACCCCGATCGAGCGCCCGATAAAACGGCTCCACCGTCACCACGACGACCGCCGACACCGCCGCAGTATCGGACAGGATCTGCAACGCGAGATTCGGATGCGCCCGCAGCGCGTTCCGATACGCGCGCGCAGCCTCCTTCACCTGTTCCTGCCAGCCCACCGCATCCCCAGGATCCGGAAACTCCAGCCCAGCGAAGACCAGCTCCGCCAACCCAGCCAGTACGGCGGCCTTGTTCGGCAGGTGGTGATAGAGCGACATCGGGTTCACGCCGAGCGTCGCGGCCAGCCGGCGCATGGTCAGGGCGTCGATGCCCTCGTCGTCGACGATCCGCAGCGCGGCGGTCAGGATCGCCTCCCGGCTCAGTCGTTCCTGGCCCACCCGAGGGCGCCCACCGGACCGCTTGCCAGCATTAACCATACGTCGTATGGTACATAACCATACAGTGTATGGCGGCGTCGTTTGGAAGAAGGAGTCGAGGATGAAGCCGTTGGCGGGGAAAGTGGCATTGGTGACCGGAGGCAGTCGCGCGGCCGGCCGGGGCATCGCGGTCCAGCTCGGCGCGGCCGGCGCGACCGTCTATGTGACCGGCCGGACCACTCGCACCAGCCGCTCGGAGATGAACCGGCCCGAGACGATCGAGGACACCGCCGAGCTGATCGACCAGGCCGGCGGCCACGGCATCGCCGTACCGGTTGATCATCTTGAACCCGCACAGGTGAAGGACCTGATCGACCGGATCGAGCGTGAGCAGGGTGCCCTGCACATCCTGGTCAACGACATCTGGGGACAGTTCGGCGAGCCTGAGTGGGACAAGACCGTTTGGGAGAGCGACCTCGAGGCCGGGCTGCGCCTGCTCCGGCTCGGTGTGGACACCCACGCGATCACCAGCCACTACGCGCTGCCGCTGCTGATCAAGTCACCCGGCGGCCTGGTGATCGAGATGACCGACGGGACGAACGACTACAACGCCGACCGCTACCGCGTCTCGTTCTTCTACGACGTAGCGAAAGGCGCGGTCAGCCGGATGGCGTTCGCTCTCGCCCACGAACTCGACAAGCACGAGGCAACCGCCGTACTGCTCACGCCCGGCTGGCTGCGCTCCGAGGCGATGCTCGAAGGCTTTGGCGTCACCGAGGAGAACTGGCGCGAGGCCACCGTCCCCGGCTTCGAGATCTCCGAAAGCCCCTCGTACGTCGGCCGCGCGGTGGCCGCGCTTGCCGCGGATCCCGATGTACGGCGCTGGAACGGCAAGTCGACCTCAAGCGGCGAGCTCGCCAAGATCTACGGCTTCACCGACCTCGACGGCAGCCAGCCGGACGCCTGGGGTTATCTGGTCGACGGCGAGAAGTCCGACGAGCCGCTCGACGTCGCGGCCTACCGCTGAATTCGCTCTGCCAGGTGGGCCAGGACCCGGTTGACCGTGGCAACATCCTTGGCCGGGAGCTCACCGAACAGCTCGTCGGCCAGCCGCGCGGTCTCGGTGTCCATCCGGTTGGCCGCCGCCGTCCCCTTCCGGGTTGGCCGGACCATGATGGCGCGCCGGTCCTCGTCGTGGGCGGTCCGGGTGACGAACCCGGTCCGCTCCAGTGCGTCGACCAGCGTGGTCACATTGCGCGGCGTCACCAGGAGTAGATCCGCCAACTGTCGCTGAGTCATCGGCCCGTGCCGCACCACGTTCCACAGTGCGGTCGCCCGGGCGCGCGTCAGACCGCGGGCGGTGAGGCCGCGCGTCATGTCTTCCGTCATCAGGATCGACACGGCGAACAACCGGTCGAGTGCCTGCCGGCCAACTGATGTATCAGGCTCATTGTGTATCATGTTCACTAAATCGTAGCGAACGGAGATGCCGATGACAACGACCACCGCAGCCAACGTCCAGCTGCTCCGCGACCTGTACGAGCTGGTGACGGGTGGCGAGATCGACCGCGCCGCCGAGCACCTCACCGACGACTTCGTTGCCAACCAGCCCGGCCGTCCCGCGCCCACGATCGGCCGGGCGCCCTGGAAGGAAGGCACGCAGTCCATGCTGGCGGCCTTCCCGGACCTCCAGGCCACCATCGAAGAGATCTTCGGCCACGACAATCGGGTCGTGGTCCGGCTGCGCTTCGAGGGCACCCACCAAGGTCCGTTGATGAGCATCCCGCCGACCCAGCGCAAGGTCACCTTCAGCAGCCTTGAGCTCTACCGCGTCGAGGACGGCAAGGTCGCCGAGGAGTGGGTGGCCCCGGACATGCTGGGCCTGATGCATCAACTCACCGGCTAAAGCCGCCACGGCGGGCAAACCGTCTCGCCGCTCGTCGGAGTGGTCAACGCCCGCGCCTCGGCATCGAACGCCGGGTGCGGATGGGAGGCCGCGATCGGTACGCCGGTCGCGGCCGCCAGCGCCAACATCTCGCGCCGCGACGTCACCGCCTGCGCCGGATCCCGCTCGTACACATAAGTCAGCTCCGGCCAGCGCGCCTGCGCCGGATGCACCAGCACATCCCCACCCAGCAACGCCCGCTCAGTCAACACCGACTGATGCCCAGGCGTATGCCCCGGCGTCGGCACCAACCGCGTCCCCCGAAACCCGACGTCCCCCTCCACAACCCGCAACTGGCCGGCCCGCTCAATCGGCCGAATCATCCGCTCGTACGTAGCGCCACCCCGCACATGCGCCAACTCGTCCGCCTGCACGACGTACTCGGCGTTCGGGAACCGCGGCAACTCGCCCTCCGCACTCCACCCGACATGATCTAGGTGCACATGCGTCAACACCACCGCATCCACCTCCGCAACCCTCACTCCCGCCAGCTCCAGCAACCCAGGCAACCGACCAGCCACCCCCAACCACTCAGCCGCCTCACCCCC
>NZ_SMKX01000224.1 GCF_004349055.1 Kribbella antibiotica
GGGGAAAAGCCGGGGCGGAGCTGCAAACACCCGGGGCGGTCCGGCGGCTCGGACGGGAGCGCTACCGCCCCGGGTGGGACAAGGGACAGCGTCAGACCGCGGCGTTCTCTGCCTTCTCTGTCTTCGGCTGCTCGACGGCAGACGACTTGGCAGCGGCGGCGTCCAGCTTGTCGGCGAGCTTGAGCCAGATGACACCGAGGATGATCAGGCCGAGCCACAGCGACTGGACCAGGGTGAGGCCCTCGTCGAAGAAAACCGGGCCGAGGGCAGCGGCACCCGCGGCGCCGATACCGGCCCAGACGGCGTAGCCGATGCTGACCTCGATGGTGCGCAGGGCAGCGCTCAGCGCCCACAGCGTCAGCAGGAAGAAGACGACGGCGACCAGGGACCAGCTCAGGCGGGTGAAGCCTTCGCTTCCGCCGACGGACAGTGCGTAGCCGATCTCGAAGACACCGGCGAGCATGAGCATGAGCCAGGACTTGGCGGCAGACGGGGTGGTCGAGGACATCTGAGTGGTTCCCTTCACGGTGAGCAGGTCTTTCGGGGTGGTGGTGAGGTTTACGCAGCGCCGCTGAGCTGCAGGCCGACGACACCGGCGATGATCGCCGCGATGCCGAGGCCCTTGCGCCAGCTGAGCTTCTGGCCGAAGACCAGGACGCCGAGCAGCGTGATGCCGATCCCGGAGATCGAGGTCCACAGGGCGTAGCCGACCCCGACGTTGAAGGTGAGCAGCGCGCGGCTGAGGAAGAAGGTGCCGAGGGCGCCGCTGACGAGCGTGATGATCGTCCACTTGCGGTTCTTGAAACCGTCGGCCTTGCCGGCCGCGATCGCCACGACGACCTCGAAGACGACGGCGATGGCGAGTAGGAGCCAGTGCATGAGATGTCCTCCGTTGGTGCTTGTACAGAACTGAGTTGCTTGTACATGCAAGCGTCTGGCCAGGACTGTACGCGAAAGATCGGGCGATGGGAAACCCCGGGAGGTTGCACGGGCATGTACTCTGGTTCAAGAATCAACCGAGGAGGACCGCACTCCATGACGACCTCGCACCTTGCGCCCCCGCGCACTTCTGACCGCAGCGCGTGGGACCGAGTGCTCACCCTGCACGCTCGCGTGGAGCGCGAGTTGTCGCTCGCACTACAGAGCCGGCACGGGATCGGTTTGTCGGAGTATCGGTCCCTCGAGCACCTTGTCGCCTCCGAGACCAGCGAGCTGCGGATGCAGGATCTCGCCGACAAGGTTGGCCTTGGTCAGTCGTCAATCACGCGCTTGGTTGGGCGTTTGGAGTCGTCCGGCTTCGCGTTCAAGGATCTCTGCCCGTCGGACAAACGCGGTGTGTACGCCGTCATCACCGACGAAGGCCGCAAGCGGTATCAGTCCGCCCACGCCACGTATGTCGAGGTCCTCTCGGCCGCGCTGAACGGTTTTGCCGCGGACCCGGAGCTCGGCTCGACCGTCCAGGCGCTGCGCACCTCCTAGAGCACACCCCGAAACCCCCGCTCGCCGCGACGGCGTGCGGGGGTTTTTGTTTGCCTGTGCAAGCACCAATGATCCTGCTCACTACTACTTCGCCAAGTAGATGCTTGACCAAGCATGTACCTCGCGGGATACCTTCGGCACCGCCGCCCCAGCTTCGGAACCTTCGAAACTCACGAGCGTGCACCGCCCAGAGACTTTCCCTAGCGCGAGGAATCCGCCCGTGCCATCGCCTTGCCTGGCCGACGCGGTCGCCGTACACGGCGTCCACCGGCCCCACCGAACTGCCCTGGTCTTCAATGACCGCACTGTCACCTACGGGGAGCTGATCGAGCTCACGCAGGACTACCGCGGCCGGCTGATCGAGCTGGAACTCCCGGCCGGAAGTACGGTCTGCGTTCCGGCGCACAAGTCGCCCGAGACCATCGCACTGCTGCTCGCCGCGTTCCACGAAGGCCTCGTCGTACTGGCTCCGGCTCCTGACTTGGGGGCGGCCGCACTGGCCCGCCTGTCGCAGCAGGCCCGAGCCACCCACGTCCTCACCGCCACCGATGTCCTGACGGCGGAGCCGGTCGAGGGTGACGAGACCGCAGCGGCTGGCTTCTCGAAGGCGGACCCGAAGCGCACCTGCCTGCTGCTAACGACCTCAGGCTCCACTGGTACGCCGAAGATCGTGCCGATCGCGGCCACCGGCTTCGACGCCTTTGCCGCCTGGGCCACCGCGGAGTTCGCGCTCAGCGCCGACGACGTTGCGCTCTCTTATGCACCGCTCAATTTCGACCTCGCGCTCCTCGACATCTGGACGTTCCTGCAGCTCGGAGCGCAGGTCGTCCTGGTCGATCAGGGCAAGGCCACCGACGGCGCCTACGTCCACGCCCAGGTCGCGGACCACGACGTCACCTTCGTCCAGGGCGTCCCGATGCTCTACCGCCTCCTCACCGAAGCCGGTACGACGTTCCCTTCCGTCCGCGAGGTGATTTTCACCGGGGACAGCGTGCCGGCCGCGTTGCTCGAACCGGTCAGCGTGGATTTCCCGAAGGCGCGCTTCCACAACATCTTCGGCTGCACGGAGACCAACGACTCGTTCATCTACGAGGTCGACCCGGCCAAGTTGAACGGCAAGATGCCGATCGGCCGGCCGATCGCCGGGACCGACGCGCTCGTCAGCGAAGCCGGTGAGCTCTTGGTGGCAACGCCGTTCCAGACCGACGGCTACCTGAACTCCACGCTCAACGCCGACACGTTCACCGTGATCGACGGCCGCACCTTCTACCGCACCGGCGACCTTGTAACCCGGGACGACGATGGCCTGTACAGCCTGCAGGGCCGGGCGGACTGGCAGGTGAAGGTCCGCGGTGTGCGCACCAACCTCCAGGAAGTCGAGCAGGTGATTTCCGCTCACCCCGAGGTGCTGGAGGCGGTCGTCGTACCGCTGCCCGACGAGCAGGCCGGCGTCCGGCTGCACGCCCACGTCAGCCGGCACCCGAGCAGCACGCTCACCAGCCTGCGGCTGCGATCGCACGCAGGCGAACACCTGCCTCGCCACGCAATCCCGACGTCGGTGCACATCACCGACGTACCGCTGCCCCGCACGTCGACGGGCAAGCCGGACCGAAACCTGATCAAGAGCAACCGTCTGAAGGAGATCCTCACATGACCAGCAAGGACATCGCCGCCGAGATCCGCGCCTATGTGGTGGCGGAGTACCTGGCCGGCGAGGACGCCTCCGACCTGACCGGTGACTACGCCCTGATCGACAACGGCGTCATCGACAGCCTCGGCCTGATCCGCCTCATCTCGCACCTCACCGAGACCTACCAGGTCTCCTTCGACGACATCGAGTTCGGCCCGGACAACTTCCGCAGCCTGGACGCGATCGTCGAGCTCGTCAAGACCAACTCCGCCGCCACCACGGCGGCCTGAAACACCTTCCGTCCAACCCAGCAAGGAGAAACGCCCGAAATGATCGTCCGCAGCATCGACACCATCGCCCCTGTCGAGTGGGGCAATGGCCTCAGCTACCGCGTCCTTACCGAGGCCGACGGGATGGGCTTTGCCATCTGCGACACCTACGTCCGGCGCGGCACCACCAGTGCCCTCCAGTACCGCAATCACCTGGAGGCCTGCTTCTGCGTGAGCGGCTCGGGTGAGGTCGTCGAGAAGGACGGCACCCGCCACAAGATCGTCGAGGGCAGCATGTACGCCCTCAATCAGAACGACCCGCACTACCTGATCGCGTCCGACGACGAGGACCTGCACCTGATCTCGGTCTTCAACCCGCCGATCGTCGGCAACGAGAAGCACACGTTGTCCGCGGACGGTTTCTCGCAGTACTGAGCACGCAAGCCCGCCGGTGGTTGCCCAGCGCAACCACCGGCAGGCCCGCCCCGAACGCCCGCAGTCGAGCCTAGGACACCTCTTGAACGACGACCTTTTCCACCTCGCCACCCCGTGGGCAGAGCAGCTCAATGCCGGCCTGCAGGAGTCGGACACGGCCGGTGCCTTTCCGCTGGACAAGTGGAAGGCCATCCAGGAGTCCGGGATCCTGCGGACTCCGTTCGACCCCAAGCTCGGCGGCGACGGCCGCAGCCTGCCCGACACGATGCGTGCACTGGAAGGCCTCGGCTACACCTCACGTGATGCCGGCCTGTCCTTCTCCACCTCGACGCAGATCGTGTCCGTCGGCATCCCGATGCAGCGTTTCGGCTCGCCGGAGCTCAAGAACCGTTACCTGCCCAACATCATGGCCGGTGACCTGATCACCGCGCATGCGATCACCGAGGAGTCCGGCGGCTCCGACGCGACGAACATCGCCACGGTCGCGCACCGCGACGGCGATGACTATGTCGTCAACGGCAGCAAGATGTTCATCACCAACGCACCGATCGCCGACCTGTTCCTGCTGTATGTGCGCACCGGCAAGGCGGGCCCGTTCGGCCTGACCACGTTGCTGGTCGAGGCTGACACGCCTGGCCTGACAGTTGGTCCGGTGATGGACAAGATCGGCCTGCGCACCAGCCCGATCGGCACCCTGGAATTCAACGAGCTGCGCATCCCGGCGGCCCACCGGATCGGTGCCCACGGTGCCGGCTTCCTGGTCCTGGACTACGTGATGAAGCGTGAGGTCCTGTTCGGCTTCTCGCTCACTCTCGGCGAGATGACGCGGCGGCTCGAGGAGACGGTTGCGTTCGCCAAGAGGCGGACCCAGTTCGGGCAGCCGATCGGCAAGTTCCAGGCGATCTCGCACAAGCTCGCCGACATGAAGATGCGGATCGAGACCGCGCGGAAGTGGCTGACTGACACCGGCGCCAAGGTCGAGGCCGGCCAGGACGCCGCCTTCGATCTCGCGGCCACGAAGACGATCGTGTCCGAGGCCAACCTTCAAACGGCGCTGGATGCCGTACAGATCCATGGCGGTCGTGGGGTGCTGACCGAGTTCGGGATCGAGCGCGAGCTGCGCAACTCCATCGCCGGGACGATCTACTCGGGCAGCTCCGAGATCCAGCGCAACCGCATCGCCACCCTGATGGGCCTTTGAGGAGTACTCATGACTGACCTGACCAGTGCGACCGCCTTCCTGGACTACGAAACCGACGAGGTCCAGGGATTCATCGACCACGCCGTCAAGGACCGCTCGGCGGACCCGACGACCAACGCCATCGAGCTGTACTACGCCGTACGGGATGGCATTTTCTACGAGGTGTACGACGCCGACCTGTCGCCCGAGGGCCTCAAGGCGTCGAGCACCGTGAAGGCCAAGTCCGGCTTCTGCCTGCACAAGTCCGTGGTCTACGCCGCAGCCGTGCGGGCGCTCGGTATCCCGTCCAAGCTCGTGTACGGCGATGTGCGCAACCACCTGGCGTCGCCGCGACTGATCGAGCACATCGGCGGCGACGTGTTCTTCCACGGCCTCACGCAGGTCTACCTGAACGGCAAGTGGGTCAAGGCCACACCGGTCTTCAACAAGATGCTCTGCAAGCTGTACGGGATGGAGGCCCTCGAGTTCGACGGCACCTCCGACAGCCTCTACCACCCCGCCGGCAGTGGCGGCTCGATGGAGTTCCTGGTCGACCACGGCAGCTTCGACGACGTCCCGTACGACTTCGTCATCGAGACGATGCGGGCCAAGCACCCCAAGTTCCTCTCCGGCAGCGGAACCGTCAGCGGCGGCAGCCTCGCCGCAGAAGCACGGTAGACGCCATGATCAACGCACCCCTTGACGGCTGGGACGCGAGCACCCGGATCGGCGTCGTCGTACCGCATGCCGATGTCGGCCCGGAGGCCGAGCTGCAGGCAATGGCGCCGGCGTCCGTGTCGATCCACGGATCGCGGATCCACTTCGCGGCGATGCGCGCCGGCGGCGAGATGGACGAGAAGATTCCGCACGACCCCGTCCTCGCCTTCGTTCAGCCACCGTTCCTGGACCAGGCGGTCGAGCTGGTGGCCGCGGCCCCGCTGCACGCGCTGGCGCTCGGCTTCACCTCGTCGAGCTACGTACTGAAGGCGAAGGGCGAGGCGGAGCTGTACGAGCGGTTGGAGCCGGTCACCCGCGGGTTCCCGATCACCGGTACGACGAAGGCGGCGCGGGCGGCGTTTCACGCGCTCGGCGCGCAGAAGATCGCGATCGTGAACCCGCCGTGGTTCGACGACAGCCTGTCCCAGCAGGGCGCTGACTACTTCGGTGAGTTCGGATTCGACGTCGTACACCATGGTCCTTGTGGGTTGCCGTCGAACCAGAAGGCGATCACGCCGACCAATCTGTCCGCCTGGATCCGTACGACGGTGGCGGCGCACAAGCCGGACGCCGTACTGGTGGCCGGGAACGGGATTCGCGCGGTGGGGACCATCAAGCCGCTCGAGGAGGAGCTCGGCTTCAACGTGGTCACCGCAAACCAGGCGATCATGTGGCACGCCTTGCACCTGGCCGATGCGGCCGACGTCGCCGCGGGGATCACCGACTACGGGCAGCTGTTCAGCACCAAGCCGTAGGCATACGTCAGGGCCGCGCTCTTCGTGAACTGGAGAGCGCGGCCCTTTGTCTGTTGTCAGGCGGCGATGCGGAGGTACGGCCGGTCGAGCTCCTGAGCCCGGTGCGTTGCCAGCCGGTCATACGTGTACGCCGCGGAGGCCAGCGTCATGTGGTGATGCCAGCCCGGGTAGGAGCGGCCCTCGAAGTCGCGCAACCCGAAGTCGCGCTCCAGGCGGCCGATGGTGGCGTGGGTGGTCGCCAGCCCGTCGACGAGAGTCAGCAGCTCGTCGAAGGGACGGTTGGTCATGTTGGTGAGCCACAGGCCACCCGGCCGGCCCTTGTCCGCACGGCGCTCGAACAAGCGGTAGGTGCGCTGCAGCCCGGGCCTGGTCTGGGTGCGAGGTAGGTAGACGAGCCCGGTTGCGTGCTGGGCGGGGCCGGTGCGTTCGGCGAGGAACTGGGCGGCGCGGATCGGAGTGCCTTCGGCGCACTGCCGCGCGGCCAGGTGGCTGCCCGGCTGGAGCAGCAGGTTGTCCGGTACGGCGATCACGAAGTCATGCGCGCGTTCGACCAGACCGTGGATCAGGGCGCAAGTGTCGACGTACCCGACGAGGTCGGTCACCACTGGCATCGGCCGGTGCGATCGGCGCGGAGACAGGCCGTTGATGAGCTCCATGACGGCTTCTGTGGGCGTCGTCGGGTCGCCGGGGATCCGCGCGCGTCGGCGCAGCGCGGAATCGGACCATTCTTCGGGCAGCAGCATCGACCAGGCGACCGGGAGATCCTCGGTCTCCGACGACAGGAAAGAGCCGATGCCGATCTGGCAATTCACGGTGCGACCGGTCTGGGGGATGAATCTGCGGTGAACTCCGCAGGACTGGCCGCCGCGTTTCGGGATGACGACCGGGGCGATGGTCCACGACTGCGGCCAGGTCTGGCGTTCGACCCACCGCATCAATGCGGTCTGGATCGGTTCCCATTCCCACGGGCTGGCATTGATGAACTGATGCAGGGCCTGCGCGGCGCTATCGGAATCGGTGACGGCTGCTGCCATCCGCCGGACCGTCTTCTTGCCCGGTGTGGTCAGGAGTCCCTGGACGTACACCTCGGCCCACCGCCGCTGATCGGCCCTGGGTATTCGGCTGAACAACTGGTCAGTAAAGCGGCCGAAGGCGGTCGGTGGCGCAGCCATGGTGTGGTTTCCTCCCCTGAGGCCCACCCGCAGCGGTGGACGCTCTCAGAGAATAAAGAATGCCGCTATGTTTTTTCAGGTCCGAAGGGGCACCTGACTGCAACTTCACCATGTTGCCAGGCTACGTTTCACAAAGCCTCACAAATAATGCGTCTGGGTCATTGCTCCGTTACCGTCCGGGCATTCAGGCAAGCGTTTGGATTGCTTGTTTCGACCTGAATTGAATGGTTGTCCCGGTCAACCGAGCTGGCCCCGGCGGCGGCTCAGATAGGCGGCCTCGGCGGTGTTTCCGGACAGCGTGATCGCCTGCGTGTAGGCGTCCCGGGAGTCCTCGCTGCGGCCCAGCCGGCGGAGCAGCTCGGCGCGGGTGGCGTGATAGGCGTGGTAGCCGGCCAGCGCCGGTCCGAGACTCTCGATGGTGGTCAGCGCCGCCTCCGGGCCGTCCAGCTCCGCCACGGCGATCGCGCGGTTGAGGGCCACGACCGGCGAAGGGTCGAGGCGGATGAGCTGGTTGTACAGGGCGACAATCTGCGACCAGTCGGTCTCGTCGACGTCCTTGGCCGACGTATGGACAGCGTTGACTGCCGCGAGGACCTGGTACCGACCGGGCGCGACCCCGGCGGCGAGCCGTTCGCGGACCAGCTGATGGCCTTCGGTAATCAGGGCGGCGTCCCAACTGCTCCGGTCCTGCTCACCGAGCGGGATGAGCTCACCGCTTGCCGAGACACGCGCCGTACGGCGGGATTCTGTCAGCAGCATCAACGCCAGCAGACCCACGACCTCGCCGTCATCCGGCAGGAGCCCGCGGATGAGCCGCGTCAGGCGAATCGCCTCGGCGGTCAGGTCGTGGCGGACCGGATCAGTGTCGGGGCCGGTCGCCAGGTAGCCCTCGTTGAAGACCAGGAAGAGCACCGCCAGTACGCCGGACACGCGCGCCGGCAGGTCCTCTTCGTCGGGGACGCGATAGGGGATCTTGGCGGCCTTGATCTTCGCCTTGGCTCGCGTGATCCGCGCACCCATCGTCGTCTCCTGCACCAGGAACGCGCGCGCGATCTCCGGCACCGTCAGGCCGCCGACCATCCGCAACGTCAACGCCACCCGCGTCTCCGGCGCCAACGCCGGATGGCAGCAGGTGAAAATCAGCCGCAGCCGCTCGTCGTCGATGACACCCAGCGGCTCCACAGGCTCGTCGTACCCGAGCTGTGCTTCCTTCTGCCGATCGTCGCGCTTGGCTTCGCGCCGGAGCCGGTCGATGGCCTTCCGGTTCGCGGTGGTCGTCAGCCAGGCCCCCGGATTAGGCGGTACGCCGTCCTCGGGCCAGCGCTCCACCGCCACCGCGAACGCCTCAGCGGCAGACTCCTCGGCGATATCCAGATCGCCGTACCGCCGAGCCAGCCCGGCCACCACTCGGGCCCACTCTTCCCGGTGGATGCGCGAGATCACTTCGCCTGCCGAGCCCTGGTCTCCGAACACTTTCGACACGCTAATACATCCCATGCAACGCTTACCCAGATTTCCTGGGGGAGGACACCATGAGGGCACTACGCCCAATCGCCGGCGCCGCCGCACTGCTCATCGCGACCACTTGAGCGCGTCTCTGCGGCCTGTCTCGCCGGTACCGTCGGTCCGTGAGTCAGACAGAGGTGCGTGCACGCGTAGAGGGCTTCATCTCCGACTTCCATCGGAGTTGGGAGCGGGCCGGCAAACCGCCGAGTCCTTCGAGCCTCGACCAAGCGGTCGAGGCATGGGTTGGTGAACTGGCGGTGCTTGTCGGCGTTCATTTCACGACCGGAGCCAGGACCGGCGAGGAGAACGTGCTCAGTTCGCACGCAGCGCACGATCCCGCACTTGAGTCCATCACCGAGGTGAAGGTCGAGGCCGATCGCGCGACAGTCGGCTCAGTTCTCGACGGTTCGATGCCGACCTATTACGAGTACCGACTTGTGTGCGCCGACGGGTTGTGGAGGATCTGTCAGCTTCGCTGCTTCCTGGACCCACCAGGAGTTCCGCTGGTCGGCCCTGCCGAGGCCGAGGCCATGCTGAACGCAGCGAGCTTGGACGCCGGCCTGCCCTCAGCCCTGGAGCTCGACGTCGCTGGTCTGTTCGCGGAGGGACGTCCGGTCGCCCCCTTCGGCGAAACGGTTCCGCTTGAGGTCGTCGGCCTCGGAGAGGTGACGTACGGCTCGGGGGTGCTCGCCGTCCGGGACTTCGGGTACGGCGCTTTCGGGCTGGCGCCGCTCGCTCGCCGGTTGGGCGCCGGTACCTACTGTGTCGAGGTCTCTAGAGCTGCAGGGACGAACATCGCACTCCGCCTGCTCGTCTCGGAGGCGCCGGCGGTCAGTTGGCATCCGGCCGAGGTGGCCGGGGAGTCGAACATCATTGGAGTGGATGCGGGCAACGTGGCGATCCTCGATCTCGCGACTCTCGTGAGTTGCGAGGCGCAGCAGGTCGAGGGGTTGTTTCAGGAGCATTCCCAGCGGCTCCTGGACGTTCCTGGCGTCGTGTTCAGTCTCACCGGCGACGTGAACGATGCGGTCATGGTGACGAGTGGCTACGGCGACGGCGCGTACCCGTGCTACTGGGGAGTGGCCGAGGACGGCACGATCGCCTCGCTTGTAGTCGATTTCCTGGTGCTTCCCGACGACAGCGAGGACGTCAGCGGTTCGGACTGAAGGTGATCGTTCGAGGCACGCGTGTGGTCAGGCGACTCGTTGGGCGATGACGACTGCGTTGCTGAGGTAGGTCTTGCCGTTCCAGTCCTCGCAGGTGATGAGGACCAGGCGGCCGGGCACTGTCTGATCGAAGATCCGCGGTGCGTTCTTCGCCAGCGCCTGTTTGCGGTACGTCGTGACGGCCGTGACGCGGTAGCTGAGTTGTCCGTTGCTCGTCCTCACGCCGATCGTGTCACCCGGTTGGAGCTGTTCCAGGTCGTCGAACGCACCGCCGCCGGTGTGCACTGTGTGACCGGTGATGACGGCCGACCCGAGCCGGGCTCCGGGCTGAGCTCCACCGGACCACCAGCCGACCTTGCGCGGGTTGGAGGGTGGAGTGAGAGCCCCTTGTTCGGTGGAGATTCCCAGTACTACGGCCGAGACCTGCAACCGGGGTATGGACAGCCGCAGCGGGTTACCCGGCTGGGCAGCGGGCTTCGGCGGCGGCTTGACCGTCGTGGCCTTCTTGACCGGCGTCGGCAGGTTGGTCCGGACGGTACTCGGTGAGACGCGGTGCGGAACGGGTCGCGTTGCCACGGTCGGCGTGTCAGGTCCGGTGGCACCCGCGCGGTCGCCGAACTGTAGGTAGCCGCCAACCACGGCGAGGCCAATTCCGGCAACGGCGATCGACCCGCTCCACCGAAGTGGGGCGGGCCGACCGCGACGCCGGGCTTTGGTCACGTCAGCTACTGTGCCGTCCCCGGCGCCGGAGGACGAGCGCTGCACCTGCGGCCAGCATCAATCCGCCGGCTGCGAGTAGGCCTCCACCGAGACTGGACCACGATCCGCTGTGTGTCGCGCTACCGCCCGAATCGCCGCCGATGCCTGCGTCGACCGCCGTCGGTACACCCGCCGACGGGGAGTGCGAGGTCGTCAGCACCGGCGTACTGGTCGGAGAGGTCTGTCCGCCGGTGGGTCGTGTGGTCGGAGGCGTTGTCGAGGTTGCCGGTGTTGTCGCCGGCGTGGTGGCCGGAGTAGTCGCGGGGGTCGTTGCCGGCGTGGTCGGTGGCGTGGTGGGGGGAGTGGTCGGAGGTGTCGTCGGTGGCGTGGTCGGTGGGGTAGTGGGCGGCGTAGTCG
>NZ_SMKX01000225.1 GCF_004349055.1 Kribbella antibiotica
GGGTAGGGGTGGGGCCCGGCCTAGGGAGTTGTGCCGATGTGGCCCTCCCCCTCAGACGCGCACTGTCTGGGTATGTCCTTCTACACACCGGAAATGATCAGGGCCGAGGCCCGGTACCGCCAGGAGAAGCTCCGGCGTTCGTACCAGCGTCCGCTCTGGTTCCAGCGCAAGCCGAAGACGCAGCGCCCTGAGCCCTGCGCCCCTGAACTCCGCGCCCACCCCGCGATGTGACCCCTCTCTAGGCATGACGCCGGGCTCCCTAGGACCCCCTAGGGAGCCGGCATAGGGAGGAGTTCCGATGTGCGGAGCTACCTCAGAAGAACAGAGTTACTGATGTCGGCAAGTAGGCCGGCAACACACCAAGGAGAACCCCATGTACTCGAACGCATCGGTCAAGGCAGAGGTCGACTACCGCAGGGAGCGCCTCACCCGTGACTACCGGCAGCACCGCAGTGGCGGCGCCCGCCGGACCCTCAACCACTTGTTCGGCCGGAAAGCCTGAAGGGAGGTACACCATGTTCATCACACCGCAGACGATCAAGGCAGAGACTGCCTACCGCCAGGAGCGCACCAAGCGTGAGTTCCGCAGGCTGACCCGCCGGACGCGTCCGGAGCAGGCTGCCAAGCCCGCCCCGCGGCACGCCCGCCGGACTTTCACCACGGCCGCATGAGCCCGGTGACCGCCGTCCCTGACCCGCTAGTCCGGGTCAGGGACGGCATTTTTGTTGCCGGTGGCGCTCATCGGACGGAATGCCGTCGATTTGTGTCGGCTCCAGGGGCGAAGATGGACGACGTGCCCTGGACCTCGACACCTCTCGTCGGCCGTTCGACCGAAATGGCCGCCCTCCTCAGCACCGTCGACGACGCCAAAACGCGTCGTGCCGGTGCCGTTCTGCTGTCCGGTGACGCGGGCGTCGGCAAGACCCGGCTGCTGGACGAGGTGGCCACCGGTGCCCATGAGCGGGGCTTCGGCGTCCTGGTCGGGCACTGCACCGACTTCGGCGATGCCGGTCTGCCCTATCTGCCGTTCTCCGAGATCTTCGGCCGCCTGGCCGGCGACCGGCCGGATCTGGTCGAGAGCGTGCTCAAGAACTTCCCGGCGATCGGCCGGCTGCTGCCCACCCACCGCCTGATCGGCGCTCAGCCCGTCGCGCAGGACGGCCCGATCGACCGGGCCGCGTTGTTCGACGCGGTGCTCGGCGCCTTCACCGCGCTGTCGACCAGCGAGCCGCTGCTCGTCATCGTCGAGGACGCACACTGGGCCGACGACGCGACCCGGGACCTGATCGGTTTCCTGATCACCCGGCTGACGGCGCAGCGCCTCTCGCTCGTGGTCTCGTATCGCAGCGACGATCTGCACCGGCGGCATCCGCTGCGCCGTCCGATCGCGGAGTGGTCGCGCAACCCGCGCGTCCGCCGGGTCAACCTGCTCCCCCTCGATGCGACCGAGTCCCGTTCGCTCCTCGACTCCCTGCTCACCGAGCCGCTGCCAGAGATGGATGTACGGCGAATCCTCGAGCGCGCGGGCGGTAACGCCTTCTTCACCGAGGAGCTCGTCGCCGCATCGTCGATGGGCGACTCAGCCGCCGTACCGCCTGATTTGGCTGACCTACTGCTCGTCCGGCTCGACCCACTGTCCGATGGGGCGCGTCAGGTCGCGCGGGTGATCGCAGTGGCCGGTCGCCGCGTTCCGCACACGCTGCTGACCACAGTGGCCGGGCTGCCCGACAGCGAGCTCGATGCGGCGCTGCGAGAGCTCATCGACGCGCACATCATCGACGTACCGGGCAATGCGAGCTACTACTTCCGCCATGCGTTGCTGGCCGAGGCCGTGTACGACGACCTGCTGCCAGGCGAGCGAGTGCGCCAACATGCGTCATATGTGCAGGCGCTGAAAGACCAGACCGTCGCCGGTACGGCGGCTGAGCTGGCCGGCCATGCCACTCGCTCCCATGACTTGGCGACCGCGTTCGAGGCGCGTGTCCGGGCCGGTGAGGAGGCGATCTCGGTCGCCGCGCCGCAGGAGGCGTTGAAGCACTACGAGATGGCGCTGGAGCTGCTGCCGAATGCAGCCGAGGACAACACGATCGACAAGACCTGGCTGATCGCCGAGACCGCGATGGCGGCCACCCTGTCGTCGCAGCACCTGCGCGCACTCAAACTGCTCCGCAAGGCGCTGGCGGATCTGCCGGCCGACTCGCCCAAGGTGCAGCGGGCGCAGTTGCTGCTGCCGCTGGCCGACATCGCGTTGATCATCGACCAGGACCAGGAGGCCAACGAGGCGGCAACACAGGCGCTCAAGCTGGTGGCCGATGAGCCGTCGACGGTCTTCAAGGCGCAGGTCGCCACGCTTTACGCGCGGGTGTCTGCGGGTCTGGGCAGGTCGATGGAGGCTGAGCGGTGGGCGCACAAGGCGCTTGAGATCGCTCGCGAGGCCGGTCAGGAGTCTGCCGCCGGTGACGCCGGGATCACGCTCGCGCAGCTGCGTCGCCGGGCCGGCGATCCGGCCACGGCCACCCGGCAGATGGAGGAGGCGGCGGTCCGGGCTCAGCTGACCGGCGATGCCGCGGCCGAGGTTCGCAGCCGGTTCCTGCTCGGCTCGATCCAGTACGAGGAGGGCGACCTCCAGGCAGCGAAGGCCACGCTGGCCACCACCTGTCAGCGGGCTGGTGAGCTCGGGCGGCAGTGGGCGGCGTACGGGTTCGATGCCCGGCGGACGCTGGGGCTGGTGCAGTTCACGCTCGGCGAGTGGGATGCGTCGACCGTCACGACCCAAGTCGATTCCGGTACGCCGATGGCGTCGGCGGCCGCTTTGCGCGCCATCGAGTTCAATGTGCGCAGCGGTCGTGGAGACAATGCCGTGGCCGACGAGCTGGAGATGCTGCGGAAGTGGTGGGCGCTGGACGTCATCCTGCCGATCACCGGGCTGCAGCCCGCGGTTGACGCGTACCGGCGGTCCGACCGGATCGCAGAGGCGCAGAAGCTGATCGCCGACGTGACGACCCTGTGTGCGGACATCTTCCAGACCGAATTGTTCACCGGCCGGGTTCGCTTCTCGGCGCTCGGCCTGCAGCTGCTCTGTCATCGTGCGGTCGGCGAACCGTCCGCGGCCAAGGACCTGGTTGAGCAGGGCGCCGAGCTCGTCGCGATCGGGCAGACCACCGCTGAGAAGGGGTTGCCGCCGGGTCGGCTGCTGGGCGTCGAAGGGCTGTCTTGGCTGTCGCGGCTGGAGGCCGAGTGGGAGCGGCTGCGCTGGCTGACCGGGATCGATCCGCCGTCGCCCGAGGAGCATGTCGCGGTGTGGCAGCGGACGATGGAGTCGTTCGGCTACGGGAACGTCCATGAGCAGGCGTGGTCTCGCGCGCGGCTGGCCGATGCGCTACGAGCGGCCGGTCGGGTGGCGGAGGCGAATGAGCAGGTCACGCTGGCTGCTGAGACGGCCCGGGCGCTAGGCGCTAAGCCGTTGCTCAACGAGCTCGGCGGGGCTGAGGGCCCAGGGCTGGGCGGCGGCGCACTGACCGCGCGGGAGACCGAGGTGCTGAAACTACTGGCCGAGGGCCGGACGAACCGGCAACTCGCCCGCGAGCTCTACATCAGCGAGAAGACGGTCAGCGTGCACGTCTCGAACATCCTCGGCAAACTCGGCGTCCGCTCCCGCACCGAAGCGGCCGCGGTGGCCCGGCGAGACGGCTTGCTGGGTTAAGGAATCGGCAATCGTTCGAATGACCCAGCACGGTCTGTTGCCATCAACGGCGCCAGTAACAAGCGGCTGACCCAGCACGGATTGTTGCTGCGTCGAACGATTGACCTACGACACAGAGTGCACCGCTCACGATCGGCGGTGTGGGGGTCGCGGATCATGAGCGGTGCTGGGCGGAGCCCGGTGTGGGGACCGGGACAATCCAGAAGCTCTGTCAGCCGTGCTTTCGATGCCGGCCGTGCTCGGGCGCGACCCGATGGGATCGCCGGTGCGCCAGCTCGTCCGCCGGTACGACGGCCGGCCGGTCGACGTGCGTGATGTCGTCGAAGACGTGCTGTGCGTGCCTCAGCCGGGTCGCCAGCAGCAGGAGCATGGCGGCCGCGACGATGCCGATCGCCACCCAGAGTTGCCAATACATCGCCTCACCACCCTCTGCCTGTGTGGTACCCCGGCGTAATCACGATAACCACAAATCAACCTCTTGGCGACAGCGCGGACGCATTCCGTTATGAGCACGGCGATCATGGTCACGATAGTTGCCTGATGCAAATACATACGGTGACCAGGCAACTTCCGGGCCCTCCCGAAAGGTGACACTACGTCACCTTCAGGAAAACGAGAATCCCCGGACCATCAATACGGAGCGCGACGAAAATCGGTTCACGCAACGGTTGAGAGCAGCGCGGTCAGATTCGCGCCGACGACCTTGCGCAGGGTCGCTTCGGGCATCCCGCGCCGCTGCAACGCCGCGGTGACCAGCGGCATCCCGGCCGGTCCTTCCAGACCGTCGACGTAGACGCTGGTGTCGATGCCCTGGATGATCAGCGGCCGGTCGCAGGCCGGGACCTTCTCGTCCCACACCTCGGCGACGAAGTCGCTGCCGAAGCCGACATGATCGGCGCCGGCCACGTCGACGACGTACTCGAGATGGGCGGCCAGGTCATCGATGGTCGGCTTCGCGGTGGTGCTGAGGAAACCGGCGAAGAAGTTCACGCAGACCACGCCGCCGGTCGCGGCGATCGCGCGCAACTGCGCGTCGGTCAGGTTGCGGTGGTGGTCTCGCAGCCCGAAGGCGCTGGAGTGCGAGGCAACGATCGGTTTCCGGGCCAGCTCGAGGATGTGCCCGACCCCGGCCCGGCCGACATGCGAAACATCGATCAGTACGCCGAGCTCTTCCAGCAACCCGACCGCCTCAACGCCGGCCAGGGTGAGTCGGCCCCCGGTCGCGTCCTCGCCCGAGCCGTCGGCCAGGGCGCTGCGGCCGAAGTGGGTGAACGACACCATCCGGACCCCGAGGCGCTGCAGCGTATGGAACAGCTCGAGGTCGTTGTCGATCTGCGGGCAGCCTTCCAGCGCCAGCACCAGCGCGATCTTCCCGGCGGAATTCGCCGCCGCGATGTCACCGGGCGCCGTACAGAGTGCGACTTGGTCCGCATTGCCGTCGGCGATCTGATGCGCGGCCTCGATCATCCGCAGCGTCTCGCGCAGCGCACCCTCGGGGCGGAACTCGTCGTCGATGAACACCGGCAGCACCTGGACGTCGATCCCACCGTCGCGCAACTGCGGAATCCACCGCTCCCGGAAGTACGACGCCCAGACCGCCTTCGGCCGGCGTGCCACCAGCATCAGCAGGTCGTTGTGCGCGTCCGCGACGATCGCGTTGCGGTGAAAGTCGTTCATCAGGTCCACCGAATGACGCCCTTGCGGTAGGCGTAGAGCAGCCCGACCGCAACGAAGGCGAGGAAGATGAACATCTCGATCAGCGTGGCGACGCCGAGCGTCGCGAACACGGTCGCCCACGGGAACAGGTAGACCGCGTCGACGGCGAAGATCACGTACAGATAGGCGAACAGGTAGTACCTGATGTGGACCTGCGCCCACCCCTCGCCGACCGGATCGACCCCGGACTCGTACGTCGTGAGCTTCTCGGCGGTCGGATAGGTCACCGTCAACGCCTTGTTCAGCGCGAACGCACCGATCAGCCCCAGCAGACCGAGGACGACGACCGCGGCGACAACGCCATAGCTCTCCGACACAGCTCGCAGCTTAGTTGGTGCAGAGCAGGTAGGAGTCGACGGAGATGTAGGGGCCGTAGCCGGACTTCACGTCGGTCGCCTGCAGCCGGAGCCGGGTGACACCGTCGATGCCGGCCGCGAGGTTGCCCTCGGTCTCCTGCAACTGCCGGACCGACGCGATCGCCTTCGCCCGCGGGCCGTTGTGGATCGAGAGCCGCGCGCTGCCGTCGGTCAGGTTCCCGAGCCAGCTCTTGAATGCGCGACAGTCGGTCGAGTCGACCTCGCCCCAGACGAACCCACCCTTGTCAGCGAGCAGGTCGGCCTCGGAACGCCGCGGACCTTCGCTCGGCGGGATCACCGTGAACTGCGGGTTCGCCTTACCGCCCGAAGCCAGCACGCCACGCTTGAACAGACCGCGCCAGACATAGTGCTTGAAGGTGATCGGCTTCGAAGTAGCAGCCGGGTACGGCGCCTGTGCGTACACGTTGAGGCGGTAGTCGCGCACCGAACCGGGCTGGGTGACCTTGATCGTCACCCCGGTCCCGGCCGAGAGCCCGTAGCCGATCTCCTGCCATTTCTTCGTGGTCGGGATCCATTGGTGCAGCCGGATCCGCGTCCCGTTCGCCGGGGCCGGCGTGACCGTGCCGGTCACCGTGATGACCCCGGTGGTGGCATTGGTCGTCTTGATCCCGGTGATCTTCGCGCCACGGGTCGACGCATCCGCGGCCGCGGGCAGCACAGCGGACGTCGTACGGTCGCTGTGATCCGCCGCTCCGGACAGAGTCATCCCGCCGTCCGAGGGCGCAGCCGGAGCCGTGCAGGCGGTGAGTGCGAATAGTAAGCAGGTGGCAGCAGCTGTGCCAGCAAACAGGGAACGACGAACCATGGAGACACAGTGCCTGTTGGGACTCTGTCTCCGCAACCGCGTGACTGCCGAGCGTAGCGACGTACTGGTTCTTCAACAGCGCGTCCCAGGCCGTGGACCGGCACGGCCGACCCGTGTTTCCGGGACAACTCCGAACTAACATTGAGCTACCGCCCTGCCCTGGGGGGACCGGCTGCGCTGGCCGGCCCAAGTGCCGACTTGGAGATGATCAGAACAGTGACCATCGAGGTCAAACAGCTCGATCGTGTCGTGATCCGTTTCGCCGGCGACTCAGGTGACGGGATGCAGCTCACGGGGGACAGATTCACCGCCGAGACGGCATCGTTCGGCAATGACTTGTCGACGTTGCCCAATTTCCCCGCCGAGATCCGGGCACCAGCCGGGACCCTGCCGGGCGTGTCGTCGTTCCAGCTCCACTTCGCCGACCACGACATCCTGACGCCGGGTGATGCACCGGACGTCCTGATCGCGATGAACCCGGCCGCCTTGAAGGCCAATCTCGAGGACGTCCCGCGCGGCGCGACGGTCATCGTCGACACCTCCGACTTCACGCCCCGGAACCTGAAACGGATCGGGTACGACGAGAATCCGCTGGAGAACGGCGAGCTCGAGGCGTACCACGTGGTCGCGCTGAACCTGACCGGTATGACGGTCGAGTCGGTCAAGGAGTTCGGGCTGTCCCGCAAGGACGCGTCCCGGGCGAAGAACATGTACGCGCTCGGTCTCGTCTCCTGGCTGTTCCAGCGGCCGGTCGACTCGACGATCACGTTCCTGCAGACCAAGTTCGCGGGTAAGCCGGACATCCGGGATGCGAATATCGCGGCCTTCCGGGCGGGCTACAACTTCGGCGAGACGGCCGAGGAGTTCTCGGTCCGCTACGAGGTGAAGCCGGCGGTGATGCCGACCGGCACCTACCGGAACATCTCCGGCAACCTCGCGCTGGCGTACGGCCTGGTGGCGGGCGCGCAGCGAGCGGGCCTGGCGATGGTGCTGGGCGCGTATCCGATCACGCCGGCGTCGGATGTTCTGCATGAGCTGTCGAAGCTCAAGCGGTTCAACGTGACGACGATTCAGGCCGAGGACGAGATCGCCGGTGTCGGCGCTGCCCTGGGTGCTTCGTTCGGTGGTGCGCTCGGCGTGACCACGTCGTCCGGGCCCGGGATCTCACTGAAGTCCGAGACGATCGGTCTCGGCGTGATGCTCGAGCTGCCGCTGATCGTCTGCGACATCCAGCGCGCCGGCCCTTCGACCGGCATGCCGACCAAGACCGAGCAGGCCGATCTGCTGCAGGTGATGTTCGGGCGGAACGGCGAGGCGCCGCTGCCGGTGCTTGCCGCGCAATCTCCGGCCGACTGTTTCGCGATCGCTGTCGAGGCGACTCGGATCGCGGTCACCTACCGGACGCCGGTCATCGTGCTGTCCGACGGTTATCTGGCCAACGGTTCCGAGCCGTGGCAGATCCCGTCGGTCGACTCGCTGCCGACGATCGACCCCAACTTCACGGTTGAGCCGAATGCGACCGACGCTCAGGGCAAGGCGACGTACCTGCCTTATCTGCGTGACCCGGAGACGCTGGCGCGCGCGTGGGCGATCCCCGGAACGGCGGGGCTGGATCACCGGATCGGTGGTCTGGAGAAAGAAGACAAGACCGGCAACATCTCGTACGACCCGGCCAACCACGACCTGATGATCCGCACCCGGCAGGCCAAGATCGACGGCATCGCCCGGACCATCGAGCCGCTGCACGTCGACGACCCGGACGGTACGGCGAAGGTGCTCGTGCTCGGCTGGGGCTCGACGTACGGGCCGATCGGGGCCGGTGTGCGGCGGGTGCGGGCAGTCGGCGGGAAGATCGCGCAGGCACACCTTCGGCATCTGAATCCGTTCCCGGCGAATCTCGGGGACGTGCTGCGCAGCTACGACAAGGTGCTGGTCCCGGAGATGAACCTGGGGCAGCTGGCGATGCTGCTGCGGGCGAAGTACCTGATCGATGTCGTTTCCTATGCCCAGGTCCGCGGCATGCCGCTCGGCGCGGCCGAGCTGGCCGAGGTGATCGGCAACCTGGTCGAGGAGACCGCGGGGATCGACGACGACGCCCGCCAGCTGGGCACGGCGGCGGCGAACCTGACGCACTGGGATCACCTGGAGGGTGCACGATGAGCACGGTTGATCTGGGACTGCCCGGTGGTCTGCCCAGCGGTTTGCAGGGCGTGCCGGCGGCGGATGCACCGCAGAACCGCAAGGAGTACGTGTCGGACCAGGAGGTTCGCTGGTGCCCGGGGTGCGGCGACTACGCCGTACTGGCTGCTTTTCAGGGGTTCCTGCCGGAGCTCGGGATCAAGCGCGAGAACATCGCGATGGTGTCCGGGATCGGCTGCTCGTCACGGTTCCCGTACTACCTGTCGACGTACGGGATGCACTCGATCCACGGCCGCGCGCCGGCGATCGCGACCGGGCTGGCGACGGCACGGCCGGATCTGAGCGTGTGGGTCGTGACAGGTGACGGCGACGCGCTGTCGATCGGCGGCAACCACCTGATCCACACCCTGCGCCGCAACGTGAACCTGAAGATCCTGCTCTTCAACAACCGCATCTACGGTCTGACGAAGGGCCAGTACTCCCCCACCTCCGAGCCCGGCAAGGTCACCAAGTCCACGCCGATGGGCTCGGTCGACACCCCCTTCAACCCGGTCTCGCTGGCCCTCGGCGCCGAAGCCACCTTCGTCGCCCGCACCATCGACTCCGACCGCAAACACCTCACGTCGGTGTTGAAGGCGGCCGCCGAGCACCGCGGCACGTCGTTCGTCGAGATCTACCAGAACTGCCCGATCTTCAACGACAACGCCTTCGACGCCATCAAGGACCCCGAAACCCGCGACGACGCGATCATCCCGCTCGTCCACGGCGCCCCCATCCGCTTCGGCACCGACGGCCACCTAGGCGTAGTCCGCGACGGCTTCGCCTCCCTGGCAGTCCGCGAAATAGCCGACCTCCCCGGCGGCGAGGCCGACCTGGTCATCCACGACGCCCACACCCCCGACCCCGCCTACGCCTTCGCCCTCTCCCGCCTCACCGACTCCGGCATCCTCCACCAGGCCCCCATCGGCATCTTCCGCTCCGTGGACCGCCCGGCGTACGACGATCTGGTCCGCCAGCAGATCACCACCGCCACCGAGTCCCAAGGCGCCGGCGACCTCCAGTCCCTCATCACCGGCGCCGACACCTGGACCGTCGCCTAGCCCAGATGAGTGCTGTCTGGCCGCGCGACACGAGCCGCACGGTCAGACAGCAACAATTTCCACGAAATCGTTCAGGTGAACGAAATCTTTCGGGTTTCGGGTGTAGAGAACTGCTTCGTGTGTGGCGGCCGTGGCCGCGATGACGAGATCGAATGAGCGGGCACGCGGTTGCCGACCAGCAGCCGCCACGGTCGCGGCGATGGCGCCGTACGTGCGAGCGATCGCATCCGTAACCGGCAACGCCTCGAAGGCCCGTTCGAGGACAGCCAAGCGACGTAGCCGTGCGGCGCGAATCTCTGGTGCCTTCGCCATCAAGACACCGAAATGCAGTTCAGCCAGGCTGATAGTGCTGATCGCGAACTCCGCGTCGACCGGCTCGGACAGGCCATCGATGAGGACACTGGTGTCGAGCACGACCCTCATCCCCGGGGCTCCCAGGGGTCGACGAGCTCATGGTCAATCAGCTCACGATCGGCCGTCCATTCCTCGTCAGTACGAGGACTCAAGACGTCGGCAATCTCTTCGTACCGCCGCCAATGCCCTCGCTCCGGCGGCCCAAGCACGGCAGCCGGACGACCGGACACAGTGATCATCAGATGTTCGCCGGCTTCCGCTCGGCGCACCAGATCACTCGCGTGCTGCCGCAGCTCCCGCAATCCCAATGCGTCCATACATCGAGGCTAGCACATGTGCTACACGATGGCCGTTGATAGCCCAGTCGGACATCGGCCACCGAACCGAGGACGGGCGACCCGACCTGCGCATCGCGGCGTTGTGGGTGGAGTCCGCCCCGAGCCTCGGCCCCGGCGAGACAGCCTCAGTCCGCCTGGCTCCCCTACGGCCTGAGCACTGGCGACACCTGAAAGTCGGTGGCTTGATCACCATGTACGAGGCTCAACCCGTCGCCGGCCTCGCCGAAATCATCGAGCTGCTTCCGCCCGTACTGCACCTGCCGCCGCGGACCGCCCCCACTGAGTAACCTCTCCAGAGGGCGAGTCTCGGGCAACGGTCAGGCGGGGGCGGCGCAGGTGCGGCGTGCTTAGTGAGTGTCGGCGGTCCGGGGTCGCGGACCGCCATCACCGTCTAACTCTTCGGGCGGTAGCTGGCTCACGCTCAGCGGTTCCGCGGCGAGCACTGCGGAGGCACGTTAGTGGGTGATGCAGGTCCGCTCGCCCGCCGCCCCGACCCCTCGCGCATCTGATGGGTTGACCCCAAGGCCGGTTAGTTAAGGCGGGTTGGGTGGTGTCAAGGCGGTGTGTTGAACGTGAAGCAGCGGAGCTCGTTGGGTAGACAGGTTTGTCCTCGCGAGACAACCAGCTACCGAATGAGGCTCCGCTGCCTGTCCAGTCTGTCATCACCCGCACGATCGAGGTGGCCGAGGGTGCGTTCGCGCCTGGCCATCTGGGCGAGTTGACCCAGCACCTACCGTTCGAGATGGTCGACGAAGCCCTGGCCGAGTGCCGCCGGGTCCAGGTCCGGGTGCGTGATCTGCCCGCCCGGGTTGTGGTCTATCTGGTGGTGGCCGGATGCCTGTTCCCGGACTTGGGCTATC
>NZ_SMKX01000226.1 GCF_004349055.1 Kribbella antibiotica
GCTCGGTTCGCATCATCGGCCCGGATGCCCGGATGCCCGGATGCCCAGATGCCCGCGGGCGCGATGCGCGAGCCGGCTTAACCCTCGTTTGCGCGTCGTCGGCGAAGCTGCGGACGACTGACCACCTCGCAACGTCCGAAGAGTTGCAGTACGTCGGAGGCAGGTCTTCGGGCGTTGGGAAGGGTGCCGGGTTTTGTCGGAGGGGGGCGGTAGATTTCCTTTATGAGCGAGGAGATTCCGGCGGCACCGGTGGAAGTGCGTGAGCGGCATGCTGCCCTGAGCAACGAGATCGAGGAGCACCGGGCGAAGTACTACCTGGGCAGCTCGGTCATCTCCGATGCCGACTTCGACGCGTTGATGCACGAGCTGCAGGCGATCGAGGAGCAGTACAACGAGCTCCGGACACCGGATTCACCGACGCAGAAGGTCGGCGTGCCGATCTCGACGCTGTTCGCGCCGATCGAGCACCCGATGCGGATGGAGAGTTTGGGCAACGCGTTCTCCGCCGAGCAGATGGAGGCCTGGGCGAAGCGTCTTGAGCGGGAGGTGACCGTTCAGCAGATCCACGAGTCGGGCTTTCTGTGTGAGCTCAAGGTTGATGGTCTCGCCCTCGACCTGGTCTACGAGAACGGCCGCCTGGTCAGCGGCGGGACGCGCGGCGACGGCCGGACCGGCGAGGACGTGACGCAGAACGTCCGGACGATCAAGGGCATCCCTGAGCAACTGCGGGGCGATGACGTGCCCGCGTTTCTCGAGGTCCGCGGTGAGGTCTACTTCCGGGTCGAGGACTTCACCGAGCTGAATGCGCAGCTGGTCGAGGCAGGCAAGGACGTCTTCTCCAACCCGCGCAACGGCGCGGCCGGATCGTTGCGGCAGAAGGACCCGCGGGTGTCGGCGAGTCGGCCGCTGCGATTCGTGGTGCACGGCCTGGGCAAGGTTGAGGGACACCGGCTCGGGCGGCTCTCTTCGGCGTACGAGCAGCTCAAGGCGTGGGGCCTGCCGGTGAGCGATCGCGCGCGCCGGGTCGAGACGCTGGCCGAGGTCAACGAATTCATCGCGTACTACGGCGAGAACCGGCACTCGGTCGATCACGAGATCGACGGGGTCGTCGTGAAGGTCGACGAGATCGACCTGCAGCGGGCGCTCGGGTCGACGTCGAGTGCGCCGCGCTGGGCGATCGCGTACAAGTACCCGCCGGAAGAGGTCACCACCAAGCTGCTGGCCATCGAGGTGAATGTCGGCCGCACCGGCCGCGTGACCCCGTACGGCGTGATGGAGCCGGTGCGGGTGGCCGGGTCCACGGTGGAGTTCGCGACGCTGCACAACGCCAAGGAGGTCGCGCGCAAGGGCGTCTACCCGGGCGACACCGTTGTCCTGCGGAAGGCCGGCGACGTGATCCCGGAGATCCTCGGGCCGGTTCTCGACCTCCGGCCGGACGACGCCGAGCCGTGGGTGATGCCGACGACCTGCCCGTCCTGCGGGACCGAGCTGCGGCCGATGAAGGAGGGCGACATCGACATCCGTTGCCCGAACTCACGCTCCTGCCCGGCGCAACTGCGCGAGCGATTGTTCCACCTGGCCGGCCGTGCCGCCTTCGACATCGAGGTGCTCGGCTTCAAAGCGGCCGACGCTCTCATCGGCGACCAGCTCATCGTGGACGAAGGCGATCTCTTCGGCCTGACGGCCGACGACCTCGTGCGCAGCTCCTTCTTCGTCACGAAGGCAGGCGCACTCTCGGCGAATGCGGCGAAGCTGCTGACGAATCTTGAGCAGGCCAAGACTCAACCGCTGGCGCGTGGACTGGTCGCGCTGTCGATCCGGCACGTCGGTCCGACGGCTGCCCAGGCGCTCGCCGCGGTGTACGACGACATTGACGCCGTACGGGCTGCGAGTGAAGAGGAGCTGTCGGAGATCGAGGGGGTCGGGCCGACCATCGCCCACGCCGTGATCGAGTGGTTCGCGGTGGACTGGCACCAGTCGATCGTGGACAAGTGGAAGGCCGCGGGCGTCGTGATGCGGCAGGAGCGGACCGGGCCGACGGTTGAGCAGACGCTGACCGGGGTATCGGTGGTCGTCACCGGGACGGTCGAGGGATTCAGCCGCGACGAGGCGACCGAGGCGATCGTGTCTCGTGGTGGCAAGGTGGCCGGGTCGGTCTCGAAGAAGACGTCGTTCGTCGTGGTCGGTGACTCGCCGGGATCGAAGTACGACAAGGCGGTTCAGCTCGGGGTACCGGTCCTGGATGCGGCCGGGTTCCGGGTGCTGCTGGACGACGGCGCCGAGGCTGCGGTCGCGGTGGCGAGCACGCAGGAGGCAGAAGAGTCTTAAGAAGTTGCCCGCCGGGTGGATCCGACTGGGGCGCTGGTCCGTCCGACTGTTAGTTTTTGCACGTCCAACGTGGGTTACAAGGGAGCAAATATGACGACGCCGCCACAGGGACCGTGGGGTTCCGGGCAGCCGGGCGGAGAGCCGGGCGCCCAAGGAGGTCAGGGTGGCTGGGGACAACAGCCTCCTGCCCAGGGTGGTGGTGGCTGGGGCCAGAACCCGCAGCAGCCGCAGGGCCAACCTCCGCAGCAGGGTGGTGCCGGGTGGGGTCAGCAGCCTGGACGCCCGCAGCCCGGTCAGCCTCCGCAGCAGGGCCAGCCTCCGCAGCAGGGTCAGCCTCCGCAGCAGGGCCAGCCTGAGCAGGGCCAGCCCGGGGGCTGGGGCCAGCAAGCTGGTGGGCAGCAGCCGTACCAGCAGCAGGCTTGGGGACAGCAGGGCGCCCAGCAGGCTGGCTGGCACCAGCAGCAGGGCGGTCAGCAGCCGTGGCAGCAAGGCCCCGGCAGCCCCAAGGGATCCGGTGGCAACAAGGACAAGATGCCGCTGTTCATCGGTGGTGGCGTGGCCGCCATTCTGGTGATCGTGCTGGTCATCGTCCTGGTCGTGCGTGGCCTTGGTGGCGACGACAAGCCGACGGCCAACGACCCTGGTACCTCGCAGCCGACCGGCGGCACTTCGGAGCCGACCGGCGGTACCACCACCGGTGGCGGCGACGTCAAACCCGCTACCGGTCAGGCGCAGAACGTCTCGACGAAGCTCGAGGCGATCGGCTACCAGTGCAGCGACCTGTTCTCGACCGATGCCGGTTCGCACCGGGGCTGCTTCAAGTACGAAGGTGCCACCGAGGCCGACGCGGTCTTCCAGTCCACCAAGGACGGCACGATCATCAGCCTCCAGCTGAAGTCGAGCGACGACGAGAACGTCAACAACGCGGGGGTCACCTTCGACGCCGCGCTGCAGGCGCTCGGCAACGACACGTTCGGTGGCAGCGAGGTCAAGAAGGTCCAGGAGGCGGTCAAGACCGGGCAGAAGTCCGAGAAGATCGGCACCACCTGGGGCGAGTTCCAGCTCAGCAACAACGGCACCCTGCGGTTGTCCGGCCACAAGTCCGGTGAGGAGTCGTTCCGGATCCCGGACCAGACCTTCCAGACCACGGAGGCGCAGCTGAAGTCCGCGCTGGGCGCGAAGGGCTACGACTGCAAGAGCACCTGCAGCAAGAAGATCGGCGACTTCGGGTCGCAGCGGATCTACGGCTACGGCGGTTCCAGCGGTGGCCTGCGGTCGGTCGAGCTCAGCCTGACCGGGCGCGAGGGCGACGTGAAGGCGGCCTGGCCGAGTCTGGTCGGCGACGCCTTCGGCACGCTGAAGGGTACGGACACCGCCAAGCTGCGCGAGTTCGTCGAGAAGCACAACGACGGCAAGCCGTCGGTGGCCTACGTCGCCGGCTGGCGGGTCGAGGTCAGCCCCAACGACCGGGACGACTATTTGTCGCGACGGATTAGCATCGGGCGAGAGCTTTACTACGCGTGAGCCGACCGACGGAGATCTGATGAAGCTGCCCCGGGAGAAGCGGGACGAACAGGCGGTGGTCGCACCACCGCCTGAGGCCCAGCAGCGCATCGAAGGCGGTGGGGCCTGGGGCCCCACCCAGTTCGATCTCCCGGATCGCAGCGGCAGCAACAGCCAGACGATCCTGATCGTTTCGCTCGTCGGCGCCCTGGTGCTGCTGGTCCTCGCCGGGCTGTGGACATTGGTCTACTTCCGGGTTGGTTAGCCCGGAAGTAGACCTCGCGTCGAATGTCAGGCGGTCGCGCGGATGGTGACTGCGAGTGAGGCGAGGTAGCTCAGGCGAGCGACCTCCGAGCCGAGGAACTCCGGCCCGCCGCGACGGCCGACCAGGATGATCCGGCGGTCGGAGTCCAGCGGAGCCGCGACCAGCACGGACTCGGCCAGACCCTTGTGGCCGGCCGGGGGATCCAGAATGGTGGCCTTCTCCAGCGGCAGCCAAGCGGACGCGACATCGCCGAACTCAGGCGTGGCGCTGGTCTCGAGGACGACCTTCACGTCGGAGCCGGTCCCGTCCAGCAGCACGGCCCAGTCGGCGTGCAGCACCGCCGGGCTCTGCTCGATCAGAAGGTCGATCGCGTCGGACGGGGCAGAGGTCATCTGCTCAACCGCTTCGAGGTCCATGTGCAGTCCGCCGCCGGCGCCGTACCGGGAGAACCAGATCACCTCGACGTCGTCCACGCTGTTGCAGGCCGAGACCAGCCGGTCCGGCAGTACGCCGGGTGGCAGGTCGACCACGATGTCGTCGACGGCGGTGCCGTTCTCACGGCGGTGCTCGACGATCTCGATGGCGTGGATGTCGGCGTTCACCTCACCGAGGGCGGTGGCCACGGTCCCGAGGGATCCGGGCCGGTCCGGGATGATCAATCTCAGCAGAAACACCGAACGATCATCTCCCAGCCGATCACCTTGCACATAACGCCCTGTCGCCGCCCATGTTACAGAGCGGAGCCCGCAACACGCCCGGGCCCTGGCGAAGCGTCCTGTGCACACGGCGGGGGACGAGGAAATAAACCTGTCACAGCCGCCCCCTAAGATGGCCGGGGTAACACGCGAAAGTCTTCCCGTGTTATCTCCAGCTACTGCAGACACATTGGATCGGTTCATGCCATCGATTACCCGCGAAGAGGTTGCGCACCTGGCGCGACTGGCGCGGATCGAGCTCAGCGATGCCGAGCTCGATCACCTCGCGCCACAGCTCGACCAGATCATCACCCTGGTCGGGCAGGTCAGCCAGGTCGCGGCGGACGACATCCCGCCGACCTCGCACGCCCTGCCGCTGACGAACGTGATGCGCGAGGACGAGAACGTCCCGTGCCTCACCCCGGAGCAGGCGCTGTCCGGCGCCCCGGCAGCCGAGGCGCAGCGATTCCGGGTGCCGCGGATCCTGGAGGAGGACTGACATGAGCGACCTCACCAGGAAGACCGCGGCTGAGCTCTCTGAGCTGATGGCGTCGAAGCAGGCCAGTTCGGTCGAGGTGACGCAGGCGCACCTGGATCGGATCGCTGCCGTTGACGGCAGTGTGAAGGCGTTCCTGCACGTCGACACCGAGGGTGCGCTGGCGCAGGCCGCGGCCGTGGACGCCAAGCGCGCAGCCGGCGAAGAGCTCGGCCCGCTGGCCGGTGTTCCGCTGGCGCTCAAGGACGTGCTGACCCAAGAGGGTGTGCCGACGACCGCCGGCTCGAAGATCCTCGAGGGCTGGAAGCCGCCGTACGACTCGACGGTCGTGAAGCGGCTCAAGGCCGCCGGGATCGTCATCCTCGGCAAGACCAACATGGACGAGTTCGCGATGGGCTCCTCCACCGAGAACTCGGCGTACGGGACGACGCACAACCCGTGGGACCTGACCCGGATCCCGGGTGGTTCCGGTGGTGGATCGTCCGCGGCCATCTCGGCGTGGGAGGCCCCGCTCGCAATCGGGACCGACACCGGTGGGTCCATCCGGCAGCCGGGCGCATTCACCGGCACGGTCGGTGTGAAGCCGACGTACGGCGGGACTTCGCGGTACGGCCTGATCGCGCTGGCGTCCTCGCTCGACACCCCCGGCCCGTGTGCCCGGACGACGCTCGATGCGGCGCTGCTGCACGAGGCGATCGCCGGGTGGGACCCGATGGACTCCACCTCGATCAACCAGGACGTGCCGCCGGTGGTTGCGGCCGCGCGCAACGGTGACGTGTCCGGTCTGCGGATCGGTGTCGTCAAGGAGCTCGGTGGCGACGGCTACCAGCCGGGTGTCGAGGCTCGCTTCCACGAGGCGGTCGAGCTGCTCACGAAGCTTGGCGCCGAGGTCGTCGAGGTCTCCTGCCCGCACTTCGAGTACGCGCTCCCGGCGTACTACCTGATCCTGCCGAGCGAGGCCTCGTCCAACCTGGCCAAGTTCGACGCCATGCGGTACGGCCTGCGCGTCGGCGACGACGGCACGAACAGCGCCGAGACCGTGACCGGCCTGAGCCGCGAGGCCGGCTTCGGTGACGAGGTCAAGCGCCGGATCATCCTCGGCACGCACGCGCTGTCGAGCGGTTACTACGACGCGTACTACGGCCAGGCGCAGAAGGTGCGGACGCTGATCGCCCGCGACTTCATCAAGGCCTACGAACAGGTCGACGTACTGGTCTCGCCGGCGACGCCGACGACCGCGTTCGCGATCGGCGACCGGATCAACGACCCGATCGCCATGTACAAGAACGATCTCTGCACGATCCCGTCGAACCTGGCGGGCAACGCGGCAGCATCCTTCCCGTGCGGCCTGGCCGACGAGGACGGGCTGCCGGTCGGCTTCCACGTGATGGCACCGGTGATGCGCGACGACCTGCTGTACACGGTGGGCGCTGCGCTCGAGTCCGCGCTGGCCGAGAAGTGGGGCGGCGTACTGATGTCGAAGGCTCCGGAACTGGTGGTGAACCGATGACCGCGGATGTTGTCGCAATCGACGATGCCCTCGCGCAGTACGACCCGGTCATGGGTCTCGAGGTGCACGTCGAGCTGAACACCAAGTCGAAGATGTTCTGCGGCTGCCCGACCGAGTTCGGCGCCCCGCCGAACACGCAGACCTGCCCGGTCTGCCTCGGTCTGCCCGGCGCGCTGCCGGTGGTGAACCGGCGCGGCGTCGAGTCCGCGATCAAGATCGGCCTCGCGCTGAACTGCGAGATCGCCGAGTGGTGCCGGTTCGCCCGGAAGAACTACTTCTACCCGGACATGCCGAAGAACTTCCAGACCTCGCAGTACGACGAGCCGATCGCGTTCAACGGCTGGTCCGAGGTCATCGTGGACGGCGAGACCTATCGGATCGAGATCGAGCGCGCCCACATGGAGGAGGACACCGGCAAGTCCACCCACGTGGGTGGCGCGACCGGCCGCATCCAGGGCGCCTCGCACTCGCTGGTCGACTACAACCGGGCCGGCATCCCGCTGATCGAGATCGTCACCAAGACGATCGAGGTCCCGCCGGCCAAGGCCGCTGCGGTCGCCCGGGCGTTCGTGAGCCAGTTGCGCGATCTGCTGCTGGCGCTGGATGTTTCGGACGTCCGGATGGACCAGGGTTCGCTGCGCTGTGACGCGAACGTGTCGCTGAAGCCCTCCGGTACGACGGTTTTGGGGACGCGGACCGAGACCAAGAACGTGAACTCGTTCCGCTCGGTCGAGCGCGCCATCACCTACGAGATCACCCGGCAGGCCGCCGTACTGAACGCCGGCGGCAAGATCCTGCAGGAGACCCGCCACTGGCACGAGGACACCGGCATCACCACGTCGGGCCGGGAGAAGTCGGACGCCGACGACTACCGGTACTTCCCCGAGCCGGACCTGGTCCCGGTTGCGCCGTCGCGCGAATGGGTCGAGGAGATCCGGGCGACCCTGCCCGAGGCGCCCTCGCTGCGCCGCGTGCGCTTGCAGGAAGACTGGGGTTTCACCGACCTCGAGATGCGCGACGTCATCAACGGCAACGCACTGGAGCCGATCGTCGCCACCACTTCGCTCGGTGTTTCGGCAGCCGCGGCCAAGAAGTGGTGGCTCGGTGAGCTCGCCCGCTTCGCCAACGAGTCCGGCACCGACCTCGATGCCCTCCCGGTCGGCCCGGCCGAAGTTGCCGAGGTGCAGAAGCTTGTCGACGAGGGCACCCTCAACGACAAGCTCGCCCGCCAGGTCTTCGAAGGCCTGCTGGCCGGTGAAGGCACGCCGGCCGAGATCATGGAGAAGCGCGGCCTGGCCCTGGTCTCCGACGACGGTCCCTTGCTGGAAGCCATCGACCGAGCCATCGCCGCCAACCCTGGCGTCGTGGAGAAGGTCAACTCCGGCAAGCCCGCCGCAGCCGGCGCCCTCATCGGCGCCGTCATGAAGGACATGCGCGGCCAGGCCGACGCAGCCAAGGTCCGCGAGCTCCTGAACGCAAAACTAGGGATCTAGTCCGGTCAAGGTGGTGGGGCCCAGCGCCCCACCACCTTGCCGCGTACCCACGCGGCACTCGACTGCGCGGACCTTGTCGTTGGGAAGGGCCTACCGACAACACACCGCCGCCACTCGATGTCCCCGCACACGGTGAACCCAGTCGGCGACCTTGCTGCCGAGCGGACGTACGCCAATCACCAAGTGCCGTCGACAGGGGTCGGTGAGCCGGGGCTGAGCCTGGTTGTCGAGGTGCTTCGAGAGTTGATGAGTGGGGGCGGTCCGCCGATGCGCGGCCTACTCACCGATCTGCGGATCGATGGGCAGGCGTTCGGTGCGGAAGCGCGTTCGCAGGCGGGCGACGTCCACCTCGGGTAGGCGCGCCTCGATCACATCGTAGGTCTCTTCGACCAGTTGACGTAGTACGCAGGTGGCTTGCACCGGGGGAGCGGTGAAGACTGTCCGCAGCCGTTGCGCTAGGTCAGCCGGCGCGTGGGTGAGCTCCGCCTGCATTGCGTCCAGGCGTTTGAACGCGAGGACATGGCCGCTGTAGCGGCCGTTGACGGCGTGAAGCACGGACAGACCTCGACGTCCGACCATCGATCGGCATCACCCCGAGCGGTGGATCCGCCGAGCATGACCGCGTCTACGCCGTCGGTTCCGGCATAGGCGGCCAGGACAGGAGCTACCGCCGTACGCCGGAAGTGGGTGTGATCCATGCAGATCAGGCCGCGTTTGTTCGCGCCGTTTTCTTCTTCGCGCGGGCCTTGCGGGTCGTCTGTGCAGGCTGCCGGCGTGCAGGAGGCTTCTGCTCAGCGGCAGGCTCCTCGGGCGTCGGCTCTTCAGCCACCGGCTTCGCGACCGCAGGCTCCTGGGGCGCGGGCTTGCCGTCCTCGTGCAGCCGGGGTCGCTCGACCACGGGCATCGTGAGCGTGGGTTCCTCGGTGACGGGGGTCGCGAGTTCGGGCTCAGGCTCCGACTGTGCGGTCGCCTTGGGGGCAGGCCGCGGCTCACGCTCGACGTCCCGCCGCGGGGGCGGCTCTACCAGGTGCCGGGACACTGCTACGGGCTCCGGCTCTACGACTGGCTCGGGCTCGATGACTGGCTCCGGCTCGGCGACCCGGCGTACGGGCGGTTCGGCCAGCAACTGTGACGTGAGCGCTGGCTCCGGTTCAAGCTCCGGCTCTGTGCCCAGCAGGCTGAGCGCCACCGACACGTCCTCCACGACGCACCGGACCTCGTAGTACGACGGTGTGATCACCTCGATCGCCGGCGCATCCGGCCGGTTGCGCACGAGACCCTGGAACAGACCCCACAGCGCCCCGACCAGCACGCCGTACACGAAACCCCACAGCAACACCGAGAACGCGGTCAGCGTCGTCTCCGCGACCAGCGTCACGAACACGCCGCTCAACACCCCGAGCAGGGCGCCCGCAGCGGCGCTCAGAAAAGTCCGCCGTACGACGGGAACCGCGGCCTGTCTACGCGACAGCCGTAGCTCGGCACCGACCACCTCCAGGCTTCGTGAGTCCATCCCGTAACTCCGCAGATAGTCGACTGTCTGCTGAGCATCCGTGAAGGTGCTCGCCGAAGCGACGACACTGCTGGGGACGACTGACGCCTGATTGGGCCGCATTACCAACTCCTCCGAAAACGTGCGGTGTAAGGGTTTCCTTCCACTAGTACCAGACGGCCGAAATCCTCAAACGGTTGACGGCTCAGATGTCAGTCACACAACAACTTTCCTTCAGCCGTTCATCACCCGATGGTCACCCGCAGGATCCGATCGTCGCCCTCTCGGCTCTCGCCGCGCCCATCGGTGTTCGACGTCGTGACCCACAACGATCCGTCCGGCGCAACCTCCACCGTCCGCAACCGCCCGTACTCACCCTCGAAGAACGCCTGCGGCTCACCAACCCGCTTCCCACCCGCAACCGGGATCGCCCACAACCGCTCACCGCGCAGCGACGCCATGAAAATGTGGCCCTTGGCGAACGCCACCCCACTCGGCGACGCCTCGCTCGTCTTCCACTGCGCGATCGGGTCGACCATCCCGTCCAGCCCCTCGATCCCCTCCGCGGCCGGCCAGCCGTAGTTCGACCCGGGCGTGATCGCGTTCAGCTCGTCCCACGTGTTCTGCCCGAACTCCGCGGCGTACAGCTGACTCCCGTCGAACGCGAGCCCCTGCACATTCCGATGCCCCTTGGTGATCCACAACCTGTTGCCGGGGTTGCCCGGCGCCGCCTTGCCCTCGGTCGTGATCCGCAGCACCTTCCCACCTAGCGAGTCGTCGTTCTGCGAGTTCGGCCGATCCCCACCGTCGCCGGTTCCGACGTACAAGAACCCATCAGGCCCGAACCGCAACCGCCCACCGTTGTGAATCGCCGCCTGCGGAATCCCCTCCAGGATCGTGGTCTGCCCCGACAACCGCCCGTCCTGGTAGCTCAACCGAGCAATCCGGTTGTCGCTACTCGTCGAGAAGTACGCATACACGTACGCCGCCTTCGGGTCGACCGCGAGCCCCAGCAACCCACCCTCCGACGAAGCATCCACCCCCTCGACGGTCCCGACCTCAGTCGCCTTCCCGTCCACAACCCGCTTCACCTTCCCCGAGTCGCGCTCAGCCACCAACGCACTCTTGTCCGGCAAGAACGCGAGACCCCAAGGCACCTGAACCCCCGACACCACCGTCGAAGCCACAGTCAACTTCACCTGCCCCACCGACGCGGCCCCCGTCGTACCGGAGCTTGTCGGCGATGGCGTCGGCGCCGCACCCCCCTCCGAGCACCCCGCCACAAACGCCAACGCAGCCACCGTCGCCACAACCCGTCCAACCACGCCGTCTCCTCAAGTAGCAGGTCCCCCCAAGCTATCGCCCCACCCCAGCCACAAGCCCATGCTGAGCCCACCGCCACGTAGTCTCGATCCAGATCGTCGAGTGGGCGCGACCATCAAAACGGCCTGAGCCGCCCCGGCGTGTCCGGAGGCTTCGTTAGGTGTTAACCGGCCTCGGCGAGACGGGTTCGGTGAGTGTAGTGAGTCTGCTCGGCCTGGATTGGTGTCAGGTCTTGGATGGATCCGTGGGGCCG
>NZ_SMKX01000227.1 GCF_004349055.1 Kribbella antibiotica
GACAGGGGCGGTGACGCGCTGGGGGCCGGCGAAGGTGGGATTGAGGCCGGCTTGCATGACCTTGGCCTGGTCCGTGCTCTCCCGTTGGTAGGAGGTCGTTGCCTTGACGACCATGGCCAGGCCTGCGACAACCTGCGGGTCAGGTGTTGGGTTGGTGAGTACCTGGCCAAGGGCGGCTCGAGCCTCGGTGCGCATCTCGTCCCGGGTCTCGGGGCTCACCAGATGGAGCCACGCCTTCAGCGTCGGGGTCGGCTGAGAGAGGTTGAGCGGAGTCTCCTGCCACGGCTGGGCGCTGCCGGCGGCCATGACGACGCTGGTCATGCACTCGGGCATGCTGTGCTCGCCGCTGGCGACCATGTCCGCGACGGCGAACGCCATCAGGTCCTGCGCCTCGTCAACCGCGAGCCGGTCTTCCTGGATCAGCATCGTCGCGGCGGTCATATAGAGGGCTGCGCTGCTCGACCGTCCGCCGACGAAGCGGTCCGGCTGTGCGTTCGTCAGCTCGCGGTACCACTTCGGGTCACTGACATCGACCGTCGCGGGAGCCGGGAGGTCGGCACTGTATGGCGCAGGCTCCGGGTGCGCGGCCTCGGTGAACATGGCGTCTCCCCCGAGCCGGCGGTACGGCGGCACGTTCACGTCCCACCCGGCTTCGCGGAAGTTCAGACGGGTTCGGGTCGGCCCCAGCGTCTGGGCATAGCCGCGCTCAGGCGCCTCCGCATTCGTATAGAGGTCGCGGATCCGTTCGAACAGGACATCGTCGACGGCCAGGCTCGGACCCCGGTTGCGAGCCTCCGGCGTACCGGCTCCTCGCACTTGCATCCCCACGCCTTCATTCACGCGGGTGCGTCCCTGGTGATAGGCGAAGGTCTCGAACGACGCAGTCCAGTCGCCGTCCACAGGATCTCCACCGATCGACAGCTGAGCCTGGTTCTTGTGGAGCTCCACTACTGAGCCCACCGCCAGTCCGCGGTTACCAACCGGTCCCTCGAGCACCGTCCCCCGCAGCGTCACCTCCCCGGCATCGTCATCGACCACGCTCTGCACGCGCAGCCGTAGCTCGTCCGCATCCGCGTGCACCCGGACCACGTGGTCAACCCAGCCGGCAGCGGCACTGGCCGTCGTACCGGCGTTGAAGGTGCCCACGTGCTTGGAGATCGCGCCGTCGGGCAGCATCGCGTACATGGTGTCGCGCTGGTAGGTGATGCCCAGCTGCTGCTGCGGGTCGTCTCGCGGCGGGCGCTCGCGGGCGGCGGCGATGGCGTTCAGCTCATCCCGGTTCGTGCCGGTGACCTGATAGCCGTTGGCTTGCAGGAACCACACCGGCTGGGTTCGCTCGACCTCGGGGACGAAGGCGTCCATCTCCTGCTGGAAGGCCTCCCACCCGGGCCGCCGCGGCGGATTGCCCGCGTCACGGCTCGCCAGCTCAGCACGCCAGCCGCGCTTCTCGACCTGGAGGTAGGTCGCAACGGCTGCGATCTCAGCCGCTTCGTCAGAGCCTGGGTGCCGTCCATAGGCGAGCTCGGCTGCCTGGCTGCGTTCAAGCGCCGCGAGCCGGTCCGCAGGCGTCCGGTGCTGCGCGAGAATCCTCGCGACAGCCGCGTCCCGCTCCCCCGCGCCCTCCACTACGCCTCGTCTACCGCCAGGCGGATCTGGCGTTCGACGTAGTCCCATGCGTAGTTGGCGGCCGCTTGGTCGTCGTAATAGGTGGCCAGGGCCTCTTCGGTGAGTTGGCGGATGAGAGCCTCCCCATCCAGTACGGCGAGGTCGGGGCGGCGCGGGTTGAGCTTGGTGCGGGCATCGGCGCGGATGGCGTCGTACCGGTCTTGTTCGTTGGCGTAGGGCATGGGGTCTCGGCGCTCCTTCCAGGTGGCAGGAGTTTAGGGCCGCCAGGGGATCAGCGGGCGAGGCGTTGACAGCTACTGCCTCGGGCGAGAGACTGCATTTTAACGTTCAAACGTCTGCGGGAGGGTGCTGTGGCCACGCTGAAGCAGGTTGCGGCGCACGCCGAGGTCTCGGTGCAGACGGTGTCGAACGCGTTGAACGCTCCCCATCGGCTGCGGCCGGACACGCTGGCGCGGGTGAACCGGTCGATCGAGTTGCTCAACTACCGGCCCAATCGTAATGCCCGGAGCTTGCGGACGAGCGCGGTGGAACTGATCGGGTACTGCGTTCCGAGCTGGCCGAACCGGACTCATCTGGTGATGGACCAGTTCCTGCACGCGTTGTGCGCGGCGGCGGAGAGCACCGGGCGGCACATCTTGTTGTTCACGGCGCCGCCGGGCGTTGACGGCATGAGCGTGTACGACGACCTGCATGCGCGCCGGCTGGTGGACGGCTTCGTGTTGTCGCAGACGGAGACACGGGATCCGCGGCACGGGTGGTTGAAGGAGCAGGAGATCCCGTTCGTGTCGTTCGGGCGAGTGTGGAAAGAGAGCACCCAGCCGGGGCCGTGGGTTGATGTCGATGGGGCTGCTGGTTCGGGGCTCGCGGTTCGGCACTTGCACGAGACTGGGCGGCGGCGGATCGCGTTCGTCGGCTGGCCGAAGACGTCAGGTCTGGCCGAGGACCGCTTGGACGGTTGGCGAACTGCGTGCGACAGCCTGGGTCTGCCAACAGCAGGTCTCAGCATTCATTGCTCTGAAGACACACTCGACGAAGGCGCCCGTGCCACTGCGGCATTGCTGGACAGCCCGGAACCGCCTGACGGGTTCGTTGCCTTGAGCGACATTCTCGCGCTCGGCGCGCTCCGCGAAGTCACCCGCCGCGGACTCACCCCCGGCGTCGATCTCGGCATCACCGGCTTCGACGACTCCCCCATGGCCGAGGTGGTCTCCCCCGGTCTCACCAGCCTGCGGCAGCCGATGGACGACATCGCGGCCGAGCTGATCACCATCCTCACCGACCCACCAGCAGGCCCGACCGAACGCCTGCTGCTCCCCGAGCTAGTCGTCAGAGGCAGCACAGCCCCTGGCTGATGCGGTGCCGACAGCGCCGCGAGAAGGAGGAACCGCCATGACTCCCCGACTACCTGGCCTGACGATGCTTGTCGTCACGGTATTGCTCGCAGGCACAGCGACCGCCGCCGGCTCACCACCACCTCAACCATCTCCCCACGAACTCTCTGAGACCGCTCGCCTCGCGGATCGACGGTCGTTGGTGGTGGGCGATCGGGCTTACGCGATGGGCGACGAGAGCGGGCTCTACCCCGCGACCGGGTGGCACATCCGGGGTGAGATGGGTGGCTTCTGGACGCAGCCGATCAAGGTGCTGGACGGCTTGTGGTTCGGGCTCGACGGCAAGTGGTTGGGCAAGGACACCGCGGCGGCCAAATACACGAGCGGCCACGGGTACAGCCGGATCGACTACCCCGGTGCGGTGCAGGTACGGCGTACCGACTTCGTGCCGGATGGGTTGCGCGCGACCCTCGTCGGGCTGACGCTCAGCTCGCCGACCGCGAAGACCGTCAGCCTCGACGTCGACGCGCACTCCGAGCTGATGTCGTCGTACCCGTGGGGTTGGACGACGCCGAGCGCGGCCGACGCGAACCTGCCGGATACCGGGGCCTACGGCAACGGAACGCTCAGGTTCCGCGAACAGAGCAGCAAGCACGACTACGCGGCGTACGTCGGATCGTCCCTGCGTCCGACGAACCACGCACTCGGTCCGAACCACCGCGGTCCGCAAGACCCGGCCGTGATCTGCCCCGCCGACGGTACGACGCCCGCGCGGTGCGACGACTCGTTGGTCGGCAAGGGCACCGGCGGGCGACTCACGTACGACGTCGATCTGAAACCCGGCAAGACGAAGACGATCTGGTTCGCGGTCGCCGGATCAGACGCCGGACCACAAGCGGCGCAAAGAGACTACGACCGCGCTCTCAGCAACCCCGACAAGCTGTTGCAGGCAAAGGAAAACGACCGACAGCAGATCGATCAGATGTCTGCAGTGGACCTGCCTGGTGACCGACTGCTGCAGCAGAGTGTCGAGTGGAGCAAGCAGAATCTGGCCGACTCAGTGCAGGAAGCGCGCGACCTGCAGATCCGCGATGTCAACGAGGGTAAGGATTACCCGGCCCCGGTCGGCACCGTCGGTACGGCGCGTTGGTTCGGTGCCGGATTCCCGGACTATCCGTGGTTGTTCGCAACCGATGGCGAGTACACGTCGTACGCCGCCGTTGCCGCTGGTCAGTTCGACACGGTCAAGGCGCATCTCAAGGCGCTGCGGGATATCAGCGACCTGCTGAACGCACGCAGCGGCAAAGTGGCGCACGAGATCATCCCGACCGGTGACGTCTACTTCGGCTCCAACCAAAGCGCCGGCAACACCGACGAGACGGTCAAGTTCCCGAGCATCGTCGCGCTACTCTGGCGATGGACGGGTGACGACCGCTTCCGCGACGACTTCTACGACTTCAGCGTCCGCAACCTGCAGTACGTCTATCGCGAACTCGACCAGGACAAGGACGGCTGGCCGGAGGGCCTCGCGAACGTCGAGCGCTCCGGCATGGGTGCCGAGAAGCTCGACAGCACCGTCTACCTCGCGCGCGGTCTGCGTGATCTCGCCGACCTGGCTGCATCCCGGCACGACCGCAAGGTCGAGCAGTGGGCCACCGCGCGAGCCAAGGATGTCGAGGCACGCTTCGAGGCGCAGTGGTGGGTGCCGCAGGCGCTCGGGTACGCCGATTCTGTCGACGATCCCGCGAATCCGGCCAACGACAACACGCCGATCTTCCAGCGGCACTGGACTGGCGTGACGCCGATGGAGGCCGAGCTGGTCCGTCCCGGCCGGCCGACTTCGCCACTCGCGTCGCCCGAGCACGCCGCGACGGCACTCACGCAACGCGAAACGGCTTGCTATACAGGTGAATTCGGCCTGTTCCACACCGGCACCGGACCGACCTCCGACCCGGCAGGCAACCCCGGCGCATCCTGTGACTCAGTCGTCTCGCAGGTGAAGAGCGAGCGGAGCATCTTCTCCCTCAACACCTCCATCATGGCGGTTGCGGAAGGCAACTACGGTCGGCTCGGCCCGAATCAGCAGCGGGTCTATACGACCGGCAACGCCAGGATTCAGCTCGACCCGAAGGTCTGGGAAACTCCCGGTGCGATGCCGGAGATCGCTCCCTCACCGGATTCCGCAGCCAACATCGGCCGCCCGTTCTACGACCGGTCGATGACACTGCAGGCGTGGGGAACGTACGGGATCCTCTGGCCGGTCATCCACCAGCAGCTCGGCGTCGATCCGGATCTCGGGCACGGCCGGGTGTCCGTCGTACCGCAGATTCCGGCGGGCCAGCCGAAGGTGGCCGGGAGCAATATCCGGCTCGGTCGCGGAGCGATCGATGTCTCAGCGCGCCTTGCAGGTAAGGAGATTCGGACAGATCTCACCGTTCACGATGTGAAGGCCGCCTTCACCATCGGCGCGGTGATCCCAGCTGGCGCAACGCTCAACGATGTCACGCTCAACGGCCGAGCAACGCCGTACCGGGTGGTCACGACGTCGCGGGGCACCGAGGTGCACGTTGCCGCTCGTGGTTCGGCGACGCTGCGGATCACGCTCGCCTGAAGGTATCTATCGAGACCGGCGGGGCCCGCAAAGAGTGGGGCCCCTCCGAGTATGAGTCGGAGGGGCCCAACAAGCTGAAGGAAGGTGACGTCTCCAGCCTCCCGAGCCAGATCCGTGGGACCAGCAGACCCCGTCACCGGTCTACCTCAGTGGGGATCCCCACCGCTTGGGTCCTCGGTTTCCGTTCGACCCGCCGCCCTTCGCACGAACAGCGTGTCGACATTTCTACAGCCGCCGACCCGGGTCGCACAACCCTTTCCAGACAACAGTTCTTGCGATCTCGCGACTCCCCGCGTGTCGTCCACAGTGAGCACGCAACCATCCACAGAACGCACCCGACTTATACACATGCCCTGTGTATAAGTTCAGCCCTTCGCGGGTTTCAGCGGCATCGGTTGCAGTATGCGATGACCGGCATACAGACCGAGTGCAGTGACCACGACGACAGCCGGTACGGCGATCGCCAGCGACGGGCGGTGATAGCCGAGCTCGGACAACGGCCCGCCCAGCCACTGCGCGACGAGCAGGAACTCGGTGGCCGCGGCCGGGATGAGCGCCAGCGGGACGAGCGCCAGCCCGCGCCAGAAACCGAGCCGGTAGAAGCTGACCCCGAGCAACCATCCTGTTGCCTCGTGCGAGACGACCAGCAGGGCGAACTCGGCGAAGATGAGCCAGATCTGCGACGTACTGGTGAACAGGTGCCGGTTCTCCATCGCCTGCGGCCAGCCCTGTGCGCTGTAGACCCACCGCTCGATCTGATAGCCGATCACCCACAACACGGCGGTTGTCAGCGCGGCCGTGGTCAGGAAGATGCTCGAGGCAACCGAGAACATTCGCCGGGTGACGCCTTGGGCCACCATCGCGTTGATGTACGCCGGAACCAGGCTGATCCCGACCGCCATCGAGAAGTACTTCGGCGACTGGGTGCCGTAGTCCCAGATGCTGTGCCCGGTGCCGTCGGTGAGGAACTGCACGATCAGGCCGCCGGCCATGAACGCGATCAGCATCACGGCCCAGTAGACCAACAGCATCGGCCGCGAGCCGACGTACATGGCGTTCAGTACTTGGCGGAGCCGCCGGCCGTTGGTGACGCCGAGTGGCAGCGCTGCGGTTGCTGTGGTCATGAGCGGGTTCCCTTCGGCGTCGGGGCGGTGAGGTGGACGAAGAGCTCTTGCAAACCGACCGGCCCGACCTCGAGACCGGCTGACGCGGCTTGCGCGAGCAGCGTTGGATCGAAATCACCGAGGACCGTGATCGACTTGGTGCCGCCGAGCTTCTCCTCCGCGAGGACGGTGAACCCGGCGGTGAATTCGTCGACCACCTTGGCCGGTCCGACGACCGCGGCACCCCGCCCGCGGAGCGAATCCACCGGTGACTGCGTGACCAGGCGGCCGTTGTCGAGGATGACCACGTCCTCGAGCAAGGTGCTCACCTCGTTGACCAGGTGCGTCGACAGCACGATCGTCCGCGGCACCTCGGCGTAGTCGGCGAGCAGGGCGTCGTAGAACGCTCTACGGGACGGGACGTCCATACCGAGGTAGGTCTCGTCGAAGATCGTCAGCGGGGCCCGGCTGGCCAGGCCGAGAACGGCGCCGAGGGCGGATTTCTTACCTCGGGAGAGCTTCTGCATCCGCTTGTTGGTCGGGACTTCGAAGCGGTCGAGCAGCTCGCCGGCCAGGTCTGCGTTCCAGTACGGGCGCAGACTCGCGGCCAGGGCGAGCGCGTGCCGCACCTGGAGGCTGTCGGCGACATCTCCCGATTCGCGGATCAGGCAGATCCGGCTGGTGACAACAGCATTCTCGTACGGCGCCATCGGCGTACCGAGGCCGGCGCCCTCGATCAGGACCTGGCCTTCATCGGGTTGCCGGAAACCCGCGAGGACCGCGGCGAGTGTGCTCTTGCCGGAACCGTTGCGGCCGAGCAGCCCGTGGATCTTGCCCGGCGCCAGCCGTAGGTCAAGCCGGTCGAGTGCGGGTGCACCGGCGAACCGGACCGACAGGTTGTCGGTGTGCACCGAGAGGGCGGTGTCTGCCATCACGAGTCTCCGTACTTGCGGATGTGCTGAAGGACGTCGCGCAGCGGGACCCCGATGGCCATGGCCTCACGGATCATCGGGTCGACCACGTCGGCGAAGAAACTGTCCCGCCGACCGGTGCGCAGCAGATCGCGCGCGTTCGGGCTGACGAACATCCCGATCCCGCGCTTCTTGTAGAGCACGCCTTCGTCGACCAGCTGCGCGAAACCCTTCGCCGCGGTGGCCGGGTTGATCCGGTAGAAGGCGGCGTACTGGTTCGTTGACATCACTTGCTCGTCCTCGGCCAGAGCGCCGCTGACAATGTCGTTCTTGATCTGCTCCGCAATCTGCAGGTAGATCGGGCTGCGTTCGTCGAACATCACGGCCTCCCCTCCGGGGTTCTTAGGTTCATTACTTGAGTAATGAACCATAGGACTGCGCCTGGCGTCAACCCGCGGCGGAGGCTGCGCTGGCTTGGATCGACTTCTTCAGGGCCGCGGGCACTGGCCCGACGCGAACCGCCAACTGGGCAAGGCGATCCTTGTGCCGGCGACCGGACTCCTTGGAGATGATCGTGCGGAAGTCCGCCGTCGACGCCAGTACGGCGAGGGATGCGTCGCGCAGGTCGACCCGGGTCACGAGTCGGGACGGGCGCAGTACGTCGGTCGTGCGTTGCAGCAACTGGCGTCGTACGAGCGGGTGCCGGATCGTGATCCGGTCGGCCGGGAAGATGCCGAGGATCCGGTGTGGCTCGACCTTGATCAGTTGGGTGCGGGCGAGTTCGTCGCGGACGTCGCGAACGATCTTGCGCTGACGACGGTCGATCCAGGTCCGCCATTTGCGGGGGCCGATCGCGCTGATCTCGGCGAGGATGCCGGCCAGGATGTCGTCGGTCGGCGGCGGCGCCTTCGCCACGACCTTGGGACGATCGTTGTCGTCAGCAAGGTTTCCGCGGAGCTGGAGGTCGATCAGCGCGGCAGCCCGCAGCGCCTTGCCGAGCTTCGACCGGTTGGTCAGGCGGCCCTTGGCGGGATCGTAAGCCAGTAAGAACAATCGTGCCGTCAGGGCGTGCGGCGGCTCGGCCCGCCCGACCCGCGGCGGGCGCTTCGGTAGCGTCCTACTCATCATTGTCGCTCTCCTTGGACGGACGGCCGGGTCGCGGGATCTTGCCGACCCCGGACGGGAGCCGGCCGGCATCGGCCAGCGCCCGCCGGAGCAGGAACTCGATCTGGGCGTTGGCGCTGCGCAGGTCGTCGGCCGCCCAACGAGCCAGCGCGTCATGCACCGCGGGATCCAGCCGGAGCAGGATCTTCTTACGTTCGGCAGCCATGACGGCCGCTCACTGGTAGAGCGAACCGGTATTGACCACGGGCTGCGCATCGCGGTCACCGCACAGCACCACGAGCAGGTTGCTCACCATGGCCGCCTTGCGCTCTTCATCGAGCTCGACCACGTTGTGCGCGGACAGTTGCTCCAGCGCCAGCTCGACCATGCCGACTGCTCCTTCAACGATCCGCTGCCGCGCGGCGACAATCGCACCAGCCTGCTGGCGGCGAAGCATTGCCTGGGCAATCTCCGGCGCGTAGGCGAGGTGCGTGATCCGCGACTCGATGACATGCACGCCGGCCGCCTGGACCCGCGCCCCGATCTCGGTCGACAGGGTCTCGGTGATCTCGTCGGTACTGTCCCGCAGCGACATTCCACCTTCGTCGGTGTGGACGTCGTACGGGTAGCTGTTGGCGATGTGCCGGACCGCGGTCTCGGTCTGGATCGCGACGAACTCCACGAAGTCGTCGACCTCGAACATCGCCTGCGCGGTGTCTTGCACCTGCCAGACAACGACGGCCGCGATCTCGATCGGGTTGCCGTCGGCATCGTTGACCTTGGCAACGGCCGTCTCGTGGTTGCGGATCCGGGTGGAGACCTCGCGCCGGGTGGCGATCGGATTCACCCACCGCAGTCCGTCGGTGCGGAGCGTCCCGGAGTACCGCCCGAGGATCTGCAACACCCGTGCCTTGCCCGGCTGCACCGGCGTCAGGCCGGCCGCGAGAATCGCGCCGATCACGAACGCGACCACACCCAGCGCGATCGCCACCCCCGCGCCGTTGGCAGCGCCGACGCTGAAGAGCGCCGCCCCACCAACCACCAGCACGAACGACGCGCCCGCCATCGGCCAGCCGTTCACCTCCGCCGCGACCCGCTCGGCCACCTTCGGCTTCGGCATCTCCACAACACCCTCGACGTCAATCATCACCCTGCTCCTCTCGACTAGCTAAAAGGTAGCAAAGTGATATCACATTTACAAGCGCCGCCGTCAGGCCGCCAGTTGGACGGTGACGATGACGCGGCGCTTGCTCGCCCGGCGAGCGATCGCGTGGCCGGTGCGGTCAGCTCCGTCGAGGACGATCGAGATCGGGTTCCCGTCACCGGTGAAGTTGCGCCACCAGGCCTTGGCGTCCGGGAGGAGGACGGCGATGAGGACTTGGTCGCCGGTACGCCGATAGCCGACCGGGGTCGAGAAGGTGCGGCCGGATCGGCGGCCGGTGTAGGTGATGTCGGTGAAGTGCTTGCTGACGAACCGGCCGATTCCCGGGGCGGTCCGCAGACCGGCGAACCATCGATTGAACCCGTTGACCACACGCTTGAGCTGCATGCCCACCACGGTAGACAGATAAATGGAGGGGGTCGTCCACTTGAGCTAAAGTGAGAAAGATGAACACCGAGGTCTCTCAAGTGCCGACCGGGCTGCGCGTCGACGCGCAAGCCAACCGCGACCGGATCTTGGCGGTGGCGCACGAACTGTTCGCCGAGCGAGGTCTCGACGTACCGATGGCGGCTGTCGCGCGGCGGGCCGGGGTTGGGGTCGCGACGTTGTACCGGCGGTTCCCGACGCGGGAGTCGTTGGTGAGCGAGGTGTTCGCGGAGCAGTTCGGGCGCTGTGCCTCGGTGGTTCAGGACGCGGTCGAAGACCCGGATCCGTGGCGGGGGTTCTGCACGGTGATCGGTGAGGTCTGTGCAATGCAGGCTGCTGATCGCGGGTTCAGCGCGGCGTTCCTGGCGATGCTTCCGCCGGAGCTCGATGCGGAGGAGGAACGGGAGCGCGCCTTTGCCGGGTTCGCGAAACTCACCGACCGCGCCAAGGCGGCAGGCCGGCTGCGGGCGGATTTCGTGCCCGAAGACGTGATCCTGGTGCTGATGGCCAACAACGGGATCACCGCCGAGGCGGCCGATGTCGCGGAAGCCGCGTCACGACGGTTGGCGGCGTACCTGATCGACTCGTTCCGGGCGGAGCGCGCCAGCGAACTGCCCCCACCTGCCGGACTCAGCCTGCGCGACCTCGACTGAATCCGCGGAGGGTCCGGCTCACTTTGAGCACCCACCAGTCATTTTTCGGTCGGATCTGTGACTGACCCGTGCTCAAAGTTGTTCCTGGGGTGCCGCGGAGGCCCGGTGACCGGCGGAGGGCGGCCGACATTGGTGCTCTGCGGCAACGAGCGGCACGCGGGGTCCGCCGCTAGTGCGCTTGATCGCTGTTCGCCTTGGGCCGCAACCACATGGGGGCCGCGCCGGAGGCGCCAAAAGGCTGCCGCCGCCGGAGGCGGTGTTTTTAGAGCGGTCGGGCTAGGGCGGTTAGGTGGGATTGCCAGGTTTCGGCGGGGGTGTTGGGGAG
>NZ_SMKX01000228.1 GCF_004349055.1 Kribbella antibiotica
CGATGGGGGTGGTGGGGTGGCCGGAGCGGACGGTTGCGATGAAGGACTCGACCTGGCCGGGGAGGGTGCGGCCGCTGAAGGTTGCGCCGCCTTGGATGTTGATGCCGAGGCAGAGTGAGATCAGGCGGGCCGGGGTGTCGCGGATGGTCCGGGCGACGACCGGGTCGAGGTGACACTCGCCGGAGAGGCCCAGGCATCGGAGGTCCCAGTCGTGCTGGCGGGCGACGAGAGCCGGCCAGGTCTCGGAGGGGCCTGCCGCGCCGCTGCATTGGGTGATGGAGCTGCCGTAGGTGATCCAGCGCAGCCCGCTGACCGGCACCGGTTCAGCCTCGCCGTCGAATTCCACGCCACGGATCGCGATCCGCCCAGCCTGGGGCAACCAGATTTCGACCGTCACAGCAGTTCCCGGGAGCGGAACCACTAGCTCCTGCTCACCCTCCTCAAGCACACAGCGTTGATGGAGGACCCCATTGACCATGACGTCGAGCGGGGCGATTCGGCCGTAGATGCCCTGCGCCGCGCGGACCTCGAGCCGGACGCCAGCGGCCGTCATACTCCAGATTCCGCGGACGCCGGCGGGTGTCGCGGCGCGCTCCCACAGCCGGTGGCCGGGTTTGTCGTCGTGACCCAGCCAGTCGTGCAGGGCGAGGTTCTGCCCGCGGGGGTCGAGACGCCAGTACGTCGACCAGCCGTCCGCGTCGATCTCCTCGTACTGGTAGCCGCGCCAAAAGGAATCCGTCACGCGAACAGCCTAGGTGTCGAATCCGGTGTCTGCCGTTCGACGTGGAGGCAAGAACCCACCTGAGGAGCCTCACATGTCACGCAAAGTTGTCGCCGCTTACTTCCTGTCCCTCGACGGCGTTGCCGAGGGAGCGGACAAGTTCCTCACCAGCTGGGACGACGAGACCGATGCTGTCGGCGGCCGCTTGATCTCGACCCAGGACACGGTGATCTTCGGGCGGCGCACGTACGACGAGTTCGCCGGCTTCTGGCCGACCAGCGACATCCAGCCGTTCGCCGACTTCGTGAACGCCGTACCGAAGTATGTCGCCACCTCGACCCCGCTCGCGACGCAGTGGGGGACGGCTCAGGCGATCGAAGGCGAGCTGACCGACTTCGTCCGGGACCTGAAGGAGCAGCCCGGTGGCGACATCGGCATCCACGGCAGCATCTCCGTCACCCAGGCACTGCTCGCTGCGGGTCTGGTCGATGAGTTGAGCCTGGTCATCGTCCCGACCGTCGTCGGCACCGGACGACGGTTGCTCGACAACCTGCCGCAGATCAGCCTGGAGCCGATCAGCAGCTCGACGACGCCGAGCGGTCACCTGCTCGTCGACTACCGGGTGAACCACTCCGGATAACCTGCAGTCGGGACGCACACCTGATGAGGGAGGACCGCATGCCGGTGACCGCTGCCGAGATTGCCGATCGTTCGCGGGGGATCGCGCCGTCTCTGCACGAGTACCTGCCGCCGACGCCCCTGTTGCCGTTCCACGGTTTCAGCGCGGACCTAGGGGTCGAGGTGCTCGCCAAGTGCGAGCACCTTCAGCGGACCGGCTCGTTCAAGGCGCGCGGCGCCCTGGCGAAGATCCTCACGCTGACGGACGCCGAGCGGCAGGCCGGTGTAGTCACCGCGTCGTCCGGCAACCACGGTCTCGGCGTTGCCAACGCGCTCGCGCTCCTGGGCGGGCGCGCGATCGTCTACCTCCCCGAGAACGCATCCACGAGCAAGGTCGCCGCGCTAGAACGTCTCGGCGCCGAACTCCGCGCCGAGGGCAACGACACCGGCGCCCAGGAGCTCAAGGCCCGGGCTTATGCCGAGGAGCACGGTCTGACCTACGTCTCGCCGTACAACGATGCTGATGTCATCGCCGGCCAAGGCACGATCGGCGTCGAGTTGGTCAAGCAGCTGAAGGGTGAGCAGCTCGACGGCGTCGTCGTCGCTGTTGGTGGCGGCGGTTTGATCAGCGGGGTCGCCGCGGTGCTCAAACAACAGCTCCCCGGCATCAAGGTGTACGGCGCCTCACCAGCCGCCGACGCCGCGATGGCCGAGTCGGTCGCTGCCGGCCGCATCGTCACGGTGGATGCGTCGTCAACGCTCTCCGACGGTACGGCGGGCAGCGTCGAACCGGGGTCGATCACCTTCGACCTCTGTCGCGAACTGGTCGACGAATGGATCCTCGTCGACGAACCCGCGATCCGCGACGCGCTGCGGTTGGTCATCGACACCGAACACCACCTGGTCGAGGGTTCAGCGGCGATGGCCTTCGCCGCGGCCCGCACGCTGACGTCCGGCCGGATGGCCGTGGTCTCCTGCGGTGCCAACATCTCATCCAAGACGCTGGCTAAGGTGCTGGCTTGAGAGAGCTGGTCATCCTCGGCACCGGGAGCCAGGTGCCGTCGCGGGAACGCACCCAGAACGGGTACTTCCTGCGCTGGGACGAGGACGGCTTCCTGTTCGATCCGGGCGAGGGCACCCAACGGCAGATGCTGTACGCCGGGGTCGCGGCCGGCGCGATCACGCGACTCTGCATCACGCACTTCCACGGCGACCACTGTCTCGGTGTACCGGGAATTGTGCAGCGGCTGTCGCTGGACGACGTACCGCATGCTGTCCGGGCGCACTATCCGGCGTCGGGGCAGGAGTACTTCACCAGACTCCGGTACGCCGCTTCGTTCTACGAGCGAGCCGAGTTGTTGGAGGAGCCGGTCGAGGAAGACGGGTTGTTGACCGTCGGCCCGTTCGGTCAGCTGTGGGCGCGGCGGCTGGAGCACTCGGTCGAGTCCTTCGGCTACCAACTGATCGAGCCCGACGGCCGCCGCATGCTGCCCGACCAGCTCAAAGCTTTTGGCGTCGCCGGGCCGGACATCGCCCGCTTGCAACGAACCGGCTCCATCGAGGTCGACGGCCGCACGATCCACATTGATCAAGTCAGCGAACCCCGGCAGGGCCAACGTTTTGCCTTCATCATGGACACCCGCCTGTGCGAGAACGTCCTCCGGCTCGCGGATCAGGCCGACCTGCTCGTGATCGAGTCGACCTATCTGTCCGCCGAGGCCGACCTGGCTCGCCGATTCGGGCACCTCACTGCTCGCCAGGCGGCCCGCGTCGCCGAGGAATCCGGCGTTCGCAAACTCGTCCTGACCCACTTTTCCCAGCGCTACTTGGAACCTGAGCGCTTCCACGAAGAAGCCGCCGCCGAGTTCTCGGGAGAGATCGTCGTCGCCTCCGACCTCTCCCGCACTGCAGTCCCAGCCCGGCGCTAGCAGCCGCCGCTGATCTCGCAGATCTCGGAGCGGTTGGTGGTCACCTTGAGGGTGTCGTACCAGATCCAGGAGTCGACGGTCGGGGCGAACTCGGTGGTTGCGCCGCCGGCGAACGACGAGAACATCGCCGAGTCGACCTGATCGGCGTTGCGCACGAACCGCAGGCCGGTGATCTTGGCCGCCGAGACGCCGTTGTACCAAACCTCGATCTCACCGTCCGCATTCGCGTTGCCATTGGTGACGGTATTGACCCGGATCTTTTGGGCGATGTGCGTCCAGGAGCCCCGCGGGAACAGAATACTCTCGCCGTTCGGCTTTTTCAGATTCGCGTAATCGCCGTACGTTCCGGTCTGGTCCATGTGGTAATAGTAAATAGCCGCTTGGCCGCTGCTGCGCCAGATGAAGCGGGAGGTGAATCCGTTGTAGCCGGTGCATTCGGTGCCGCCCGAGCAGCCGGCGCCGCCACGCAGTCCGACGCCGATCTTCCCGGCGTACTGGGTGGTGCCCCAACTGAAGGTCGGGCTGAAGCGGACCCACTGCGACACGTAGTACTCGCGGGCTTTGGGGACTGTGAACGGCGCCTGCGCGCCGGAGTCGGCCGGGCCGATCTTTCCCTTCGGGTAGGAAACCTTCAGCGATTTCGTGCCGGAGTGGGCGGTGCTGCTGTCGATGACGGCGCGGCCGCTGTTGAATCCCTCCGACCAGGGCGCGCTCCACCCGTCGGTGGACCACTCGCCCGAGGTGTAGGCGGCGCCGGCGGCCGGTCGCTCGAAGCCGTTCCATTTGACGGCGGTGAGTTGAGCGGCCGAAGTCGTGACCTGGCCGGCGGTCAGCAGGATGCCGGTCGTGAGGATGGCGAACAGTCTCTTCTTCATCAGAACCCTCTAATCATTCTCAGTGGCCGGAATGAATTCAGGGGATAAATTCACCGGAATTTCGAGAATGATGGCCACGCGGGCGGCGCACCGTCAAGGGTTGAGGTAATTCACGCCCTAGACATTCCCATTGTCAGGAATTATCGGCGAGGAAATCGTCGATGAGGGCGTTGACCTCGGCAGGGGATTCCAGTGCGGCCAGGTGCGCCGACTGCTCCAGTACGACGAAGCGCGCGCCGGGGATGGCATCGGCCATCGCTTCGGTTTCGGCGACACCGAACGTGGTGTCCTCGGCGCCGGCCACGACGAGGACCGGCGTGCGGATCTGACCGAAGAGCGGGCGCTGGTCAGGCCGGCGGGGGACGACGCTCGTGACGGCGTGCATCCCGGACTTCACGTTGACCTGCTGGGCCAATTGCTTGACTGTGGCAACGACCTCGGGCTTCTCGCGTTTCGCGGTCGGGCCGAGGAAGGCGTCGACCACCGGACCGATCAGCGGCCCGCGGATCCCGCCGAATAGCCGAGCCGCTCTGGTTAGAGCGCCGTACTCGACTTTCTGGCGTGCGTTCGACGGTGAAGCAGTCGCATTCATCAACACGGCAACGCCGATCCGCTCCGGATGCAGGGCGGCGAAGGTGCCGCCGATCATCCCGCCCCAACTGTTGCCGATGACATGCACCTTGTCGATGCCGAGGTCGTCGACGATCGCGAGGATTACGTCCGCGCACTGCTCGAAACTGAACGGTCCCGCCAAGTCGGAGCTGCCGCCGTGCCCGGGCGGATCCACCAGCACGACCTGATAGCGCTCGATGAAATGCGCGGCCTGCCCGGCCCACAGTGTCCCGTCCATCAGCAGACTGGGCCAGAACAGCATCGCTTCGCCGGAACCCCCGACCCGGATCCGGATCTGCCCCAGCACTGTCTCGACGTACCGATCCTGAACCCCGGTCAGCGACATGACCGCACGCTACCGCCGATGGGGACCGGTCCCCAAGCATCCTCACTACGTTGGCTGACATGATCCGAGTGGGCTGGGTGCTGGTCGCCGTGGTCGCGCTGGCCGGCTGCGGTACGACGGCGGCCGAGCCGGAAGCTGCGCCCGTTGTGCCCGCGGTGCAGCAGGCCGAGCCGTGCGAGCTGGTCAGCCAGGAACTGTTGGACAGACACGGTCTCGAGAAATCTTCCGACAACAGGGGCGTCAACGGCCGCAACTGTGTCTGGAACTCGGACAGCAACTTCTCGCTCATGGTGCTGATCGGCTGGGATCGAGCTGCCCAGACCGACTTCCACCAACTGTTCCCGGACCCGGCCGGCGAGGTCGTGATTGCTCAGGTCAAGGTAGTCGTCAGCAAGAGCCGGCTGAATCCATCCTGCGGCACAATGTTCGTCGCCGAGCAGGGCACCGTCGTCGAAGTGGCTGCGGGATATGCGGCGCCCGCCCCGGTCAACGCCGCTTGCGCACAGGCCAAGGCGGCGATGGCCGTCGCCATCGAGAAGCTCCGCCAGCAGCAGATGCTCTAAGAGACCGCGGCACTCAGGCGGGCGGACAGCGCGCGGACGTGGGCGATCAGCTCAGGCGGTGACTGGACCTCGAAGGGGTGGCCGAGCAGGCCGACGTACAGGGCCAGTTCGTCGAGGGAGTTGGAGCCGGCCTCGACTGTTGTCGTGGTTGCTGTGTGGGGGACGACCGTGGCGACGCTCGGGCCTAGCTGGTCGGCGACGACCTCGGCGGGGGCGTGGATGAGGAAACGGGCCTGGTAGCGGTAGCCGGCGCGGTTGGTCTTGTCCTCCGGCACTTCGCGGGGCGTGAAGCGTGGGCCGGTCGGGATGATCGGCTCGAGCCGATCCAGACGGAAGGTGCGCCAGTCAGCACGGTCGAGGTCCCACGCGATCAGATACCAGCGGCGGCCGGTGTTGACCAGGCGATGCGGCTCGGTGGTGCGACGGGCCGCCGTACCGTCGTGGTTGCGGTAATCGAACCGCATTCGCTGATGATCTCGGCAAGCCTCGGCCACGGCGAGCAACACCTCAGGCTGTACGGCGGCCGCGCCCGAGGGGGTGACCGCGACCGCCTGCAACAGCTTCACCCGATGCCGCAACCGCGATGGCAGAACCTGCTCAAGCTTGGTCAACGCCCGGACCGACGACTCCTCGATCCCGGCAACCGTGCCCCCAGCAGCGGCCCGCAGACCGACCGCCACCGCAACCGCCTCGTCGTCATCCAGCAGTAGGGGCGGTAGCGAGGCCCCAGCGCCCAGCCGATACCCAGCCACCCCCGGTACGGCGTCAACCGGGTAACCGAGGTTGCGCAGCTTCTCCACGTCCCGGCGGACAGTTCGCGGGCCGACGCCGAGCTCGGTGGCCAGGGCGGTTCCGCTCCAATCGCGCGGTGATTGCAGCAGCGAGAGCAGCCTGAGGAGTCGTGCGGAGGTTTCCAGCATGTCCAGAATTCTCGCGCAGAGTTAGGACTGAAGCTGTCCTAACTGGGTGAAATTCTTCAACCATGATCAAGTCCTTCCGCATCGATATCCCGCAGACAGCCCTCGATGACCTGGCCGCCAAGCTGGCCGGCACCCGCCTCCCCACCCCGCTGCCCGGTGACGACTGGGCGACCGGCGTACCGGTGTCCTATCTGGCCGAGTTGGTCGACTACTGGCGGACGACATACGACTGGCGGGCCGCAGAGGCCGAGCTGAACGGCTTCGCGCAGTACACGACCGAGATCGAGGGGCAACAGATCCACTTCCTGCACGTCACCTCGGCTGAGCCGGATGCGCTTCCGCTGCTGCTCACGCACGGCTGGCCGGGTTCGGTGGTGGAGTTCCTGGATGTCATCGGGCCGCTGACAGATCCGGTTGCGCATGGTGGGTCCGCGGCTGATGCGTTCCATGTCGTCATTCCGTCGCTGCCCGGGTTCGGGTTCTCGGGACCGGTCTCCGAGGGTGGTTGGACGGCTGACCGGATCGGCCGGGTTTGGGCTGAGTTGATGACGCGGCTCGGGTACGACCGGTACGGCGTACAGGGCGGTGACATCGGGGGCGCGGTCTCACCTGAGGTGGCGCGGGCGGCGCGGGCGCAGGTGGTCGGCGTTCACACGAACGGCGGGCCGGGCCCGATGCCGCCGTACCCGCTGGCTGCGGATGAGCTGGCGAGCCTGACCGCCTTGGAGCAAGACCGCGTGGCGCGGATCGGGAAGTTCATGCAGGAGGAGTTCGGCTACATCGCGATCCAGGCGACCAGGCCGCAGACGATCGCCTACGGTCTGGTCGACTCACCGGTCGGCCAGCTCGCCTGGATCATGGACAAATTCCACGCGTGGACCGGCCCCGGCAGCGTCATCAGCAAGGACCGCCTGCTGACCAACGCGATGCTCTACTGGCTGACCGGTACGGCGGGCTCCGCGGCGTACGTCGGATATGCGCAGGCGCAGGCGTGGGGAGCCGGTAAGGAAAACTCCGGCGTCCCCACTGCGGTTCTCGCCTTTGCTCACGACGTCCCGGTCCGCAAGTACGTCGAGCAGGAGAACACGGTGACGCGGTGGAACGATGTGGATCACGGCGGTCACTTCGCAGCCCTCGAAGAGCCTGAGCTGCTGGTGAATGACGTCCGGGAGTTCTTCAGTGACCTTCGCTGAAGTCGGTCGAGGTGGAGAGGTGAGCCCAGGCTGAGGTTTCGGCGGCTCGGTCCTGGGCGCCTTGCTCGGCGCGGGTGAGGGCGTCGGTGCCGAGGAGGAGCCGGAGGGGCGGCTGGTCGGCGGCGACTATTTGGAGGATGGCTTGAGCGGCCTTGGCGGGGTCGCCGGCCTGGCTGCCGTCGGCCTCGACGCGGTAGCGGTTCATGGCGCCGACGGTTTCGTCGTAGTCGGGGTGGGTCGGTGCGATGGTCATCGACGAGCCGCCCCAGTCGGTGCGGAAGGCGCCGGGCTCGATGATCGTGACCTTGACACCGAACGGTTTCACCTCGTTGTTCAGCACCTCGGAGAATCCTTCGACGGCGAACTTCGCGGTCTGATAGGCGCCCATGCCGGGGGTCCCGCCGACGCGGCCGCCGATCGACGAGAACTGCAGGAAATGTCCGCTCTTCTGCTCGCGGAAGACCGGCAGGGCCGCCTTCGTCACGTTCACGACACCGAAGAGATTCGTCTCGATCTGGGCGCGGAAGTCGTCGTCGGGGGTCTCCTCGATCGGTGCGCTGTTCGCATACCCGGCGTTGTTCGCCACCACATCAAGCCCACCGAACTCGTCCACAGCAGTCTGTACGGCGGTCTGCGCAGCCTGCACGTTGGTGACGTCGAGCGCCACCGCGCGGACTTGGTCGCCGTACTGCGTGACCAGGTCGGCGAGCTGCTCGGGCGTCCGTGCGGTCGCGACGACTCGGTCGCCGGCCGCCAGCACGGCCTCGGCCAGTGCGCGCCCCAGTCCACGGGAACTTCCGGTGATCAACCACACCTTGCTCATCTGTCAGTCCTAACTAACCAAACGGTTGGATACCTTCAAGATCATATAACCAACCGGATGGTTATATGATTCCCGGTATGCAGCAGCGGAACGCCGACCGGACCCGGGCCAAGATCCTGGCCGCCGCCACCGAGGAGTTCGCCGAGCGCGGGATCGCCGGCGCGCGGGTGCAACGGATCGCCGAGGTGGCCGAGTGCAACAAGGCCATGCTCTACGCGTACTTCGGCAGCAAGGACGGTCTGTTCGACGCGGTCTTCAGTGCCTCCGTCGAGGAGTACCTGACCGTCGTCGGCTTCGATACCGACGACCTGCCTGCCTACGCAGGTCGTCTGTTCGACTACTTCGAGGACAACCCGGCCCGGCTGCGGCTGACGAGTTGGTACCGCTTGGAGCGTCCGGCCGGCGAGCCGTTGGAGGCGATCATCGCCGTGAATCAGAGTCGGCTCGACGACCTGGATCGGGCCCAGCGTCGGCGTACCGTCCCGAAGCAGTTCTCCTCGGTCAGTCTGCTCTCGCTGATCCAGGCGATCGCGACGAACTGGTCTTCGATGACCCCTGAGTACGGCGCCGCCGTGCCCAGCCGGCTTGCCCGGCGAAAGGCCGTGGTGATGGCGGTGGAGAAGATTCTCAGCTGATTCATTGGTTGACCCGAGACTCCTCTCAGATCCGCGCGCTCTACTCGTACCAGAAGGAATTGGGCTGAGGAGGGCAACGGCGATGAGTGACGGTGCAGGACAGCAGGACGACAAGCAGACCCAGGAGCCCGGACCCGTGCAGGGCCCGAGCCCCGAGTGGAACGGTCCGCAGGCCGAGCAGGAGGCTCCGCGGCCGGCCATCCCGCTGCCGCCTGGACCGCAGTACCAGCAGCCGGTCGCGAGCCAGCCGGTGCCGCAGCAGCCGGTGCCGAACCAGCCGGTTCACCAGCAGGGCTGGCAGAATCCGGGCTGGCAGTTGCCGGGGGCCCCTGTTCAGGGTCCGCAGTACGGGCAATACCCCCAGTATCCGCAGCAGCCCCAGCTGCCCGCGCCGTACGCCGGTTGGCACGGTGGTGGCGGTTATCCGCCGGTGCCCGGCCAGGTCATCGGCGTCGGCCCGGACCAGCCGCCGCGGAAGAAGAAGCGCCGGTTGCTCGCCGCCGGTGCGATGAGCATCGCGGCCCTCCTGGTCGCCGGATCGGTTGCCTGGGGCATCGATCAGCAGGTCGGTGGAACGCACGGCTCACAGCTCTCGCAGACGCAGTTCGACCCGGCCTCGGTCGCGTCGAAGGTGTCGCCGGGGCTGGTGAACATCAACACCGTGCTCGGTCTCGAGAACGCGAAAGCGGCCGGTACCGGCATCGTGCTGACCTCCGACGGCGTGATTCTGACCAACCATCACGTCATCGAGGGCGCGACGTCGATCACCGTCACGAATGTCGGCAACGGCAAGACCTACGTGGCCAGCGTTGTCGGCTACGACGAGAACCACGACATCGCCGTACTGAAACTGAAGGACGCTTCCGGGCTGGAGACCGCGAAGATCGGTAACTCCGACAACGTGAAGGTCGGCGACAAGGTGGTCGGCATCGGCAACGCCGGTGGCAAGGGCGGCACGCCGACGTACGCGGCCGGTCAGATCACCGCGCTGAACCAGGCGATCACCGCGACCGACTCGAACGGCCAGGACCCGGAGAACCTGAAGAGCCTCCTCCAGACCGACGCGAACATCCAGGCCGGCCAGTCCGGCGGACCGCTCGCGAACGCCAACGGTGAAGTCGTCGGCGTCGACACCGCCGGCAACAACGGCGGCCAGGGCCAAGGCAGCCCCGGCCAGACCTCCGCCGGCACCGGCACCAAGCCCAACCCGCAGCTCGCCGCCGACGGCGACCCGTACGCTCCCGCCCCCGGCGACGGCTCCGGCTTCGGCCAGGGTGACGGTCAGGGCAACGGCTTCCCGCAGGACAACCCGTACGGCGGCCAGGGTCAAGGCAATGGTGGTCAGGGTCAAGGTGGTCAGGGCAGTAGCGCGGGCCCGCAGGGTTACGCGATCCCGATCAACGAGGCGATGGACATCGCCAAGAAGATCCAGTCCGGCCAGGAGTCCGCAGACATCCACATCGGCGCCGACCCGCTGCTCGGTGTCTCGATCCTCCCGAACGCCGGTGTTCAGGGCGCCGCGATCCAGGACGTGATCCCGCAGGGCAAGGCCGACGAGGCCGGCATCACCGCAGGCGACGTCATCACCTCCTTCGACGGCAAGCCCGTCACCTCCCCGGAGACCCTGTCCGAGCTGCTCGACCAGCACCACCCCGGCGACAAGGTCGAGGTCGCCTGGACCGACCAGCAAGGCAAGTCCCACAAAGCCACCATCGAACTGATCACCGGCCCCGTCCGGTAATCCTCGAACCGGGCCGCCAGCACCACCCCCTTGCTGGCGGCCCGCACCGGGCCCGGCGCGCCTCCCCCTCCCCGAGGCGCCCGGGCCCGTTTCACATGCCCACCGCACCCCGAATC
>NZ_SMKX01000229.1 GCF_004349055.1 Kribbella antibiotica
CCACCGAACTCAACAACCGGCCCCGCAAACGCCTCAACTGGCGCACCCCCACCGAGGCCCTCGACAAACTACTATCCGACCAAGCAAATCCACCCGGCGTTGCAACCACCGCCTGAATCCGCCCCCGAAAAAGTCACGCGTTGTGCGAACCGGCCGGGTAGTCCCTGATCGCGTCGTTAATCGGAGGATTTCGTCGGCGGGTTCCTAGGGATGGCCGTCGTCTGGTGGGGGAACCCATGAGATGACGGGTGGGTCACCTCCGACTAAGGCGAGTAGCTCCGCGTTTCGGTCTGCCGGGGTCGTTGGCCGGCAACTTTTTCTCAAATGGCGACCCTTTGTTGCCGACTAGCGGAGATTTTGGGCCTCAGCCATAGCGGGTACCTCAAGCAGCGGTCACGCGGTCGCCGGCCTCGCCAGTACCTCAACCCCGCGCCGGGCCCAGTCAAGCTCTTTCTGTAGCGCGGCCGCCGCGGCGACCAGCCCCAAGCGACGTGTCCGGCTTGTCCGGTGCGGCGAGCAACCACCCCGCCGTACCGGAGTTGAGCAAGGGGCTAACCGAAGTAGGGATACCGCAGCAGTTGCGGCCCGAGCTTGACCCAGGTGCGCAGTCCGGCGGCGGTTGCTGAGTCGGTGATGGCCGACAGGTGTTCGCGCAGTTCGTGGGCCTGGTCGCGCAGCCGCCGGGACAGTCGGATCTCATCCGGGGTCAGCGTGGTCGCCGCGGCCAGCCGTTGGCCCTCCTCGAGCGTGGGGGGTCGTGGTTAGCCACAGTGCGATCGCGTCATCGAGTGTCGGGCGCTCGGGCAGTTCGGCGGTTCCGGCCCAGCGGATCAAGGCGAGCGCGGCGCGATCGGGCGTGTCGATACCTCGTACGGCGGCGTCGCGGTCCAGCGTGTAGGCGAGCTCGGTCCACGGTGGGTGCTCGTTGTCGGCGTACAGGAAGTGGCTCCGTAGGAAGGACCACCACAGGTTGCGGTCCGGGCCGGCCGTCGGCTGATGTTCGTCGAGCCACTCCGCGCGCTGCCTGTCGGTCAGCTTCAGCAACTCCTTGCCATAGGCATTGAATTGCTTCTTCTGGCCGTCGAATGCGACCCGTGCCTTGTGGTTGAGGTGTCGCTCGGAGACCGGAGCGCCGAGCATCTTCGCCACCGTTCCCGGGGGTCCCCACGACGGGTCGGACATGGCGACGTTCATGGTGGTCGAGACTCCCGGCACCCAGTACTGCGAGAAGTCGGCTCCCGGCCACTGCGGCGTACTGTCCAGGCTGAAGCCGTGGTCTTCCACGACCGCCCGGAGGTCCTCGATGTTCAGGTACTGGCGGAATTGGCCGTATCGCGTGCGCAGCAGCAACCCCGCGGTACGGCGTGCTGTCCGGCGACTGCCTCGGCTCAGCCGGTGGTTCTGCGTACCGGCGTAGCTGCAGATCCACTCGTCGGTGCCCCGCTCGCGACCCCAGCCGAAGTCGACGAGACCGTAGTCGGTGTTCGCGTACTCCCAGTTCGATCCTTCCTCCGGGAGCTGTTCGTAGAAGTCCTCGTCGCCGAGCACCTCCTGCACCGTGGCCAGATCGCTGGTGGCGTCGACACCCAGCACGGTGCCCGTGATCGCCAGGCCGGCGAAGAAGTCGAGGTCCGTCAGGTGGGTCACGTGAGCATGATCTCGGGCTGCGGGGTCGGCTGCACCTGGGTTTCCGCGACGGCGCGGGTTGGCCATTGAACGATCAGTACGGCGGCCAGGACGACCCCACCGCCTAGCCCCTGCAGCGGGCTGAGGTGTTCACCGAAGACGACGGCGGCCGACAGGACCGTGACGACCGGCTCGAGGACCGACAGGATCGACGCAACCGACGGGCCGACGCGGGCCATCCCCGCGAAGAACAACAGGATCGCGCCGACCGTGCTGACCAGCGACAGCAGCGCGAGCCAGAACCAACCGGTTGGTTGGATGCTGCTGAGCTCCGCGAGCGGGCCATTGTTGCCGCGGACAACGGCCGCGATGAGGAAAGTACCGAAGGCACCGGTGCAGACGAGTGCAGCCAGGGCGAGCGGCGGTACGGCGGCTGTCGTGCGATCGCCGACGAGGATGTAGCAGGTGTAGACGACGGCAGCACTGATCGCCAGCAGCGCCCCGGTCAGGTTGAACCGCCCGGACGCGGCACCGCTCAGCACCAGGCCGATCCCCGCCAACGCCAACCCGAGCGCCCACACCCGTCGCCGGGAGGCGCGTTCGCGGCCGAGCAGGATCGCGCCGGCCATCACCAGGATCGGGTAGAGATACAGCAGCAGCGCGACCAGTGACGCGTCGATCCGGGTCAATGCGGAGAAGTAGAGCCCGGCCTGAGCGGCGTACCCGAAGACGCCCATGCCGAGGCTGGTCAGCACCGCGCGCCGGGGGAGACCCCGCAGCGCGCCGCGGGCTAGCGCGATCGCCATCAGGACGAGACCGGCCAGCCCGAAGCGGATCAGCAGGAGTGCATCGACCGACACCCCCTCGTCGTACGAGAGTTTGCCGAACACGGCCATCGCGCCGAATGCGGCGGCGGAAAGGAGACAGAAGAGGGCGCCCACGGGAACGATGATCCGGGCTCTCAACTGTTCACGTCTATCACGGCTTCTTGGACATGATTGTGTAGCTATTCTGAACAGATGCTCGACCTGCATCGACTCCGGCTTCTCCGTGAGGTCCACGACCGCGGCACTGTGCACGGCGCGGCCCGCGCGCTCGGCTACACGCCCAGCGCGGTCTCCCAGCAACTGTCCGTCCTCGAACGAGAAGCCGGTACGCCGCTCCTCGAGCGAATCGGCCGCAATGTCAGGCTCACCGCGGCCGGCCATGTTCTCGTCCGGCACGCGGCCACTCTGCTGGCGGGGGTCGAGGCGGCTGAGGCCGAGCTGGCTTCCGTCGCGGCAGGTCGAGTGGCTGGCGTCGTACGGATCGCTGCGTTCCAGTCGGCATTCCTGCGGATCGTGGCTCCCGCCGTACGGGCTCTGGCTGTCAGTCACCCGAACATCCGGGTCGAGGCGACGGAGGGTGAGGTGGAGCAGGCCGTGCCGGCGCTCCGGCTGCAGCAGCTCGACCTGGTGGTCGGCGACGAGTACGACGGCCAGCCGCGACCGGTGCATGTGGATCTGCAGCGAGAGCCCTTGCTGCGTGAGCACATCCGAGTAGTGCTCCCGGAAGACCACCCTGAGGCCAGTGCGGACCGAGTGAAGATCTCCCGCCTCTCTGACATCGCCTGGGCCGCCTGTCAGCCTGGTACCGGTCACCGCGAGATGCAGGTGCGCGTCTGCCGCGAGTACGGCGGATTCGAACCGGACCTGCGCTATAGCTCCGACGACTTCCTCATCCTGCTCGAACTGGTCCGCACCACCGGCGCTGCGGCGCTCCTGCCCGATCTGGTGCTCCGCCACGGCACACCGGGCGTCGCCGTACGGAGAGCGGCCGAAGCCGACGTCGGTCGAGCGGTCTACCTGCTCACCCGCCGCGCCCGCACCCCACCGGTCGACGCAGTAGCCGCAGCGCTGCGCGACGTTCTCTCACTCAGTGGAAGTTGAGGTTGAAGGGACAACTAACCCCCTCGTACGGTGACGCCACCAACGAGGAGGGCACGCATGACGCTTCTGACGGACACACTTCTGGGCGGCAGCGACTGGTCGGGGAATGTCTTCAAGGCCGGTAGTTGGCAGCCCGGTCAGGCTGGCCAGTACGCCGTCATCGAGCCCGCGACCGGTGGTGAGCTCGGCCGGATGGGCCTGGCCAGCGCGGAGGATGTCGCCGAGGCCGGGCGAGCCGCGGCAGAGGCCCAGCGAGCCTGGGCAGCGCTCCCTCATCCGGCGCGCGCAGCGGTGATGCGCCGGGCGGGTGATTTGTGGCAGCAGCATGCCGAGGAGATAGCCGGCTGGAACACCCGCGAGGTCGGCGCGACCGCAGGGATCATCGGCTTCTCCCTGCATATTGCCGCGGAGGAGTGTTATCAGGCAGCCGCGCTGCCGGGCCATCCGCTCGGTGAGGTGCTGTCGTCGGAGGAGCCGCGACTCTCGATGGCTCGGCGGGTGCCCGCCGGGGTGGTCGCGGTGATCTCCCCGTTCAACGTGCCGATCATTCTCGGCATCCGCTCGGTCGCCCCAGCCCTTGCCCTCGGCAATGCAGTGATCCTCAAACCCGACCCGCGGACGGCGGTCACCGGCGGCGCCTTGATGGCCCGCATTTTCGAGGAAGCAGGACTGCCTCCCGGCGTACTGCAGATGCTGCCAGGTGGCGCCGACGTCGGACAGGCTCTGGTGACCGATCCGAATGTCCGTGTCATCTCTTTCACCGGCTCCACCAGCGTCGGTCGCCGCATCGGAGCCCTGGCCGGCGAACACCTTAAGCGCGCGCATCTCGAACTAGGCGGCAATTCCGCGCTCCTCATCCTCGACGACGCCGACGTGGAAGCCGCCGTGAACCTGGCGACCTGGGGCTCGTTCTTCCATCAAGGCCAGATCTGCATGACCACCGGCCGCCACCTCGTTGCCGCAGGTGTGTACGACGACTTCGTCGCAGCCCTTGCCGACAAGGCAACCTCGCTGACCGTCGGCAATCCGGCCACCGAGGAAGTTGCCCTCGGCCCCATCATCGACGCCGGTCAACGCGACAAGATCCACGGCCTGGTCGGTGCGACAACCGCCGCCGGCGCCAAATTAGTTGCGGGCGGCACCTACTCCGACCTGTTCTACCGCCCCACGGTGCTGGCCGACGTACCGGCTGAAGCCGCCGCCTTCACCGAGGAGATCTTCGGTCCGGTCGCACCAGTGACGAAGGTCGATTCGGTCGAGGATGCCATCCGCCTGGCCGGCGCCAGCGAATACGGCCTGTCCCTCGGCATCGTCACCAAGGACGTCATGCGCGGCCTGGCCATCGCCGAACAGATCCCCACCGGCATCGTTCACATCAACGACCAAACCGTGAGCGACGAAGCCAACGCCCCCTTCGGCGGTGTCCGCGCCTCTGGCACCGGCTCCCGCTTCGGCGGCGCCACCGCCAACATCGAAGCCTTCACCGAAACCCGCTGGATCACCCTCCGAGGCACCCCACCCACCTACCCGCTGTGAGCCTTTAGGCGGTGATGCTGCGGCCTATTCCTTGGGCGGCGACCTGTAAGGCGGCTAGTAGGGCGGCTCGGTGGGAGCGGAGGTTGGGGACTACCAGGCCGACAGCCGCGACGACTGGGCCGTCGGGGCCGAGGGGGCGGATCGGTACGGCGACCGAGCAGGCGCCGAGGGTCATTTCTTCGGTGGTGGTGGCGTAGCCGCGTTCTCGGATCTCGATCAACTGCTTCTCCAGTCGACCCGCGTGCGTGATCGTGTGCGGAGTGAAGCGGGTGAGCTGGGCGAGGGCCGCTTCCTGTACGTCGGCTGGCGCGTAGGCGAGGAGGACCTTGCCGACACCGGTTGAGTGCAGCGGCAGATAGGAGCCGACTGTGCTCACCACCGGAACCGACGCGCGCCCGGTGAGGCGTTCTAGGTAGAGCGTTCTGATGCCCTCGCGGATCGCCAGGTGCACGGTTGCGCGGGTCGCGGCGTGGATGTCGTTCAGGAACGGGCCGGCGGTCTCGCGTAGGCCGCTGGGCAGGGGCGCGAGTAGGCCGACGGTCCACAGTTTGCGGGAGACGACGTACGCGCCGTCGGATCGTTTGGCGAGGGCGCCGCCTGCGACCAGTTCGCCAACCAGGCGATGCGCGGTGGGCAGCGGCAGGTCGGCGCGAGCGGCTAGCTCGGAGAGGGTAAGCCGACGGTGCTGCTCGTCGAAGGCGAAGAGGAGTGCGAGCGCGCGCGACACCACCGTGGCGCCCGGGGTGGAAACTCTGCCCGCCATCTTGGTGATCCTTCCACTCAGCGGAAGCCCATCGTGGCAGATGGAGCCTGAGATGGCGACGATGAACGGGTGAACGAGACTGCCGCGCCCCTGCCGACCCAGGCGCAGATCTCTGCCGAGATCGCTGCCGCCCCCTCCGGGCGTTCGGAGCCGGCGCTCGGCTTCGCGCCGTACCGGAGTTCGTTGCTGCGGTTCCCGACCAAGGACCTGCGGCAGGCCGATCCGGAGGGGGCCGAGCTGCTCGCGCCGGTCTTTGGCCAGCACGACGTTGACCCGCTCGAGGCCGACCTGACGATCCAGGCCGGCGGTGAACCACTCGGTGAGCGCATCCTGCTCACCGGCCGCGTCCTCGACGGCGACGGTCGTCCGGTGCGGCATCAGCTGGTCGAGATCTGGCAGGCGAACGCGTCCGGCCGCTACATCCACCAGCGCGACCAGCATCCCGCGCCGATCGACCCGAACTTCACCGGCGTCGGCCGTTGCCTAACTGATGCTGACGGCAACTATTCGTTCACCACGATCAAGCCCGGACCCTACCCGTGGCAGAACCACCGCAACGCTTGGCGCCCGGCGCATGTGCACTTCTCGCTGTTCGGCACCGACTTCACCCAGCGACTCGTCACCCAGATGTACTTCCCGGGCGATCAGCTGTTCGCCCTCGACCCGATCTACCAGTCGATCACCGACCCGGCCGCGCGCGAGCGCCTGGTGGCGACGTACGAGCACGATCTGTCCCAGCACGAATGGCTGCTGGGCTACCGCTGGGACATCGTCCTGACGGGATCCCACGCGACCCCGCTGGAGGGCGAGGACCATGCCTGAGCGCACCCCCGGCCAGACCGTCGGACCGTTCTTCCACTACGCCCTCCCGTACGACGGCGATCGCGAACTGATGCCGGTCGGAACCGGCATCCGGTTGCACGGCATCGTGTACGACGGCGCCGGCGAACCGGTCCCGGATGCCCTGCTCGAAATCCGCCAGGCCGACGCGGCCGGTGTCGTCCCGCAAGTGCCCGGATCCCTGCTACGCAACGGCGTTTTCACCGGTTGGGGTCGGAGCAGCACTGACCTTGCCGGCGAGTACTGGTTCTCCACAGTCGAGCCAGGCTCGGTCGACGGCGGCGCACCGTTCTTCGCGGTCACGGTGTTCGCGCGCGGTCTCCTCGACCGGTTGTTCACGAGGATCTACCTGCCGAACCCACCAGCTGATCGCCTCCTGGCCAGCCTCGATCACGAGGATCAGGCCCGGATGATCGCCACTCGCGAGAAGGACGGCTCGCTGCGCTTCGACCTGCACCTGCAGGGCGACAATCAGTCGATCTTCCTGACCTACCCGGGGCATCAGTGAGCGACCTGCTGGAGCCGGGTCGTCATCGCGCTGTCGGGCTCGGCGATGACGGACTCTGGCGCGCCATGCTCGAGGTCGAGCGGGCTTGGCTCGCCGCCATGGTTGCCCAGGGCAAGCAGGGTGCCACCGAAGCCCACCTGCAGACCCTCACGGCGGCGATCGCGGCCGATCTTCCGCGCCCGTCGCCGGAGAGCATCGAGAATGCGGGGAGCCCCGTTGTCGAGCTCGTTCGCATCCTGCGAGCAGCCGTCGATGATGACACGGCCCAGTACATCCACTGCGGGCTGACCAGTCAGGACGTGCTCGACACGGCGTTGATGCTGTTGGCCAAGGACGCGCTTGGCCGTGCCGATACCTATCTCACCATCACCGCGGCCGCCTTGGCTGAGCTCGCCCGCGCGCATCGGCAGTCGCTGATGACCGGTCGCACGCTGACCCAATACGCCGTACCGGTGACTTTTGGGTTGAAGGCCGCTCAGTGGTTGGTCGGCGTACTGGATGCTCGGGATGCGATCCGGGGTGCTGAGCTTCCGGTGCAAGCCGGGGGAGCTGCTGGCACCCGGTCGTTGCTGGGGGAGCTGACCGACACACCGGACGCCGTGGTCGACGCGTTCGCCGCAGAGCTCGGGCTGCGTCGAGCTTTGCCCTGGCACACCCGCCGTACGGCGATCACTCGGATCGCGGACGTGTTGGGCGAGGCGTGCGCGGCGGCCGGGGTCATCGCCGGAAACGTCTTGTTCTTGGGGCGTCCTGAGGTCGGCGAGGTCCGGGAGGGCCGGTCTGCCGGGAAGGGGACGTCGTCGACAATGCCGCACAAGGCGAACCCGGTGCTCAGCGTCCTCATCCGCAGTGCCGCCCTACAGGTCCCACCGCTGGTCGGGCACCTCCACACCTGCAGCGCGCTCGCGACCGACGAGCGCCCTGACGGTGCTTGGCATGCCGAGTGGCCGGCGTTCAGTCGAGTCCTCACGCTCACTGTCACCGCACTGTCGCAAACGGCTGACCTGGTCGGCGGGCTGGAGGTGGACGCCGCAGCTATGGCTGAGCGCGCCCGAGCCGCAGCCGGCGACCTGCTCGCAGAGCGTCCAGGCGACGCGGGCGAGGACCCAATGCGCTATCTGGGCTCGGCGACCGACTTTGTCGATCAGGTGTTGGAGAGGTGGGACCGTGGTTGAGCTGACCTGCACCGACTTCGGTGGTTCCGGCGAACTGTTGATCGTCGGTCCGTCGTTGGGGACTTCGGTCGAAGCCTTGTGGGGCGCGTGTGTGCCGCACCTGACGCCGTCCTTCCGAGTCGTCGGCTGGGACCTGCCGGGTCACGGTCGCAGCGCGCCCGCAACCGGATTCGAAATTGCCGAAATCGCCGACAGCCTCCGCAAAGTCGCCACCGAACTGACAACCGGCAACACCTGGTACGCCGGAGTGTCCGTGGCCGGTGCGGTCGGATTCGCGCTGGCGGTCGACCCCGGGCCGTACACCGCGATCACCACTCTCGCCGCCGCAGCCAAGATCGGCGAAGCCGGTGCCTGGTACGAACGCGCCGATCTGGTCCGCGCCGCGTCGACCTCCGCGGTGATCGCGGGGTCGGTCGAGCGATGGTTCGGTCCTGGTTTCACCGATCGTGATCCGCGAACAGTCGCACGGTTGCTCGACAGCCTGACCGACGCGGACGCTCCGTCGTATGCCGCAACCTGCGAGGCGCTGGCGCGATTCGACGGTCGGGGTCGACTGGGTTCCGCGACAGTGCCGGTGCTGGTGGCGGCGGGTCGCCACGATCGCGTCGTACCGCCTGAGCTGGCGCAGGATTCGGCCGAGCGGTTGCCCGAGGCAACGTCGTACGTGTTCGAAGGTAGTGCGCACCTGCCGCCGGCCGAGGAGCCGGCCGCGGTCGCCAACGTCCTGACCGAGTTCTTCCAGCGAGGTGGCCGATGAGCGATCCGACGTACGACGCCGGGATGCAGGTACGGCGGGAGGTGCTGGGCGATGCGCATGTCGACCGGGCCGAGGCAGGCAAGACCGCGCTCACCACGGACTTCCAGGAGCTGATCACGAGCTATGCCTGGGGTTCGGTGTGGACGCGGCCGGGGCTGGATCGTCGGATGCGCAGCGCGATCACGATCACTGCGCTGATCGCCCAGGGGCATTGGACGGAGCTGCCGATGCACCTGCGGGCGGCGCGGACCAACGGGCTGAGTGTTGAGGAGATCACCGAGGTGCTGCTGCAGTCGGCCGTGTATTGCGGGGTACCCGCCGCCAACCACGCGTTCGCGATCGCGCAGGAGGTCCTGGATGACTGAGGTGACGCGCACCCAGGTTGGGATTGTCGGTGGTGGGCCTGCGGGGCTGATGCTCTCGCACCTACTTGCGCTGGCGGGGATCGATTCGGTCGTGGTTGATCGTCGTACCCGCTGGGAGATCGAGAACACGGTCCGGGCCGGGATTCTCGAGGACGACAGTGTCCGGCTGCTCGTCGAGACCGGGGTATCCGATCGGGTACATCGTGAAGGGATCGCGCACGACGGCATCGTGCTCCGGTACGGCGGGGAGAGCCACCGGATCGACTTCAAGGGACTGGTCGGGGCGGCGTCCTGGTTGTATCCGCAGACCGATGTCTTCGTCGACCTCGCCAACGCACGCGCTCGCGATGGGGGCGATGTGCGGTTCGGGGTTGCTCGGACACGCGTGGTTGACGTGATGTCGGATCAGCCGGGCATCTTGTTCACTGCGCCGGATGGGGTCGAGCACGAGGTGCGATGCGACTACCTGGTGGGGGCGGACGGCTCGCATTCGATGTGCCGGCTGGAGGTTCCGGAGTCGCTGCGGCAGCACTATGTGCGCGAGTATCCCTTTGCCTGGTTCGGGATTCTGACCGAGGCGCCGAAGAGCGCGCCGGAGTTGATCTACACCCATTCGCCGCGCGGATTCGCGCTGATCAGCCAGCGCACGGACACGCTGCAACGGATGTACTTTCAGTGCGATCCCGACGAGGACACTGACGCCTGGTCTGACGACCGCATCTGGTCTGAGCTGCAGGCCCGCGTCGCCGGGCCCGACGGCCTCACGCTGCACGAAGGCCCGATCACCAGTAAGACCGTCCTCCGCTTCCGCAGCTTCGTCGCCGAACCGATGCGCCACGGCCGCCTCCTCCTAGCCGGCGACGCCGCCCACACCGTCCCACCCACAGGAGCCAAGGGCCTCAACCTCGCCCTGGCCGATGTCCGAGTCCTGGCTGAGTTGCTCGAGCGAACCTTCGCCGGCCAGGACGTTCTGGACGAATACGGTCCCCGCGCGCTCGCCCGAGTCTGGAAGGCCCAGCACTTCTCCTACTGGATGACCAGCATGCTCCACACCCACCCCGAAGCCAACGCCTTCGACCTCCGCCGCCAACTAGGCGAACTCAATGCCGTCACCACCTCCACCGCGGGCTCCACCTACCTGGCCGAGTCCTACACCGGCTGGCCCACCGGCCGCTAGAGGTAGCACCCCACCCCTTGAGCACCCATCAGTCACCAGAGCCCCCTCGAAACGCCTGAACCGTGCTCAAGGCCGTGAGTCCATTCACCTTTGAGTACCCATCAGCCGTTTTCCGGCTCGATCGGTGACTGAACCGCGCTCAAGGCGCGTGGCGGGGTTCGCGGAGAGGCCCGCTGGGTTCAGTGGCGAGGCTCTGGGGCGCATGGGTGGGTTCAGTGGCGTGGTGTCCTAGCCCGCACAGTGGGTTCAGTGGGTGGGGGGATCGGTGGGCGTCGTCGAATGGCTCCAGTGTGTCGAGTGTGCGGAGTGTGTCGCCGGCAAACGTTCGCCGACGGCAATCTGCGTTCAGTCGACCCAGTGGGTTCAGTCGCGGGGACCCCGGGGACGTGGGGTGGAC
>NZ_SMKX01000022.1 GCF_004349055.1 Kribbella antibiotica
GGCCGGGGATGCCCGGGGGAGTGCCGTTCGGTGTTGCGAGATAGGCCTCGTTGAACCGCGCGTACCGAATCGATTCGTACGGCGTCGCGACGCCGGCCTCGTAGAGCAGGGCGGCCTGGTCGCCGTCGAGCCGGACCAGGTCCGAGTACGCCGTCGGTCCCCAGTAGAAGACCTTGCCCTGCTGCCAGGTGTCCCAGGTGCGTGCTTCGTCGTACGACGATCGGACCGCCATCACCTCGCGAGCCGCCGGGTGGGCAGGCGCGGAGAGCAGGATCCGGTTGCGGCGGTCGCCGTCGTTGCGGGCGCTGAACCGAAGCAGCGATCCCTGGACATCGGGCATCGCGAGCCGGGGCAGAGTCCGGAACGGGCGATCGAAAGACTCGCCGCCGTCGCTGCTGATCGCGTACGCGCGGCTGCCTGGGTCGGTGCCGCGTTCTCGAGCCAGTGAATAGATCCGGCCGTCGGCCAGCTCGACCACGGTGACCTCCTGGGCGATCACTGTGCCGTCGTCGCGTGAGGTGGTCGCTCCGATGTGCCAGGTCTGGCCGGAGTCGTCGCTGTACAGCAGGTGCGTGCCGTAGACGTGCGCACCAACGCCGTCGTACGACTCGAAGTTGGCGCCGACGATCAGACGACCTGCGTGTGGACCGTGCTGGAGCTGGATGCCGTGCATTGGTCCAGTGGCGTACCAGAAGTTCCAGCTCGGAAGCTTTCCCTCGGTGAGCTCTCGGGGCGCCGTCCAGGTCGCACCGGAGTCGTCGCTGGTCTGCACGTAGGGGTCGCGGTCGCAGCCGTTCGGACACGGCGCCGCGCCGTTGTGAGTCGTCACCAGGACGATCCGGCCGGTCCGGTCGTCCACAATCGGCACCGGGTTGCCGTGCGTGTCGCCGCTTCCCTCGGACACCACCTGCAGCGGGCCCCACGTCTTGCCGCCATCGGTCGATCTCCGCAGTACGACGTCAATGTCGCCGTCGTCACCGCAGTCGGCGACCCGGCCCTCGGCGAACGCCAGCACCGTGCCGTTCGTCGTACGGACGATCGCCGGGATGCGGAAGCAGGCGTACCCGTTCGTGCGCTGCTGGAACAGCGGTGCGTCCTCGACGAAGGGCGCGGCGGCGGTCGGACCAGTTTCACTCACCGCCGGTGTGGAGGCTTGTGCAGGAGCGACGGACACAAGCAGCGCGCCGACAACGAGCAGAGCGGGAGCCGCGAGGCGACCACGACTGGACTTGCGCATAGGACTCTCCCTGGGCTGGACATAGGACGTGGGATGTCCTGCGCCAAGCTAGCGGACCCATCGCGGTTCGCCAAGAGCTCAGGGCCCCCGCGGACTGCGGTAGGGGCCGGTACCGAGGCGGTCGCGGACCTCGCTGAAGTGCGCATGCACGGCCTGCTCGGCCTGTTCGGCGTCGCCGGAACCGATCGCGTCGACCACCCGCTGATGCCTCGCCGCGGTCTCCTCAGGTGAGGGGCTCAGGGTTTCCACGTCGGTCTCGACGGCGCGGTAGACGTCCCAGAACAGGCCGACCAGCTCGCGGGCCAGCGGGACCCCCGCGGCGTTGCAGATGTGTTCGTGGAACTGGCGGTCCGCGGTGGCTGCGTCCTCGCCCTCGACGCGCATCCGGTCGACGCAGCCGGACAGTTTCTGCCGCAGTTCGACGCTGTCGCCACCGGCGACCCGGCGGGTGAGCTCGGTCTCCAGGATCTCCCGGATCTCGAGCAGCTCACTCAGTCGTTCGACGCTGCTGCCGGATGCCCGGGTCCGGAACAGCAGCCAGGGGTGCAGCGCTGCCGAGCTGGCTGAGCCGACGAAGGTGCCGTAGCCGTGCCGGATCTCGACGATCCCGTGGGCTTGCAATGCCTTGAGTGACTCACGGACCGAGTTGCGGCTGACCTGGAAGTCGGCCATCAGTACGTTCTCGGTCGGCAGTGGGTCGCCGGGTTGCAGGTTGCGCTCGATGATCAGGTCGGCGATTGCGCTGGCGAGCTCATCACTGCGTTTCGGCCGCGTCAGTGCCACAACGCACTCCCACTCTTCCGCTCCTGCATGGCCCCACATCCTACGTCCGAGGTCAGCCGGCTCCCGGGCTTGACCGGCCGGGGACAGTCTCTTAAGGTCGGCGCACATAGGACGTAGGATGTGGGATGACTGGCTGCAGCCTACCTCCTGCGACCGCGCAGTCACACCCCCTGTTGCTGGAGGCATCGTGAACGAGTTCGTACGACCCGGGTTCGACCGTCGGTCGTTCCTGAAGTACTCCGGTGTGCTGGGCGCAGCGGCGACGATCACTGGTGGGTTGTCGGCCTGTTCCGGTGGTCCGGCCTCGACGGGATCCGTCGGCGCGGGCGCCGACACCGACCTGGTCACCGCGGTGATCGGCTACGGGAATAACCAGAGCTGGGATCCGACCCTGAGTGCGTCCGCATTCACGATGGCTGCGATGCAGCACGTCTACGAGGGCCTCCTCGACACCGACCCGCTCACCCGGCAGCCGTACGCCGCATTGGGCACCGAGGTGCCGGCCGACCTCAATGCGACCTCCTGGAAGTTCACCCTGCGGGACGGGGCGAAGTGGCACGACGGTCAGCCGGTCACGGCCGACGACGTCGTCTTCACGTTCCAGCGGATCCTCGACCCGAAGCTGAAGGTGCTGACCTACAACTTCTTCGCGAGCTGGCTGAAAGAGGTCAAGAAGGTCGACGAGAAGTCCGTCGAGCTGCTCCTGAACTTCCCGTTCCCCGACGGTGCGCCGCGGCTGACGATCGCGAAGATCATGCCCAAGCACGTCTTCTCCCAGCCTGGTGCCTGGGATCTGGCCAAGAACGGCAAGGCGGTCGGGTCCGGTCCCTACAAGCAGGTCTCGCACCAGCCGAAGTCGAACACCACCTTCGAGGCGTTCGCGGATTACAACGGCCCGCGACCGGCGGCGTTCAAGAAGATGAACTGGCTGAGCATCGTCGACGCCTCCGCCCGGGTGGCGAAGATCTCCGGTGCCAGTGCGGAGGCGCAGATCTCCGACAACATCCCGTACGCCAACATCGAGCAGTTGAAGACCTCGGGCCTCACGGTCGAGGGCGGCAAGGGGATGAACCACCTGTTCCTGATGTTCAACACCGCGAACAAGCCGTTCGACGACGTCCGGGTCCGGCAGGCGCTGTTCACCGCGATCGACACCCAGAAGCTGATCGAGGTCGCGCTCAAGGGCCGTGGTAGGGCGAGTACGTCGTTCCTGAACGAAGACAACCCGGCGTACGCCAAGGCGAAGACCGTCTACAGCTACGACCCGGCGAAGGCGAAGGCTCTGCTGGCCGAGGCCGGCGTGACGGATCTGACGATCAACCTGCTCGCGGTGAACCTGAGCTGGATCGTCGACTGCCTGCCGACCATCGCCGCCTCATGGAACGCGATCGGCGTCAAGACCACACTGCAGCCGCAGGACACCGCCGCTGTGTTCACCAAGATGGACCAGAACGCCGACTACCAGGTCGTCGCGGCGGCGTCGAACCCGAACCAGTTCGGTGCGGACGCGGACCTGATCCTGCGCTACAACTACACCCAAGGCGGGTCGTGGATGAAGTACACGCGCTGGGAGAACAGCGCCGGGGCCAAGGCGATCTTCGCGAAGATGGACCAGGCGGTCCGGGCGACCGACGCGGACACCAGGACCAAGCTGACCCACGAGTACCTCGACCTGGTCGCCGAGCAGGCAGTGCTGTATCCGGTCGTCCACACCGAACTGATGACGGCCTGGAACGGAAAGAAGCTGAGCGGCGTCAAGGCGCAGCCCTATCCGGGGATCAATCTGCTGCAGACCAAGCGAGCTTGAGGTAGCCGACGGTGGCCGTCATCATCCGAATGCTGGTTCGCCGGCTGCTTTTGCTGATCCCGTTGCTGCTCGGCATCATCGCGTTCGTCTTCCTCGTGATGCGGTTCTCGAACAACGATCCCGCGGTGGCCTACTTCCAGGGCGCGAACCCGACCGAGGAGCAGTTGCACATGTTCCGGCAGGAGAACGGCCTGCTGGATCCGCTGCCGGTACGGTACGTGCACTTCGTCGGCGACCTGCTGCACGGTGACCTGGGCACCAGCGTGCTCACGAAGGCCTCGGTGCTCCAATCCATCACGACGGCGATGCCGTTGACGTTCCAGCTCACTGTGCTGGGACTGCTGATCGCAGTGGTACTGGCCTTGCTGCTCGGTGTCACCGCAGCGATCTTCAGGGACCGCTGGCCAGACCAGGCGATCCGTCTGGTCTCGCTGATCGGCGTCGCCGCGCCGTCGTTCTGGCTCGCGCTGCTGATGATCCAGTACGCCGCTGTCGAGCGTGGCTGGTTTCCACCGAGCGGATATGTGAATCCGGCCGACGGGGTCGGCCCTTGGCTGCGGACGATGACGTTACCGGCGCTCGCGCTGTCGCTGCCGGTGGCCGCTCAGCTGACCAGGATCATCCGTACGTCGGTTGTCGAGGAGCTGGACAAGGACTACGTCCGGACGGCGATCGGCAGCGGCCTGCCGCCGGTCGTGGTGGTGGGACGCAACGTCCTGCGGAACGCACTGATCAACCCGCTCACCGTGCTCGGTCTGAGGATCGGCTATCTGCTGGGCGGAGCTGTCGTGATCGAGCAGATCTTCACCCTGCCAGGGATGGGCACGTTGATGATCAACGCCGTCCGCGACGGTGATCCGGCAGTCGTCCAGGGCGTCGTACTGACGATCGCGATCGGCTTCGTGGTGGTCAACCTTGTGGTCGACGTGCTGTACCTGCTGGTCAATCCGCGACTGAGGAGCGCTGCCTGATGCGTGCACGCCTGGCCCGGCAGCTGTCCCGCCCCGGGATCAACTTCCGGCGGCTACCACTGCCTGCCTGGATCGCGGTCGCCGTACTGGCGGTGGTGATCCTGGCTGCGGTGTTCGCTCCGCTGCTGACGCCGTACGACATTCTGACGCAGGAGAACGCCGGCGGTGGGCCTTCGGGCGCGCACTGGTTCGGGTTGGACAGTGCGAACCGCGACATCTTCACCCGCCTGGTGTACGGCGCTCGTTGGTCGCTGATGATCGGCCTCGGCGCGACGGCGCTCGCACTGACCGCGGGCGCGATCATCGGAGCTGTCGCGGCCACCTCACGCAAGGCGGTCGACGAGACCGTGATGCGGATCCTGGACATCGTGATGGCGTTCCCGGGGATCGCGCTGGCCGCCGTGCTGGTCGCGGTGTTCGGTGGATCCATCCCGGTGCTCGTGTTCGCGATCGCCTTCCTGTACACGCCGCCGGTGGCCAGGGTGGTCCGCGCCAACGTGCTCGCGCAGTACGGCGAGGACTATGTGGTCGCGGAGAAGATCATCGGTGCCCGTACGCCGCACATCCTGCTCAGGCACGTGGCGATCAACTGCGCCGCTCCGGTGCTGGTGTTCTGCACGGTGATGGTTGCCGATGCCATCGTTTTCGAGGCGTCGCTGTCCTTCATCGGAGCAGGGGTCCGGCCGCCGGAGCCTTCCTGGGGCTCAGTGATTGCCGATGGCAAGAATATGGTGCTGCTGGGTGGATGGTGGGCGACGGTGTTCCCGGGGCTGCTGATCCTGGTCACCGTGCTGGCGCTGAACATCCTGTCCGAGGGCGTCTCCGACGCGTGGGCGGCGCCGGGCGGGCGCCGGGTGGAGAGCAAGAAGCAGGACAAGGACGCGGTGGAGACCGCGCAGCCAGGCTCCGGTGAGCTCGTCGAACTTCCAGGTCTGGACCTGGCGGCGGCGCGGCTGCGGGAACGAGCGCGGCCGTTGCCGGACGGCGATCCCGTGTTGTCCGTACAGCAGTTGGCGATCGGTTTCGAAGGCCGGCACGACGGAGTCGACATCGTCGACGGGATCAGCTTCGACGTACGGCCCGGTGAGGTGCTCGGCCTGGTCGGCGAGTCCGGTTGTGGCAAGTCGCTGACCGCGCTCGCTGTGATGGGACTGGAGCCGCGCGGTGCCAGGATTCGTGGCCGGATCCGGTTCGACGGCAAAGACCTGCTGAGCCTGGGGCGCTCCGAACGGCGACGGCTGCTCGGCCATGACATGGCGATGATCTACCAGGACGCGTTGTCCTCATTGAACCCTGCGATGCCGATCAAGGCACAGCTGAAACAGGTGGTGCGGCGCGGCGGACGGCGTACTCCGACAGAGCTGCTGGAACTGGTCGGTCTGGATCCCGAACGGACCCTGACCAGCTATCCGCATGAGCTGTCCGGTGGTCAACGCCAGCGCGTGCTCATCGCCATGGCGCTCTCTCGTGAGCCCAAGCTCATCGTCGCGGACGAGCCGACCACGGCACTCGACGTCACCGTGCAGGCCCAGGTGATCCAGTTGCTGCTGCGACTGCGAGCCGAGCTCGGCTTCGCCTTGATCCTGGTGTCGCACGACCTGGCGCTGGTCGCCGACGTCACCGACAGGGTGGTCGTGATGTACGGCGGCCAGATCGTCGAGACCGGCGTTACGGCCGACCTGGTCGGTGCGCCCGCTCACCACTACGCCCGTGGTCTGCTCGGCTCGGTCCTGTCGCTGGAGTCCGGCGCAGCCCGGCTGACCCAGATCCGCGGCGTAGTGCCGTCGCCTGCCGACTTTCCTGCCGGTTGCCGATTCGCCGACCGATGCCCGATGGTCACCGAGGTCTGTCGGACCACCGCTCCTGAGCTGGTTGGGCAGGTGGGACACCTGGTGGCTTGCCATCACCCGGCGCTCGCTCTCGTCGTACCCGAGCCGTTGGAGAAGGAGGCACTGCGATGACGGAGCCTGTGCTCGAATTGTCCGGCGTACACGTCGTCCACCGAGCTCGCTCCGGCGGTCTCTTCCGCAAGGATCGGGTCTATGCCCTGACGGGGGCCGATCTGGCGATTGCCGCGGGGGAGACCGTCGGGGTGGTCGGGGAATCCGGCTGCGGAAAATCCACGCTGGCCAAGGTGCTGGTCGGCGTACAACAACCGACCGCCGGTACGGCGTCCTTCCGCGGCCAAGACATCTGGTCGATGAAACCGGCCGAACGCCGGCACGCGATCGGCACCGGGACCGGGATGATCTTCCAGGACCCGTCGACCGCGCTGAACCGCCGGCTGCCGGTGCGCCGGGTGCTCCGCGACCCACTCGACGTACACCATCGTGGAACCGTTGCTCAGCGCAACGAACGGGTCAAGGAGCTGATGGCGCTGGTAGGGCTGCCCCGCAGCGTCGCCGACGCCCTGCCTGGCCAGTTGTCCGGTGGCCAGCGGCAACGGGTGGCAATCGCGCGGGCCCTTGCGCTCGAGCCGTCGCTGCTGGTCGCTGACGAACCGACGAGTGCTCTCGACGTCTCGGTCCGGGCACAGATCCTCAACCTGCTGCTGGATCTCAAAGAACGCCTGGGGTTGTCGCTGGTGTTCGTCTCTCACGACATCCAAACCGTACGGCGGATGAGCGATCGCGTGGTCACCATGTACCTCGGCCGGATCGTCGAGGAAGCACCAGCCGTCAGGATCGCTCAGCGGGCGCGGCATCCGTACACCCGGGCGCTCTTCTCTGCGACGCCTGGCCTCATCTCCCCGATCGATCCGATCCCACTGACCGGGCCAGTGCCCTCGGCGACCCGGCCGCCGAGCGGATGCCCGTTCCGGACCCGCTGCTGGAAGGCCGACGACAGCTGCTCCGGGTCGATGCCGGACTTCGAGCCCGATGCCGCCGACCCGGCGCACCGCTTCCGCTGCTACCACCCGGTCGTGGAGCGCGAGTCCACCGACGACCTGATCACCCAAGCATTGGAGCGTTCATGACCGTGCCTTCCCGCCTGACCGGTGTCATCCCACCTGTCTGTACGCCGTTCACGCCGGATCACGAGGTGGATACCTCCTCTCTGGTGCGGCTGGTCGACCACCTGATCGACGGCGGCGTGAGCGGATTGTTCGTGCTCGGTTCCACCTCCGAGGTGGCGTACCTGCCGGACGGACACCGCAAGGTGGTGCTCGACACTGTGGTCGGCCATGTGGCCGGCCGCTTGCCGGTGCTGGCGGGCGTGATCGACACGGCGACCCTGCGGGTGATCGACCACGTCCGGACGGCGGTCGCGGCTGGCGTGGACGGCATCGTGGTGACCGCGCCCTTCTACACCCGCACGCATCCGGCGGAGATCGACAAGCACTTCCGGATGGTCGCGGCGGCTGCGGGACTGCCAGTGTTCGCGTACGACCTGCCTGTAGCGGTCCACTCCAAGCTCGGTGCGGACCTGGTGCTACGGCTCGCAGCGGACGGCGTACTGGCTGGTTTGAAGGACTCCAGCGGCGACGAGAGCGGTCTGCGCAACGTCATCCTGGGGGCGCGCGACCGGGGCGACATCACCGACTTCAGCGTGCTAACGGGATCCGAACTGACCGTCGACAACGCGCTGTGGATGGGAGCCGACGGAGTCGTCCCGGGACTCGGCAACGTGGACCCCCACGGCTACGTGAAACTCTTCAAGCACGCTGCAGCCGGCGAGTGGGAGGACGCACGTGCCGAGCAGGAACGGCTGATTCGTCTGTTCGAACTGATCGGCGTCGGCGACCCGGCCCGGATGGGCCCGAGCTCCTCCGCTCTCGGAGCCTTCAAAGCAGCGCTACAGCTGCGCGGTGTGATCGCGAACGGCATGATGGCGCCACCCCAGATCCCCTTGGACGCCGACGAGATCGCCCGCGTCGAAAAGTACCTGGTCGCCGCGAACCTGCTCTGACTGGCTAGGTGTGGACTCTCGTTCTCTTCCGGACGAGTATCACCAGGGCCAGCAGGAGCGCCGGCAGCCAGCACAGCAGCAGCCACGGCAGGCGCCACCACCAGGTGAGGTGGTGGACCGAGGGGGAGTCAGCGGTTGACGATCCTGGGCTTCGTGCGGTGGCAGACCAGGCGAGGAACGCATCGCCGACGGGGAGGAGACCGAAGGCGTAGCGTTTTGTGGTGAGGCCTGTGATCGGTGCTCCGACGACCTCGCCTACACGCATCAGGGCGCCTTCGAGCGGGTCGCCTTGAATTCGGGCTGCACCGGCCGTCACCACCGTGGCGGACAAACTGATGCCCAGCACCAACGGTCCCGAGTCGACGTCCCCTGAACCGCTGAGCCCTTTCGGGAATTCGCGGACGCCAGGCGCGGAGCCGACGACGAACTTGTCCCGGAACAGCTGGTACTGCGACCGTGCGAACTCGCGGTCGATCTCCGGCAGGAACCGCTGGATGATGCTTTGTGAGGTTGCTCGGGCGCCGGTCGGTCCCGGCTCGGCCTGGTGTGGCATCAACCCGGTGCCAGGGTCCAGGCGTTGCCGTACCAAGTCGAGCCAGCGACTTCTGGACTGCGTGAAGCGTGGCGTCGTGATGCGATCGTGCAACGCCAACGAGGCGATCGCCACGGTGGAGTCGACCGGCCACGCCTGACCCGGATAGGCCATCAGAAAAGGAGAAGCCGACGCATCGAAGGCTTTGGCGATCTCGATCGAGGACTGGGTGAACTCGTTCATGGCACTGGAGTCGAGGGTGGCGATGGCGCCGCGCAGCCAGTTCGTCCAGCCGGCATGGAAGATCCCGTACGGCGGATCGAGCTGGCGCGTGAATGGCGCCGTACCGTCGGTCGATTGCAGGCGGTCGAGCGACCAGCGCGCCTCTCGAACGGCCTCTGCTTCGTACTCCGGGCGGGCTGTTGCCACCTGCACCCAGGTGAGTCCGTACAGCACGTTCAGGAAGAAGTAGCCCTCCGGGAACAGTCCCTGTGCCTGACGGTCGGCGCCGTCCTCGATCGCGCCCCGCAAGAAGTGCAGTTGCTTGACCGCTCCCACCTCTACGTCCGGTCGCGGTCCGGCGAGGCGCCAGGTTCCAGTAAGGCCCGCCAGAATTGTCACCACGATCAGTCCCCAGCGCAGTACTTTCACTGCGCGAGTCTCCCACCTCAGCGGCCGGACAGCTCCGAGCCTTGCGCAGCCGTGAGACAGCCAACGTAGTCGCCGGCCCGGGTTCACACCCTCGGGCGCGCCCTCACCCGGAGCGGACGCCGCCTCATCCAGGCGCGTTTCACCACTCCTGGTCAGGCCCGCAGGCAGCGCAGGTAGGTCAGTCGCGCCAACTCGTAGCGCGACGGCAGCCTGACGATGCCGCCAGGTCCGACGCACCGAGTGGAGACGACATCGACCACGACCATCTCCGCAGCCGCCGAGTTCCTGAGGATCGTTGCTGCCAACGCACGCAACGCGTTGCCGTGGATTGTCCAGACCGCCTGGAAAGCAGCACCGGAGCGTTCGGGAGCGAGCGGCGGCTCGGTCGTTGGCAACGAACGTCTGCTCATGACTTCCGGGTCCCCCTCGACGATGGATCGTCGCCGAGGTCCGTGCTGCTGATTGGGCTTCAGCCGCACGGCAGCTTGCAGTGCTCTCGCCCGCAGTTCCTGGAGTAGCGCGCCGCTGCTTTGGTCCGGCGAAGCGACGTGCCGGCGTCAGCGCTACCTCGCCCAGCGACCGCGGCCGTCGTACGACGGGATCCGCTGTGAATCAGGTCAGGTCTGAGGACGTGATGGTGCCATCGATGATCGCACCGGCAACGGCGTGTAGCTGCTGGCGGTTGCGACGGGCATAGGCCCGGATCAGAGTGAAGGCATCGTTGACGTTGATCCCGGCGCGTTCGGACAAGACGCCCTTGGCTTGCTCGAGCATGATGCGGCTGTTCAGCGCGGACTGAAGCTGTTCGGCCAGGAGTGCGCCTTGGCGCACGGTGCGTTCCTGAAGGAGGCCGACGGTGGCAATGTCGCAGAGCGCCTGGCCGAGGGCGACGTCGGCGTCGCCGAGGGTGGTGCGGTCAGCGCAGAAGAGGTTCAGCGCCCCGAGGACCTGCCCGCGGAGCCGTAACGGGATTGCATGGGTGGACTGGTAACCCGCGGCGATGGTTGCGGCGCGGAACCTGGGCCAGCGTTCTTCGACTTCGTTCAGGTCGATGTTGACCATTTGCTGACCGGTGGAGTAGCAGTCAAGACAGGGGCCTTCGTCGTTCTGCAGGACGAAGAGCTCCAGCAGCTTGGCCTCCTCGGTGGTGGAGGCCATGACGTGCAGCATGCTGCGCTGGTCCGCCAGGATCAGCCCGGCGGCGTCGGCCTGCAGAAGTTCGACACTACGCTCACACAAGGTGTGAAGGAGATCGATGACGTCGAATTCGTCGACGAGGGTGTCGGCCAGTTCGACGAACACCTCTGCGAGGCGCTGCTCCCTGCTCATGTGATGCCGCCTTTCCGGACCAGAAGGTTTCGTGTGCACGAGGTCAGTGTCTTATTCATGATGGTCGTCCTCGGGGTGGAAGGTCACCCGCCGGGCGACCACGTCTTCAGCTAGTTCTCGCAGCGGACGTTCTTCGGCATAGGCGCGGGCGCGGAGGAGCAGCAGCGCCTCGCTTATTCCGACCGATGCCTGGACGGTGATGATGCCGGTGGCTTGGTGGATCTCCCGATGGTTGTCGGCCGCGTCGGCGAGCTGGGGGGCCAGCCCGCCAGGCACAGCGTCGTACTGCAGGTCCAGCAGAATCGTCGCTGCAGCCGTTGCATGGTTGAGTGCTTCGGCCAACTGCAGGCTGTCCAGTGGGCCAGGTGTGTTGCGGTAGAGATCGAGGACGCCGAGCCGGATGGCGCCAACCTGAAGAGGGAACGCGAAGATCGCCGCGATTCCGGCTTCGGCAGCGGCGGGCGCGAAGCCTGGCCAGCGTGCTGCCGCCCGGGCGAGGTCGTGCTCCAGAACAGGCCGTCGCTCGTGAAACGCGGTCAGGCACGGGCCTTCGCCCAAAGTCTGCTGCAGGTTTTCCATCACCGCGGCCGGCCCGTCGGTCGCCGCGAGGGTGCCGCCGTGACCGATCGGCGTCATCAGCGCAACGCCCGCGCCGCTCACCGGCACCGAACCGGTCGCCGAAGCGCACAATCTGGACCACACCGTGTCGCCGTCGAGACCGGGCGGATCAGGCCGGTCGATCGCCAGCACCTCGAGCAGAATCTGCCGTACGCGCAGTGATGTCACTGCCTTCACACCTGTCCCTGACCGGTTATCGCGCGCCGTGAACGGCTGACCGTGACAAAGCGGCCTTGACGTCGTCTGTCTACAGTGCCCGCTGCGGCTGCCTTCAACCGCACGCCGCGCCGCACCGGTCGACGCAGGCATTGCTCGTAGCGTGGTCCGCCGCGCGTTCGGTGCGAGGAGCCCGCGAGGCCTTGGCCGCGGCAGGGTGGGGTGGGGTGGGGTGACGCAGGGCGGCTCGCCGTTTGAAGGCAGCCCCGGCGCTGCTGGTTGAACGCCGAGACCTGGGATGGGCGGTGGCTCGAGACACCGTCGTCCGTGAGTACGGCCGGTGCCCGGTTCGGCGCGTTCTATGCGTCGCGAGCGGCAGGACCTTGATCGGTGCGTATCGGCCGGTTCGAGAGTTTGCGGGTGTCGATCAGTTCCTGGGCGACGTCGCGGAGCTTCCGGTTGTTGTCCTGGGAGTAACGCTTGAGAACGGCGAAGGCCCGGGCGTTGTCGAGGTCGTAGCGTTCCATCAGGATCCCGATCGCCTGACCGACCAGGTTTCGGGCATCCGCTGCGTGGGCCAGGTCCACTTCGCGGCGTGCGCCGGCGATCGCTACCGCGGCGTGGTCGGCAAGGATGTGTGCCACGGCCAGGTCGTCGGTGTCGAATCCGTTCGGCTCGCCGGAGTACAGGCTCAGCACCGCCCGCGCTGAACCACCCACCAGAAGCGGCAGATGGATCGCCGAGCGGATCCCCTCGCCGATCAGCGCGTCGGCCCATGCGCCGGGCCATCGACGGTCGGCGGCGATGTCCGGAATCAGGAGCGCCGCCTGGTCGCGGATGACTGTCAGCAACGGCCCGTCGGCAGCCTGGATCTGGGTCTCGTCGAGCTTGGCCAGCCGAGGGTCGGTCAGCGCCATGATCTGCGGCTTTCGGCCCCGTCCCACCAGGACGACCGACGCGTAGGTGCACCAGACTGCCTGCAGCGCGAACTGCACGACTGCCTCAACCGTCAGATCGACGCCATCGGCATCCTGCAGTTCGGTAGCGAGCCTCCCGAAGGCCTCCGCCGACGAGTGATCTTGGGGCATGCCGTACTCCCATGACTCCGCACTTCCGCGCCCACTTTCTGGAGCGACCACATCGATCGTACGACGGACTTTGCGATCAATCAGGTTGGCGGCCCGCAGCCCGGGGTACCGGTGGGGTCTTGCGACCGCAGCCGAAGAGTTCGGCGAAGTTTCTGACCCCGAGTTTGTCGTCATCGTGAACCAGGCGCTTCCTGCGGAGGAGGCGCCGCCGCGGAACTGAATGTCCCTGGTCCCAGGACAGCCATCACGCCGTCTTCAGGTGACCTGCACCCAGCTACCGCCGTTCCGGCCGACTTCGGCCCCTCACGATTCGAGAATCTCATGACACCGAACAGTGCGCTTCTGAAGCGTCCGGTCACAACACCCCCAGGCAGCGACTTCGCACCGCTGCTGCGCGAAATCAAGGCGGCCGGCCTGCTTGAACGCCGTACCGGAACTTATGTGGTCTCGATCATCGTCAACCTGCTGTGCCTGGCCGCCGTTGTCGCCGGTCTGATGCTGCTCGGCAACTCCTGGCTCGTCCTGCTGCTCGCCGTGCCGGCGGCAGTGTTCACCACCCGGGCCGCATTCTTCGGCCACGACGCCGGCCATCAGCAGATCGGCCGTTCCCGCCGCACGCACGACGCCATCGGCCGGCTCCACGCGAACCTGCTGCTGGGGATGAGCTACGGGTGGTGGAACGACAAGCACAATCGTCACCACGCCAACCCCAACCACACCGATAAAGACCCCGACGTGGCGGCCGGCGTACTGGTCTGGACTCTCGGCCAGGCCGAAGGACGCACCGGCCTGCACGGTTGGCTCACCCGTCATCAGGCCGCCATCTTCTTCCCGCTGCTGACTCTCGAAGGTTTCAACCTGAAGATCTCCAGCATCAGCTACCTCCTGAGCCGGCGCCCGCTGCGCAAGGCAGCGCTGGAACTGGGCCTGATCGCCGCTCACCTCGTCCTGTACTTCGGTGGCCTGCTCACGATCATGTCGCTGCCGAAGGCGGTCACCTTCGCGGCCCTGCACCAGGCGCTGTTCGGGCTGCACCTCGGGAGTGTCTTCGCCCCGAACCACAAAGGTATGGAGATGCCCGGCGCCGAGACCCGCTGGGGCCACCTCGAGAAGCAGGTTCGTACCTCCCGCAACGTCAACGGTCACCCGGTGACCGACTGGTTCATGGGTGGCCTGAACTACCAGATCGAACACCACCTCTTCCCCAACATGCCGCGCGCCAATCTGCGCCACGCGCAGGGCACGGTCCGCGCCTACTGTCACCACGCCGGAATCCCATACCTGTCGACCGGCGTCATCGAGTCGTACCTGCAAAGCCTGCGCCATCTGCATGATGTCGGCACGGAGCTTCGCCGGCCGACTGCACTGGCCGCAGCGGCGCCCGCGTCATGAACGCTGAAACCAACTCCGCGGCCGCAGAGCCCGATAACCAGTCCCGGCTGGCACACCTGGACCTACCCGCTCACGTCCAGGTGTGGGCGTACGGTGCCTGGTGGCCCGGCTGGCTGATCGGGCGTGACCACCTGCCGCGGGGCTGGCACGGTCTCGTGCAATATCAGCACGGGCACTCTTCGGAGATCACGGAGTGGCTGCCCGCCGGCCGGATTCGGTAGCGACGGGTGGTTCTGGCTGTGGGCGCCGGGTCCCGACCTGGCAGGTCCTTCGGCACCTGTGCTAGGGACCACGGGCCCTGATGCAGACCGGTCCCGTGGCCGCAGCATTCAGATGTCACCTCGAATCTGAAGGAGCAACCATGACCATCACCCCGAACCGCCACCGCACCCCGGCCACCGCCGACTTTCTGGTCAACGCACCGAAAGCCGGTACGACGACCGGCCGCGTGGTCGCGGTTTTGCGGATCGCCTTCGGCCTGACGTTCTTCTGGGCGTTCGTCGACAAGTTGTTCGGGCTCGGCTACGCCACCCCCGCCGGTAAAGGGTGGCTCGACGGAGGCAACCCGACCGCCGGTTTCCTGAAGGGCGCCGAGGGACCGTTCGCCGGCTTCTACCACTCCCTGGTCGGCGACTTCTGGGTCACGCCGCTGTTCATGATCGGCCTGGCCGGTATCGGGCTCGCGCTGATCTTCGGCGTCGCACTGCGCATCGCCGCGGTGGCCGGAGTCGCACTGTACGTGATGATGTGGGGCGCTTCGTTGCCGCTGACAACCAACCCGGTGATCGACGACCACATCCTCGGCGCCATCACCTTGGTTGCCCTGGCGCTGCTCGCCGCCGGCCGCACCTGGGGCCTGGCCGACCGCTGGAACAACCTCAGCGTCGTCCGCCGCTACTCATGGCTGCGCTGATCTTCCTTGGAGTCGACGAATCAACCACTGAGGTGACCATGTCCGTGAAGCTGCAAGTCCTCGTCGTCTACGAATCGATGTTCGGCAACACCGAAATGGTCGCCGAAGCCATCGCCGACGGACTCCGCGCCGGTGCCGAGGTCGAGCTGGTCGAGGTCGGCGCAGCGCCGGCGAAGCTCGGCTCGGCGCTAGACCTGCTGGTGGTCGGCGGTCCGACTCACGCGTTCGGGATGACCAGGCCGTCGACGCGCACCGATGCATCGACCAAGGGACCGGTGGTGATGTCTCCAGACATCGGAATGCGGGAATGGATCGGCGCTCTCGCCGATCGGCAGGGGCGGGTGACGACTGCGACCTTCGACACCCGGATGATCAAGGGCAGCCGGTTGCCGGGATCCGCAGCACGCGGTGCCGCCAGACTGCTGCGCCGCCGGGGCTTCCCGATGCTGGTGCCGCCGGAGAGTTTCTACGTAGAAGGCGTTCTAGGTTCGCTCCTGGACGGCGAGACCGGTCGGGCGCAGCGCTGGGGCAAGGACCTTCAGAGCGCTGTGAGCCAACTGGCCACTAGCCCAGGCAAGTCACCGACGGCTCTGTAACAAGCATCGTGCCGGGAATGGTCCCGCCGGCCGCAGCGCCCAGACGTTACTGCCAAGCCCGCCAAAGGTCCCTTCTTCGGCTGGCGAAAGGCCCTGCTGCAGCGAGTGCCCATGAGGTGAGATGACGGAGCGGACCTGCCATGAGCGGAATCGCGTTGAGTGCCGACGATCGGGAGACCATGATCCTGGCCGCGGTGCTGGCACCGTCGATGCACAACACGCAGCCTTGGCGGTTCCGGTTCGCCGGCTCGGTGGTCGAGGTGTACCGGGACCGGGATCGCGAGCTGCCCGCCGAGGACCCCCAGCGGAGGATGCTGTTCGTGTCGCTCGGGGCCGCGATCCTGAACCTCCGGGTCGGCGCGGCCGTCCGCGGCTACGGCTCCCAGGTCCGCCACCTGGTCGACAAACGGCGCCCGGACCTGGTTGCGCTCGTCGAGCTGGGTGATCCGGACGGCAGCCAGCTCTCGGTGCTGGGACCGTACCTGACGAAGCGGCGGACGAACCGCCAGCCCTACACCGACGAGCGGGTGCCGGACGAGACCCGCGCCGGGCTTGATCTCGCGGCGCGGATCGAGGGCGCCCGGCTGCAGTGGCTGGATCGCCCCAGCCTGCGGTGGTGGTTGCACATGGCAACGAAGGAAGCGGGGGGCGCTGACGATGCGAGCCGGGCCCGGATCGCGGAACGCCGGCAGTGGGTCGGAGGCGATCGGTCGGTCGACGGTGTCCCGTCGCGTGCGCTCGGGCCGCGAGCTGCCCGCGGCCTGCCGGCAGCTCGCGACCTCGCGGTGGCTGCCGCCGATCTCGAGCGCCCGCTGGGAGTTTTCGAGGCCGAACCCCAGCTGGCCGTCCTGGCGACCCGATTCGACGGCCCGATCGAATGGCTACGGGCGGGTCAGGCGATGGAGCGAGTGTTGCTCGCGGCGGCAAGTCATGGCCTGGCCACCTCGTTGCTGAACCAGGTCATCGAACACGCAGAGCTGCGCTGGCAGATCAACGATCCGCTCGGCCTTTGGCAGCGGCCACAAGCTGTCCTCCGGGTCGGCTACGGCCCGCCCGTCCTACGAACTCCGCGACGTCCGATCGCCGACGTACTGATGCATGACTGAGCCGCCTCGGCCATCGCCAGTTGCTCGCGTATCTCCCCGGTCGGCTCAGGACCTGAGGGTGATCAGGATCAAGCTGAAAAGGAGCCCCAGACAACACAGGACCGCGCCGATCGCAGCCATCGGTTTCCCGCGACGGCGTCCGTTCAGGGCGACGACCGCGAGGACGAACCCGAGCAACGCGAACGGGAGGGGCGAGTAGGCGCGGATTCTGTCCAGATTGACGGGCAGCAGCCACACCCGGCACCCGATGATGCCCAAGACCAACGCGACCGCGGCAACTCCGGCCCCCTTGGGAGGCTCCACCGGCGGCGGTCCGCCGGGCCATCCACGCCCGTGCGGATCGGTCCAGGGCTGACCAGCCGGCGTTGGGTGTCGTTGCGGTTCCGGCGGCGGAACATAACTCATGAGCACTCCACTGAGGCGGATCGGAAGCTTCCCCACATCTCTATCAGCTGACCGGGTCCACCCGCACCTGGTCAGCGAGCACCGACAGGCGCGCGACGGCTAATTGCCGGACCGGCCGCCTTGGGCCCGCGGAACGTAACGCTGAGAGAGTAGCGAGACAGCTGCGACCCCGGCAGCGGAGCCGATCAGCACAAGCAGGGCACCGATTGCCCACAAGCCATCCGCGTTGCTAGCGGTAGCGGCATCAACCGCAAACATCAGCGTCAGCGTCAGCGGGATCGTGATGATCGCCAACCAGCCTTTGCCGGCGCCACCCATGATCGCGGCCAGGAGTGCGATCACCACCGCGAGGACAATGACCTGCCACGCGTCGTACGGGCCGGTCTCGTTTCCGGTCGCCGGGTCGAGGGTCTTTTCGGCGTGCCAGCCGAGCAACGCCAAGTACACCGCGGCGGATGCGACGATCGCCGCCAGGGCCCAGAGGGCGGTTCCAGCCGGAGCGCGAGTGTCTCCAGCGGCCACTGATCTACCTTCTGTCATTTCATGAGCATAGAGATTCTCCCCAGCGGCAGCGGTCCAGTGGGTGGTCTGGCCCTTCCAAATCGGCGGGATCGAGTGCCACGATGCGGGGGTTGGTATACCAGGAGGCGCGTGGCAGTCGATGAGCCTTGCAAGTTACCCGGCAGTGACGGTTACTGCGGTCGCAATGTCGCAGGAGCGCGAAGACCTGCGCGGTATCGCTCGCGTTCAGTGGTCGGCTCCTCACGGTGGGTTGGAAGAGAGCTCGATCGAGGACGTCATCCGGTGGCTTGAACACGGTGGCGGTATCGCTTATGTCGGCGAGCCGGACGGGCGTCGTGGGCCGCGGATCAGGGCCGTCGGCCAGAGCATGCAGCGTTACATCAGGAGCAACCCTGACGACGAGACGGCCGACGCTCTGCTGACACTGCCACGAATCGACTCCGCCACACCTCCCGATCGAAGGTCCAGGTCCCGCAGAGCGGCCCGCCAACCAGGATGGCTCTGGCCCACCGCCAGGCGAGCCAGACCGGCGATGTAGACAGGCCCGCAGCCGATATGGTTGCTCGACTCAGCCCTTCGGGCTGGGCCGAAAGCGGTCGCAGGGCGCCCGAGCGGGAACCGAGGCTGGGCGGATGAGAAAACTCATCGTTCTAGCAGTCCTGGCGATCACAGTGACCACCTCGACGACGGCGGCCGCGCGCCCCTGGCACGAGCCGCATCGCCCATCGACGTACGTCGTGTCGGAGACGCCAGGTGATACGCCCGAGGGGATCGAGGTCACGCGCGACGGCACCATCTACGTCACGAGTGTCGGGACCGGCGCGGTCTATCGCGGTTCCGTGCGGAGCGCCCGGCTCCAACTGTTCGTGCCAGGCGGGGCCGACGGCCGCACCCAGGCGACCGGCGTACATGTGGATCGCTGGGGCCGGATCCTCGTCGCCGGCGCGGGCACCGGGCGGCTCTTCCGGTACGACGCCCGTGGCCGGCTGCTGGCATCACGGCCGGCGGCGGAAGGCTCGTTCCTGAACGACTTCGCCTTCACCAAGGACGCCGTCTACGTCACCGATTCGGCGCACAACCAGATCTGGCGAGCGTCGATCACCCGGCACGGGCTGGGTGAGCTCAAGCCGTGGATCACGCGTGATCAGATCACCCCGAAGCCGTATTTCCTCAACGGCATCGTCGGCACTCCGGACGGCCGGACCTTGCTCGTCGGCGAACAAGGTCAGGACCTCACCTATCGAGTGGACATCGCATCGCGCGCGGTGCGGCCGGTCGAGGCCGACGGGGTTCTGTCCGGCGACGGTTACCTGCTCGAGGGACATCATCTGTACGTCGTCCACAACGCAGGCAACGGCCGGTACGTCACCCGGCTGGCCAGGCTCGACCGCACCTGGTCCAAGGCCACGATCCTCGCCGATTCGGCACCGGGCGCGGCCGGAACGACCCCGACGACGATCGCGCGGGATCGCGGCCGGCTGCTCTGGGTGAACAGCCAGCTCGACCAAGCCCCAGGGACTCCGCCGTACACCGTTTCCGTAGTACCGGATCTGAACTAGCAGTCCATGCTGAGCAGCAACTGAACAGCGACGGGGGTCAGCGAGTGGTGGGCAGTGCCACGAGATCGGTCGGTGGTCAGGAGACCGGCGATACGCAGAACACGGGCATGCTCGGAGGCAGAGGCGGTGGAGATGTTGAGCCGACGGGCCAACTGGCTGGTGCCGGCGGGGGCGGCGAGGGTTCGCAGGACAGCTGCGCGGGTGCGTCCAAGGAGTTCGGCCAGGGCATCGGCCGAATCCCGCTCGTCCGAGTCCACTGCGGGCAGGGCGACAGCCGGGTAGATCAGCAGCGGAACCACTCCGGGCTCGTCGAAGATCAGGCACTCCGAGACGAAGGGCGACGGGCAGAGCCGCAGGCCTCGGCCGGCCAGCTTCACGTCGTACTCGAATGGCATCGGGAAACTGAGGAAGCCGTCCTGCCAGGCGACCGTCGGGTGCAGAGTCGCAAGAAGCTCTTCGGTACCGCCGGTGAGGACCGTCCGCGAGCGGATGGCCAGATCGGCCGCGTGAGTGCGCCCCAGGTCGATCGCAGACGGTCCAAGGACGAGCCGGTGGAACTCGCGTACGGCGCCGCCCAGCGCTCGACGCGCATCGGCCTGGCCACGCAGCAGCGCTCGCATGTAGGGATGAATCTCAGCCGGCAGGTGCGGTTGGAGCTCGGCGCGAATCAAGTCTGCCGGGGTCTCCAGCAGACACTCGATCGCTGATTCCAGCCCGGCTCTGTCCACCTGCGGTGTGAGGAAGCCCGGAAACTGCCCGGTCGGCGAGATCAGCTTGAACAGCGGCCCCATCGCCGGCCGCACCCTGCTCGCGGCCACCCGCCGCCACCGCCGAGCCGCGGCGGATGTCTGACCAGGTCCGAGCGCGCGAGCGGCCAACGCCGCCTGCCGAAGCGGCTCGGGTTCGGGGAGGAAGGTCACCCGCCCAACGTCCGCCGCGGTGAAGTGGATCCGGATCACGGCCTGATTCTCGCGGCTCAACCACGTCTTCACCACCCCTCCGCCCTGGAAGCGCCCGACCTGCTGGTCGACGACGTCCGCGCTTTCTTCCGGACCCTTCGTCAGCAGTAGGACCGGCACCCGCGGTCGGCGCCATACGCGCGCTCGGTCTTCCCCACCAACGACACAGGCGAGAGCTGTCGTCCGGAATGCCACGCGTTGAGGAAGGTCTGCGGCGGCACGGCTCCCCGACGGATCCACCAGTGCCCGGCAGGCGTCGGCCAACTGATCCCGAAGTGCAGATGCGGCGGCGTCATCTGGGCACTCCCGGTCTTCCCGGTCAGGCCCAGCGTCTGCCCGGCCTTCACCACCAGCCCCGGCTTGATCCCAGCTCCGATGGCCGCCAAGTGCGATCCGTAGTACCGCACGCCGTCGACGCCGACGACGGAGATCGACAACCCGCCACGATCCCGCCCGACGTTCGTCTTCTTGTTCCAGGTGTCCACCCGGGTCACTTCATCGACCCGCCCATCCACCGGCGAGACGAACTCACAACCCTTGTCCGCAAAGATGTCCGACGCTGGATAATCATGATGACTCTGCGAAGCATCCGCCCGGCAACCACCAACCGGAAACACATACCGGGTGGCGCTGATGGCGACCGGCGGCTGTGTAGCCACCGACTTCGGAGGCCGGCTCAGCATCGGGGGCTGGGCAGGCGCCGGACCGGATGGCTTGCTGGACTCGGACTGGTCGAAAGCGCCGGTAGCGGTGAGTACGATCAGGCCGCTGCCCGCGACGACCAGCGCCGCGGACAGGAATGCCACCCAGACGGACCGCCTCACTGGAACCAAAAGTCGTTGACCACGGCAACTGAGTAGACGGTCTCGCAGGGGATGCCGTTCTGGTCGGCATCCATCCGCAGCGGACGGTTGTAGTACCACCAGTAGGCGACGGCCTGGGCGTACGTAGCTCCCCGGCCGGCCAGATCGCGGCACAACAGTCCGGACGTCAGTGGTGTCACACCGACCACCTCCCGCCCGTTCCAGTACGAGCCGATGTCGCTGCGTGGGTAGACGGTCTCGCAAGGGATACCGTTGCGGTCGGCATCCATCTGGTCGGGCTGACCGTGCAGCCGCCAGTAGTCGATCGCCGCGACATAGCTGTACCCCTTGGTCTTCAGGTCCCGGCAGAAGAGTCCCGCCGAGAGCGATCGGACGTCGCCGATCGCCTTCGGCAAGGTTCGTACCGGTGCAGGCGCCGCCGTGGTGCCTTTGACTGCCGGAGCCACGGTCATCGTCTGCACCGTAACCGGTACGCCGGTCGACGGCGGCGTCGACGCCGCCAACGTCGCGTTGCCGCTGTCCTTGTCCAGATGCGTCTTCTCGTAACTTTCCGTGACTTTCTCCGGTTCTCCATTCATGATTCCCCCGGGGCTCATTGAAGACCCGTCGCTCTGCGTTGTCCATGGCCTGGGAGGGGGCCGCGCCGACGACTTTGGTCCAGCGATCGTCGGTTGCTATCGATGATTGCCATGGGGGCGATGGCGGATCAGTGGGTTCCGGCGACTCCGGGCTTGTCCCTAGGGTCGAGCTGACCGCCTACCGCCCCAGGCCGATCAGGAGCCGACCATGTCGATCGACGCGTTGCTGGCCTTCATACCCCTTGCCATCATCATCGTGACCCTCGGGTTGGGGATGTCGCTGACCGTTGCCGACTTCACCCGGGTCGCGCAGGCACCGCGAGTGGTGCTGCTGGCGCTGGCGATCCAGGTACTGGTGATGCCGGCGCTGTGTTTCGGGCTGGTGTCGGCGCTCGGGATGGCGCCCGAGCTGGCCGTCGGGATGATGCTGATCGTGGCGGCCCCCGGGGGGACCACGGCGAACTTCTTCAGCCATCTCGCCGGTGGCGACGTCGCGCTGAACGTGACGCTGACGGCCGTGAACTCGGTGCTGTCTGTGGTCACGCTGCCGATCGTGGTGAACCTGTCGCTCGCGTACTTCCTCGGCGACGGCCAGATCGGCCTGCAGGCCGGCAAGGTCGCGCAGGTGTTCGCGCTGGTGCTGGTGCCGATCGGTCTCGGGATGTTGTTGCGCCGGGTGCGGCCCGTACTGGCGCTACGCATGGTGGCGCCGGTGAAGATCGCGGCGGCCGTGCTGCTGTTGCTGCTGATCGGCCTCGCGATCTACGGCGACCGCGCCAACGCCGCGGACAACCTGGCCCAGGCGGGCTGGGCCACGCTCGCGCTCAGCTCGCTGAGTCTCGCGATCGGGTACGTCGTACCGCGGCTGGCCCGTATGGAGCGTACCCAAGCCATCGCGTGCTCCATGGAGATAGGCATCCACAACGTACCGCTGGCCCTGGCGATCGCGTTGAGCCCGTCATTGCTGGGAAATGCCAGAATCGCCGTACCGGTAGGTGTCTACGGCTCGGTCATGTTCATCACGGCAGGCCTGGCGACAGTTCTCCATACGCGTCGGCGGCGCTTAGCCTGACCTGAGAGTGGGGTCGCCCGGCGACTCGTTCGCCGGGCGGGATGCTGCAATCGTGGCGGAGTGATTGTTCGGGGGACCCTGCCTGAACTTCGGCTGTATCCCGTCGAAGACGCGGGCAACGATTATGTTGCCGCCAGCAACCAGTACGGCGATGTTGCGTACGGCTGGGCGATGGAGGAAACCACCGGCTCTGCAAGCCGCGTCGCACGCGACGGCAATCTGCATGCAGAACGCAAGAGGAGCACGTTTGTTGCCGGTGGGCGTCATGAATTGCGGCTTGCTGTGGCGGTGTCAGGTTCGGCCGTCGGGGGGTGCAGGACGCCGGTGCTGAACAGGTGGGCGCGGGCGGCGTGGATGGCGTCGGGGGTGTTGGGGAAGACCTGTCCGGCAGCGTGCAGTTGGGTGATGACGGCGAGCGCGGCCAGTGGCCGGTTGTGGTCGGGGCGGATGCCGGAGATGAGGACGGTCATGCCGCGGTGCTGGAGTTTCTGGATGGCGTCTTTGAGGACGAGGGCGCCGCTGGCGTCGATCGCGCTGACAGCTGACATCCGAAGGATGACCACGGAGACGGTGGCGACCTCGGACAGTTCGAGCAGGAAGTGGTGAGCGGCGAAGAGCAGCGGGCCATCGATGCGGTAGGCAACGATGTGCTGGTCCAGCAGGGCTCGTTCTTCGGCGGTGTGGTTGCCAGGCAGGTCGGGATGGAGCGGCATCTGGCGCAGTGTGGCGCTGCGCGCGACCGCTCGAAGCGCAAGCGCTCCGGCCACGATCAGGCCCAGGATGACGGCCTTGACCAGGTCGAGGGCCAAGGTGGCGATCGCGGTCAGGGCCAAGACGATGGCGTCGGAGCGGGTGGCGCGAGCCATCGCCCGCACGGAGCCGACCTCGACCATCCGAACGGCTGTGGCCAGCAGTACACCGGCCAAGGCGGCGACAGGGATCCGCTCGACCAGGGGTGCAGCGGTGTAGATGATCGCTGCGAGGACTGCGGCGTGGATCAGTGCGGCCAGGCGTGAACCGGCCCCGGACCGGACGTTGACCGCGGTCCGGGCGATCGCGCCGGTGGCCGGTACACCGCCGAACATCGGTACGACGAGGTTGGCGATCCCTTGGCCGAACAGTTCACGGTCGGGGTCGTGGCGGTGGTTGACCCCCATGCCGTCGGCGACTGCTGCCGACAGCAACGATTCCAGTGCTGCCAGCGCTGCGACGGCAAGGGCCGCTCCGGCCAGCGACGACAGCGCTGAAAGGTCGATGAATGACAGTGACGGGGCAGTGAGTCCGGAGGGCAGCGATCCGATCCGGGCGATGTCGAGGCCGGCCAGCTCGGTCGCTACGGTCGCAGCGATGACCGCGAGGATGGAGAACGGGACGGCTGGGCGGAGTCTTCCACCTACGAGGATGGCCACCGCGACGAGTGCTGTGGTTCCGGCCGCGGCCCAGTGCGGGTGCGTCGCGAAGGCTGCCACGGAACGGGCGGCGACAACGGCGACCTGATCACCGTCAGGTGGGTGGACACCGAGGGCGGCAGGTATCTGCTGCAGTCCGATGACGGCAGCGATCCCGAGGGTGAACCCTTCGACGACGGGGGCGGGCACGAACGCCATGTAGCGGCCTGCTTTGGCGATGGCCAGGCCGATGAGGATCAGCCCGGCCATCAGCCCGACGGTCAGCACACCTGCCGCACCGTGGGCGTGCACGATCGGCACCAGTACGACGGTCATCGCGCCGGTCGGTCCGGAGACCTGCAGGCTCGAGCCACCGAAGGCCGCAGCCAGCGCTCCGGCGATTACTGCTGTGGTGAGCCCGGCAGCGGCGCCCAGGCCGGACGAGATGCCGAACCCCAAGGCAAGTGGCAACGCGACGATCGCGACAGTCAGCCCGGCGATCAGATCGCGGCGGGGCTGACGCAGCATCGCCGCCAGGTCGTCGCGGGCAGGAAGCAGCGACTGTGCCCGTTGCCGGACCCACGACGAGGAACGCCTCATCGAGTGGTGGTCTCGGCCCCGCGCAGCTCGGCGAGCAACTCACCTTGGGTCGTGATCAAGGTCGTCAGGATCCGGCGAGCGGTGCGCAGCAACTCGGCGACGTCATCACTGGCGATCTCGTAGACCACGCTCGATCCGTCCCGCCGGGACACGACGATGCCGTGCCGGCGCAGCACGGCGAGCTGCTGCGACAAGCTCGACGGCTCGATCGCGATATCGGCCAGCAGATCACGCACGGGCCGCGGACCGTCCTGCAGCAGCTCCAGCACCCGGATCCGCACCGGGTGACCGAGCATCCTGAAGAATTCAGCCTTGGCCTGGTACAGCGGAACCATCGCCGCGCCACTCATTGCTCGCTGCCAAGGTCAGCCGTAGCACTTTGAGCGGCGGGGAGGTCGATTCCGTTCTCCGTCGCGATCCGCGTCAGGCTGTCGAGCTCACCCGTCCGGACGTCGACAGAGTAGAAGTCACCCTCGATCCGGGCCTGCCCTAGCGCCTGCCGCGCGTCGAGCACACGCTGCCTCAAGTCGATCGCAAACTCACCTTCGCCCACGAACTGCCTCCACACTGGTCGATGATCTCAGAATGTATGCAATTGCAAACTTTTGCAAGTCGGCAAGTGGTGGGAGGGCGCCGGCTGGGCTGCGAAGTGGTCTGTCGGCCTCTGGCAGTGGGGACCTTTGGCACTGATCGGCTGGCCGCGACGGGTCTGGAATGGGACAGGCAGAGACGCCTGAACGGCTTCCCGTTCAGCGAAATGTCGCGGCTGAGGAGGCCAGAGATGACTGTCAGAGTGGGGATCAACGGGTTCGGGCGGATCGGCAGGGACTTCCTCCGGGCCGCGCTGGAGCGCGGCACTGAGGTTGTCGAGGTGGTGGCGATCAACGACATCGCTGATACGGCCACACTGGCGAACCTGCTCCAGTACGACGTCGCGATGACTGACTCGCCGTACGTCCATCGCGAGACCGGAGGCACCAGCTACACCACGACCGGCGCTGCCTACCTGGAGTTCGTGCGGGCGGCGAGACTCCGTCCGCTGATCGCGGCCCAGATCCGACGGCTTCGCGAAGGAGCGGACGTGGTCGCGGTCGGCGCATTCATCCGTACGGCGTTCTTCGACGCGCAGGTCGCTCCCAACCTGGCTGAGGCGATCACTCTCGAGTACGTCGCACTTGGCGGACCCGAAGCCGCGTTGTTCGTGAGTTGTCTTGCGGCGGACGAACCGCTCGACGAGTTTCTGACAGGTCCGCAGGAACTGTTCGTCCAGGTGAAGGGCAACCACACCTTGCTGTCGGCCTGCAAACGCTGCTGGGGCTCGGCCTTCACCGATCGGGCCATCACCTACCGAGAGGGCCAGGGGATCGACCACCTGTCGGTCACGCCACGGGTAGGCATCGAACTGATGCCGGTATCGGCGCCGGACCGCGAACCCGTCCTGATCAGCTCTGAGGGGTAGGGAAAGTCGAGCGGCTCGGGACCAAAGACCCTGGCGCCCGGTCAAGCGGCGGCCCTTCTCCGCGTGTCCACCACTGCCGTCCATCGGACGTCAGCCGCCCAGTCGACCGCGCGCAGCTGCCAATGCCAGGCGCGCCAATTGAGCTAGGACCGAGCAGGTGATCTGGTGCGAGCCGAAGGCAGGATGTCGGCGGGGTGGCCACGGCGGCTCACCTCGCCGTGCCCGAGGACAATCACCTCGTCCAGGTCCTCCAGACCGTCCAGGCGGTGGGTGACCAGCAGGGTGGCCCGGCCGCGGGTGGCGGTCAGGATGTCTCGGGTCAGTTCGGCGGCGGTTGGTTCGTCCAGGTGAGCTGTCGGCTCGTCGAGGAGAAGGATCGCCGGGTCAGCGAGGAGAGCGCGGGCCAGGGCGAGCCGTTGGCGCTCGCCGCCGGAGAGTTGGACAGCGCGTTCGCCAACGGTGGTGTCGAGTCCGCTGGGTTGCCGGCTGACCCAGGCCTCGAGCCGGGCCTGGCGGAGGGCATTCATCAGTTCCCCTGTGGTGGCGTCGGGTTTGCCGACGAGCAGGTTGTTGCGGATGGTGGTGTCGAAGAGGTGATCGTCCTGGGCGCAGACGACGACTTGCCGCCGGAAGCTGTCCTCGTCGAGCTCGCCCAGCGGGACTCCGCCGTAGGTGACGGAGCCGCGCTCGGTCGCCAGGAAGCCCGCGAGTGCCGCGACCAGGGTGCTCTTGCCGGCGCCGCTCGCGCCGACCACTGCGATCCTGCGACCGGGAGCGAGCCGCAGGGTGACGTCGCGCAAGGTGGGGTGGGCAGATCCCGGCCAGCGGGCATCCGCGCCGAGAATTGTCAGCGTGTGCCCGCTGACGGCCTTGTTGCCCCAGGCAACTGATGGATGGGGCAGGTCTTCCAGTGCGCGGAGCCGGTCGACGGCTCGGAGCCCACGCACGAGATGCTGAGCGGCCGCAGGCAGCGTAGTGGTCAGCTCGAAGGCAGCCAGTGGCGTCAGTGCGAGTACGGCGAGCAGTACGCCGGACAACTGTCCTTCGCGGACGGCCTGGATCCCGACCAGCAGTTCGCCGACCACGGTGAACGCCAGTGCGGCGCCACCGATGGCGACACCCAGGCCTGCGCCTGCCGCGGACTTGCGGCTCAAGGAAGTCAGCATGCGGTCGCGGCCGGCGATCCGGGCGAGAGCGGCCGGAGCGGCTCCGTAGGCGATCAGGTCGGCGGACCCTGTGAGTAGTTCGTGGACCGGATCGGTCAGGGCAGCCTTAGCCGGTGCCAGTCTGCGCTCAGCTCGGCCCGCGACCAACAGGCTGCCCGCAGGAGCAGCCAAACCCGCAACCAGCAGCCCGGCCAACAGCACCAGGCCTGCAGCCGGCAACAGCGCGCCGAGCATCACCACGGTTGCGGTACCTGTGATCAAGGCGATCGCGATGGGCAGCACAGCGCGAACCAGGAGGTCCTGCACGGCCTCGACATCGCCGACGAGGCTGGCCAGGACGTCGCCGGAGCGGAGCTTGCCGAGTCCGGCCGGTGCGGCTCGGTCGAGGTCGAGCCACGCCTGCACCCGGGTCCTGGCCAGCACGCGGAAGGCGGCATCGTGACCGACCAGGCGTTCGGCGTACCGGATGACGCCGCGGCCGATACCGAAGGCGCGGACGGCGACGATGGCGACCGTGAGGTAGAGAACGGGTGGCTGCTGAGCCGCCCGCGAGATCAGCCAGCCGGAGGTCGCCATCAGACCGATGGAGCAGCTGAGGGCCAGCGATCCCAGCGCGGCGGCCGCCAGCAGCCGCCACGCCTCGGGCCGCGCGATCCTCAGCAGCCATCGTGCCGAGGTCATACAGCTACCGCCGCCGGCGCAAGCTCGACCACTTGGTCGCACAGGCCAAGAAGCGCTGGACGATGCGTCACCAGTACGACGGTGCGGCCGGCGAATGCGGCCGGAAGGGTGTTGAGCAGCTCCCCTTCGGTATCGGGGTCGACGCCTTCGGTCGGCTCGTCGAGCAGCAGCAGGGGAGCGTCCAGCAGTAGCGCCCTGGCCAAGGCGACTCGCCGACGTTGCCCTGCCGAGAGACCGTTGCCCCGCTCACCGATCACCTGCTCCAGCGGTACGTCGACCCTTGCTGCGCCGGCTGCTCGCCGTACGGCGAACTCAGCGGCGGCCGGGCGTCCGAGCCGAATGTTCTCGAAGACCGTACCGGCGAACAGCATGGGGTCCTGGCCAAGCCAGGCGATCTGCGACCGCCAGTCGTCCAGGTCGGCCGTCGCGAGGTCGATGCCGTCGACAACTACCTGTCCGGCGTCCGGCCGGGTGAAGCCCAGCAGCACGGCGAGCAGAGTGGACTTGCCGGAGCCGCTGGGCCCCACGACTCCGGTTACCCGCCCGGGTGGAATCGTCAGGCAGAGTCCGTCGAGCGCGGGGCTGTCACGGTCGGGACTCGCCACCATCACGTGCTCGAGCTCGATGGTCCGGTTCGCCTTGAGGAGCGCGGTACCAGTCGCCGGGATTTCCCTGTCGAGCACTGTGAAGACCTGCTCGGCAGCGCCAAGGCCCTCGGCGCTGGCGTGGTAATGCGCACCGAGCAGGCGCAGCGGCAGGTACGCCTCGGGTGCCAGGATCAGAACCAGCAGAGCTGTTTGGAGATCGAGCCGGCCGTCGACGAGCCGCAGGCCCACTGAGACGGCCACGAGCGCGACAGACAGCGTTGCGAGCAACTCCAGCACCAGGGACGACAGGAAGGCGATCCGCAGCGAGGCCAAGGTGGCCTTGCGCTGCTTGGCGGCGAGCTTTTCGACAGTGGCAACTTGCACTCTTGAGCGGCCGAAGGACTTCAAAGTGCCGAGCCCGGACAGCACGTCCAGGAAGTGGTGAGCGAGGAGCTGGAGGGAAGCCCACTGCCTTGCCATCAGTTGCTTGGTGGTCAGGCCGACCAGGATCATGAAGAGCGGGATCAGCGGCAGCGTGACGAGCACGATCGTCGCGCTGAGCCAGTCCGCCGCGAACATCCGGCCGGCCACGATCAGCGGCACGAAGCACACCAGCACGAGTTGCGGCAGATAGCGGGCGAAGTAGTCGTCAAGGGCATCGATCCCGCGGGTGGCCAGGGTGGTCAGCTCACCGCTACGCTCCCCGGTCAGCCAGCGCGGACCGAGCCGCACCACCTGATGGAGCAGCCGCATCCGCAGCTCCGACTTCACCGCCGCCGACGCGTGGTGAGCGATCACTTCGGCGACCCAAGCCAGTAAAGCGCGTCCAGCCAGAGCGATCGCCAGGAGCGCGAGCTGCCCGCTGAGGTCGTCCAGCCCTGCGCCGTGGAGGAAGGCGTCGGTGATGATGGTTGCCAGCAACCAGGCCTGGGCGAGGATCGCCACCGCCTGACCTGCCCCGATCAGTACCGACAGCGCGAGGAAGACCCGGGTGGCCTTCGCGTAGCGCAGCAGCCGGGGGTCGACGGCGGGCATCAGCTGGCGACCTTCTGTACCGGGGTGGGGAAGTCAGTGCGGCCGAGCCGGGCGCGAAACACCCAGTAGGTGTAGCCCTGGTACAGCACCACGAGCGGGGTGAAGATGACCGCGACCCAGGTCATGATCTTCAGCGTGTACGGCGTCGATGCCGCGTTGAGCGTGGTCAGGCTGAACGCGGGGTCGGTGGTCGACGGCAACACATTCGGGTAGAGCGTCGTGAACAGGGTTGCGGAAGCCAGTGCGATGGTGGCGGCAGTGCCGAGGAACGCCCACCCTTCCCGGCCGAGCCTGGATGCGATCAGCCCACCGATCAGGCAGAGTGCAGCGGCCACCGCGAGGGCCCAGGTGATCCAGGAGCCATCGAGGGTCTGCGTCCAGCCGAGGAATCCCGCGGCTGCGACGACGCTTGCGATGCCGAGTGGCGGCACCACCTTGAGCGCCCGGTCGTGTACGTCGCCGTGAGTCTTCAGCGCGAGGAAGACCGCGCCGTGCAGGGCGAAGAGCAGCAGTGTGGTGAGTCCGCCGAGCAGGGCGTAGGGGTTGAGCAGGGTGAAGAAAGACCCGGCGAACTCGTGGTCGGCGCCCATTGGGACACCGCGCACGATGTTCGCCAGCGCGACACCCCAGAGCAGCGCTGGTACGGCGCTGCCGCCGACGATGACCAGATCCCAGCGACGGTGCCAGGTGGCGTCGTCGATCTTGCCGCGGTACTCGAGTGCGATGCCGCGGAGAATGAGTGCCACCAGAATGATCAGCAGCGCAAGGTAGAAGCCGGAGAACAACGTCGCGTACCAGAACGGGAAGGCCGCGAAGGTCGCGCCGCCCGCGACCAGCAACCAGACCTCGTTGCCGTCCCAGACCGGGCCGATGGTTCGTAATGTGACCTTGCGGTCGATGGCGTCGCGGCCCACGATCGGCAGCAGCATGCCGACGCCGAAGTCGAAGCCTTCGAGGACGAGGTAGCCGGTCCAGAGGACGGCGATGAGCAGGAACCAGATATCAGTGAGTGCCATCGGTGGCTTCCTCAGTACAGGAAGGCCGGCTCAGCGGCCTCCGGGTCGGACGAGTCGGCCTCGGCGGGAACCTCACGGGCGAAGCGGAGCAGGAGGAACACCTCGACCACCGCCAGTACGCCGTACAGGAGGGTGAGGACGATCAGCGAGGTGAGGACGCTGCCGGCGCCCACGCTGGGGGAGACGCCGTCGCGGGTCTGCATCAGACCGAAGACGATCCAGGGCTGGCGGCCCATCTCGGTGAAGATCCAGCCGAAGCTGTTGCCGACCAGGGGGAGCAGCGGGACGGCAAGGGCCGCGCGGATGAGCCACTTGGTTGCGCGCGGTCGCGGCCTGCGGAGGCGCCAGAGTGCGAGCAGGGCGATAGCCGCCGCCAGAACACCCGAAAGAATCATGAACCGGAAGCTCCAGTAGGTCAGCGGCACGTTCGGCGTGTAGGTCCCTGGGCCGAACCGCTGCTCGTACGCCTGCTGCAGATCGTTGATGCCTTCGACCTGGCCGGTGGTGGTGCCGGTCGCCAGGAAGGACAGCCCGTGCGGGACCTTGAGCGACCAGATCTCCTTGCTGCCGTCGAGTGAGCCGATCGTCAGGATCGAGAAGGGCGCCGGCGCGGACGTCTCGTAGAGCGCCTCCGCTGCGGCCATCTTCATCGGCTGGGTCTCGGTCATGATCTTGGCCTGGATGTCACCGGTGATCATCACCGCGGCCGCTGCGACGAGGGTCGTGATCGCACCCAGTTTGACGGCCGGCCGGAAGAGGTCGGTGTGCTTGCCAGGGCGACGCAGTAGGTGCCACAAGGCGATGCCCAGCATGAACGCGCCGCCGGTGAGGAAGCTGGCCGCGATCGTGTGCGGGAAGGTCACCAGCGCGACCTTGTTGGTGAGCACGGCCCCGAAGTCGTGCAGCTCAGCGCGGCCGGATGCCTGGTTGTAGGTGTAGCCGAGCGGCCACTGCATCCAGGAGTTGGCTGCCAGGATGAAGTAGGCCGACAGCTGGGTGCCGATGGCAACGAGCCAGATCGAGGCCAGGTGCACCTTCTTCGGCAGCTTGTCCCAGCCGAAGATCCACAGGCCCAGGAAGGTCGACTCCAGGAAGAACGCGAGCAGCCCCTCGATCGCCAGCGGCGCCCCGAAGATGTCGCCGACGAACTTCGAGTAGTCGCTCCAGTTCATCCCGAACTGGAACTCCTGGACGATCCCGGTCACCACGCCGATGGCGAAGTTGATCAGGAACAGTTTCCCCCAGTACTGCGTCATCCGCCGGTACTTCGTGTTCCCGGTCCGGTACCAGGCGGTGTGCAGCCCGGCGACCAGCGCGGACAGCCCGATGGTGATCGGAACGAACAAGAAGTGGTAGACGGTGACGATCCCGAACTGCCACCGGGCAAGGTCTATGGCATCCATGCTCCCGACCTTTCCAGCCGGCCCCCGCCGGCCCCAGAGCCGAAGGTCCCACAACCAACGGGACCCTCAGTCCGAAACGCTGTGCAACCACGGTCCGGCCACGCCGCCAGGGGTGAAGGGCCTGTCCACAGACGACGAAGGTCCTGCCGGGCTGGTGCGGTTCTGCTCTGCCGGATGGCAGTCAAAGGAGCGACCGTCAAAGAGACAGCGACCGTCAAGCCATGGAGGAGATCGACCATGAAGGCTCTTGTGTACAACGGACCTGGGCAACGGAGCTGGCGGGAGGTGCCGAATCCGGTGATCCAGGATCCGGAGGACGCGATCGTGCGGGTCGATGCCGTCACCATCTGCGGCACGGACCTGCACATCCTCAAGGGCGACGTACCGACCGTCGACCGCGGCCGGATCCTCGGTCACGAGGCCGTCGGCACGATTCTCGAGGTGGGCCCCGCGGTCCGTGGCGTGGCACCGGGGGACCGGGTGCTGGTCTCCTGCATCAGCTCGTGCGGACGATGCGAGTACTGCCGGGAGAGCCGGTACGGCCAGTGTTTGGGCGGAGGTGGCTGGATCCTCGGTCACCTGATCGATGGCACCCAGGCCGAGCAGGTCCGGGTGCCGTTCGCCGACCGTTCGGTCTACAGGCTGCCGGACGGCGTGAGCAACGAATCGGCGCTGCTGCTGGCTGACATCCTGCCGACCGCGTTCGAGGTCGGTACCCTGGCCGGCCGGGTGGGTCCGGGCGACACGGTCGTCATCGTCGGCGCCGGCCCGATCGGGCTCGCCGCGATCACCACCTGCAGGTTGTTCAGTCCGTCGAGCATCATCGTGGTCGACTCCGCTCCGGCCCGGCAGAAGGCGGCGCTGGATCACGGTGCCGATCTGGTGTTCGGACCGGACGTCGATGTGGTTGCCGCGGTCAAGGAGTTGACCGGAGGGCTCGGTGCGAACGTCGCGATCGAGGCGGTCGGCGTACCGGAGACGTTCGAGCTGTGTACCCAGGTGATCCGGCCGGGTGGCCGGGTCGCGAACGTCGGCGTCCACGGCGCACCGGTGACGCTGCATCTGGAGGAACTCTGGATCAAGGACATCACCATCACCACCGGTCTGGTCGGCACCTCGTCGACACCGCGGCTGCTCGCCATGCTGGCCGCCGGCCGGTTGCCGATGCCCGGTCTGATCACGCACCGGTTCGGACTGGACGAAATGCAGGACGCGTACGACGTGTTCTCGCGGGCGGGGGAGACCGGCGCACTGAAGGTGGCGCTGTTCAGCGACGAGTCCAAGGACCTCGAGGCCTGACGATGTCGGTCAGTGGACGATGCAGACTGGGCAGTCGGCGTGGTGCAGGACAGCCTGGCTGACCGATCCGAGCAGTAGTCCGGTGAAACCACCGTGGCCACGGGAGCCGACAACGACGAGTTGGGCATCGGCCGACAGGCGGAGCAGTTGCTCGGCCGGGTGGCCGACTACCTGGGTGATCTCCACCGGTGGTCCATCGGGGACCAGATGGGTGAGGGCGGCAAGCTGGTCCGCGGGCACTGCCTCGTGCTCTGCGGCGCCAGGTCGCTGGACGGAGACGACGCGAACGGTGAGTCCGTGCCGGCGGGCGTACTCGCGGCCGAACCGGAACGCTGCGACGCTGGGAGGTGACCCGTCGTATCCGATGACGACGTAGTTGCCGACCAGATCGGGTTGCTCCGAACGGACGATGACGACCGGGCAGCGGGCGTAGGCGGCCAGGCCGACACCCGTCGAGCCGACCAGCACGCTGAGGACCGAACCGACTTCCCTGCTGCCGATGACGAGAAGATCCGCTTCGTGCGACTCGTCGGCGAGGACTGGAAGAGGGAAGCCGTCCACCACGCTGGAGGCGGCGGTCAGGTCGGGCTGAAGTTTGTGCGCCAGTTCGAGCGCTGTCTCGGCGATCTGGTCAGCGGCTGCCCGGAGCCCGGGTGCGAACGCAGATGGGCCGAGCGGGACCCGGAACTGCGGCCACACGAACGCGTGGATCAGGTGCAGTGAACCGCCGGTGGAGGCTGCCTCGGCGGCAGCCCAGCCGATGGCACTCTCGGCCTGCTCAGAGCCGTCAACTCCGACGACGATTCGCGTCTTCGACATGGGTGTTCTCCTCCGTGATGGGTTACCTCCACAGTCGCGGTAGGTGCTGCCGTCGATGTAGGGGCGAAGGTCCTGACCGGGCAGGGCGTCGCACCGGGCACCAGTCCCGAGCCGACGGGTCTTTCGGCACCTGAGCGGGTGACTACGGGCTCTGCCTGCGATCGGCATCCACGGGTCACGATCGAAGCAGACTGCCGAACCGGAAGGATCCACCGTGTCCACCACGCTGTCACCCGAAATCGTCCGTCCCGTGATCGAAGTCGGTGTCGACGGCGCCTGGCGAGAGGCCGGCGCACTCGAGTGGGCGCTGCACGAGTCCCTGCTACGGCGCGAGCCGCTGCACGCTGTCCACGTCGTCGAGAACAAGACCCAACGCACCCGGTACTACGAGCCGGTCGTCACAGCCCAGAGTGAGACAGACCTGGTCAACGATGTTCGTGAGTGGCTGAAGGCCAACGGCGAGGATCTCGACCACCAGGTGGAGCTGATCGCGGGTTCGCCTGCCGTCAGCCTGACCAGCACGGCGCTGAGGAGCCGGATGCTCGTGGTCGGACGCCGGGGGATGGGCATTTTCAAGCGGTTGCTGCTCGGATCGACCTCCGAGGTGGCCGCCGGCCGAGGACATGGGCCAGTGGTTGTCGTACCTGCGGGATGGACACCTCCGTCGGGAAGCGCGCCAGTGGTGGTCGCTTTGGACGACTCAGGTGAGAACGATCCAGCGATTGAGTTCGCAGTCGAACTGGCCGTCGAGCGTCGCGTTCCGCTCTGGCTGGTTCACGCTTGGGATCTTCCCGCTGTCTACGGCTGGAATCCGGCGATGGATATGGCGGTAGGGGAGGACTGGACAGCCACCGTGGATCGGCACTTCGAGGCCGTCGCGCAGCAGTGGCGCCACAAGTACCCCGAGCTGGAGATCGTGCTCGATGTCCGTCGTGGTCACGCGGTCGAAAACCTGCTGAAAGCGGCCGAGGCCGTCCATGCACAGGTACTTGTCCTAGGCGGACACCATCGCGCACACCTGCCGTCCGTGCTGCTCGGCTCGGTCGTGCGGGGTGTCCTCCAGCACGCGATCTGCCCGGTCGCGGTAGTGCACTGTGCACAGCCGGACTCCGCGTGATGGCTGATTCCCTGGGCGCCGGTCCGGTGGTGGTCGAGGTAGACGGGTCAGCCGAAGGATTGCGCGTGCTCGACTACGCCTGCACGGAGGCGATCCGCGACGAGGCCGATCTGGTCTTGGTCGCCGCGCATCGGGAGTCCAGGGCAGCGACCAGCAGGGAGCCACAGCCATCTGCTGAACGGGCCGACGAGTTCTTGCGGATCGCCACCGCGCACGTCCGCCGCCAGATCGGAGAGGCCGTCGAGGTGCGGGCGGTCTGTGCGGCCGGGACACGAATGAAGGTGCTGTCGGCGACGGCCCGTGGCGCCCGTACCTTGGTCATCGGGCGACCACGGCATCGCGGACCGGAGCGCTTGATCGCAGCTCGCAGCAACCTGCTCTTGGCCCGTCGGACCGACTGCCCGCTGATCGTCGTACCAGGGTCGTGGAAGGTGGCTCCGTCTCAGCGAGATGTCGCTGTGGGCGTCGACGGTACTGCGCTGTCGGCCGAGGCCGTCGCGTACGCGTTCCGCGCGGCGGCTGCCCGTGGCGGCAACCTGGTCGCGGTTCATGCCGCACCCCGCCTCTCGGCTCCCGACGGCTTGTGGGTTCGGAAGGCAGAACTCGAGTTGGCCGAGGTGCTCGGACGCTGGTCCGCGGAGTACCCCGGCGTGAAGGTGACGCGGTACCTGACGTGCCGTCCGGTCGTTGCGGCGCTGCTGCACAAGTCACGCGAGGTAAGCCTTGTGGTTCTCGGCGCCCACGCGGGCCTCCTCCCGATCGGCGACCCGATCACCCGCCGCACCATGGCCGTCGTCGACGGACCGGTAGCGATCGTGCCGCACCGCCCGGCGGACAGAAGCCAGCACACCGAACCACGCTCCGTCGGCGCCTTCCTGAGCAGAGAAGCGGCTGCTGCGGTACCGGCCGCCAAGGCTGCCCTGCCAACAACGCCGCTCCTGGAGCCATCAACCAACGGCACACCAGTCACCGCCGGCCAGTAACCGCCCGGCCATCTCAAGGAGGATTTCGAGTGATCGTCACTGAGCCGCGTACTCCGGCGGGGTGGGATGCGTTGGCCAAGGATGGGGCCGTCGTCCACCTTCGCTCCGTGGGCGCTGACGACGAAGAGGCCTTGAAGGGTTTGAACCATCGGGTTTCGGAACGCTCGATCTACCTGCGGTTCTTCGCGCTCGACCGTCATGGTGCGGACAAGCAAGCCCATCACCTCGCGGTACCTCCGCCAGGAGACCGTCCTGTCGCGTTGATCGCCGAGGTCGAGGGCCGGGTCGTTGGTGTTGCAAGCTTTGAGCTGGTCCGGGCGGGTGAGGCGGAGATGGCGTTCCTGGTCGACGATGCGGCGCAGGGGCGCGGGATCGGTACTTTGCTGCTGGAGCAGCTCGCTGCGGTCGCCCATGACCAGGGGATTCACCATCTGCTCGCCGACACGTTGGCTGACAACGGCCCGATGCTGTCGGTGTTCACCAGGTCTGGTTTCGAGCAGGTCCACACCCTCGATCAGGGCGTCGTCGAACTGTCGCTGGACACCGGCTATGCGCCGTCGGGGATTGACCGGATGGCCGAGCGGGAGCGGGTGGCCGGGGACCAGTCGCTGCGCCGGCTGCTGTCTCCGGCTTCGGTCGCGGTGATCGGTGCGGGGCGCAAGGCGGGTGGGATCGGCCATGAAGTGCTGGCCAATCTTGTCGAGGGTGGCTTCACTGGCGAACTTCTCGCGGTCAATCCGCAAGCCAAGGAAATCATGGACATCACGTCGTATCCGTCGATCGGGGCTGTTCCCGGTCCGGTGGACCTGGTGGTGATTGCGGTACCGGCGGACCGAGTGCCCGCGGTGCTGGAAGAGTGTGGCCAGGCCGGCGTCGGAGGTGCGGTGATCTTGACGGCCGGGTTCGGCGAGTCCGGCCCGCAAGGACGGGAGATCCAGGATGGCCTCGTCGCCACGGCTCGCAGGTATGGTCTGCGGCTGATCGGCCCGAACTGCCTCGGCATCGCCAACACCGCGCCGGCCGTCCGGTTGGAGGCGAACTTCGCGACACTCCGCCCGTTGGCCGGAACCCTCGCGCTCGCTGCGCAATCCGGTGCGGTTGGTGTTGCTGTCCTCGATCATGCCAGCCGGGTAGGTCTGGGGATTTCGGAGTTCGTCTCGCTGGGCAACAAGATCGATGTCAGCGGCAACGATCTTCTCCTGCACTGGTGGCAGGAGCCCCGAACCGATGTGATCGGGCTGTATCTGGAGTCGTTCGGCAACCCGCGCAAGTTCGGTCGCTTGGCTCGGCTGGTCGGCCGGACCAAGCCTGTACTGGTGGTGAAGAGCGGCCGGTCCAGCAGCGGGCGTCGCGCTGGTGCGTCGCATACGGCCGCCGCGGCAACTCCCGATACGGCTGTCGACGCCCTGTTCGCCCAATCCGGCGTACGGCGGATGGACACGCTGGAGGAGCTGGTCGAGACCGCTCGGGTTCTTGCCGGCCGCCCGCTACCTCACGGTCGACGCCTTGGAGTCGTGGGTAACGCCGGCGGCGCCGGAGTACTGGCCGCTGACGCAGCGGAGACGTTCGGTGTCGAGATTCCCGAGCTCAGCGAACCCACCCGGAAGGCCATGGCTGAGACAACGGGAGCGCCAACGGCAGGCAACCCAACCGATCTGGGCGCCGCCGCGTCCACGGAGGTGCTCGAGCGAGCGATCAAGGTGTGGCTGAGCAGCGGCGAGATCGACGCGCTGCTTGTCGTCTTCGCCGCGACCAGAGCGGGCGACGTCGACGAGACGTACGCCGCGATCGCGCGAGCCGCGGCCGGTGCGACGATCCCGGTGGTCGTCAATTGCCTCGGTGCTCCCGGTGCAGCGCCACAGGTCGAACTCGAAGACGGCGGCCGGTTGCCCGTCTTCCCATTTCCTGAGGGCGCGGTGAGAGCGCTCAGCCAGGCCATGCGGTACGCCGAATGGCGGGCCCGGCCACAGGGCGTCGTACCGGTCCTGCCGGACGTTGATCTGGCCGCTGCCCGGGCTGTCGTCGCGGAGTTTCTCGCCGCTGTTCCCGAGGGCGGTTGGCTCGGTCCGCAGGCGGCCGAGCAGCTAATGCGCGCCGTTGGCATCATGATCGTGCCGACGGCGTCCGTGAGCCGCCGCGACGATGCGATCGCGGCGGGGGACCTGCTGGGGTATCCGGTGGCGCTGAGGACCGCGGCCGCCGGTGTCGTCCACAAGACCGACGTCGGTGGCGTGCACCTCAACATCGCTGACAGCGCAGCCCTCGGTACTGCCTACGACGCCGTGGCCGCCGCGATCGGTGATCCACACGTGGTGATCCAGGCCATGGTGCCTGCCGGGATCGAGCTGGTCGCCGGGCTGGTCCGCGATCCGTTGTTCGGCCCGGTCCTGATGGTTGGCAGCGGTGGAGTGCTGACCGATCTGCTGGCCGATCGCCGGTGGCGCGGGCTCCCGCTCACAGATCTGGACGCCACCGAGATGGTGCGGTCGCTGCGATGCGCCCCCTTGCTTGCCGGATACCGCGGCGCGGATCCGGCCGATGTCCCCGCGGTACTGGACGTGCTGCACCGGATTGCCTTGCTGGCCGAACACCTCCCCGAGGTCAGCGAGCTGGACGTGAACCCTCTCATCGCAACCCCAGCCGGCGCGTTCGCCGTCGACGTGAAGGTCCGCATCGCCACCGCCATCTCCGAACCTGGTGCCTACTCGCGCCGGCTCCGATGATCCCGCCGGTACTGCCGCGGCCGCTGCCCCCGGCGGCCGCGCTCCCGGCTGGAACGCGGGCCTGGCCCTCGCAGCCAGGCAAGAGCGGTCAGCCCCGGCTACGGAACCGGCGTAGCACCCGGACGACAAGACCTGGGACAGCTGCAACGATGAGGGCGACACCGAGCTGGGTGAGCGTCAGCGTCTCGAGTCCGAGCAGCTCACGCAGCGGAGCGAAGACCAGCGGCAGCAGCTGAGCGATTCCGGCGCCGGCCACCGCGAGATCGAGGAAACGGACCCGGCTCGTGCCCGGCGACGCCGGCCGCCGTAGCGCCATCACTACCCCGAGTTGCGCCATACCGAGGACGATGAAGGTCATCGTCTGCCAGGGGCCGTCGGTTCGTTCGGCCCAGACGCCGGCGGCGATCGCGACCAGCGAGATGAGCCCTCCGGTCCAGGCGATCCGTTGCCACAGGCCACCACCGAGGACGTGCTCGTCGGGCGCGCGGGGTCCGCGGCTCATCGCCTTCGGGTCGGCAGGCTCCGCGCCGAGGGCGACGCCGGGCAGGCCGTGAGTGAGCATGTTGATCCACAGAATCTGCGCGGGCAGCAAGGGCACGGTCAGCCCCAGCAGCGGACCGACGAGCATCACGACGACCTCGGCCGCACCGCCGCTGAGGGCGTAGCGCAGGAAGGTACGGACATTGCCGTGGATCCGCCGCCCTTCCTCGATCGCGGTGACGACGGTACCGAGGTCGTCGTTGGTGAGGACGAGGTCGGCGGCTTGGCGGGCCACCTCGGTACCGTCCTTGCCCATCGCCACCCCGATGTCGGCTCGCCGCAGCGCGGGCGCGTCGTTCACACCGTCCCCGGTCATCGCGACCACCTGACCCTCGGCTTGCCAGGCCCGGACGATGTCCAGTTTCTGTTCTGGCCGGATCCTGGCGTAGACGCGCGCCTGGGAGGCCGGGCCGGGGTCGAGTCCGTCGTCGATGTCAGTGCCCGTGACGACGTGGTCGCCCGGGTCGAGGCCGATCCGGTCGGCAACCGCGCGGGCGGTGCCGGGAGCGTCTCCGGTGATCAGGAGCAAGCTCACTCCGGCGTTGCCGAACGCGGCGACGACCTCGGCGGCGTTGTGGCGAACCGGATCGGTGATCGCGATCAACCCGGCCAGGTGCAGACCGGACTCCGCGTGGGCCAGGTCGACGTCGGACTGTTCCTCGCGATCGGCGACCGCGAGTACTCGAAGCCCCTGCCTGGCCAGATCGGCCGCCACAGCTCGGGCGGCGTCGAGATCGCCGTACTGGATGATCTGGCCGTCCAGCAGTACGTCGGGCGCGCCCTTGCAGACGACCAGGAAGCGATCCCGGCCGGTGAGCTGATGGACCGTGGTCATCCTCTTCCTGATGCTGTCGAAGGGGATCTCGGCAGTTCGGGGATGTGCCTTGCGATGGTCTGCTGCCACGACGCCGCCCTTGGCGGCAAGGGTCACCAGCGCCGCCTCTGTCGGGTCGCCGAGTGGTAGCCAGCTTTCGTGGTCGGCATCGGGCGGGCGCAGATCGGCGTCGTTGCACAGCACGATGTCGCGGAGGAGGCGAGTCATAGCTGCCGGGCTACTGGAGCCTTGGCCGACTGGCTCGATCGAGCCGTCTGGTGCGTAGCCGTGGCCTTGGGCAACAGAGTGACCGGACTCGGTCCACAATCGCTCGGCCAGCATGACGCCTTCGGTCATGGTGCCTGTCTTGTCGGCCGCGATCACGGTGACGGCGCCGAGGGTCTCCACGGCGGGGAGGCTCCGGACGACTGCCGCCTTCTTGGCCATCCGGTGAGCGCCGAGCGCGAGTGCGAGCATGACGACAGCCGGTAGCGATTCGGGGACGGCTGCCACCGTCAGGCTGACTGCGGTCACCAGCATCTCGCTGACCGACCGGCCGCGGAGCAGACCGGAGACCCCGACCAGTGCCGACAGGGTGAGGGCGGTGATCGTCAGTGTCCGGCTCAAGGATCGGAGTCGCCGTTGCAGGGGCGTCGGTCGGGGCCGTTGTGCAGACAGTAAGGCGGCGATCTGTCCCAGCGCGCTGTCCGGACCGGTTCGGGTGACGATGCCGCTGCCCCTGCCGTTGGTGACGACGGTTCCTGCGGACATCTCGATCGGGGTGTCGTCACGGAGTTCCTTGTCGACCGGTACCGATTCCCCGGTCAGAGCTGCTTCGTCGGCCTGCAGCCGGGAGGCGGTTACCAACTGGAGGTCGGCCGGCACGACGTCGCCGGCCTCGAGTAGTGCGAGGTCGCCTGGGACGACCTCGTCTGCGGCAAGTACCAGAGTCCGGCCGGACCGGATGACGCGCGCCTGTGGTGCGGCGAGCTGGCGCAGGGCAGAGAGGGCTTTCTCGGCCCGGAGTTCCTGGATCACGCCGACGGTGGTGTTCAGGGTGACGACCAGCAGGATGACCGTGAGGTCGGTGAAGTCTCGCAAGGTAGCGGTCAGGGCGGCGGCAGCGAGGAGGATCAGGATCATAGGGTCGCGCAGTTGGCCGAGGACCCGAGGGAGGACGCCAGGTGGCGCCGGCTGGGGGATCGAGTTCGGACCGTGTTCGCTGAGGTTTGCCGCTGCCGCCGCGTCGGTCAGCCCTTCTGGTGTCTTGAGGTCCAGTGTCATTCGCGCTGCTCCTGTTGGTCGTTGGTCAGGTCTGCCGAGATGGTCAGCGGACGATCGCGACCGGGCATCGGGCGTGCTGGAGGACGCTCAGGCTGACGGAGCCGAGGAGGAGGCTGGCGAAGCCGTCGCGGCCTCGTGAACCGACGACCAGCAGCTCGGCGTTTTCGGCTGCGAGTACCAGCGCCTGGGAGGGGTGGCCGCTCATCAGCCGTACTTCGAGTTCGACGTCTGGGTAGTCGGTCTCGGCGCCTGCCAGCGACTCCGCCACGAGCAGCCGGTCTTCGTTCGCGATGTCGGCCGGATCGAAGACGAGCAGTCCGAGTCCGCCGCTGAAGGTGGGTGCCGGATGCGGCGTCACGTTGACCGCCACCACCCGGGCACTCCGTGCCTCGGCCTGGTCGAACGCGAAGCCGATTGCCTTGGCCGAGGTCTTCGAGCCGTCGACGCCGACAACGATCGTGGGCCTGTCTTGCGTCCTGGGGGCCGGGGCAGGGACCACGACGACCGGGCCGGCGGCGTGCGTGCCGACCTGGGTCACCACCGAACCGAGCAGGATGTCGGTCCAGCCACCGAGTCCACGGGAGCCGAGGACGCTCAGCCGGGCATGGAAGGATTCGTCGATCAGGGCTGAGGCGGTTGAGCCGTCGATCAGGACGGCGTCCACTGTGAGTGGGGGGTGCTGCAGGCGGATGTCGTTGGCCAGAAGGTCCAGCGCTGCCTCTTGGACTCGACGCACATCGGCGATCGGCTCCGAGTCCGCAGTGGGGTAGCCCATCGGGCCGGGCTCGAAAACCCTCACGATACGTAGCGGTGCGAGCTGCCGAACAGCCTCCGCCGTTGCCCAGCGCAACGCGGCGCTGCTCCCGGGAGAGCCGTCGTAGCAGGCGACAACAGGGTCGATCGTTTTCAGTGACATGAGGTCTCCTCGAGCAATTGACAGTTCGGGGTGGCCACGCTCTCAGCCTTCGCGAGGACGGGTGGTTCTGGCTGTGGGCGGAGTTACGACCACGCTGCGGTGGATCTCCTCGGTCAGCGTGTGGATCGCGCGGGTGAGCCCGGTGTTCTCCTTGAGCTCTTGCTCCTGCTCCACGAAGTCGTGGTCGGCCTTGGCGTGCTGGAAGGCTGCTTGCCGGTTCTGGCCGATCATCACGAAGGCCGACAAGAAGATTGCCTCGAGGGAAACCACCAGGGTGAGCTTCGGCCACGGCTGTGACTCGATCAGTAGCATCCAGACCGCGAATCCCACTGCATGGAGATAGACGAACGGCATCGACCCGGCAAAGGCTGTGATCCGGTCGGCCAACCGGGCCTGGAGGTTGGCGGAGCGGGCGCGCTGGTGTGCCAGGACGACCGGATGGTGAAGCGGAAGGTCGCGGAGGATCTCCGGGAGATTGACTTTGGTGAGTACCGGCCGGCCGTTAGCTTTCATCGCGCTGTCCGTTTCGATCGCCAAGCAGAGCATCGTCGCCTGGCGGCGGCCAGATCATGACCCGGCGGCCGCGGAGCGATTCGACGGTGAGCCGGATGAAATGGGGCCACCGGCCGGGCACCCAGGAGCGGGCCGGAAGGTCTAGGGACACGTCGGTCGTCTCGGCGTCGGTCAGGCGGGAGAGGTGCCCGACGACGGTCACGGTCCAGCCGGTCTGGCTGACGGCGTCGATCGAGTCGGTTTCGAAGGCAACGATGTCGCCGCGTTCCGCGGCCCGGTACTTGTCGCCGTCCGCGGTGCAGAACACCACCGTTTCGCCGTCGATGGTGAAGTTGACCGGTCGGACGGTCGGCAGGCCGCCCTCGGTGAAGACGATGCGGCCGATCGGTACGGTCTGCATCAGCTTGAGGCAGTCGGCCGCGTCGAGGATCTCCAGACCGGCATGGTCGAATCGCTGCGCAGAGCGCTGTGGTGCCTTCATGGAATGGTCCCGCCGGCGGGAAGATCCAGCGGTTGCATCGGTCGTCATCGCGCTCATTTCCACCGTCGGAGGAGTTGTCTACCTCCATGGAAGCGCTCCGGTACTGCCGCGTGGCAGTGCCGGACTACCCCAGCACGAGGGCCATTGGGCCCACGCGCCGGGGGCTGTCGGCCACTAGCTGACGGTGACCCCGGCGGCTTCGAAGTCGTAGGTCTTGCCGCCGAACTGCAATGCATCGACTGCACCGGAGAAGGCGTAGTCGCGGCCCTTGCTGACGGTTGCCGTGAGCAGCTTGGCGTCGTCGCCGCCGTCATTGAGGTAGTCGAGCATCTCGGTCCAGGTGCAGCGGGCGCCGTTGATCGAGCACGCCGTACCGTCGAAGGCCGTACCGGACAGTCCCCAGTGCTTGGCAACGTCGGTGGAGGCGTTGAAGGCCGTCCACTGGTTGGCGGCGCCGTTGGCCGGTACGTAGACCAGCGACGAGTAGTTCGATGCCACGGCGGTCACGTTGGGGTCGATCTCGAAGATGATGCTTGGCATGTTGTTGCCCAGGGCATTGTTCTCACCGGTGGTGTAAACCGAGAAGCCCACCGTGCCGAGGTCCTTCACGTTCCCGCCGGCGAAGTCGGCCTCGTTGCCGAAAGCCACCTTGTCGGTCGCGGAGGCGGTGTGCAGGTTGAGAGCGCCGTCACCGAGCGGCGGCTGGGTGGATGTCGTGGCGAGCTCGGCGTCGGCCGCGCCGATCACGTTGCGGTGCACCGTGCCCCAGTGCTTGAGGTACGCCGGGCCTGCCCTGTTCAGCTTGGTCTGGACCGCCGGGGCGAGGTCAGCCTCGGCCACTACGCCGTCCTTGAGCTTGGCCGAGGTGTCGACTCCGTTCGCCGGAACCGCAAGCATCTTGGCGACGAACGCCTGCTGCAGGTCGCCCTCGCCGAGGCTGTAGTTGACCACCTGACTCTCGGAGACCGAGTTGCGGACCAGCGGATAGGTGACGGCCGTAGCAGTCTGGCCCGTGACGCCTGCGTCAGCGGTGCCACCGCCGAGTACCGAGATACCGACAGCGGTGACAACAAGCGTGCATGCGGATCCGGCCGCCACCAGGCGGTTCTTCGAGTTGGTCATGATTCCCCTTGCTTCCACCCCGAGCGGGACGGAATTGTGGTGCCGCCAGGAGTCGAACCCGGCCCATTCCCACACACCCAGCCGCAGTCCACGGCGGCTACTGTCCGTGAACGTATAGGTCTTCGACAGTGCTGTGAACGGTCAGGCGGTCCGCAAAGGTCCTACTTCGTCCGGCAAAAGACCCTTTGACCAGATCACCGCAGTGGCCATGCAGGGCAGGTCGGTCTGTCCGTTGTGCGCGTAGACGATCTCGACGTGCCCGGCCAGGCCGCCGACGGTTGCTGCCGGCAACGGATGGCGCCCGAATTGAAGACGCGCTACGGCTACTTCGTCGTACTCGGCGTCATGGCGGCCACCGCCATCGTTCTCTTCACAGTGCTCAAGCGCAAATATTGGCTGTGACGGCACTGCAGAGGGACCGCCGATGAGTCAGCCGACGTGGATGCCTGGTCTGCGGGCAGGGTCTGCTTCATGCTGGCGGATGATTTCGCGGACGACGGGTGCGGTGTCGCCGCGGCCGAGGATGAGATAGCGCAGCAGGTGGCTGAGCGGGTTGCCTTCGGACCATTCGAAGTGGCAGTGCGGGAGGACGTCGGTCGTATCGCGCAGAGCGAGCAGGATGGCGGCGATGGCGTTCGGTACGGCGGGGCTGTCGGCGCGTAGAACGCGGTAGCCGTCGATCTCGACGCCGCGGACGCGGAGTACGTCGCTGAAGGTGGAGGGGTCGACGACGTCGATCTCGAGGAAGAGGATGTCGGTGCGGTGGGGGACCGGGTCGGCGTCGCGGACGTCGGCCTCCTTGGCGGCGTACTCCGCGGCGTCGCCGGCCTGGCGCTGATTGGCGATGATGTTGAGGATGCCGTCGCTGCGGATCGATTCGGTGATGAAGCCGCGGGCCGCGTCATCGAACTCGATCCGGTCGGCGCGTAGTTCGGTGGTGCGGGCGACGCGGGAGATCAGTGAGACGGTGATGATGCCGGCGATGAACAGGCCGGAGATGGCGATGCCGTCGGGCTTCTCAATGATGTTCTCGACCAGGGCGTAGAGCAGGATCAAGGTGAGAACGGTGAAGGCGATGCTCGCCTTACGCTGCCGCTTGCGTAGGGCCGAGATGGCGACGGCGACCGCGCCGGAGACCATCATGACCAGGATGCCGGTTGCGTAGGCGCCCGCCTGGGCGTCGACGTCGGCGCCGAAGGCGATCGTGATCGCGATGCTGATCGCGGTGTAGACGAGCACGACCGGCCGGACGGCGCGGCCCCACTCGGGTGCCATCCCGTACGACGGGAGGTAGCGCGGCACGATGTTGATCAGCCCGGCCATGGCCGAGGCGCCGGCGAACCAGAGGATGAGGACGCTGCTCAGGTCGTAGACGGTGCCGAAGGCTTCGCCGAGTTTCTCGTGTGCGAGGAAGGCCATCGCGCGTCCGTTGGCTTCGCCGCCGGGCTTGAACTCGTCGGCGGGGATCAGCACCGTGGTGATGAAGCTTGTCGCGAGCAGGTAGACGCTCATGATGAGTGCGGCGGCGGTGAGTAGTTTCTTGGTGTTGCGGATCCGGTCGGCCAGCCGCTGTTCTGCGGTCTCACCCTTCGCGGCGACCAACGGCATCATGCTGACGCCGGTCTCGAAGCCGGACATTCCCAGCACGAGCAGAGGGAACGCGATGATGGCCGGTCCGACGACACCTCCGAAGCCTTCCCGGCCGGCGGTCAGGGCGTCCACCCAGCTGTCGAACGCGCCGGGAACCGTCGCGACGTCGTACAGGCCGACTGCCACGATCGCGGCGTTGAGCACGAGGAACACACCGACCAGCGGGATCGCGACGCCGACGGCTTCGCTGAAGCCCATCAGGAACACACCGCCGAGGATCAGCAGCAGAACGACGGTGATGATGACTTCCTGGCCGTGCAGGAAGTCCGGGGTGTAGGGGTTCTCGACCAGGTGCACGGTGGCGTCGGCCGACGACAGGGTGATGGTGATGATCCATGAGGTCGCGACGAAGCCGAGCAGGACCAGGACGAACAGTTTGCCGCGCCAGAACGGCAGCAGGTTCTCCAGCATTGCGATCGAGCCCTGACCGTGCGGGCTCTCCTTGGCGACCCGCCGATACATCGGCAGCATGCCGAGCAGCGTCAGGGCAACGATCAGCAAAGTTGCCAGCGGCGACAATGCACCGGCCGCCAGGGCAGCGATGCCGGGCAGGTACGACAGGGTCGAGAAGTAGTCGACGCCGGTCAGACACATGACCTTCCACCACGATTGCGGCGTCGCGTGGTCCTCGCCGGCCTCGGGCCCGACCGGCTGCACCCGATGCTGCAGCAGCCAGCCGGTCACGCCGCGCGCACCCGTCGACTGATCATGCGGGCCTTTGACAGTGGCGGGTACGGCGTACTCGTCTGGAGAGGTCACGCGCGTCAGAATGCCCGATCCGCCGGGGATCCCGTAATCGGTGTTAGAGCCTTGTGAGAATCGCCGAACGGGGCCAGCGAATCAACGCATCTGAGCCGGTCAGCAGCGGAAAATGTCCGCCCCTGCGCCGCTACGCGGTTGTGTACCGGATGACGTCGTTGCGGAGGACGGTGCCGGAGATCTTCACGATGCGCAGGGTGTGGTCCGTGTTGCTGAGGCCGGATCGGGTGAACACGCTTTGCAGGGTGCCGCGGGACGCGTTCTGCAGGTTCACTCGCTGGATGAGGACGTTGTCGACGTACACGTCGGCTTCGCCTTGGTCGGGGGCTACGGCCGTGAGCCAGGTGATGCTGGTTCCCTTGAAGGTGAATTCGAGGGATGCGCCGTTCGCGGTCGCTGCGTGGATGTCGTTGCGGTAGTCGCTTCTGAAGGTGAAGGCCAGGCTGCTGTAGCCGATGGGTTGGGCCGCGAGATTGCTCTTCTTGATCGTGACCACCGCACCGGACGTGGTGTAGTCGGTGCCGTTGACCAGCGTCGTGCCGCCTCGCTGGATGGAGGTCAGGTCGGTTGCCGGCCGGCCGAGCTGTACGACAGCGTCCGCTTGAGCGGATGTCTTCTTGTCGAAGACCGCGGTGTCCGGCGTAAGAAGGCTCGGTTGTCGTACGTCGATTCGGTCGACCAGCATGAACTGGCCGGACTTCTTGACCCCGCGGATTGTGTGCGTGCCGTTCGCCAGTCCGGAGATGCTGTAGACGACCTGCTGGGCGCCACGGCCGCTGGCCTGGCTGGCGTTGACGGTCTGCTTGAAGATGCCGTCGATGTAGATGTCGACCTCGCCTTGTGACGCATGCGTCTCGGTCACGTAGTCGACGCCCGTTCCGATGAAGGTCGAGCTGAAAGCGTCGCCGTTCGCTTCGGCGTACTGGACATCGTCGCGGTAGTCGCCGAAGCCGCGGCCGGTGCTGTTGCCCCACGAGCCGGTGTAGGTGATCTGCGCGTCGTTGTTGTTGAGTGAGATGGTGCGAACGCCGCCCGGCGTGCGGACGTTGAACTTGTCGAGCAGCATGAACTGGCCCGTCTTCTTCACGCCCCGGATCGTGTGGATCCCGTTGGCGAGGCCGGAGATGCTGTAAGCAACCTGCTGCGCGCCACGACCGCTGGCTTGGTATGTGCTCACGGTCTGTTTGAAGACGCCGTCGACGTAGATGTCCACGTCACCTTGTGACGCGTGCTTCTCGGTCACGTAGTCGACGCCGGTTCCGGTGAAGGTATACGAGAAAGCGTCGCCGTTCGTCTGCGCGTACTGGACGTCGTCCTGGTAGTCGCCGAGTCCGCGGCTCCAACTACGGCTCCACGTGCCGGTGTAGTTGATGGCCGGGTTGTCGTTGTTCACCTCGGTGGTACGGACGCCGGCCGCGGGCGCCGTACCGCCTGCCGTGGTGTCCACGGTCGTGACAGCCAGCGAGTCCGTGATCGTCGTGACCTCGCGGCCACCGTTGCGCGGCCAGGTTCCGGCGTACGCGACCCGCTGGTCGTCGTCGTTCACGCTGATCGTTGAGCCTGGCTGCGGTGTCACCTTCAGGAGCCGTACGCCGTGCGCAGGCACCGCGGTCGCCGTGAACCCTGACGCGAAGCTGCCGAGATCCTGCTTGGCCCACAGATCACGCACCTGCGCTCCACCGGCCAGACCGAGGTCGGACCAGTTCGCGGTCACCGTGGACTGTGAACCGCCGAGGTTGTACAGGGCAACGGTGTAGCTGCTGTCCGCGTTGAGCGAGTACCAGACCTGCTGGTCGGTCGCGGTCGACACCGGCTGTGCTGGGCGGCCTGCCTGGTTGACCGCGATCACTTCGGTGTTCGTCAGCAGGCTCAGGCCGAACTGATCGAGCTGCGTGAGGTCGTTGCCGACGTAGAACGGTGCCGCCGACACAGCCCAAAGCGTCGCCGCCGTCCGCCGCTCGTCCTGGGTCAGGCCGTCCATCGCGCCATTGCCCACGTTGAGTGAGTCGAGGTCGTTCCAGCCGCCGGGGCCGCCGTGCCGCCACCAATCGGCGAGCTTTGGGAACAGTCTGCTGATGTTCGGCCAGGCGGTGAGTGCCTGCCCGGGGCAGTAGCACTCGACGTCCCAGTCGATCCGCCAGCCGTTCGCGTACTGCTTCCAGTAGTCGGCGTAGTTGATGTCGAGCGCCCAGGACAGTTCGAACCAGATCCCGTGCGGGGTCAGCGCCTGCGACCAGCCGGCCACCTCGGCGCGCGCGTCGAGCGAGAGGTCGTTGTGCCCGGAGCCTGGCGTGACGCTGTCGAACTTGAGGAAGTCGATGCCCCACTGGGCGTACAGATCAGCGATCGAGTTGAGGTAGTACTGCGCGCAGGGCTTGGCCATGTCGAGGCGATGCCCGAAGCCCCAGTAGTCAGCCTGCTGCAACGGCTGGAGTGCGAGGTCACCAGTCCGGCACTCGGGATGTCCGAAGACCGGGAGGTTCGCCTGTCGGAGGGCGGGCGAGATGCCAGGGATGCTGTAGATCCCGACCTTCTGGCCGTTGGCGTGGATGTAGTCGATGACTTCCTGGAACCCGTTCGGGAACAGCGTTGTGCTGGGCTTCGGGCGGCCGTAGGCGTCGACACCGTCGTTCCAGCCGGCATCGATGTTGATGTACTTGTACCCGTACGGCTGCAGCTTCTGGTGCATCGCATCGGACTGCGCTTTGAGCTGTGCAGCGTTGATCCACGTCCCGCCACTGGGGGAGTAGACCTGCATGCTGTAACTGCTCCAACCCATGTACGGCGTTCGCGCGGCCTCGCCGGCGGGTCCTGTCAGCGGCTGCACAAGCGCGACGGTTGCGGCTGTCGCCGTACGGGCCTGTGCAGCGACCGAGGTCGACGACAGTCCTAGCGGGATGAGCGCGGCAACCACCAGCGCGGCCACAGACCCACGCAGGCGTCTGTGTCCAGGGGAAATGGGCATGGCGGAGTGACCTTTCTGTTAATTCACGGAGTTCAGAAAGTGTGCACTTCGCCGCGCGGCGTGGCTATGGCTCGCGCAGATCTGGCGAATCCGCTCGACTTCGGCTCTGTCCCGGGTGAGCATGTGCGCACGAGTCGCACCGCGCCGCCTGACAGGCAGCCCGCCGCCCGCGGTGCGACAGAGTGGGGGTACGCCGAAATGAACTGGACCAAGCGCCGCGGCACTGCCGTAGTGGGTTGCGCGGTCGCCGTCGCCGCGGCGGTCGCTGGGTTACAGGGGCTGCCTGCCCCGGCCCAGGCGGATCCGCCGCCGGACAACAGGTCGCAGCTGCTCGACGTGAGTACGCCGACCCGCGCCGATAAGGAGAAGCTGCTCAAACTCGGTTTCGACGTCACCGAGCAGGCCGACGCCGACTCCGTCACGGTGTTCGCCGGGGACGCCCGCGAGCGGAGCCTGCTGAAGTCCGCCGGCTACCAATGGACCGTCAAGGTCGCCGATGTCGAGGAGCAGAACCGTCTCGACCGCGTCAAGGACGCCGCGTATGCGGCCAAGACCACCGTCTCGCCGCTGCCCAGCGGGCGCGACACGTACCGTCGGCTGGCCGACTACGAGGCGGACCTGACGTTGCTGGCCAAGCGGTACCCGAAGCTGGTCAAGCCGATCACGCTGCCCTACAAGACCAGCGAGGGCCGCCCGGTCCGGGGCGTCGAGATCACCACCAACCCGCAGAACGTGACCGACGGCAAACCAGTCTTCTTCCTGATGGGCGCGCACCACGCGCGCGAGTGGCCGTCGGCGGAGACCGCGATCGAGTACGCCTTCGATCTCACCAAGAACTACGGCAAGAACAAGCGGATCACGTCGATCGTGCAGAAGACGCGCACCATCGTCGTACCGATCATCAACGTCGACGGCTACAACACCTCGCGCGAGGCCGCGCCCAAGGGTGACTTCAGCAAGTTCGATTACGAGATGAAGCGCAAGACGTGTGAGGCGACGGCCAAGACGCTGCCCGAGGAGCTCGGCGGCGACTGCGGCAATAACCCGCAGGGCGTGCAGCGCGGTACCGACCCCAACCGGAACTACCCGGGCTTCTGGGGTGGGCCGGGCGCGAGCACGAACTACCGCAGCGAGACCTACCGTGGTGACCAGCCGTCGATCCTGCCCGAGGTGCAGAACGTCCGCTGGGTCGTCTCCAACCGCCAGGTGACCGGACTGATCACCCTGCACACCTTCGGGAACCTGATCCTCCGTCCGCCGGGCGTCATGGCCGTGGGTGCACCCCCGGACGAGCCGATCTACAAGGCGCTAGGAGCGTCGCTGGCGGTAGACAACGGCTACACCAACCAGCCGAGCTACCAGCTGTACGACACCACCGGATCGACCGAGGACTGGAGCTACTGGGCAACCGGCGGCCTCGGTTTCACCTTCGAGATCGGCTCGTCCTTCCATCCGCCGTACGCCGACGGGGTCATCGCGCACTACCTCGGCCAGGCGCCGGCACCAGGCGCGGGTACGGGCGGTAACCGCGAGGCCCTGCTGACGATGAGCGAGGCCACCGGCAACGCCAAGCTGCACTCGACCCTCCTCGGTGCGACCGCACCCGGCCGCACGCTGAAGATCGCGAAGACCTTCCAGACACCCACCTCGCCGGTCATCCAGCCGGACGGTACGGCGAAGGACCCGATCATCTACACCGACAAGCTCGAGTCGACGCTGACGACCGGCATCGGCCCGTTCAAGTGGTCGGTCAACCCATCCACCCGCCCGTACGTCGCCGGCCGCTGGGGCCGCGACCCGGTCGCACCGACCCAGCCGTCGGTCACCTTGACCAACCCGGACGGCATTCCGGTCAAGGGCCAGGCCGAGACTGCGACGTTCACGATCAAGGCGCCGCCGGAGGCCGACAACGGCAAGGCCTCGATCAAGATCGGCTGGAACAAACCGGACGTCGACTGGGACGTCTACATCTACGGGCCGGATGGCAAGCAGGTCGCGCAGGCGGCGTCGCTGGCCGACCCAGAGGTCGCCGTCCTGCTCGACCCGGTACCAGGCCAGTACACGGTCCAGGTGGAGAACTTCGACGGTGGTGAGACGGCCGACTGGACCGGCTCGGTCGAGTTCGCCCCGCCGACACCCGCGTCGTACACCGGTGTCAAGGAGAGCTGGAAGCTGAGCTGCTACACCAAGGCCGGCAAACTCCTCGGCACCCGCGACGTCACCGTCGACCGCGGTAAGACCGTCTGGGTCGGCGACCCCTGCCGCCGCTACAAGGGCTGAGTCACGCAGCAGGCCCCTCGGCAATCGAGCAATACGCCGAGGGGCCCGCAGCGCGGAACCGCTGGGCCGGAACCTTGTCCGATCCGATGCACGGGGATGCCACGATCGAGGCGCTTGAGGCGGGGTGGGATCCGGTGGAATTGCGTAGAGATCGATCCGCCGGCGGATCGTGTAGTTAAGTCTCGTGTCCGAGGAACAACACGCACCTTAACCACATGCCTCGAGATCCCTGTGTGAGTCGTGCTCTTTACACGCCCTGGCCGGTTCCACAGATACGTGATCTGATGACACTCAGTAACAGATCGACCTCCGCGCACGATAGGTCCGGAGTGGGACTGGGGTGAACTGACCTGGGTACAGGTTCGCGAGTAGGTGGGGATGTGTGGTGTTGGTGTCCGCGGGGAGTGCGCGTCCGAACGTCAGCCCGAGTGTGGCGATTGTCCTGTACGAGGCGTTCAAAAAGATGTCAGGCTCGTTGGTCGGCAACCACTATGCGCTGTACGACTACGCGCGAGTGGTGATGACGAAGATCGCTCCTGTCGACGCGTTCTATGTCGGTCTGATCCATGCGGGGACAAGGGTTCGATTCCCTTACAACTACGACGGCGCGCGGCATGACGACTCGGATGTCCACACCATCGGTCGGGACGGACTGACTGCCTGGCTGCTGGCCAACAAGCGGACTTATCGGTTCGACTTCGACCATGGCTTCTTGCTGAATGGGGGAATCGGGTTCGGCGATGTCCACAAACGCTCAGCCGATGCTGTGACGGTGCCGCTCCTGTCTCGGACCCTCGATGGGTCCGAGGTGTTCGGGATGATGTCGATGCAGAGCTATGAGCCGGGCGTCTACAGCGGGGAGGCAGTGGCTGCCTTCGAGTGGATCGCCGAGGTGATCGGCCGGGTGCTGGCGCGTGAACAGGAGGATCGCGATGCACTCGGGGTGTTGAACTCTGGGACCGGCGACGCCCTTGGCGATGACTTCCTGACGTCGGATCAGATGGTGGAGTACCTGGTCGAGCAGATCGGAGCGGTACGGCGGCGGGCGGAACAGGTGCTGGACGATGCCGGCATGACCGTGGACCGGGCTCGCGGTGTGCTGGCTGATGTCACCACCGACTGCCTACGCATCCAAGCAGAGCTGGTCGAGATGACCTTGCTGGTTGATGACCGCCCTACCTTGCGGTTCAACACGTTGACACCTGCGGAGCAGACGATCGCTGTGCTGCTGGCTGACGGATTGAGTAATCAGGCGATCTCCGAGCAGTTGCGGCCGACGAGCATCAACACTGTCAAGACCCATCTGAAGAACATCGCCGGGAAGTACGGAATGAGCACTCGAGCGGAGATCGCTGCTGACGTGGTCAAGCACCTGGGGCTGGTGCACTAGCGTGCGGCTCACCCGCGGGGTGAGTTGAGCGACGGCGCTTCTCACCCGGCACGGTATGGCGTTGCTGACTACGCTCCGTGCAGCATCGGGGTGAACGTCGCTGAGCATCCGTGAAGCGGGGTTTCAGCTGGGGGAGTAGGTCTTCGCGCCGTCGCGCTGACGGTGTCGAATAGGTGGGGGAGGATGTCCGTGTGCTGGATACCGTTCAGGGGGATGAGGTCGGTGTGCTGAGCCGATGAGCAGAGTCGGCCAGTGATTGACGAAACCTGTTGGGGTGCGATGCATCGGGTGATCACTCGATGCGTCGCACCCCATTGGTCTGCTTAGCGAGGGCAGGTCGGGTCCATCAGGACCAAGCGCATTGAGATCGCCTCCACCGGGCCGTTCGGAGCGTGGTAGCCGGTCCAGTCGATGCCCACCCCTTGGGTCAGAATGCGCTGGCCCGGCACTCCCAGCTCGACCAAGATCCCTTTCGCGGCGTTGGCCCGAGCCTTCGACAGCGGATTGCTCGGATTGTTCTCCTTGTACGCCGTGGTGCCCGTGAGCACGATGTTGAACCCGGTCTGCTTGAGACCCTTCGCCAGCCCCCGAAGCGCATCCCGGGCGCGGTGCCGGTCGATGAAGGTTGCGCTGTCCGATGCGAAGCCCAGCTGCGCTTCGTTGAACTTGAACTGCCTGCAGAGGTTCCTCGGGTCCGGTGGAGCTGGTCGCTTCGTCACGCCAACGGTGGGTAGTGAGGCCGCACGGCGGCCGGCTGGCAACGAGTCCGATGCGATCTGGATCGGTTTCACTGCTCCCGCCTCGGCCAGGACGTCGGTCCATAGCGCGGTGAGCCGGGCGGAGTCCGGGGAGGTCAAGCGTCCTTGAGGTGCGGCTGTCTGGCCGAGTCCGGTCATCAGCACCGAGATTCCGTTGAGATCGGGCGAGTAGTGTCCAGCCTTCAGCTTTTTGCCGATCGTAACCGGGTCGCTGTCGAGCACCGACAGATCCTTCAGCGACAGCGGCCCGGTGGTGTCCAGGCCGCTGTCGATGGTGATGATCTGCTTCGGCCCGGGCAGCGAACTGATGTTGTCCCGGGCGACCTTGATCGCGGAGAACAAGCTGGCCTCTCCGGCGTCCGCTGGGTACTTCGTCACGATCGACGGGATCTCCTTGAGTAGCTTCTTGGTGAACTGCTCGCAGGCTTTTGTGGTCCCGTGTGTGCAGGCCAGGTCGCTCTTCGCCACCATCTTCGGATCCCCGGTCACCGAGACGATAACGAGCCGGTCGCCGCGCTCGATCGCGGCGTTCAGCGCAGCACTTGCGGCCTGCGTCAGCAAGGGGGCCGGCATGTTCTGCCGATTCCCGATGACCAGCGCCGTAGCACCGCCGTGCTGCTCGGGCGGGCCGCACCCGGTAAGGCCGAGCAAGGCGGCACAGACCAGACCGACGGTGAGAATACGTGGTATTTGCATGAGATGTTCCTCAGGTTCCGGGATCGGTGCGGCGTCGTGGGGTGTAGGCCAGCAGTACTTCCGTTGCCTCGGGCTCACCGAGGTTGCGGCTGATCCGCTCGACCTTCTCCTCGTGGGCAATGCCGGCGAAGCCCTCCGCCAGTTGTTCCTCCAGCAGCTGCGCCTCTTGCAGACGAGTGGCGTCGGATCGAAGATCACTCAGTAAGTGACCCTCCGTCGTGGCCGACTCGCGCTCGCGCCCGAGGCGCCGGAGCAACCAGTCGCGCTCTCCGGACAGTTCGTTGAGCAAGCGTTGGCGGTGCCGGTCATACGCATGCTTCGACGCCAGGATCGCGGTCGCCGAGAACACGATCGCCAGCAGGACGGCGACGAACAGCCGTTCGCGAAGGGAGTCGGAGTCCGCAGCGGAGGTACCGGCGAACGGATCATCGATGCCTGTACCGAGGGTAGTTGTGTCTCCGATCGGGCTGAAGGTCAGCCGAATGAGCGCCATCGCTGTCCCCAGAGCCAGCCACAACAGGCCGGTCAGCAGGAGGACCGGAAGCGTTATGTGCTCACGTCGTCGACGTTGGCTGAGAGCAGCGCCGAAGATCCAGGGCAGGAGGATCGAGACTCCTGTACAGCCGGCCGTGACCACCAGCGCGATCGTGTCGCTGGCATCTTGCAGCAGCAGTTGCGTGTTGAGATAGAAGCCCCAGCCGTCGACTGTCGCCAGCCCGAGTACCAGCACCCACCAGCCGACTTCCCGCGCCCAACGGTTCCAGCGCTGCGGTGCTATCGAGGTCACGTTGTAGATGCTCATGGTCGGCCCTCCGTCTGCTCCGCCTGCATGGCGAGCTCCACGTCCTTCAGCCGGGACTCGAGTTGTTCGATCCGGGCGTTCGTGCGGTCCAGGCGGCCCTGGCGTTCGGCGAGTTCGTGGCCGTACTTGCGCCGCCGCTCGAGGTGTTCGAGGGCGATCTGACGCTGCCATTGGTCCCGGACGAGCTCGACCCGGTCCTCGAGCACCCGCGGTGTGCCCTCGTCGATCGCGCCGTGGGCGTAGAGCTCGTCGACCCGGTCGCGGATCTCGAGCACCAGGCCGGCCGGGTCCGGACACGACGGATAGGCCTCGAACAGGGCCGGCTTCTGCCGGTCGATCTCGAGGTCTGCGACCGGCTGCCGGAGCCGCCGGAACCAGGCCACGATCCGCTGGATGATTCCGGGCACTGCTTCGTCCACGGACATGCTTGTCATTCCGACACCTCGCCGGCCCAGCCGCCCATCCGGACGAGCTGCTCGGCGAGTTCGGCCGGTACGGGCGGCACGTCTTGATCGAGCCGATCGGCCAGGAAGCTTCGGTGCCGGTGATGCTTGACGAGGCTCTCGTCGAAGGTCGACCGCCGGAGCACCGCCAGCCGGTGGACCAGTTCGAGCTCCGTCTCGTACCGCAGGTTCATGGTCCGCAGTTTGGCCACGAGCTTCGCCTGCCGCTCAACCGCGGTGGCCAGTTTCGTGGACGTCTTCGAAGCTGCCGCCGCTGCCTCGGTCAGGGCCCGCCGCCGCACCCGCGCCCGGCGTGCGCGCGCCACCTGGTCCAGCTCGGGCGTCGATGGCGGCGTCGATCGCAGCTGGTTCAACTGCTTGCTGTCGCGGACCTCCTGGTCCCGCAGCTCAGCGATCTGCCGATCCAGTACGGCGAGTTCCTCGACCGTCGACAGAAGCTCGGACGTCAGGATCTGCCGCAGCCGGCTGAGTGCTTCGTCCCGCTGGGCGAAGAAGAGCTCACGCTCCTGGGTGGTCAGCGGTCCGGTGTCCAGTTCGAGCAGTGGCTCGTCCCGCCGGGCCACCCGGAGCGCATCCCGGCGCAGCCGGCGCCGCTCCCGCCGACCTAGCTGCTCAGTACCGGACGTCAGCTCGGCCACGTCGGTACCCCCGCCTACTCGCATCGTTGCTTCCCTTCGCCACGCAAGGCCTACTGCCTCGCACTGACGGACAAACCGATCCCGGCTCTGTCCGTCAGGGCGTGAAGACGAGAGGAACCGGTGTGAGCAGTCAACGAGTGGTCAGCTTCGAGCTGACCGAGGCCCAGCGGGCCCAGGTCCGCCGCGTCGTGGCCCTCAACCGAGACATCAGCACCGGCCGGGTCGAGCGCGCCCGGAAACGGATGCTCGCGCAACTCGACCGGCTGACCGCGACGGTCCCGGCCGTGGCGCTGCCGTCGCGGGCAGCCGTCGACGCGGCCTTCGACAAAACCACCGATGCCGACCGGCCGTCAGGGGAGACTGTCGTTCTCGCAAAGCAGCTCAGTCAGGCCCGGGCTAGTACGGCGACCGACGACCGCCTGGTCGAGTCACTTCTCGTCCGGGTGCCCGCCATCGAGTCGTTGCCGGAAGCGGTGACGACGGCCGTGGCCGAGGTCAGGTCGGCGACGGCTGCACAGCGCGGCGCAGCCGTCGAGACCTTGAAGGAGGCAGTCGAGGCGGCCATCGCAAGGTGTCGCGATCGCGAGCAGAGCCAGGTCGAACTCGACCACGCGACCGCGATCAGCGACGCATTGAGTGCCCTAGGCAACGAGCTGCGGGAGAGTCTTCGGGTGAAGGTGAAGCAGCTGCAGGCCGACATCGCCGCGGCGGCCGAGCGGCACGCCGGCGGGGACGACGTAGTGTCGAAGGAGCTCGTCGTCAGCGCCACCAAGCTCCGGAAGGAATTCAGCCAGGACGAGGACGACGCGCACACTCTCGCGATTCTCGCCGGCCTGTGGCGCGACCTCGGCTACGAGGTCGACGTCGGAGCCGACCTGTTCGTTGCCCACGCCGGCCACGACCGCGGCGTTGCTGTCCGGGTGGTCAACGGTGCCGCGATCGCCCAACAGGTCGGCATCACCAACGAACACGGCCAACGCCGCACCCCGACCCCGGGGTCGCACGACGCCGTCTGCGCTGTGGCTGCCCAAGTAGAGCAACGAGCAGGTAAGGCGGGCCTTCAGGCGACCCATTGCGCCGTGGAGAACGACGAGAGGACACCACTCGCAACGGCCGTCGTGAGAACGATCACCAACGGCTCGGTCGCTGAGCCACGACACATGCACCACGGAGAATGACCATGAGCGATCTTCCGGAGTGGCTCAGCGAACTGAGCATCCGCCTGGCCACCAGCCCGCACCTCGTCCTCGTCGGCGCCCCGAACGAGCAACACCTGCTACCTGCCGGCGACGGCAGACCGGTGTGGCGGACCTTCACCCACGCAGTCACCGGCACACTCCTCAACTCGGGCTACTCACTTGTGCTCCAGTGGAGTGTGGACGGCGGTCTCACTCCGATCGCGGAGGCGGCACCGGGCCTTGCCGACCAGCTCCTCGGCGGTCACGGCGGACAGTCCGGCGACGAGGTGATCGGCGACGCGAAGTCCCTGATGAGCGCACTGCGCGTGGTCGACGCATTCAGCCCGAGTGGTACCGGCATGAGCGGCCGGGCCGCCCTGATCGTCATGGGCGCCGAACGCCTCGCCGAGAGCTCGTCCGCCTCTCCGTTGCGTGAAGTGTTCGCGGTGGCCCAGCAACGGGCGCTCGCCGCCGTACCGCTGCCGTCCGGGGAGACCCGCGGCCAGCTCTTCAACACCGTCGTGTGGACGGTCGACCGCGAGCACGATCTGCCCAACTGGTACCTGATGACCCGGGGCGTCCATGTTCTGTCCATCCCGCTGCCAGACCAGACCACCCGGCGACAAGTGGCCCGCTCGGTCGTCTCCGGCTTCCAGGGGTACCGCGACCTCAGCGAGGAAGAGCGCACCTCGGCCGGCTGGCAACTTGCCGACTTGTGTGAGGGCATGACCCAGGCGCAGATGCGGGAGGTGGGCCGGTTCGCGGGTGACCGGAAGGTCGAGGTGGCCCACCTCGAGGACGCGGTGCGCGGAACCAGGTCGGGACTGCGCGAGTCGCCCTGGCGTTCGGACGTGATGCGGGCCCGCGTCGTACGAGCCGGTCGCATCCTGCTCGAGAAGGAACCGCCCGGTGACTCGGGCATCAGCGTCGTCCGCGGGCAGAGGCCGGCGGTTCGTCAAGCGGTCGACGTGCTCAGCCGCAGCGTGACCGGCCTGTCCGACTGGGACGAGTCGGAACACTCGAGCCGGCCGCGCGGCGTCCTCTTCCTGGCCGGTCCGACCGGTGTCGGCAAGACCTTCCTTGCCAAGCAACTCGCGATCGCCGTCTTCGGCCGGGTGGAGGCGATGGTCCGGTTCGACATGAGCGAGTACGCGACTTCGCACAGCGAGGCCCGGCTGATCGGCTCACCACCGGGGTACGTCGGCTACGAGTCCGGCGGCCAGCTCACGAACGCCGTCCGGCAGCGGCCCTGCTCGCTGTTGCTGTTCGACGAGATCGACAAGGCGCATCCGTTGGTACTGGACAAGTTCCTGCAGATCCTGGAAGACGGCCGGCTCACCGACGGTTCGGGCAGTACGGTGCATTTCGGCGAGACGCTGCTCGTCTTCACCTCGAACCTGGGCATCTACCGCCGCGACGGTGAGATCGACAGCGGGAAGCCGCTGGTTCTTCCTGGCGAGCCGTACGACCAGGTCGAGTCGAAGGTGCGGGCCGAGGTCAACCGGCATTTCACCTCGGTGCTCAAGCGACCGGAGATCCTGAACCGGATCGGCGACAACATCCTGGTCTTCGACTATCTGTCCGAACAGACCGCGCGCGACCTTCTGCAGGACAAGGTCGACACCCTGAGCCGCACCGTCAAGGCACGCCGGGACGTCGAGGTCCGGTTCGGAGTACAGGTGCTGTCCGAGCTGGGCGACATCGTCGCCGGCGAGGAGGTTCGGCAGTTCGGTGGCCGCGGGGTGAAGAACGTCGTCGAGAGCCGCTTGGTGAATCCGCTCGGCCGCGAGCTCCTCGAGCACGGTCCCGGCTCCGTGCTGCGGGTTGACGCACTCACCTCCGACGGTGTCCGGCTGACGGGCGGCTGAGGATGCAGATCCTGATCAGCCGGACGGCCTTCCCGGTGCAGGCGCTGGGCCCCGGTGACCGGGCCGCGATCTGGATGCAGGGGTGTTCGATCCACTGCTCCGGCTGCGTCGCCCAGGACACCTGGGGTACGCCGGGGTCCACCCGCAGGCAGGTCGGCGACGTTCTGGACTGGCTCGGCTCGCTCGACGACGTCGACGGCGTCACGATCAGCGGCGGCGAGCCCACCGACCAACCGGAAGCCCTGCAAGCACTGATCGCCGGTGTCCGCCGGACCAGGCCGATGGTCGACATCCTCGTCTATACCGGCCGTTCCGCCCGGTGGGTGCTGAGCCGTGGACGCGCGATGATTGCGGGCGCGGACGCGATCATCACCGAACCCTTCGTCCAGGCCGAGGCCGGCCACCTCCCGCTCCGCGGCTCGGACAACCAGCAGCTGATCGCGCTGACCCCGCTCGGCAAGGACCGGTACGTCGATGGTCCGCTGCCGGACCGGCGCCGGATCCAGCTGGACGTCGCCGACGGCGAGATCAGGATGATCGGCATCCCCACGCCCGGCGTACTGACGGAACTCGTCCGGCGCGCAGCCGCGGCCGGACTCTCCTTCCGGGGCACGTCATGGCAGGACTAACCTGCGCGCACTGTGGCCAGGGCTTCGCGGACGAGTGGGCCACCGCCTGCATCGAGGGCCACGAACGGATGGCCGACGAGGTCAGCTGGGCCGAACCACAGCCGATCCAGAGTTCCGGCACCTCGCAGCCGGTCACGCCGGTTGCGGACCACCAGGTCCAGGTGCTCGTCAACCTGGACGGCCGAGCGATGACGATCGCCAGGAACGACTTCGTCCTCGGGCGGCAACGGACGGCGGACAGCCCGCTCGCGCACCTGCTCGACAACTACCCGAACGTCTCCCGCAACCACGTCCAGGTCAGCGTGCTCCACGATCACTTCCTGATCGTGGACGAGATATCCACCAACAACACCTTCGTCGACGAGACTCCGATCCGGGGACTCGGGCCGCAGCGTCTGGAGGCCCGCGGGTCGTTGCGGCTGGCCCGCAACTGCTACCTGTCGCTGGCCATCCTCGACGATCCCGCGGGGCGCCGATGACCACCACCCTGCCGTCGCCGCCATCTCCACCGGCGACCGAGATCGATCCGCCGTCCGCCGCGACGCCGAACGGCCAGGGTCCGCCGCCGACGGAGGCCGACCGCGCGGACCACGAGGAGGGGCTACCGAGCCATCCACCGAGCTGGCAGGACCTCGGTGACGGCACCGAGCTGCCCTGGAGCGAGCACGCCCGGATCACCCGCTTCACGACCGCGCAGTATGGCGAGGTCGTGGTGAAGGCTTATCGCAGCCGTGGCGATGATCGCCGGCGCATCTGGGACGCCTGGGAGAACTGCCGGACCAATGGCGCTTCGCTGACCCCGCTGCTGCGTACTCACCTTGAGAACGGGATCGCTTTCGAGCTGATGCCGTACCGCCCGGCTCGTTCGGTGTACGAGGTATTCGCAGCCGGGGGTGCGTGGCCGCGAACACCACGCACCACGAAGGAGCTGGAGGCGATCCTTCGGCAGGTCGCCGACACCCTCGCGATCCTGCACGCCGAACAAGCCGACGGAAGGTTCGCCGTGCACGGCGACATCAAGCCGGCCAACCTGCTGGTCGAGCGCATCGATCAGCTCCGCATCGAACTGAGCGACACGGAGTCCGTCGTGCTCGTCGACGAGCTGGATCCAGCCCGGCCAGGGCGGCACGCGACTGCGGCGTACCAGGCTCCTGAGGCCGGGACCGTCGTCCATCGCCCGCAGGACTACTGGTCGCTAGGCATGTCCCTGGTCGAGCTCGGCACCGGCCGGCATCCGTACCAACGCCCCAACGGACAGTTCCACAGCCCCGCGACCATTCGGGCGGAGCTCGCACAGCGCGATCCGGAGATTCCGGAAGGTCTTGATAACCGCTGGCGATGGCTCGCCCAGGGGCTACTGGTCCGCGACAGCTCGCTCCGCTTCGGGCCCGACGAGATCGCTCGCTGGCTCGCCGGTGAGCCGGTGCCGGATGTCCCGTCGCGGCCCGAGCCGGCTCCGCCGACCGTCGAGACGCCGGAGCGCGGTCACACCTTCACCTTCGCCGGCACAACGTACGCCGGTCCACGCGAGCTGGCCGCGGCCATGGGTGCGCACTGGGCGGACACAGTCCGGCTGGTGCTGGGTCGCGATCTGGAGCACCTTGTCGGTTGGGCACAACAGGCCTGTTCGGCTCAGGTCGTAGGGCTCGTCGACGTACAGGAACGTCGTCGGCTCAACCTGATCAATGAGCACCGCGCGGCGGCCGAGCTCATCTGGTGCCTCGATCCGGAGTCGCCGCCGGACTTCCACGGCCGCAACTGCGATCGGGTCGGGCTGGGCGTGCTGGCCACGCAGGCTCTGCACGGCGATCCCGAGGCGGGCACGATCGTCACCAGGCTCTTCGAGTCGTCGGCGCTGGAGATTCTCGCCCACAGGCCGCAACACCAGGACCTGCAGCAGCTTGGCGATAGGTGGCGGCACCTGGTTCAGGTCGCGTTGGAACTGATGGCCCGGCGCCCGGCGGTGGGGCAGATGCCGACGGACGATCTGCTGGTGCCTCACCTCTTGAGCGCGGTCCTGTCGAGGCGGCGCAGCCACGCGCTCGCCGAACAGGCCGCGAGTTGCCTGACGCCACGGTCGACCAACGTCGAATGGTTCCGCAGTCTGGCGTCGACTCCGAACGACGTCGATGCCGCCGCCCACCATGCGGTGATGGTGCTCACTGCTCCACAGGCTGATCTGGAAGGAGCGGCCGTACACCCTGAGCTCGATGCGTGGGCGCGCGCCTATCTGGAACGCACGCTGGCCGCCCGCGAAGCTGCCCAGCAAGCTCCGCAGCAACCCCCGCGAGGCCCACTGGTCCGATTGTTGCGGGCGCTCTGGCGCCGTTGGAGGTACCGCCGATGATCATCAGCCTGCGATCCCGTCCTCAGCTCGGCCGAGCCAGTGCCGTCGGCGTCAACGGCTGGCGTCTGACGTGTACTTCGGACTCCGCGCTCGTGGTGCACGTAGCCGGCGCGGTCGCCATCCTTTTCGCCCGAGCGATCGGCCCGACCGCGCTTGCTGAGTTGGCAGTTGACGCCTGTCTCACCGACGGCAAGGATCCGGTCGCCATGCTGAGCGAGGCCAGAGCCCGATTGGCCCGGGAAGGCAGGGTTCTCGACGCTGTCGCCGTCCAGTCGGCCGCGGTTGTCCTGACACCTGAACGGACCGGCGCGATCGCCGTCTCCGGTGGGCTGCCGGTCTACCTGATCTCCGATGGCTACGCCGCCCGAATCGACCCAGATGTTGCCCAGAGCAACAGGGTTGAGGTGCGGGACTTCACGCTGGCAGCCGGTCAGCAGCTTCTGCTGGTCGACGAACCGCTGGAAGACAAGGGTATTGCGCTCGACTGGCAACCGTCGTACGGCGGGAGCGGGATCGAGCTGCTGACGGAGCGGGCCGGCGGCTTCGTCGTCGGCGTGTCCGTCAGTTGACAGAGATTCACCATCAGACGACCGGGGGCGAGATGACACCGACACCCACCGTGCACAGCCTGCTGTCCGAGCTGTTGAGCGGGCCGGAGTGGACGCAGCGCCTGGCGAGAGGGTCGGGAGCGCAACGCACCGATGTCCTGCGGCAGATCGCGAGCCGAATCGTGTTCGCGCGCTGGGAGGCGGGCCGGACGCCACAGCCGACCGATCCACTGGGCGCCGATCTGCTGCCGATCGCCGAAGCGATGATCGACAAGCACTGTCCGCTGATCGCCGAGGCTGTGGACCTCCAGTTGCGGATCGTTGTCACGGCGGTCGAGCTCGCCGCGGAGCGGGGGATCAAGGTCAGCCGCAGCGCACTGAGCGAACCGGTCAGCAGCGTTGTCGGTGCGGCGTACGTTCAGGATCCGCCGGCTCGGCTCGCTCCGCAGGAGGTGGCGCAACACCTGCTGCGCAGGTTCACCGGTCGTCGGGAACGACTGACCGACGACGAGTTCGTCACGCAGTACCTGGAGAGCTACCACCGTGAGTGGGACGACTCGCCGCATCGGGATCGGGCGTCGTCGATCGGTCTGGGGAGCGATGAGCGACCGCCGTTCGTCCATGCCCGGCGAGAGAATTCCTGGCAGCTCGGCACCGATCGCAGCGTGTGCGGACGCTATCGGCTGCACTTCATCGGCACCGGCCGGCACGATTCACGCACATGCGCCGACGAAGAGGTCCGTCGCGCCTGCGCCGGGTTCGGCCTGTTGCGACCTGAACACCGGGCCGCGCTGCGCAGCATCTCGATCGCATCGGCCGATGCCGGTCGGCTCGCGGACGCCGTACAGGTGTGGAACAACCGGCAACAGGCGCGTCCGGTCGCTGCCGGGCCGGTCGACGAGTCCTTGACGCTCGAGGTCGCGGCCAAGGTCAGAGTGTGGTTCGGATGCTCGTCAGCCGGGAAGCAGCTGACGGCAAGGCAGGGCGATGTCGGCGAGTACTCGGAAGTCTTGTCGATGGCACTGGTCCGTAAGGTCTGGATGGGTCTGCATGCGCACGAGCGGGACGACCGGCCGGCACTGACTGCGGCCGACGTCCACCGGTTGCTCGGTCCAGCCCTCGACAAGGCCGTGCCCGAGGTGGTGCCGCAGTGGATACTCGAACCACCCACCGATCCGCCGTCGACGAAGCGCTGTAATCGGTCCTATGCAGTGCTGGTCGAACACCAGCCGCTGCGCACCGGTACGGCGAGCGAGTACATCGGGTTCGTGCATCGCAAGTATGGGCCGGCCTGGAGCGAACTCGTGCTGACACCGGACGAGTTGCGCGACCAGTTCCCGACCCTGTTCACCAAGGAGGACGGCGATGCCTGACGAGATCGAGGTCCGGACCGCCCCGGACGGCGCCATCGTCATCGGTCCCGAACCGGTCGGTGCCGCCGGTCTCGTGTTCATCGCGCTGACCGACGGTGTGCTCGTCGTCGACCCGATGGCACCTCACGACGCGCCACAGCTCCGGCTCACCGGTGAACCGGCCGAGACGACCGAGACCCTCTTCGGTACGGCGGTCGCCGACGCGGCGCGTGGGGTCGGCGTCCCGGCGCCCGAGCTGGTCGCATCGCCTGAACGAGACGCCCTCGTCAGACTCGGCATCCTCCGCTGGCTACATGAGCGCAGCCCGGTCTCGCTCGACCTGCCGCTGGTCGTCGTCGAGCAACTCGTCCTCGAGGCCGACCTGACCGAACTCCTCGACCCCGACCATCACACCTCGTTGGCGATCCTCGACTGGGTCCCGGCCCTGATCGAGTGGTCCGGAAGAGCTCGTGGCACGGATTCGGATCTTCGCCGTACGGCGGAAGTCGCCGAGGTGATCCTGGCCGGTCTGCGCACCGCCGAGCTCCAGTTGGAGCCCGGCGGCCGGCTGCACACCGATGTCGTCCACGAGATCGAGCTGCTGACCGCGATCTCCGCCTGGGGGCTGAGCGGTGCCGATCCGGACGGAGCCTGGGCTGTGCTGGACGAGCTACGGCCGCAACCCGCCGACGACCTGGGCCACGGTGACCTGCCGTCGTGGCACGGCAACGGGCCGGTCGACTGGGACCGGATACCACCGCGTGCGACCGCTCGCCATGAGGAGGCGGTGTCGTGGTCGATCCGCGGCGGAGCACTGTCCGTCGTGGTGGACGTCTTCCCACCGGCCCCGCATGCGGCCGTCCTCGCGGCTCCGGCCGCGGCGGCGGACCGGACGGGCCGGCTGCAGGCGACGCTGTACGCCTCCTCCTGGCCGTTGCCCTTGGCAAGCATCGACCTGGAACTACGAGCGGAGAGCGACGCATGGATGGGCACGCACCAACTCGACCCGGCGGTGCTGCAACACATCAGCCGGATCGCCGAAACGGCATTGTTCATCGACGTCCACGCCCGCGGCGTCCGCCACCGGGCTCCGATCGGACTTGCCGCGGATCGCGCGAGCGCGGCACGGTGGGCGGCCAGAGGACTGAGCGCGCTCCGCCTCGCCGCCGCCGGACGATCGCGGGACTACCTGCTCAGCACGGCCTCGCAGGCGCTGACTCGTGCCGCCACGTTCTACGGCGGACTACCGAACGGCGTCGGCGGACCAGAAGCACAACAATGCAGGGCTTTGGGGCAGTGGGCGACCGGTGGCGGCGCGCCGCTCAACGTCTGGCGACCGAATGGCTCGGCTGAGGCCGACATGCTTCCTGTGCTCGACCCGAGCGGCGGTCCCGCTGGTCCGAGCGCCGCCGAAGTCTGGTACGCCGCGGATGCGCCGAGGTCGGAATGACCATCCACGTCTGGCGGCTCACCTTGGAGCCGGTCGGTAATGATGTCGCCTGGTCGCTGCTACTGAACAACGGCACCGGCACCAGCGCGGTCGACGCGGGCATCATCCGCGACACCCGCAACGAGGAACATGCCGCGATGGACATCCCTCCGCTTGCTGGCAAGAGCGCTCTACTCGACCCGGACCACGAACGCGGGCTCGCCACCTTGCTGGGAAGACGTCTGCTCCCACCGATGCTGCGCGAAGCGCTGGAAGCGGGGACCCATACCCTCTACGTGGCTACCCGCGGCTGGCTCGCCAACCTGCCGTGGGAGGCACTGGTGATCGACTCGGACAACCGACGGCTGATCGAGGCTGCCGTCCTGGTCGGAGCGATGTCACCGGGCATCATCGCGACCCGGGTCCGTACGGCGGCGCCGTTCACTCCGACAGGAGCCGGCCTGGCGATCGTCGATGCCGGTCCGCCCCGCAACACCGCACGTCAGGACTATTCGATCTATCCGGGCGGACTCCCGGTCGGGCTCGTCACCGACCTTGCGGCGGATGCCGTCGCCCCCGGCGACTACTCGATGAGCGCGGAGATGGCCGGCGAGGCGCTGACCGGAACCCCATGGTCACGTCTCCTGTACCTCGGTCACATCGCAGCAGGTCATCAGGACGAGCCGGCGGCCACCGCATTGGTGTTCCAGCGCAGGGGAGAGGCCGACAAGCTGACCGCGGCGAAATGGCTGGCCGAGCCACAAACCTGGCCGGCGCCCGCACGCGTCGCACTGATCGGTTGTGGCAGTGATGACGCCCGCTTCATGGAGGCGAGCGGACTGCCCGTGGCGGCCGTCAACGCGGGCGCGCACCTGGTGACCTGCACCAGATGGGCCCTGCCTGCCGATGCACCGGCCGACGCGTCAGGCCCGACCACGGGACTGGCGCGCGCCGTACTGCACGCGCATCGCAGCGCCAAGCCTGTGCACGCTCTTCGCGCCTGGCAGGTCCAGCAATTGTGTACCTGGAAGAAGCGCCCGACTCCGGAGGTTTCGCCCTTCTTCTGGGCGTCTCTCGCAACCTACCTGGCTCCGGAGACCAATCCATGACGCGGTCCGACGAGGAGGTCCAGACCGCCCTCGAGGATCTGTTCGCAGGATTCGAGACTCTGATTGCGTCGGGGCAGGAAACCAGCCACGTCGTACGACGGATGGTCGCTGTCACCGACACGGCAGCCGAGCCGGGCGTGTGGCGCGAGGCGCTTGCGGAGGAGCTGCTCGAGTACCTGCGCCGAATGGCGCCCGAGGACGACGACGAGTGGACTGCCAGCGCGCTCAGCTGTTTGGACGCGGTCTGCGAACTCGTCCGGATCTCGCCGCGTCCCGAAATGGCCTGGGCCCTGATCGTGCGGGCGACGTCGACCAAGAAAATTCGTGGTGTCGAGGACCTCACCTGGATCATTGAGCACGCCGATCAGATCGACCGGGAAACGGTCGCGGACGCGTATCTCGAGCGCGCCCGCTCGCGTCCTGAGTCCGAGGTGTCGGCCGCCGTCGACGACTGGACGACGGCCTTCGCGATGGTGACCGAACCCGAGGACCAGATCGGCTGCGCGGTGAACCTGGCCATCGCGTATGCCGATCTCGAGCAGCCGATCGCGGAGGCAGAGTGGTCGTGGCAGGCCGCGATCCTGGTCGAGATCAGCGAACCGTCGCCCGACCTCGATCTACTGCAGGAGGCGTACGCCGCACAGTTCAGGGCAGTGGAGTACCTGCACCGGATCGATGGGTCGGCCAAGCGGATGCGTCCGTTGCTGGACAGGATGTTGTCGCGATCCGGCTGGGCCCCCGATGGCCTGCTCCCGCCACACATCCACATCGTTGCCGCGGGCATCTGTATCCAGGACAACGATGCCGCTGCCGCACTCGTGCAGTTGAACCTGGGTGAACACCGCCTCGGCGAAGTCGAACCCTACTTTCAGGCGGAGTGGCTGTTGTGCCAGATGGAATGTGCGGTGATGCGTTCGGATTCCAGAACCGGCGAACACTTCGCACGGCGCGCCTGGCCGCTGATCGAAGTGGTCGACGACGAGGAGCAGAGAACGCGTTTCCGCTACGTCATCGCCGGCCTCGGGACCGTTACCGGCCCGTGGAGCATGCCGGGTGACGACCTGGCTGCAGTACGGATGCTGAGTTCGGTGTTGACCCGGATGCGAGCGGGCACCGGTGGGCAGGAGGAGATCGAGCTGCTCGATTGCGCGATCCAGGACTTCGACCCAATGCTCCAGGCGCATCTGATGATCGCTGCCTATGCCCTGCGGGCCCGGATCAACAGTGCGCTCGGGCGGGTCGCGGACGCAGCGGATGATTTGCACACCGGTCGGGTGCTGCTCACGGAGATCGAGGCCGACCCACCCGGCGGCTTCCCGCGCGGGATCTCGACCATGCTCGAGCAGTCGGAGGCGATTGTGGAAGTCGTGCGCGGGCATCCAGAGGCCGGGGCGCTACGGCTGGACGAGATCTGGCGAGCTGAACTGGAGGCAGGCGCTCACTCGGCGGCGATCGGCGCGGCGCTGGCTGCCGGCCAGCTGTGGTTGTCGCATGTCCCGAGGCCACATCAAGCGGTCGAGTCGGCCGTCGCAGCCCTGACCATTGCGCAGGAGCTCAGGTATGCCAGGGGGGACAGCAAGGATCGATCAGCTCTCGCCACCTACGTGATGACCGGTCATGCGTTGGCCATCGAGGCTGTTTCAAGGTTGGGGGACTGCAGGCTGATGGCTGAGCTTCTCGAGGTCATCCGGGCTCAGTCGGTGCCGTACGTCTCCGACGATCCCGGCGTCGCCAGTGGTCCGTTGGAGTCCATGCTGACCGAGGCGCTCAGCGGAGAGTATCCAGTGCCGGAAGACGAACAACGTTCCTCTGCAGTGTTGTTGTCGCCACCGCCGCTGATCGTGATGCCGTGGGGATCGGTGGCGATGGCGCCGTGGCTGCAGTACGACGAGATCGCCGAACGTCCCACCGGGCGACTGGTGCTGGCAGACCTCTGACGGCGAGACCGGACAAATAGCTGACAGTTCCCCCTGAACCCGAGGCTCTGGCGAGCGTGGGTCTGACGATGGACCGCAAGGCGGCGACCGGATCTGCTGGCGCCGCGGGTTCGTTGGGGGAGGCTCACCGAGCATGTCTGGCATTGTTGATCCACTGCTTGCCGAGTTCGTCTGGTTCGGGACAGCGACCTTGCGGCGACGCGCACATGTGGCCGCCGGCCAGCCCGCCTGTCCGACGCGGGATGCGCCGTACAGCTCGACCATCGCGATGGTGCACCAGCTCTGCCGCGATTCGGACTGCCTGGGGATCATGCATGACGTCTACGCCCGCGTGCTTCGCCGGCTCGAGAAGCTCGGTAAGTCACTCGAGATGATTGCTGAGCGGCCCGGCTATGTGCGCCGCATCGTCGAATCGCAGGTGGCGGACTGCGAACGCGAGGCACGGGTACGCCGTGGGCTGCCGGCCAAGCCGACCCGCAACGACGGCGCCGCCGGCCGGGTGAACGAAGCTCTGGACGAATGCACCGAAGCCGGCTGGCTGAAGACGTTGTTCCGGATGATGCGTGGCTATGCCTGCAGGGACGGCCGCGCCAGCTCGGCCTGGCCGGTCGATGCCTGGTGCAACGAGAAGAGCTCGCACGACGGGGTGCTGCGTGGCATTGGTACGACGACCGCACGGGCCGAGTTGATGAGCGACATCCAGGCAGTGATCCAGACCGCCGGCCGGGTGGCAGGCAAGCCCTGGGTGAACGACCAGATCCTGCATCCGTTGCAGACCTGCCTGGTACCGCTGGACGATGCCTACGACAGAGCATCGTCGCAGCAGGCACAGCACGCGGACGTGGTGGCGGTCAGCGACCTCCGGCAGCGCTTTCGGCGACTGACTCTTGCGGGAATGCCGTCGGATGCGGCCTTACGTCAATCCGCACTGGAGGTCTTGGGCGCCGAGCCGCAGTGCGCGATCGGCGATGTGCTGGACGATCTGCTGATCCCTGCGCTGGTTCAGGCCCAGCCGATGCCGTAGGCGAGTCCCTGCCGGACATCCGGCCAGTCGGCGACCACGATGTGGTCGCCATTGGGAGTCAGGTGGTGCGCGGTCGGTTGGGCGTCCTCGATGACGGGCGGCGGCACACCGTCGTATCGCCAGACGTGTCTCGACTCGTCATCGTCCTCGAACTGCACGGTGGCTTGGAAAGAGCGCGTACGCCGGACTGCGACGAGTGCGTTGTACGGGCGGATAGAGCCACGCGTCGGCATCGTCACGCTGACGCCGACCCGGTGTGTCTCGCCGGTGTTGAAGGCCCGGGGGAGATGCATGGTGAGGAGCCATGAACTGGTCGAGTACCGATCGACCTGAAGCAGTTCGCAGCCCTCGGTGGCCTCGACGTGGATCTGTGTGCCGTCCGGTCCGTCAGGCAGGTGCGGAACGCTGAAGGACTCACACAGGGTCGCCACACCGTCGTGGGTGACCCTGATGTCGCGGATACCGATGAACCGCGGACGGTCGCCGATGAGGGCGTGCGACTCGATTCGGTCGACGTACCAGCCTCTCGCGTTGAAGGGGCTCGGATCGTCACTGAGCTTGGTCCGGCGCTCCAGAACCTGCGCGACGGCACGGTTCGCCTCGCGGAGCCTGCGGATGATGGTTCGCGGGCCGCGGTCGAGCTCGAGGCCGACGTTCTCCAGCCGGGTGGTCAGATAGGGCGAGTCGTCACCGACGCCGAGCCCGGCCAGAAAGACCTTCTCCAGATCAGGACGAAGGGTCCGCGCCGCGTCGAACAGATGAGCACTGATCAAGCCGCGCCCAAGTGCCTCGTCGGGCTCGTTGTCGCCGAATATCAGCGCGGACAGGAAACGACCGAGACGGTCCACCACGTCGGGCGCATACAGGCCGCGACCGCGATGCAGATCGTTCAGCTCCTTTGCCAACAGGTCGATTCGGGCAGTCATGCCCGGACCTGCGTCATGACGCGAATCGGGATCGGTGAGTGGGGCAGAAGTTCCCTACTCACCACCGAGGAGGTGGGCATCGTGATCTGGCACTGCTTCGGCTCGGCCGGGATCTGGACTGGACTCATGTTCTGGTTCGCCCCGCAAATCAACTGTTGATCGCACGTCATGGATCGTGTCGGCCGGCTGCTTCGCCGGCCGGTGCGATCCCCCCAAGGGTCCACCAAACAGTGACTCCCTGTAGATGTCAATCACAGGAAGTCATCGTCTTCTCTTGCGGCCGGCTCGGCCGCCTGTCCGTCAGTTATGAATGCCACGGCTATTACTGGAGCTCAGGGTGTCGTCGTGGCAAAACGGAAGCGATTCCCTGAGCGGACCTGAGGAGTGAATCATGGCTTGTACGTGTCAATGTGCCTGGTGTAAGGAAGCCCGCGTCAACAACTTCTCCGACCACCGCTGTTCACAGATTCCCAAGTGCCCGCAAAGCAAATGACCGCGCGGGTGTCGTAAAGAAAATCCGTAAGAGGGAGTTGTCATGGCAGATCTACCACCACCGCAGCCGGTATCGGGTGAGAGCCGCCAAGCGGACCAGGCTCAACTCGACAAGTATGCGCGCGAGCAGGAACGGCGCCGCGCCAAGGCTGAAGAGGAGCGGAAGAAGTCCCTGATCGCCGAGGCCAGGCGGCGTGCGAGCGAGACATCACAGCGGAAGTGAACGCCGTACAGCCAGCCTGATCGGCCGGCGAGGTGGCGATGTCCGGCGTTCTGGGGCGCCGGAGACGAGCTGCTTGGGCTGCCCGGAAATGGTCCGTTCGGGCGGTCCGGGCGGTCCTCCATTCGGATCCACAGTTGATAGAAACCACTGGGAAGGAATCACGGCGGTGGCGGAGAACGAGGTCTACTATTGCGGCGATTGCCGGCGCCAGCAGCGTCCGGCGCAGGGGATCTTCTGCATTACCTGCAGCGACAAGTGCCGAACGGTGTCTTGGTACACCGATCGGGAATCCGAGTCCGACGCGCTCAGAAAATTCAAACACATGAATCCGGGCAAGGCCTAGATGACGGCGGTTGGCCGGATCGTCGGTATCGATCTGGGGACAACCTTTTCGGCTATTGCCACTGTCATGCCGACCGGGAAACCGGTAGTGCTGTCGAATCGCGAAGGTGAGCGGCTCACTCCGTCGGTGGTGCTGTTCGAAGGCGCCCAATCCGTCCTCGTCGGCTCGATGGCGAAACGCTCCGCGGTGACCGCGCCGCTTGACGTGGTGGAATTCGTCAAGCGTCAGATGGGCAACCCGGACTGGAAGTTCGAGACCTCGACCGGCGAACAGTACGGTGCCGAGGCAATCTCAGCGATGATCCTGACCCGGCTGAAAGAGGACGCCGAGCTGGTGCTCGGTGCTGGTCAGGTCACGGATGCAGTCATCACCGTGCCGGCGTTCTTCGACGATGCGCGGCGCCGGGCGACCAGGGACGCGGGCACGATCGCCGGGTTGAACGTCCTGCGTGTGCTGAACGAGCCGACCGCTGCAGCGCTGGCGTACGGGTTCGTCAATCACGGTGACCAGACGGTCCTGGTGTTCGACTTGGGTGGCGGCACGTTCGACGTCACCGTGCTGCGCATCGCGGGCAGTGACTTCGACGTGATCGGAACCGACGGGCTGCACGAGCTGGGTGGTTTCGAGTGGGACAACCGCCTGATGGAATGGCTCAACGATCAGTTTCGGCAAGCCGGTGGACCGGATCTGAGTGAGCCCTTCGAGTCCGCGGCTGACCTGAGGGACAAGGCCGAGTTGGCCAAGCACGTCCTGAGCCAGGCGACGACCGCCCGGGTCGTCCTGAGCGGTGGCGGGGTGACCAAGTCGATCATCATCACGCGGGAGGTGTTCGAAGGGATCACCGCCGATCTCCTGAACCAGTCCCGCGATCTCATGATCTCGCTGGTGGAAGAGATGGGTCTGGCCTTCAGCGACATCGACAACATCCTTCTGGTCGGCGGCTCGACGCGGATGCCGATGGTGCCACGAATGGTGGCGGACATCTCCGGCCGGCAACCGCTCCAGGTCGACAACGTGGACGAGTTGGTCGCCTTGGGCGCCGCGATCCAGGCGGACTTGCTGGGGCCCGATGGGCCGATGCTGGACGGCCCGGCGCCGCGGATCAGCGATGTGACGTCGCAGGGCCTGGGCGTGATCGCCTTGAACGATCAGCGGATCCCGTGCAACACCATCGTCGTCGCCAGGAACTCCAAGATTCCCAGCCAGGGTGCGGAGATCTTCGGTACGGCCGACGACGGGCAGACAGCGATCCGGGTGCATGTCACTCAGGGGGACGACGAGGATCCCGGGTATGTCCGGTTGGTCACGAAGGGGCGCTATCCCGATGGTGGACAGCCGCTCGCGATTCCGCCGTACGACGCCGGAGCGCCGATTCAGGTGGTCCTGCACTACGACATCGACCAGACCATTCAGGTCGAGGTCATCGATCTCACCGCGGGTGCATCGCTGGGCACGTTCGAGGTCGACAACGTGGCGAACCTCACCGACGAGGAACTCGCCGAGGCTATCCGTAAGAACAAAGAACTAGGGGTGGGCTGAGTTATGACGGACACACTGGAACTGGTCAACTTCTACGAGCTCCTGAGCATCGCGGAGACCGCCGATGACGAGACGGTCAAGCGGGCCATCCGGGAGCAGCGGCGGTCGTGGAACAAGCGGGCGGCCCAGGCCGATCCGGTCAAACGTGCGCAGGCCGAGCAACGCATCCGCGATCTGGCGGAGGCCGAGCGCGTCCTGCTCGAACCGGCCAAGCGGCGTCGCTTCGACGAGCAGATCAGGACGGCACGACCGCGGCACGTCGAGCCGGCCAGTACCGACGACAAGCATCGTGACTGGCTGGTCGCGGCCCGGCAGTACTTCGAGCAGAACAACGCCCATTCGGCGTACTACGCGGCCCGAGAAGCCATCGCGGTGAATGGGGCGGATCATGAGGCCTGGTCGATCCGGGCCAACTCGTCGTTCCTGATGGGCAAGTACGGCGACGCGGAGTTCGAGTTCAACGAGGCCATCCGGCTGCAGCCGAACAACGCGGGATATCACTTCGACCTGGCCGAAGCCTACGCCGCGCGGGAGCAGCTGGTTCCGGCGATGAACGAGTACGAGATCGCGTTGCGGCTGGAACCCGGGGACCCGGTGTATCGCACCGCGATCGCGAACATCCTCATCCATCAGGGCGCACCTGAGAAGGCGCTCGAACTGATGGAGGCGGTGGTCAAGGAGTACCCGGCCGTCGAGTTTTTCCAGTACTACCTCGCGCTGGCGCTGCACGATGTGAATCTGACGAAGTGGTCGCGGATGCAGGGCGGAACGTACATCCTCACCTCGGAGGCGCAGATCAGGGTCACCCAGCAGATGTCCGGACGAGCCTTGAAACTCAAGTACGACGACAAGGCGCTGCGCGCATCTCTGACCGAGAACCTCGACTTGGCCGAACGGGCCGAGCAGGTGAAGTTCTTCCACTCCAGTCTCGGCGGCTGGGCGCTCGCCGCGTTCGTTGGGCTCCTGCTGATCGCCTACCACGGCCTCGGGATCCTGATCATCGCCGCTGTCGTCACGCTGTACGTCGTACTGCACCGGATGCCGGTCTGGAAGCACAACGCGAAGCTGCTCGGCATCGCCCGTCATGGAGTCTGAACGCACGGAGCCGTCGCTGGCGGAGCTTCTCGAGGAGATCTCCGGGTTGCGTGACCTCTTCCAGCGTCGGCTCCTCGAGGACAAGGTGAAGGGCCGGCAACTCGATGAGCTGTCCAAGCAACTGGAGGGCAGCCGCGGGGGTTTCGGCGAGCAACTGCTCGGCCCAGTGTTTCGATCCGTGCTCCTGGTCGTCGATCGCATCCGGTCGTTGGTTCCGCCAGAAGGCGATCAAGCGTTGGAAAGTATCGCTGACGAACTGCTGGAAATCCTGCGGCGGCAAGGAGTACGTGCCGTTCCCGAGGAGAGCTCCTTCGATCCGCGGCTGCACGAGGCTGTCCGCAGCGAACCGGTAGACGGCCACGCTCACGGCGACGTTCTCGACGTGCTCAGGCCGGGTTACCTGCTTGGCGCTCAACTCCTCCGCCCGGCTCAAGTCGTAGTCGCATCGTCCAAGGTGGATCAGCCGCGCTGAGGATCTCGGCCGGCAGAGCCTACAGAAAGAGCGTGGATTGGTATGGCTCCGAAATGTCTGCACTGTGATGTGCGGATGTGGCTTCACGAGACTGTCCAGAAGCAGGACTGTCCTTATGGCCGGTACGAGTGCCGGACCCAGATCTGTTCGACGTCCCGACGGGATGGGCGTGGAAGACTCGTCGACAAGGGTGCTATCTCGCGTTATGTGCGGCAGGCGGGAACGGCTGAAGGCGACAAGCTCACCCGCGGGACATGCGACCAGGTCAGCAATGGTTCGCGCGGCGCTTGACTCAGAGCGACACCGGTTGGGCACGCTGCGGGCGACAACTTGCTGCGACGCCAGGAACACCTGTGCGTCGGCGCGATCGCGGCGAGCATGTGCGTCGGCGACTGCGGCAGGCGCACGCAAGTGCCAGCGCTGGACTACCGTGACACACTGCGTCGCGGGCCCCGTGACCACGCCGCTCCGGCGACCGGATGTGCCGAAATCCGGCTGCCTCCAGTTTCGACGCTCCACTGGGCCGAGGCGACGGTGATCTTGATGCAGACGTGTCACGAGATAACCGCTTCAACAGCCCTCCTGGACGCAAGCCGATGCGGCGCCTTCGGTCGTCGCCCACGTCCGAGGCCCGGGCTACCTAAGTCCCGAGTCCAGGTTCAGGCATCGGACAGTCGTCCCTCCGACGAGCGGGATGCGTACAGGCCTTGCTTCTGGGGCGGGGCGCTCAAGTTGCGGAAATCATCGAATGCTGTTGGCAGGATGGCCTCGAGCTCGTTGACGACAGACGCGATCTTCTGTTGGAGCGAGGGCTCGTCGAGTCGGCAGGGGACGAATCTGGTCAGCAGCATGTGCTGGCTGGATTCGGTGAGGCGGGCGACCAGTAGGGCGAGAACGAGATCGTTGTAGCTTTCGGTCGGCCATCTGCGAACGCCGACAGCGATGATGGCTTCGATGAGAGGTCCGTCGGCAACGCCCTGAAGACGCCATCGCGGTACAGCCGCGCTCCCGCTGTACGTCGGCGGTGGCCATCCGTCCATGGTGCCTTGAGGATCGTGTGATGTCTGCGCGAGTCCAGCCCCTGCTGCCAACTCCTGAACCCGTTGGAAGACGGGAGCTGAGAATGCTGATAGGACCTCGTAATAGCGAGTGTTGAGGTCTGCCTCGCCCGCGGTCGGCTGTGGAACGACGGCTGGGGGGAGCCGCGCGATCTGTTCGAGGTACTCGGTGTCGTGGCCTGAGCCGGCAGACTTGAAGGCGTCTTGAGCGACGCTGATAAGCGAAGGGAGGAAGTTCAGTTCGGTGATCACGACGTCCATGGAGCCATTGGCAGCGTAAGTGGCCGTCAGTAGCTGGTTTGCGGAGTTGGAAGCGACCTCGAGAGCGGAGGGCTGGAGGTGGAGCCTGTCGATGGTCGCGTGAAGTCTGGTAGTGCGGCGCGGGGGAAAGAAATAAGCTCCGGAAGTTGGTGCTTCCGGAGCCTTCGTTCTGCCCGAGGCCTATGTCGAGCTCATCCCGGTGTTTTAGATCGACGTACAACGTACGAGTCGCTGCTCTACCACGTACTCACCGCCGTGGGTGGCGGCCAGATCGCGGCTCGGCAGCCGCAAATTGGCCGTGGAAGTGATGACTGCCATCTGACGAGCTTCACCACTTGGCTAATTCCTTTCCTGGAGGATGAGAGAGGCGAGTCAGGTGACGATCTGTTCGAAGGAATCCAGCGGGACGAACACCGGCTCGCGGGTGCTGACGGCCTCGTCGCCGATCCGCGCCTGGCCGAGTGGATCCGCGGGGATGTAAGCGGACAAGTCGTACCCGGTCGCGTCGGCGAGGTCGGCGATCGCGATCTGGAACGTGCGGTACGGACCGAGGACGAAACCTTCGACCGCTTCCACCCGCGACCGCTTCTCGAGCAGCTCGCGGATCATGTCCCCTTGGCTGAGCAGGTACGCCGTCGCGTGCAGCTTCTTACCTCCACTCGCCGGCATCACCACCAGCTTCCAGAACTCCCGCGGGACGGGCAGTCCGTCGACGATCTCCGGATCGTCGGTGCGGAAGACCGGCCCGGTGAACACACACGTCTTGAAACCCTTGGTCCTGGCACTGTCGAGGATGTAGTTCTCCAGCCCCAGCCACAGCTGCCTGCCCTGGTTGAGTTGCGAGTGCTGGAGGGCCGCGTTGACGTAATGGAAGGTGTCCGCATTGGCGTCCTTCGCCAGCTGGGTCGCGTCGTTGATGCTTGTCGCCGCTACGTCCCAGTTCGGGTCTTCGCGCCGGACCATGTGGCCGCGGTCAATCTGGGGATCGCTGTAGTCGGCCTGGCTGAGCTGGATGTCCGCGGGGATCCGCTTGTCGGCGAACCACTTGTCGCGGGTGCGCTTGATCCGCACCGAGTGCTCACCGTCGATGTTGACCGCGGTCATCAACGGCTGCTTGCGGTCCGCACGGTACTTGACGCCGAAATGCGTGTAGCGCAGCTCGAACGGCTGGTCGGGTACTTCGTCACTCGGCTGTGCGAGCGTCGCCTCCGTCGCGGCATCGAGGACGGGCCACGGCGCGGCCAGCTTCTTGCCGAGGAACCGCGGGTCGTACCCCTCTCGTCCGGCGAAGAACGTGGCCGCGTGGGCCCCGTCCGCCGCCTCCGTCGGTGCCTTCTCGACCGGGCCCCGGGCCCGGCCCACCGGCCGCTCACCGGCCAGCAACCGCCTCAGCGTGCCGACGCCGACAGCATTGTTCTGTACGCCGTATTGTCCGGAGAAGTGCAGTCCGACCACGCGCTTGTTCTCCAGGCTGATCAGTGGGGAACCGGAGTTGCCGCCCAGACTGGTGCAGTCGTGGCTCAGGGCCTGCCCACCGCCGAGCGCCTGCATGACGAACCCGGGCGCGAACCGCTTCACATCGAAGATGCCCTGGAAATAGCGGGCCTGGTCGTTCTTGTCGTTCCGAGAGTCGTAGGCCGGGTACCCGATCAGCGCAACGCGCTGGTCGCTCTCCGCCTCCTCGTCGGCCAGCGGCAGTGCGGACGGCAGATCGGGCTCACCCTCGATCCGGAGCAGCGCGACGTCCGGCGACGCGTCGTCGGCGAGGTAGATGATCTTGGTGACCAGGATCGGTGTCGCGTCGCCGGGGTTGGAGTGGACCTCTTCCTTGAAGTCGAGCCGAGCCTTGTACAGGATCCCGGCCGGCGAGCGCAGGAAGACGCCGCTGCCGTCGGCCACCCGGGCAGCGACCAGCTTGGCGACGTGCCGGTTGGTGGCGACGACACGGCTGGTGGCGGTCGGCTCGTCGATCACCCAGCCGGTGCCGCCCCACTCCATGTCGTGGTTGACGAACTCCACCCGCCCGACGGACTTCACGAACGGCTCGACGCCCTTGATCAGCACGTCGGTACCGGCATCGAATTCGGGCAGCGGCTGCAACACCACCTCGTCGTTCTCGATCAGCAACGGCGGCCGCCCGAACCGCCGTACTATCGCCTCCAGCGGATCGAGGGAAAGCACACTCTCCAGGTCGTCGCCTTTGTCGAGCAGCTCCGCATCCTGCTCCGACACCAGCACCGGCGGAACCTCACCGGCGGCGATCGCCTGCGCAATCACCTCCCGCAAAGCGGGATTCTGCAGCCTCTCCTCAACCCGGGCCCGTCGTACAGCCTCGTGCTGCGTTTCGTCTGGCATTGCCCTTCCCCCTCTAGATCCTGTAACGCCGCCTTTGCAGCAGCACTGCCACCCCTGGCACGAACGCACTCGGCAGGTAGCGCCGCAGAAGCACCTCCGCCGCACCCGTCACGTCATGCCGATCCCGCGCGGCCTGAGTCGCGTCGGCAAACACCTTCGGTGCCCGTCGTTCGAGCAGCCCGAGTACGTCGTCAGCCGTGAACCCCGGGCACCACGCCTCGAGCTGCGCCTTGGCCGCCCCGTACTGATCCGGCCCGTCCTGCAACGCCGCCAACCGATCCACGATGGACACGTCCACCGCCCGCGCCCAGTTTCTTGGCTTGGTCTTCGACCCGTAGGACCACGATGCAGCAGTCGTACGCCGCCACCGCTCAGCAGCCATCCCCACCAGCCGCAGATCAGGGTCCTCATGGAGGTACGCCGCAGCCCCGACCGCCTCCGCCAGCAGCCCCAGATCAGTCAGCACCTGCAACGCCTGGGCCGTCCCATAGTTGTGCCACGGCTGAGAACCTTGCGGTGCAAGGAATCCCAGTACATCGAGCCCTTCCGCAACAGACGTCATCCACGCGCCGACGTATTGGTGATCCGGCAGCTGGCTCATCGTGCTGACCAGATCGGCGAACGGCGACAACACCGCGAACGACCGCGCCGCCAGAACCGACGCCTCAGCCCTCCCGAGATCCACCGGACCGGTCTGCCCGGTGATGCGCTCCCATCCGAGGGAGTCGCCGGGGGATGAGGCGGCGACCCGTTGTTCCCACCAGGCCGCGGCGTTGCCGGCCGCGTCGTACCACTTGCCTGTCCGCTCAACCTCGATCCCGGCCCGATGCAACGCGAACCGCAGCGCCCCACCGACACCGGCCGCTGTCGACTCGAGCCCGAGCCTCAGCACATTCCGGCCGCCCTCCGGGTCCTCGACGAGGGCTTGGACGCAGGCGTCGAAGTCGAACTCACCACCCATCTCCAGCAGGCACATCAGGTCGATGAAGGGCAGGCTCGCCGCCGGCGTGAACGGATGAGTCCCCCTTACTCGCACCCAGCCGCCGTGCCGGGCCAGCAGGTTGCGGGCTTCGCGCCAGCGGCCGGAGCGCCAGAGGAACGTGATGGCCGGGATTGCGTCCGGGCCGGTCGGGTCGAAGGACGCGTCGGCGTACGCGCGGTCGTAGATGTAGTTGGCCTCCGGCCAGTCCGAGCGCTCGTTCATCGCGCGCAGTTCGGCGACCGCGTTCGGGTCCAGCGCTCGGCCTCGTGCGGTCCGCTCACCGCGGTAGCTGGTCGACCGTTCGCCTTGGCTCAGGAGTACGACGTCCTGCGCTGCCTTCGGGAGTTCCGCAATCGTCGTCGGGTCCAACTGCGCGAGTACCGCGGGGTCGATCGGGGGTACTGCGGACCGACGGCGCATCAGTTGGAGTTGGTGATACGCCGACTCGACCGCAGACCAGGTCTCCGGGCGCGCCCCGAACCACTTCGCCGCAGCTCGGTCGATGCGTGCCGCCTTCGCCGGACCCGCGTCGTACAGGAGTGGCAAGAGCACGGATCGCATGTCGGTGCGATGCCGCACGAAGCCGCCGATCGCAGGTTCGACCAGCCAGTGCTGATTCGCGAGTGTCTCGAACAGCTCGTCCGCCTGCGCGACCGTCAGTCGCTTGAGCCCCACCTGCGGACCGACGACGTCGCGGATCACCTCGGCGTTGATCAGCCGGACGACCAGCCCTGGAACCGCCAGCTTCTTCAGAGCCTCGTCGTCGAGCCGAGACAGGATGAAGCGGTACAGGTAGGGCACCGCGAGCTCACCCCGGCCGCGCGCCTTCGGCAGATCCTGGGTCCCGTGCTCGTTCGCGAACTTCGCCGCCAACCGCAGCGCCAGCGGATTCCCGTCGGCGATGATCCGGAGGTCCGCCCACGACTCCGGGTCGACATCGAGCCGCTCCAGCAGGTGATCGGCGCTGTCGGCATCCAGACCGGTCAACGGGATCTGGTCCCCGACGTACGGACTCGTACGGTTCAGCGCTCCACCTCGTCCGGCACCGACGATCGCGATGGGGACGTTGAGGACGGTGGCGAGTTGGTCCAGCCAGCTGAACAGCCGGACGGGATGGGTCTCGCCACGGGCCCGCAGTACCTCCAGCGTGTCCAGCGTCAGGAAGATCCGGCGCGGTGGACTACTGAGCGCGTTCGCAAGCACGGGACCCAGTTCTTCGGGCACCCGCTCCTGTCCCTCGCCTTTGAGTAAGGGCGCACTGGCCACCCGTTCCCGCGCTTGCTTGATGGGTTGCTCGGAACCGGGAAGTTGCGCCGACACCTGCCGGGCGAACTCCAGCGTCAGCCCGGCGGAGTCCAGTACGTCGAGGCCGGCTCGATCGAAGTCGAATCGAACCACGATCCACTCGTCGTCGCGTCGAAGCAGGGTCGCGGCAACCTCCTCGAGCAGCGCCGACTTCCCGATCCCCGGCAGACCGTCGACGTACAGCGCCGAGGCTGGTCGTCCGGCAACCGCACTGCCGAGCCAGCGCACGATCCGATCGATCTCTGCCTGACGTCCGAAGAACCCGCGGTTCTGGTCGGTGGACGCGACAAGATCGAGATGGGTGAGCGCCGCGTTGACCCGGGGCACCTGCTCGTACTGCGGCGCGAGCGGCCCGGCCCGGCCGAGCCCGAGAGCAACCCGCTCGAGCAACTCGCGGTCCGTGTCGTCACGCACCGCCGCTGCGATGGCCTCGCCGGCGAAGATCCCGACTTCCGAGATCGCGCACAGCAGATCGTCGGTTGCTTGATCCGGCTCCTTCTCCCAGCGCCAGGCGACCGCGCTCTGCACCCGGCCGTCGGCCGCGAGACCGTTCAGGATCCGCCGCCGTTCGGCGGTGCGCATCAGCCACTGGCCGGTGACGGCGGACAGGACCGTGTCACAGGCCTGCGAGAGACCGGCTGCGATCGCGGTGAGCTCGCTCGGACCGGCTGTGTGCACCTGATCGATGCTGCGCAGCGCCTGGACCGGATCGAACGGACCGGACAGGGCGGCGTACACCCGGGCCTGGTCGATGCCTTGAGCAACGATCGGCGGTTGCTCTGCGACCGCTCGCTTCGGCAGCACCTCGTCGTACTGGGTCATGGCGTTTCTCCGAGCGCACGCAGGAGTGTCAGGTACGGCTGCAGCCTGTCGACCACTGTGCCGAGATCCTTCGCCGCATACCGCTCGTTGAACGGGACAAAACCTTGGAGCGCGATGTCGGCCTGACTGTTGATCACGACTGGATCAGCCGCCTCGGTGAGCTCGGTCGCAGCCCGGGTCAGGCAGTCCTTCAGATCCGCCCGCGTGAACCCGCCGAGGTAGTCGACGACCAGCCCGGCCGGGCCGTCACCGCCGGCGACATCGGGCGTGGCGAACTCGAGCCCGCCCAGCCGCACGGTCTCGAGACCGGCGACGACGACCCGAACCTGCGGCAACGTCAGGCACGCCGCGATGAACCCTTCCAGATGCAGCCGGACCGGGTCCGACATCCGGCCGGACGGGCCGTCGAAGAAGAACCACACTGTTCGTCCCAGCTTCGAGGCTGCCTCGTTCACAGCGAGCGCGAGCCGGGCAGCCCGGTCCCGTGCCGCTGCCTCCGGAGCTGCCTGGACCGGATCTACCCCACCCGGCGACGGCGGCTCGATGACCGCGAGTCCGGAGGCCTCGACGCGTTGCGTGATGTCCAGCATCAGGTCGGGCACCGCGTCTCCGACGGGTACCCGGACGGCGAACTGCGCGCCGCCTTGCCGAAGCAGCAGTTCGTCGAGAATGCGGTACGAGAAGCCAAGACCGGTCTCGTCGTCGTCGGTCCGCTTCACCCTGATCCCACGGACGCGAGTACTGCTCTTGCTCGCCTCGGCAACGCTTCGGACGAAGAGGTCCCGGCCGATGACGAGGCGGTCACTCCGTCCGTCCAGGTGCCAGAGCTCGGTCGGTGAGATGTCCTTCTGGATCAGCCCGGCGACGGCGTCGAGGAAGAGGTACGCCGGAACGAACCGTCCGTACTTGCCCTTGTCTGTCTTGCCCTGATGCAGCCCGAAGAACTCGAACCGATCGTTGAAGCAGGCGCCGCCGGACGAACCGCCCGCAGTCTTGACGTCGTGCCGCAGGCGGACGCTGACGCCCCGGATCTTCCAGGTCGTCCCGTCGCCCAGCCCTTCGTCCACCCCGGCCGGAAAATCGAGCAGGTACAGCTTCATCCGCGACGTCGCGGGCGGCGCGGTCGGCGGCATCCGGACGAACCCGAGGTGCCGCGCGGCCGGCTTGCGCAGGGTGAGCAGGGCGACATCGTGACGATTCAGTACGTCGGCATCCTGTCGCGGGGCGATGCTCTTCCACTCGTCGGCGCCGCACGGCGACTCGAACGACGGCGGGATCGCGGCCTCGTGGGTGCTCTTGTCAGACAGCACCACCGTCACCTGCGGCGGTGGGCTCTCCACGATCCCTGGGCCCTCGCGCCGGACCACGTGCCACGTCGTGAGCACCAGCCCTGGACCGACCAGGCAGCCAGAACCCGCGAACCGGTTGTCCACCTCGATCCGGCACCGGAAGCTCTTCGCCCGTTCCAGGAAGTGGTGCATACCCTCGATGTTGATCCGCCCGGCGCCGGCCGCCGTACCGTCGATCTCCACTCCACGGGCCCGCAGCGCCTCACCGAAGGCGTCGAGAAGCTCGAGGCCGCGAAGCTGAATGATGCACTGCTCGGCGGCATCTTTGCCGAGGAACGCTGCCACCGCCCCGATGGAGGCAAGGTTCAGCGGATTGGCGACGTCCTGCTGGATCGCCGCCAATGCCTCGTCGGCGACCGCCGGGTGGGTCTTGATGATCTCGATGAGCTCGGCTTCGTCCCACGACATGGGAAGGCCTCCCTGTCCATTCCGTGGCTAGGCAGGGCGGGCCAGCCAGGCCGGCGTACGACCGGGCGCATAGCGCTCGTACCGGTCCCGGAGTCTGCGGTTGTTCTTGTTTCCGGGATCGCCGAACCCGAGGAAACGCAGAGCGTTGCCGCCCATGAAGTCGTCGGCCGGACCCGATCCGAGCTTGTCCCGGTAGAGGTCGCGGTACGTGCTCAGGAACTTCTCCCACTCCGGGTAGATCGCGAGCATGAACCAGTCGCTGCCGTACATCAGCCGTTTGCCCATCACCGCGGTCGCGGGCCGGCCGAACATGTCGTGCAGCCGGTCGAGGTACGGCCCGGACAGCGTGCGCTCATGAATCTTGTGATCGCCGACGTCGGCGTACAGGAACTCGAACTGCGCGGCTGCGTTCGCGATCTGCCAGATCCAGGCGTTCGGGTGCTCGACTGCGTGGGCGCCACCGAAATGACCGAGGTTCACATGCAGACCGGCGTACTTGCCGAGGACATCGAGCCAGCCGCCGGGGCCGGCCAGACCAGCGGCCTGGTACGCCGGGCTGGCGTACTGCGAGTTGTTGCAATGTGCCGTGATCGGCACCTGCTCGTCCTTGCACCACGTGTAGAACTCATCGAGTACGTCGTTGAGCGCCTCGGCCTCCTCGGCGGTCACATCGCCGACGGCCACGTTGTGCAGCGGACGGAATCCCATCGGCGGATAGAGCTTCACGCCGACGAACCCGAACCGGGTCACCGCGTCCTTCACGATGGCCAGCGGGGTGTCGATGTCACCGGCCCGCCGCGACCGCACCTCGTGGCGCGGATCGAATCCGACGAACGGATGCACCCGCGCCATGGTCGGCCAAGGCAGCTGTCCGAGCATGCTCAGTCGACTGATCTGCTCCTGCAGAATGACCTGCTCCCGAATCGTGGTCTTCGCCTGGTCACCAAGCGCCGTTCCCAGATCGACGAGCATCGGGCAGAACAGATCCACCTCTGGATAGGTGGAAGTCAGCACCCCCGTGAGATCCAGCCGGGACTTCGTGAACAGCTTCGCCCACGTCACCGCTCGCCGCACGGCCTTCGCAGCGTCGAACAGCCCCTCCTCGATCCCGGCGTCAGTCTCAGCGAGCTCCTGCCCGGCACGCCGTACCAGCTCCGGGTTGCGCTGCAGCAACTCAGTCAGCTCCGCATCAACCTCGACCCCGAGCTGATCAACCGGATCAATCAAACGCTCCGCCGGTTCCAGCCCCTCCAACCCGTCCCCGAACGTGCTCCCCCCAAGCAACGAATCAAGCCGAGCCTTCTCCTCGGCAAACCCCGGGGCCCCCTTCTGCACCACAGCATCAAGTAGGGCAGCAACCGCGCCACTCCCCACGGCGTCGTGCAGCCCCACATGCCGGACAAACCCTCGAACCGGCAGATCGTCCCCGTTGAAGTTGTGACAATGCACATCCACCACAGGCATCGCAATCCCTCCCCCCACAAAGAGGAGCACCGCGACCCGCCCTTTGATACAACCCGACCAGCAGGTATGCATTCAAGGTCCGGTGGGCCAGTCCGTCCCGGCCTCAAGCTCGACGGCAGCGGGACTGAAGATCGGCAATGACTTCCATCTCAGGTGGGGTTGGGGAGGCGGTTGCGGGTTCAGTAAGCCGCGTTGCGTGCGACGGAGGAGCGCGCTGGAGCGGCGGCGGTTGCGGGTGGGCGGTTCGCCGAATTGTTAGTGAAGGA
>NZ_SMKX01000230.1 GCF_004349055.1 Kribbella antibiotica
CCCCCAACCCCATGGGCCCACCCACCAAATGCCGCCACGGCTGGCCCGCCCAGCACGAACAACTGCAGGTAGTGCCCGATCCGCGTACGCCACGCCACGCGGAGAGCCGCCAAGTACGCAGTGGGCGACCACCTACAGTCGCTCGTGCCGCCCACCACCGGGCCACTGGCCGCGTGCGTTCTAGAGTCACCAGGTGAACTGGCCTACCACCGCAGCCGAGGCGATCGCCGTACAGGAGGAGCTCCGGGAGCAGGTCGACCGGAGCGATCACGGGCGCGCGCCGCGGTTTGTGGCTGGGCTGGACGTCCAGTACGACGGGGATCGCCTCGCGGCCGCGGTTGTCGTACTGGAGTGGGCGACGCTCGCGGAGGTCGATCGAGCGGTGGTGCCCGGTACGACGAAGTTTCCGTATGTACCGGGGCTTTTCGCCTTCCGCGAGGTGCCGGCGCTGCTCGACGCGCTTGAGCAGCTGACCAGCACTCCCGACCTGCTGGTGTGTGACGGGCAGGGTGTCGCGCACCCGCGGCGGTTCGGGCTCGCATCACATGTGGGTGTGCTGACTGGGATCCCGGCGATCGGAGTCGCGAAGACGGCGTTCGTCGGAACGCACGCTGACCCCGCCTCGGCTCGTGGGTCGACCGCCGAACTGGTGCTGGACGGCGAGGTCGTCGGAGCCGTCGTACGGACTCAGGACGGAGTGAAGCCGCTGTACGTGTCGGTCGGCCACCGCGTGAGCTTGCCGACCGCGATCAGCCACACGCTGCACCTGAGCCCGCGCTACCGCCTGCCGGAGACCACGCGGGCCGCCGACAGGCTGTGTCGCGACGCGCTCTAGTCGCGCGCGGTCTTGCCGGGCAGCGCGAGCATCCGGTCCAGCGCGATCCGGGCATAGCGCTCGGTGTCGGCGTCGACCTTGATCGGGTTGACCACGTGACCGGCGACCAGGTTCTCGAGGGTCCAGACCAGGTGCGGGAGGTCGATCCGGTTCATGGTGGCGCAGTAGCAGACCGTCTTGTCGAGGAAGACGATGTTCTTGTCCGGGTTCTGCTTGGCCAGTCGCTGCACCAGGTTGAGCTCGGTCGCGACCGCCCACGACGTCCCGGGCTCGGCCGCCTCGACAGTCTTGATGATGTATTCGGTCGACCCGACCAGGTCGGCCTTCGTCACGACCTCGTTCCGGCACTCCGGGTGCACAATCACCTGTACGCCGGGAACGCGCGACCGGACGTCGTCGACCGACTCCGGGGTGAAGCGGCCGTGGACCGAGCAGTGCCCGCGCCACAGGATCATCTTCGCCGCGACCAACTGCTCGCGGGTCAGTCCGCCGTTCGGCTTGTGCGGGTCGTAGACGACGCACTCGTCGAGCGAGATGCCCATCTTCATCACCGCGGTGTTGCGCCCGAGGTGCTGGTCGGGCAGGAAGAACACCTTCTCGCCCTGCTCGAACGCCCATTCCAGTGCGACGTCCGCATTGCTCGACGTACAGACTGCGCCACCGTTGCGGCCGCAGAACGCCTTGATGTCGGCGCTGGAGTTCATGTACGTGATCGGCACAGTCGTGTCGGCGATACCGGCGTCGGCGAGCGCCTCCCAGGCCGCCTCGACCTGCTGGATGCGGGCCATGTCGGCCATTGAGCAACCGGCGGCCAAATCCGGCAGGATCACCGTCTGGTTGTCGTTGGTGAGGATGTCGGCGGACTCGGCCATGAAGTGCACACCACAGAACACGATGTACGGCGCATCCGGCCGGTTGGCCGCGTCCCGCGCCAGCTTGAACGAGTCCCCCGTGACATCGGCGAACTGAATCACTTCGTCCCGCTGGTAGTGGTGACCCAGCACGAACACCTGGTTACCCAGCGCAGCCTTGGCTTTCAGCGCCCGCTCGACGAGATCCGGGTCGGAGGCCGGCGGCAACGCGCCGGGGCATTCGACGCCCCGCTCGGAGTGCGGATCGGTGTTCTGACCCAGGAACAACAACGGCAAAGACTTCGGCCCATCGGCAATCGTCGTCACGTCAACCATCGTCGCACGTTGCGAGGCCCGGTCACGTGGCCGACGTCACTGCCCGGATCCTGAAATTCAACGAGAAACCTGGACTCCGGCGTACCAGTCGGCCAGCAGGTCTGGCAGCCGATCCGGTCCCCATCGGTCGACCGGCGTGATGCGGCCGTCGAGGGAGGCCAGGCCCTTGGCCAGCTCGCCGACCACGTCGCCGCGCCACGGTACGGCGACGCCTTCGCCGGGACCGACGATGACCGAGGGCCCGCCGCGGTCCAGGCAGACGACCGGGCAACCGGAGGCGAGCGCTTCGGTGACCGCCCAGCCAGCCGCTTCACGCAACGAGGGCGCGAGGACGGCGTCGGCGCGGAACATCGCGGCGAGGACGGACTCGCGCGGCAGCTGGCCGGTGAACTCGACCCGGTTGCGGACGCCCAACTGAAGCGCCAGGCGTTCGGCACGCTCCCAGTCGGGGCCATCGCCGATGATCCGGAGCTCCCAGTCCGCCGCTTCGGGGCGGGCCAGCGCGCTGATCGCGAGCAGGACGCCCTTCCACGGGATCAGCCGGCCCACGAACAGGGCCGTCTTCGTCCCGGGCGGGCCGAACGGTTCGTACGGCCCGGAGGCGGTGAAGCGGCTGATCGCGACATTCGGCTGGACGACGATCCGCTGGGCGTACGGCTGGAAGACCTCGGCGACATCGTTGTTCTGGGCAACCATCAGGTCGGCGGTCCGGGCCGCCTTGCGGCCGGTCAGCCGACGGCGGATCCCCGTGTAGACACGGCGAACCAGCTCGCCGGCCACACCCCGACCGCCGAGCCAATGCGACATCGACAGCGGCGCGGTGGTGGATCCACCGACCGGCCCCCAGATCACCTTGGCCGACGACGGCTGCACCACCCCGGCCGCCATCCAGTCGACGGCGAAAGTCAGGTGGTGGATGACGTCGTACGAGTGTTCGGCGTGCAGCCGGCGCGCGGTCTTCGCGGCCAGCCGCTGCCACAGCGGGTAGTACCAGTAGACGTCGGCCGGCCGCCGGCGGAGTTTCAGCACCCACTTCGGCAGCTCCAGCGGTACGACGGTCAGCCCGGGGATCGGCCGGAGCGCAAGCTCCTCGGCGATCTCGTGCGCGAACTTGCCGCGGGTCAGCAGCCAGACGTCGTGGTCCCGCGCGGCGGCCTTGCTCCAGGCCCAGCCGGCGCCGGGCTCCGATCCGCCCTGCGGCCGGCAGGCATAGGCGCTGATCAGGACCTTCGGCCGGCTCGGCATCAGTTCAAACCCTCCAGCAGGCGGCGCAGATCGGTACTCGAAGTCGAGGCCGTGTAGGGGAAGTAGTGCACCTGCGCTCCGACCTCGCCGAGCAGTCGCTCGAGCCGGAGACCCTTCTCGGTGCCCTTCCAGTCGTCGCCCTTGAACAGGACGTCGTACCGGAGCTGTTTCCACATCTCGAACTTGTCGCTGGACCAGTCGCTGACCACCTGGTCGACCAAGCCGATGGCCCGGACGACCTCCATCCGCTCGTCGTGCGGAACCACCGGCGGCCGGCCCTTGATCCGGGTCACCACGTCGTCTTCGACGACACCGGCGATCAGGTGATCGCAGTTCTCGCGGGCCCGGCGCAGGATGTTCAGGTGCCCGATGTGGAACATGTCGTAGACACCCGGCGCGTAGCCGACGACACCCATCAGCCGCGCACCGGCTGCAGAGCGGCCATCTCCCGGTACCACTTGACGACGGCCGCGGCCAGGAACAGCAGGTTGATCGCTAGCAGAGCGCCGTACAGAGCGGCGAACAGCGACGGGATGCCGAAGGCAAGGAAGACCAGGCACAGCACGCCGTAGTCGGTCGGTGCGATCAGCAACGACTTCAGCACGGAATCGCCACGCACGTTGGGCTTCTGGACACCACCGTTGCCGCGGCGTAGCTGGTCGATCAGGATCAGCCCGAAGAACAGCACCGAGGACAGACACAGATAGGCCAGCGGGATGAGCAGGATCAGCTCGTTGCTGAAGGCATCGAACCGATAGAACGACACCAGTACGGCGCTGTGCAGCAGCACGATCTTGACCGCGTCGATCATATGGTCCAGCCACTCACCGAGCGGCGAACCGCCGCCTCGCAACCGAGCCAGCTGCCCATCGGCCGAGTCGAGCCCATACCCGGCAACCAGCAGCAAGGTCACCGCCACCGCCAAGCCGAACGACGGCCGAACGGTCGCGATCAGCGCGATCCCGGCCAGCGAGCAAAGCCCGCTCGCGATGCTGACCTGATTCGGTGTCCGACCGCCGAGAAAAGCAGCCGCGGCAAGGACTCGCCCGATCCGGCGGTTCACGAAGCGCGAGTACGCCGGCGTCCCGGCCGATGGCTTCTGGGCCTTGGAGAGGCGGGCGACGACCTCGCCCAGTGAGCCGGCGGTCATGCCACCGAGCTGCGGGACTGCCGCTGGTCGATGGCTGCGCGCAGAATCGTGCTCCGCGACACCCGGGCAACCGGCAGCTCCTGCAGCGACTCGACGGCCACACCGCTCAGGTCGTCGACACCGAGAATTCCGTCTAGATCGGCCGCGAACACCAGCGCGCCGGTCAGAACCTGGGCGTCGTCGATGACCACCACTTCGTCGACCGCCCGCAGGTGCTCGATGATCTGGACCCGCTCGACCAGCGGCACGAACGGCCGGGCGCCCCACGCGTCCACCGCCCACTCGTCGGTCAGCACGCCGACAACCAACCGGCCACAGGCCGCGCGGGCCCGCTCGAGCACGTCGAGGTGCCCGACATGGAAGAGGTCGAAGACCCCGGCCAGATATCCGATCTGCGGCAAAACGTGTTCCCCCTGCGGCTCCCCCACGGAGCGTTCTGTTGCGCGGCCGGGTCGTTGCGAGACCTGACCTTCAGCGGTGACCCTATACCCCTGCGTCACGACGTGCCCAGCGTCCCTTCCGGCCGCGGCCGTGTTCGGCGATCGCGTCCGTGTAGATCTCCTCCGTGGCCGCGAGGTCGCGGGCCGGGGTGAAACGGTCGAGATAGACCTGCCGGGCCCGTTCACCGAAGGCTACCGAAGTCGCCGGATCGGTCACCAGCTCGATCGCTTTGCGCAGACTCTCGGCGTCGCCCGGCTCGGCCAGCACACCGGTCTCGCCGTCGTCCACCAGCTCCGCCAGCGCGCCGAGCCGGGAAGCGACCACCGGAACGCCGTGCGCGAACGCCTCCACCACCACGAGTCCGAAGGTCTCATACGAACGCGCCGGCACGACGACGGCGCGCGCGGTGCGAAGAACTTCCATACAAGCCGACCAAGGTTGTTGCCCAAGTACCTGAATCGACAGGTCTTGCCGGGCGCGTTCCTCGGCCTCGGCCCGCAGCGGACCGTCCCCGATGATCACCAGCTTGCCCAGCGAGGAATCCCAGGCCCGCAACAGATCCGCGAATCCCTTGTCCTCGACCAGCCGTCCGAGGAACACCACCGCGTCCCCTGGTCCGGTCCGGACCTGGCCGTCGTGCGGCACCGCGTGCGGCTTCACGACGATGCGGTCGGCCTCGAAACCGTGAGCGACGTACCGCTCCTTCACGAACTCCGACGGCGCGATCAACGTAGTGACGTAGCGCTGCCAGGTGTGCAGGGTGTTGTGCAGACCGATGCTCGTCGCCAACGGCAACGTCTGCACGCGTGACTCGCGGTAGCAGCTGTGCCGGACGCCGGCGATCGGGAGCTTGCCGACGCAGGAGTCGCACGGCCCGCCGTCGCGCTGCAGCACGGCGTTGGCGCACATCAGCCGGAAGTTGTGCAGCGTCGCCACCACTGGGAGGTCGAGCTTGTGGGCAGCGCGCAGCACCGAGGGGCTGAAGAGCGGGAACGTGTTGTGCACATGCACCAGATCGGGCCGATTTTCGTGCAATAGCCGCGTTAAATCGCGTTCGGCCGAAAATGACCAGACGGAGCGGAACGGTAACAATGCGCGATCTTTTCGCCCCATTGCGGCGATGTCGTCGCTGTTTCGGGCGTAGAGGTCGATCTCATGTCCTGAGTTACCCAGCAAATCAACCGTTTGGGCGACAACGGTGTTCTCGCCACTGGGTTGACCACTCCGGTAACGGTTGTGCAACATGGCGACCCGCATGGCACTACCTTAAGTCTCGCGGTGGCTACGCCTGGTGTCTCCAGGCCGATGTCGAACCGCAACCCCGGAGGGATCCTTGAGCAGGAAGCGCTCTACGGCGTGGTTCGCAGCGTTCATCGCTGCGGCCGTCGCGGTCGTTACGGTCGCCCTCCCGGTGATCGCACACGAGAACAACGCCACAAGTGCCGTGAAGTCACGCATCAATTCGGATCCGTCGTTCGCGCGCAGCAAAGCGCCCACGCACCACACTCCGAAACCCGGCCGTCCTGCGACCAAGGGGACGCCGTCCGCGCGACCGGCCACGAAGTCTCCGAGGACGCCTGCGGCGAAGCCGACACCGTCCGCTCCCCCGGTGACCGCACCGACGATTCCCGTCATCGACCAGGCCGCAGCCGGGCCGGCGATTGCGGGCCCGTGCCGCGGTGTCACGATCGAGCCCGGCGACGACGCTGCGTCGATCGTCAGCGCCGGAGCAGCCGGTACGACGTTCTGTTTCGCGGCCGGCGTGCACCGAATCGGTACGACGATCCGCCCGAAGGCGCGGCAGGTCCTGGCGAGCGCTAGTCGCGCCGTACTGACTGGGTCGGTTCCGTTGACCGGATGGACGCGCGACGGGGACCGTTGGGTCGTGCGCGGCGTGCTGCCGGCGGCGTACGGGAAGACCGGTCAGTGCGAGGACAACCTCGCGAACATCTGCCACCTGCGCGAGCAGGTCTTCGTCGACGGCGCACACCTGACGCGGGTCGCGAAGCTCGCCTCGGTCGCGCCGGGATCCTTCTACGCCGACTACGCCGCGGACGCCCTGTACGTCGGGAGCAACCCCGCCGGGCACGCGGTCGAGATGTCGAAGACAGCCACCGCGATCGAGTCCGCTGCCACCGGCGTTGTCGTGCGTGGGCTGACGATCGAGCACTTCGCTTCGGCACCGCAGGCCGGCGCGGTGGTGTCCGGGCCGCAGTGGAAGGTCACCGCGAACGACGTGCGCTGGAACCACGCGGTCGGCGTGATGCTGGTCAAGGCGGACAAGACCCGCGTCGAGAAGAACCTGATCCACCACAACGGCCAGCTCGGCCTCGGCCAGTACAGCTCGGCCGCCGCAACCATCACCCGCAACGTGATCAGCGAGAACAACACCGACGGCTTCTGGGTGGCCGACTGGGAGTCCGGCGGAATCAAGTCGACGCGCTCGTCCGGCACGGTCAGCAACAACGTGATCAAGGCCAACCTCGGCGTCGGAATGTGGGCTGATGTCGCTGACGACGGCCGGGTCATCAGCGGCAACAAGATCACCGGGAACGCGGCCGACGGCATCCGCTACGAGATCAGCCGCAACGGCGTGATCGAGAACAACGTGATCACCGGCAACGGTTTCGGCCGCGGCCGCGGCTCCGGTACGTCACTGTGGGACGGCGGCGGAATCAACGTGAACACGTCGACCGGCGTGACAATCCGGGGCAACTCGGTGTCCGGCAACGTCAACGGGATCACCGTGCAGTCGCGGACCCGCGGCGCCGGGCCCTGGGGCGCATACGTCCTGCGGGACATCGCGGTCACCGGGAACACGGTGACGATGACGGGCGGAACGCAGGCGACCGGCATCGTCCAGAACACCGCGGCCCCGGTGCCGACGGGTGAGGTCGAGTTCTCGGGGAATCGGTACGTGCTCGACGCGCTCGGAGCCAAGCGCTTCGCGAAGGCAGGGACCAAGCTCACCGCGGATGGTTGGCAGGACGCGGGGCTGGACACGGTCAGCACCTTCTTGGCCAACTGAACAATTACTGTTCGCAACCAATTTCGCGCTGTGTGATCGATGCCTTCCGCAACGTTCGTAAAATTGGTGCGTAAAGCAACGGAATGGGCTTGCATCGACTACGTGAAGTAGTACGCTGCTGACTTGAAGTCGCGCCTTGGGGGGTGCGCCGAGGAACTACGTTGCCCCCCGGAGGCTCCTCAATGAAAGCACCGCTCACCGTACTCGCAGTTGTTGCCACCGGCACGCTGACCGTCGCGGTCCTGACCCCCCAGGCCCTCGGCACCCCAGCCCCTGCCCCGGACAGCTCCGTCGGCATCCGCCTTCCCGACGACGCTGCTCCCGGCAACAACCTCCGCCCCTCGGCCGAGGATTCCGTGCCTCCCCCATCCGGGGACGGTTCGGAGGACATCCGGCAGGGTGACGAGCTTTTGGTGATCGGGCCCGCCGACGATCCGACGAGCACGCCTGGGCCGGTTACGCCCACGCCCACCACTCCTCCGACGCCGACCACCCCACCGACAACGCCGGATCCGACTCCGCCGCCCGCGACTCCTACCCCGCCGCCTTGTGCCGGCGTACGGATCCTGCCGACGGATGATGCGGCCAATGTCGTGACCAAGTCCCCGGCCGGGACGACGTTCTGCTTCGCCGAAGGCCTGCACCGGATCAGCCAGACCATCCGCCCGAAGGCCAACCAGGTGCTCATCGGCGACAAAGGCGCCGTACTGACCGGTTCCGTCCCGCTCACCGAGTGGGCGGCCGACGGGAGTGACTGGGTGTCCAAGGGCGCGCTGCCGCCGGCGTACGGGCAGACCGGGCAATGCGAGGACAACGTGGCGAACATCTGCTTTCTCCGCGAGCAGGTGTTCCTGGACGGCAAACACCTGACCCGCGTCGCCGCTCGCGACAAAGTTGCTGACGGCACCTTCTACGCGGACTACGCCGCGAACGCCATCTACCTCGGCGTCGACCCGCGGAAGCGGTCGGTGGAGATGTCGAAGACCGCGACCGCCATCGGCTCCCGCGCGAGCGGCGTGTCCGTGCGGGACCTGACCATCGAGCACTTCGCTTCGGCGCCTCAGGGCGGCGCGCTCGTGCTCGGGCCGAAGTGGAGCGCGACCGGTAACGAGATCCGCTGGAACCACGCCGTCGGCGTGATGCTGGTGAACGCGGACGGCGCCACCCTCGACAGCAACAACATCCACCACAACGGCCAGCTCGGTATCGGTCAGTACAGCACCACCGACGGCACGATCACCGGCAACGTCGTCCAGGCCAACAACACCGACGGTTTCTGGATCGCCGACTGGGAAGCCGGCGGGATCAAGACCACCTGGTCGAACGGCGGGACTGTCAGCGGCAACCTGATCAAGGACAACCGCGGGGTCGGCCTGTGGAGTGACGCCTACGACGACGGCCGCACGTTCAGCGGCAACAAGATCGCGGACAACGCCGCGGACGGGATCCGGTTCGAGATCGGCCGCAACGGCGTGATCGAGAAGAACATGATCACCGGCAACGGTTACGGCACCGGCCGCGGCTCCGGCCGGTCGCTATGGGACGGCGGCGGGATCAATGTGAACACCTCGTCCAACGTGGCCGTCCGCGACAACGTGGTCGCGAACAACGTGAACGGGATCGCCATCCAGTCCCGCACCCGCGGCTCCGGCCCCTGGGGTGTGAACGTGCTCCGCGACATCACCGTCACCGGCAACATGGTCACCATGCGCGGCGGCACAACCGCCACCGGCATGGTGCAGAACTCCGGCGCCGTCATCCCCGACGGTGAAGTCACCCTCAACAAGAACACCTACCGGCTCGACAGCTTGTCCTCGGTCCGCTTCCAGAAGACAGGCCGCTGGTACACGGCCCGCCAATGGCAGCAGCTCGGCCTGGACACCACCAGCACCTTCACGCAGAACCGCCTACCACCACCCAACTAGTACGACGACTCTCCGAACCGGCGCGCGAGTTGTTGGTTCGTGTCCAGCTGCTGCTCGCCGATCCAGGCGACGTACCCATCGAGGCGCAGGAGCAGGGCTGGAACATCCAGCCCAGCGGCTTTCGTCTGCGATCAGGTCGCCCCGGTCCGACTAGCCCTCGGCAGCGAGCCGCGCCCGCCACCAACCGGGGCCCCGGACACCCCGCGGGGGCCTTGAACAAGTAATTCCCTGTCCCAGCCCACCACTTCCTGTCCGCACCCCGCCCCTCGTCCCCACTTTCGCGATGCGCACCCATCCGGACACCACGCCTTGTGCACCCACCAGTCACGAACAGCTCTCGCAAACGACTGAACCGTGCACAAAGCAAGCGAGGCCAGCCGCGAGGTGGCGCTGGGGATGGGGATGGGGATGGTGGTGGTGATGGCGGTGGCAGCCCCGGTCGTAGAGAAAGCACCAGTGCTGGACAGGTTGTTGCGCCCTCGCCGCAAGTGGCGGCCGGAGACACCTTGCGGGTACCCGAGACCTGTTGCCAGCGGTCTCCGCCCTCGGCTGCCTGTCCCTGGCCCCAGTTCCCTGCCCCCGGGGCGCAAGTGGCGGCCGGAGACACCTAGCGGTTGCCCGAGACCTGGCGCCAGCGGTCTCCGCGCTGAACTTCCTTTCCCTGGTCCCAGTTCCCCGTCCCCGGGCGCATGTGGTGGCGTGGGACGGCGGCCGCTGGGGAGTTCTACCTGTCGATTTCGGTCAGTTTTGCTCCCCGGTCCGGCTCAGCAATCCGGCGCAGCGCCTCGGCGGGATGCGGCGCCACTGCAACGTCCGAGAACACGCCGACTATGCCCGCTGGTCCTGACCGGACTTGGATTCGCCCACCGACGCGGGCGGGGTGGGGTTAGCGGAGCTTGGTGACGTGGGTGATGAGGAGGTCTCGGAAGGGGGTGGAGTTTTGGAG
>NZ_SMKX01000231.1 GCF_004349055.1 Kribbella antibiotica
GGCGAATTCTGTTGCTACTGGCAACAGCCCTAGGCCGGTGTGGGTGCCGCCGCCTTCGACGCCGTGGGGGTCGGTGATGGCGCCGCCGAGGAGTTGGTAGCCGCCGCAGATGCCGAGGATGGGGCGGGACCGGGCAGCGCGGGCAACCAGGGCGGTGTCGAGGCCGAGGGAGCGGAGCCAGGCGAGGTCGGAGGTGGTGGCTCGGGAGCCGGGGAGGACTACCAGGTCGGCGTCGCGGACTTCGGCGGGGCTGGTGGTGAAGAAGACTGTGTTGGTGGGTTCGGCGGCGAGGGCGTCGAGGTCGGTGAAGTTGCTGATCCGGGGGAAGCGGACGACGGCGATCGAGAGCACGTCCGAGCTGGCGGCAGTACGGCGTACTGGGATGTCGAGGGCGTCTTCGGAGTCGAGCCAGAGTTCGGGGAGCCACGGCAGGATCCCGTACGTCGGCCGGCTGGTGACGGAGGTGAGCATGTCGATACCCGGCTGGAGGAGCGAGACGTCGCCGCGGAACTTGTTGATCAGAAAACCGCTGATCAACGACTGGTCGGCCGCGTCGAGCAGTGCCACCGTGCCGAACATCGAGGCGAACACTCCCCCGCGGTCGATGTCGCCGACCACGACGACGGGTGACTTGATGTGCTGGGCGAGGCCCATGTTCACGTAGTCCGACTGGCGCAGGTTGATCTCGGTGGGGCTGCCTGCGCCCTCGGCGATGATCACGTCGTAGCGGGACGCGAGGTCGTCGTACGCGGCGAAGGCGGCTTTGGCGAGCTCGGCGCGTTCGGTGAGGAAGCCGCGGGCGGAGAGTTCGCCCCACGGCTGACCCATCAGGACGACGTGGCTGCGGCGGTCGCTGCCGGGTTTGAGCAGCACCGGGTTCATCGCGGCCTCGGGTTCGGCGCCGGCGGCGATCGCCTGGATCCATTGGGCCCGGCCGATCTCGGTGCCGTCGCCGCAGACCATCGAGTTGTTCGACATGTTCTGGGCCTTGTACGGCGCCACCCGCACCCCCTGGCGCGCGAGCCAGCGGCACAGTCCGGTCACCACGGTCGTCTTGCCGGCGTCGGACGTCGTACCAGCGATCAGGAGTCCTGCCACGTGGCCGATCCTAAGGTCAACTGAGTCCTAAGGCCCGCATCGTCAGCGCCAACTGCAGGCGGAACCGGCCGCCCGCGTTGCCGAACGAGAACCCGAGCATCGACTCGGCCTGCTCGAGCCGATACGCGACCGTGCTGTGGTGCCGGAAGACGAGCGCAGCCGCCTTACGCACGGAGTCCGTGACCGCGAACGCGCGCAGAATCGCGAGCAGGTCCTCGCCGCCGGATTCCACGGCGATCCGATCCAGCGCTGCGACATCAGGCGACGCCGCGATGTCTTCCGGCCGCAGTCGCTCGACGACCACCAGCAAGCCGCCCAAATCATCGGCCCGTACGACGGGCGCCTCGGGCGAGGTCAGTCGGAGCGCCGTACACGCATCCCGCCACGAGTCAGCCGCGCGAATAGCCGGCACCACAGGCCCAACCCCAGTCCGTACGTCGGCCGTCGGCTCCGCATCAGAGTCCGTCCACAGACTCACGAGGTGGTCGCCGACTGGAGCGGACCGCGGGGTGGTGCACGAAGCAGGTCGCACGGCGGGCTGGACCGAGGCGGAGGCGGGGCTGGCTTCCGGGGCGGATGTTGAGACGGCAACTCGAAGGGTGCTGGTGGGATTGATCCCGAGGAGGTGGAGGGCTCGGGAACGTTCGGCGATGCCCGCGGTGGCGGACACGACCAGCTCGACGAGCGCCGGGTCGCCGACCGCGGGGAGGTTGCTGACCGTGCGGTCCAGGAGCAGGGAGCCGGCCAGGGCGAAGCGTTCGAGGACCATTTCGTCGAGTGGAAGTGCGGGTCCGATACGGGCAAGCCAGAACCGCGCGTCGCCGTACTCACGGAGGTCGGCTCCGGAAGGCGGTTCGCCCAGGTCGATCGTGCCGTCGGGATCGGCGCGCAGAACGAGACCACGGCCGGGTGCGGCGACGCCGACGGGGCATTCCGCCAGCGCCGCCGTACTGCGGAGCAAGGTCGCCAGCTCGGCGCGGTCCGTCATCAGCGCGTCGAAGAAGCCGATCACGCGGACGGCGCTCTCCGCGTCGGAGTCGAGCGACGACAGTCGCAGCAACAGGCCCTTCATACCGAGAGGTTACGCCGAACGTCGGACAGCGGGCCCCGGATCTCCGCCACCCGGCGGCTGCGGCGTGTCAGGCTGGACCGGCATGCTCGAGGCGACGGCGAGCAGAAAGGCACCACGCATGACGAAGTACGCGTTCGACCCGGAACTGACGCCCTGGCTGGCGATGCTTCCGGACGTTGACATCAGCGACATGTCGCTGATCCGGAATCGGGCCGGCGAGATCCAGAGCATGATCCCCCCGGTCGTCGTACCGGACGGGATCGAGATCCGTGAGGTGACGATCCGCGGCCACGACGGCTACGACATCCGTGCGAAGGTCTACACGCCGACCGGGGTGGAGGGGCTGCGGCCCGGGTTCCTCAGCATCCACGGCGGCGGGTTCGTGCTGGGTGACCCGGAGATGACCGAACAGTTCTCGGTCGACATCGCGGCCGCGACCGGTGCCGTGGCCGTCTCCCCGGACTACCGGCTCGCACCGGAGCACCCGTTCCCGGCCGGGCTCGAGGACTGCCACGCCACCCTCGAGTGGCTGGCCGCAAACACCGCCGAGCTCGGCATCGATCCGGCCCGGATCGCGGTCGGCGGCGGGAGTGCGGGTGGCGGCTTGTCCGCCGCCGTCGCGCTGCTGGCCCGCGACCGGAAGGGGCCGGCAATCTGCTTCCAGCTCTTGGAGATCCCCGAGCTCGACGATCGGCTGGAAACGCCGTCGATGCAGGCGTTCGTCGACACCCCGCTGTGGAACCGTCCGAACGCCGAATACAGCTGGAAGTACTACCTCTCCGGTACGCCGGAAACCCTCGGACTCCAGTACGCCGCTCCCTCGCGCGCCGAGGACTTGTCCGGCCTGCCGCCCGCCTTCGTGTCTGTCTGCGAATTCGACCCCTTGCGCGACGAGGGGATCGTCTACGCCCAACGGCTCCTCGAGGCCGGCGTCAGCACCGAACTGCACCACTACCGCGGTACTTTCCACGGGTCCGGCCTGGTGGCGGGCGCCGAGGTGAGCAAGCGGATGGCGTCCGACGTGATGGACGCCATCCGCCGCGCCCTCAGCTGACCGGAGGCTCGTCCTGCGGCCGGTCGTCCGTGCCTTGCTCAGCTTCAGGTTTCACCGGAGTGATCCGGCGGCCCTGAGCATCAGTACTGGGCAGGCGCGGGGCCGGTCCCTGGAATCGGGCGCCGCCGTCTTCCCGCGCGGACAGCGGTTTGGCGACGTTCTCCAGTGACTGCCCCTCGGCCAGCTGGATCTCGAGTCCGTCCAGAATCCAGGAGACACCGAGCCCGACGACGATCATCCAGTGGAATCTTGTCCACGGCAATCGGTCCATCCGGGCCGGCACGAGACTGGGTATTGCCTTGCCTTCCGCAAGCGCGTGCTCGTTGCTCATCCTGCTCCTCCCGAGCCCCGTGTCCCCCGCTGGGACACGCCCACCGGAGTCGGTACCCCGCGCGCGGCGGGCTCAAAACCCTGCCCTGTGGAGGTCTGACTAAGAGGGCGTCTGGGAACTGCACGCCGTAGCGAGCAAGTGCTCGGTGCGGTAGCTCGGTGCGCTGGGGCGAAGGCCTCGATGTTTTTCCATCGTGGCCTTTGCACCAGTGCGGCGAGGTGCCGTGCCGAGTGCTGCGCAGTAGGCGTGGAGTTCCCAGACGCCCTCTAGAGTTGCGGGTATGGAGAACGAGATCACTGTGGTGGACGCTGCGGAGCACAACCGGTACGAGGCACTGGACGCCGACGGCAACTTGATGGGCTTCGTCGACTACGCGCGGCACCCCGGAGTGATCGCGTTCCTGCACGCCGAGACGCTGCCCGACTTCCGCGGTCGCGGAGTGGCCGGCAAGATCGCGTCGACGTCGCTGGACGAGGCGCGTGCCCAGGGTCTGCGGGTCAAGCCCGCCTGCCCGTACTACCAGGACTACCTGGCCAAGCACACCGAGTACGCCGACCTCGTCGCCCCGAAGGCGGCGGAGTGACCGCGCCGGTGCTGGGCAAACTCGAGTGGCAGCTGGCGAGCGCCGTACCGGAGTTGCTGGCGGAGCCGACGCGCGATGCGCTCGGCGACCTGCCGGCGTACGCGGTGGCGATCGATCCGGAGCTGGCCGACACGGCCGCGTTCTGCGCCGAGTACGACGTACCGATGGCTGCGTCGGCCAACTGCGTGATCGTGCTCGGCAAGCGCGGCGGTGAGTCGTCGTACGCCGCTGTGCTGGTGCTCGCTGACGACCGTGCCGATGTGAACGGAGTGATCCGCAAGCACCTCGGCGTCCGGAAGATCTCGTTCGCCGCGCAGGACGACGCGGTCAGTACGACGGGCATGGAGTACGGCGGCATCACGCCGATCGGTCTGCCCGCGGAGTGGCCGGTGCTGGTCGACGAAGGCGTCGTACAGGCTGGTCTCGTGGTGATCGGGAGCGGGATCCGCGCGTCGAAGATCCTGATCGACGGCGCCGAGCTGGCCAAGCTACCGAGCGCGACGGTGCTGGCTCTTGCGCAAAGGTGATCTCACGCTTCGGAGCGGCAACCGGCCCCAGCCCGTGGACACGGAGTAGCATCGCGCGCTGGAATGGGTGAGTGCTGAATCGGATGAGTGCAGGGGCGCGGTAGGTACGGCAGTGGCTGATGACGGAGTGACAGTGGCCGGCGGCGGAGACGGTGGGCCGACGGCGCTGCGGATCATGCTCGGTGGGCAGCTCCGGCGGATGCGGGAGGTGGCCGGGATCAGTCGCGCCGACGCGGGCTGGCAGATCCGCGCCTCGGAGTCCAAGGTCAGCCGGATGGAGCTCGGCCGGGTCGGCTTCAAGGAACGCGACGTCAACGACCTGCTCGACCTCTACGGGATGCAGGACGACAAAGAGCGCTTCCGGCTGATGGAGCTGGCGCGCGCCGCGAACAACCCCGGCTGGTGGTCCCGGTACGGCGATGTGATGCCGAGCTGGTTCACCAACTACGTCGGACTCGAGGTCGCGGCCACTCTCATCCGCACTTATGAGGTCATGTTCGTGCCCGGTCTGCTGCAGACCGAGGAGTACGCGCGGGCCGTCGTCCAGCTCGGCAAGTCGTACCTGCCGGACGACGAGGTGGCTCAGCGGGTCGCGCTGCGGGTGACCAGGCAACAGATCCTCACCCGGGGAACACCTGCGCGGCTGTGGGTGGTCCTCGACGAGGCGGCGCTGCACCGGCCGGTCGGTGGTGTCGAGGTTCTGCGGGCGCAGATCGAGCACCTGATGACGTGTGCTCGGCAGTCCAACATCACCTTGCAGATCATGCCGTTCAGCAGTGTCGGCTACCCCGGCGCGGGCGGTGCGTTCAGCATCCTGCGGTTCCCGGACGGGGACCTGCCGGACATCGTCTACATCGAGAACGCGGCGAGCGCGCTCTACCTCGACAAGCTCGAGGAGGTCGACGAGTACGCCGCAATCATGGAGGGGCTCACGATTGCGGCGGCACCCGTCTCCGCGACCGAAGGCCTGCTGAAAGAGGCCTTGGCGCGGCTGGACTGACCGGACGGTGTCAGTCTCTTCTTTCTGGCTGTTGGGTCAGGCCAGCTTCAGGTCTACGACGATGTTGCCGCGGGTCGCGTTGGAGTACGGGCAGACCTGGTGGGCCTTCTCGACCAGGTCCTGAGCGACGTCCTTCTCGAGCGACGGCAGGCTGACGACGAGCGCGACCTGGATGCCGTAGGCGCCACCGGGGATCGCGCCGAGGCCGACCTCGGCGGTGACCGTGGAGCCGGTCGTGTCGACGCGGAGGCGACGGGCGACCGTCATCATCGCGCTCTGGAAACAAGCGGCATACCCGGCGGCGAACAGCTGCTCGGGGTTGGTGCCTTCACCGGTGCCACCCAGCTCGGCCGGGGGCGCGACGACGACGGCGAGCTTGCCGTCGCTGCTCGTCACCTTGCCGTCGCGGCCGCCTTCAGCGGTGGCCTTGGCGGTGTACAGAACCTTCTCGACTGCAGTAGCCATGATTTGTTGTCCTTCGACGTTTCAGCGGGTGGGGTCGAGCAGGAGCTTGCCGACGGTGCGGCGGGCTCGCATGTCTTCGTGCGCGGTCGCGACCTCGGAGAGCGCGTACTCACCACCGACGATCGGGCGCAGGGTGCCGTCGGCGACCAGGCCGAACATCTCGGTCAGCGGGTCACCGAGCAGGCGCGGGTCTGCGAAGCAGTCAGCCAGCCAGAAGCCGACGACGGTCTTCGAGCCCTTCATCAACCGGCTCGACTCGATCGGGGCGGCAGACTCGCGGGACGCTGCACCGAAGGTGACGAGGCGGCCGAACTTGGCCAGCGCGGCGAACGACTCGTCGAACGTCGGTCCGCCGACCATCTCGAGCACGATGTCGACGGGCTTGCCGCCATTCGCCTCGATGATGCGGTCCTTCAGGCCTTCCGGCGTACCGTCGATGGCGACGTCGGCGCCGAGCTCGAGGGTCTGCTTGCGCTTCTCCTCGGTCGACGCGGTCGCGATCACGCGGCCGGCACCCCAGTGCTTGGCCAGCTGGATGGCGAGTGATCCGACGCCACCGGCACCGGCGTGCACCAGCACGGACTCGCCGGGCTGGAAGTGGGTCGAGGTCTTGAGCAGGTGCCAGGCGGTCGTGCCCTGCAGCACCAGCGCGAGTGCGTCTCCGTCGGAGACACCCTCCGGAACATCCCAGGCGTACGGCGCGGCAGCGACGGCCTTCTCGGCGTACCCGCCCGAACCGACCAGCGCGACGACCCGGCGGCCATCGGCCGTGTGACCGACCACCTCACCGCCCGGAATCATCGGCAGCTTGGCCGCCTGCAGGTAGCTGTTCTCCACCTGGTGGGTGTCGGCGTAGTTGATACCGGCGTGATCGACGGTGATCAGGACCTTGCCGTCACCCGCGACCGGATCCGGAACGTCGCCGACCTTGAGGACCTCAGGTCCACCGAATTCAGTGATCTCAATGGCTCGCATACGTTGTACTATACACTGTACGTTAGGGAAGTCGAAAGGGAGCTGCATCACATGGCGCGAACACCCCGCAACACACTGAGCCCCGACCTGGTCATCCGGTCGGCCTTGGTGGTGATGGAGGCCAAGGGCCCCGACGGGTTCAGCTTGCGTGGCGTCGCGGCCGAGCTCGGTGTCGGGCCGATGGCCCTCTACACCTACTTCCGGAACAAGGACGACCTGTACGACGGCATCCGCGACCATCTGATGGGGTTGATGCCTCCGGCGCCGGAGGGACTGCCCTGGCCCGACCAGGTGCGATCGGTCTGCCGCGACCTGCGGATCCTGATGCTGCAGCATCCTTGCCTAGCGCAACTACTCGCGAGCCGGCCGCTGAGTGGCAACGAGACCGCGCGGGTCGCCGAGGGGCTGCTGAGCGTCTTGCGGTCGGCCGGGTTCGAGCCGGAGATCGCAGCCCGCACGCACACGACGCTGTTCACCTATGTGCTCGGGGCAACGACCTGGGAGATCCAGATGGCTCAGGAGCAGAGCGACCCGGATGCGTTGCGACGGCTGCGGGCGTCGATGGAGTCCCTGTCGTCGCGGGACTTCCCGACGGTGATCGAGCTGGCGCCCGAGCTTTCCCGGACGACCGGCGGCAACACGCAGTTCAACTACGGGCTGGATCTGCTGCTGGCTGGGCTGACCGCTAGAACACCATCGTGACGATGGCGAGGATGCCGATGCAGACGATGAGTCCGCGGAGCGCGATCGGAGGGAGCTTGCGGCCGTAACGAGCGCCGAGGAAACCGCCGATGGTCGAGCCTACCGCGATCAGTCCTACGGCCATCCAGTCCACGTCGGCGACGATGATGAACAGGATCGCGGCGACCGTGTTCACGACCGTGGCGAGCACGTTCTTCAGGCCGTTCATCCGTTGCAGGTTCGGATCCAGGCCGAGGCCGAGGACCGCCATCAGCAAGACCCCTTGCGCGGCACCGAAATATCCGCCGTACACGCCGGTGGCGAAGACCGCCGGGATCACCCACCACGCGCCGCGATGGGTGTGCGTGGGCACGCTGATCCACTTCGACAGCAACGGCTGGAAGGCGACCAGGACACAACCGAGCAGGATCAGGACCGGCACGACAGCATGGAACGCGGTCTCCGGGGTGGTGAGTAGCAGCACTCCCCCGAGCAGACCGCCGACCAGTGAGGCCGGTATGAGCCGGATCATCCGGCCGCGCTGGCCTTCGAGCTCACGGCGGTAGCCGATCGCACCGGCCGCCGTACCGGGCGCGAGACCGATGTTGTTGCTGACGTTGGCCAGCACCGGCGGGATGCCGATGGCAAGCAAGGCGGGGAAGGTCAGCAACGTGCCCGATCCCACCACGGCGTTGATCGTGCCCGCGCCCATTCCCGCCACCAGGACGAACAGCGCCTCGAACCATGTCATCGTTGCCCGACTCTACAGACAACAACAGGGCCCCCGGATGTCCGGAGGCCCTGCTGAGACAGCTCGGTCAGCGCTCGAGCGGCGGTTCTTGCTCGGTGTGCACCGGACTGGTCGACGGCGCCGGTGCGGCCGGGGCCGCGGTCCGTCCGCTGACGGCCGCGTTCTGCGCCGCCGCGATCGCTTCCTGTACGGCGTTGTCGGCGTCGGTGACGGCCTTGTCCTGGGAACCGCCCTCGACCTCGGCCGTGGGTGCGTCCTGGGAGAACTCCGGCTGCTTCCAGTCGCCTTCGGCCTTCTGCGGGATGCCGGCGATCTGGCCGACGGCACTGCCGAGACCCTCCATCGCCTTGCCGATCTCGCTCGGGATGATCCAGAGCTTGTTCGAGTCGCCCTGGGCGATCGACGGCAGCATCTGCAGGTACTGGTAGGCGAGCAGACCCTGGTCCGGCTTGCCGGCGTGGATCGCGTTGAAGACCGTGGTGATGGCCTGCGCCTCACCCTCCGCCTTCAGGATCCGCGAGGCCCGCTCGGCCTGCGCGCGCAGAATGCGGGACTGCTTGTCACCCTCGGCGGTCAGGACCGCGGACTGCTTCTGTCCCTCGGCCGCGAGGACGGCCGACTGCCGCATACCCTCGGCGGTCAGGATCGCGGCGCGCTTGTCGCGGTCCGCGCGCATCTGCTTCTCCATCGAGTCCTGGATCGAGGGCGGCGGGTCGATCGAGCGCAGCTCGACCCGGTTGACCCGGATGCCCCACTTGCCGGTCGCCTCGTCCAGCACGTACCGCAGCTTCTCGTTGATCTCTTCACGAGAGGTCAGCGTCTGCTCCAGGTCCATGCCACCGATGATGTTTCGCAGCGTCGTCATGGTCAGCTGCTCGATGGCCTGGATGTAGTTCGAGATCTCGTACGTCGCCCGGACCGGGTCGTTGACCTGGAAGTAGATGACGGAGTCGATCGACACCATCAGGTTGTCCTCGGTGATCACGCCTTGCGGCGGGAACGAGACGACCTGCTCGCGCATGTCGATGGTGTAGCGGACCTTGTCGACGAACGGGGTCAGCAGGTTCAGGCCCGGCTGGAGGCCGGTCTTGTACTTACCGAACCGCTCCACGATGCCGACGGTCTGCTGTTGCACCACCCTTACCGATTTGGCCAGGGTGACGATCACCAAAATGGCGACGATCGCCAGCACTATCAGGAAGCCGATCACTGGACCCTCCAACTCGACAGAACCCTCAGGACGGACAGTCTTTCTTATCGACGGGGCAACCGGCGTTCCGGTTCCCGGCGCGTCGTTGCCAGTTCGAGCAGATTGCTCGACGCCCTGTACTTCGAGCCTACTGCGCAGGTTTTTGCGGATCGCCGGGCGACGGGTCCGAGTCGTTCAGCTCGGGGTGTGTGTCGAGCTCGTGGCGGGCCGGCTCCGGGAGCGGGTAGACAACCGCGGTCGCGCCGTCGATCGACATCACCTCGACACGGGTGCCCGGCTTGATGGTCGACACATCGTCGTACGGGCGTGCTGTCCAGAGGTCTCCACCGAGGCGGACCGAACCGCCACCGTCGGGGTGGATCTCCTTCACGACCGTGCCGGTGCGGCCGATGACGTGGGCCGAACCGGTCTTCAGCTCACCGCTGTGATGCAGCTTGCGAACCAGCAACGGCCGGATCGCGGCCAGCATCGCGGCCGTCGTCACGAGGCCGACGACGATCTGCAGCCAGAGCAATCCCGGGAAGAGCGCTGCAGCTCCCGCGGCCGTGAACGCACCGGCCGCCAGCATCAGCAGGGTGAAGTCGAGCGAGGCTAGCTCGGCCAGGGCCAGCACGCCGGCAATCGACAGCCAGGCAGCCCACAGATTCTCGCGCAACCAATCCATCTGCCAACCCTATCCACGTTCCGGGCTTTCGGTAGGCCCTTGGACGCAGCCGTTACCGATCCGGCTCCCGCATCCGCCATTTGATGGGCTGACCCACCGCATTGTGGGTGGGCCAGCGGTATGGCGGGTTCTCGTGGTCGTTGCAACGCCTCGATTTGAGGAGTTGCGATGTCTGTGTCGTTGGCTGTGGATGTTGAGCGTCATGGCGGTGTGTTGTTGCGGATGGTTGATGGCGGGGTCGCGGTGGCG
>NZ_SMKX01000232.1 GCF_004349055.1 Kribbella antibiotica
GTGGCGGGGCGGCGGTAGATTTCTTGGATGGGATACGCGCTGGCGCAGCTCGAACTTCGGCGGTGGCGAACGGCGGACGCGCTGCGTCTGGCTCAGGCACATGCGGATCCCGACATGGTCTACCAGGGTGGGATCGTCGACCGGGCGACCGCGCTGGACTGGATCGGCCGGGTCGCCGACCTCGACAACGGTCACGTGTACGCCGTGGCTGACGCCGACGATCACCCCGTTGGCTGCGTCGGCGTGACCAATATCGACCGCCACCAGGTCGGCTGGACGTGGTACTGGACGATTGCCGAGGTCCGCGGCCAAGGCATCGCTCGCGACGCCCTCCGCGCACTCGCCGACTGGGCCCATCACGAGGCCGGCCTCTACCGGCTTGAGCTCGGCCACCGCCTCAACAACCCCGCCTCCTGCGGTGTCGCCGGCAGCGCGGGCTTTCTCCCCGAGGGCGTCGAGCGGCACCGCCTCGCCTACGACGGCACCCGGTACGACGTCGAGCGGCACGCCCGCCTGACGAGCGACCCGCTCACCCCGCCAAGCCGCCCAGTGTCAGTTCAGAGCTGATAGGAGCGCCAGCGCTCGTCGACGACGTACCCGAGGGCTTCGTTCGCCCCGAGGCTGCCGTCGTTGACCGCGGCCCCGCCCGTGCTGAACCGGGTGATCCCGATCTCGAGGAACGCCAGGATCGACGCCGCCTTCACGGCCTGCCCCACCCCACGACGCCGGTACGACGCCAGCACCGACGTGAACCTGGTGTCGCCGGCTCCGTCACGCGACCGGATCACCGTCGCGCCCACCAGCCGTGATCGGTCGAACGCCCCGAAGACCCGGTGCTCCGGCCACAACGCCTGCGTCTTGGCGAGCTCGCCAACGATGCGCTCAGTGGCCGGCGTGACCGGGTAATCCCGTTCATTGAGCTTCTCGAGCTGGTGCAGCGACTCAGCCGCCTCCGCGCCAAGCTCACGCACGATCAGCCCAGAAGCAGTCACCCGGCTGACCGCGGTCTCCAGCAGATCCCGATCGGGGCTGGACAGATGCGCGGCCCAGGATTCACCCACGACCCGATACCCGGCCGCCTCAAGCTCGGCGCAGCGCGGGTCGGTGTCCTGGACTATCTGAGTGTCGGGCACACGTCGATTGTGTGGTGCCCGACATCAGACCTCAACCCGGTTTAGCCCTCGAGTTTGCGGAGCAACGGCAGAACGTCTTCGGTGAACTGGGTCAGGAACCGCTCCTGGTCCTGGCCGGGACCGTGCACGACGAAGTGGTTGAAACCGGCGTCCAGGTACGGCTGGAACTGCTTGACGACCTCTTCCGGGTCGGACGCGACGATCCAGCGCTTGGCGACCTGCTCGATCGGCAGCTCGTCGGCCAGCCGCTCCATCTCGGTCGCGCTCGTCACGCTGTGCTTCTGCTCGGGAGTGAGCGACAGCGGCGCCCAGAACCGGGTGTTCTCCAGCGCCAGCGCCGGGTCGCGGTCGTAGGAGACCTTGACCTCGAGCATCCGGTCGATGTCCTCGAACTTCTTCCCAGCCGCCTCAGCGCCTTCCTTCACGGCGGGAATCAGCTTCTCGGTGTAGAGCTCCATGCCCTTACCCGAGGTCGCGATGAACCCGTCGCCGACGCGACCGGCGTACTTGGCGACCAGCGGTCCACCAGCGGCGACATAGATCTTCAGCGGCGTCTCGGGGCGGTCGTAGATGAACGCGTCGACGGTCGGGTAGTACGGCCCCTCGGAGCTGACGCCGTCCTTCGTCCACAGGTCGCGGATCAGTTGAACGGCCTCGCGCAGCCGCGCGTACCGCTCCTTGAACTCGGGCCACTCGCGACCGGAGACCGCGATCTCGTTCAGCGCCTCGCCGGTGCCGACACCGAGCATCACGCGGCCCGGGTACAGCTCACCTAGCGTGGCGAACGCCTGCGCGATCACGGCCGGGTTGTACCGGAAGGTCGGCGTCAGGACCGACGTACCGAGCAGGACCCGGTTCGTCCGCTCGCCGACCGCCGCGAGCCACGCGAGCGCGAACGGCGCGTGCCCGCCCTCGTGCCGCCAAGGCAGGAAATGGTCCGACACCGTCACGCTGTCGAGCCCGAGCTCCTCGGCCCGGACGGAGTACTCCACCAGGTCCCGTGGCCCGAACTGTTCCGCCGACGCCTTGTACCCGACCCGAATGCTCACCGTGTGCTCCCAATCCTCAGCTGCCCGTACCTCAGACCCAACGACATCCAGGTTCGACTTTATGCCGCCGCGAGGCGGTGCTTGACCGAGCACCGCGGTGTCGGACAGGATTGGGCCCGGCGCGGCCCGCGCCTCACCTCCGTTGACCGGCTCCGGCCCGGTCTCGTCGTAGGGGGCAAAGGGACTTCTGGTCTCGGGCCGCTCGTCCTGGTCAACTGCAGCGGACGGGATCGCCGGAGGATCGAGTCTGCGCATGCGGAAGGCCAGATGACAGCGCACAGGAATCTCAAGCGGCGGGTTCGCGCCCGCGCCGCCAAGACGGGCGAGTCCTACACGTCTGCCCTCCGGCACTTCCGCCCGACTCCATCAGGAGAAGACATGCCGGAAGCTCTGAAAATTGCCGTCGCCCAGTCGACGGTGCACCGAGACCCCTCCGACCCTGGCCTGCTGCGCAGTAGCGGCACCGAGGTCCGCGTTCTGTTGAGGGAGGCGGCCGCGGCCGGCGCTCGCCTCGTCCACTTCACCGAAGGCGCGCTCTGCTGGCCGTGCAAGGAGATCATGTCCGAGCTGGGCCCGGACGAGATCGGTCCGTCCGACTGGACCAAGGCCGACTGGACGGTCCTGCAGGAGGAGTTCGACAGCATCGCCAAGCTGTCCGGCGAGCTGGGAGTCTGGACGGTGCTCCCGAGCATCCACCAGCTTCCCGACGCGCGACCGCACAACAGCATGTACGTCGTCTCCGACCAGGGAAAGGTGGTGGCCCGGTACGACGAGCGCACGATGTCGACGACGAAGATCACCTGGATGTACACCCCGGGCAAGGACCCGGTGACCTTCGACGTGGACGGCTTCCGGTTCGGGCTCGCGCTCGGTCTGGATGTTCTGTTCCCCGAGTTGTTCACCGAGTACGACCGGCTCGGCGTGGACGGCGTACTGGTCTCGTACTCGACCGCAGGTGTGACGCACCACGAACACATCGCGGTTCAGGCGCGGGGCTGCGCGGTGAACAACACCTGCTGGATCAGCCTGGCGGTTCCGGCCAATCCGGAGGGCGGGCTTCAGTCCGGACTGATCGATCCGCGCGGGGCCTGGGCAATCCACGCTCCGACGGACGGCTCTCCCGCGGTGGTCACGACTGAGGTGCGGCACGACGACGTCACGCAGATCGGGCGTGAGTTCCGAGCGCGTACCCGGGAGCGCGTGAACAGCTAGCCCTCACACCTTCGGGTGCTGCAGCGTTCCATGGGCATGAACAGGCACATGATCGTCAGCACCCGGCTGGGTGAGCTCACGCTGGTCGCCTCGGATGGCGCGCTGGCCGGTGTCTACTTCCCCCATCACTGGGTGAAGCCGATGCCGCTCGGCGAGCGGGTCGAATCCGACCCCGTGCTGTCCGAGGCGGCCCGCCAGCTCGACGAATACCTGGCCGGTGACCGCACCACCTTCGAGCTCCCCACCACCCTCACGGGCGACGACTTTCAGCTTCGCGTTTGGTCCCGCCTCCAGGACATCCCCTGCGGCACGACCATCACGTACGGCGAGATCGCGGCCGAGGTCGGCGGTCACGCGCAGCTCGTCGGCAAGGTGGTCGGCCAGAACCCGCTCTCCATCGTCATCCCCTGCCACCGCGTCGTCGGCAAGAACGGCACTCTCACCGGCTACGCAGGCGGCCTGCCCCGCAAGCAGTTTCTCCTTGACTTGGAGGAGCCCGCAGAGGTCCGGCTCTTCTGAAAGCGGACCGCCCCCACTGTCTAACCTCCGCCCGGCCCCCTCGCCGAGCCTGACCTGAGCGTGAATCGAGCAGCCCAAGCGAAGTTAATCAGTGCTGGCGGTCCGCTCCTTTCTGGTTGGCTGTCCAGATGCAGGTCGATCACGGGAGCTACCCCGAAGCGCGCACGCCGTGGAATCACGCGGCGTGGCGGCGCGAGGCGACGGGATGGTTGGTCGAGCAGCTCGACCGGCTCGGGATTCGCGAGACGGGCGAGGGGCGGGTGCGGTTGCGCCCGTGGTCGGTGATCGTGCGGGTCGAGGCCGCGAAACCCCTGTGCTTCAAGGCGAATCCGCCCGGTAGCGCCTTCGAGCCAGTACTCACCAGCCGCCTTGCGGAACTCATCCCCGACCACGTCCTCACCCCGTACGCCGTCAACGTCGAGCGCGCGTGGTCGCTCCTCCCGGATGGGGGTCAGTTGCTGCGGGACGTCGAGCGGGGACCGCGGGAATGGGCCGAGGCATTGAGCCAGTACGCCGAATTACAGCGCGCGCTCGTCGATCACGTGCACGAGTTCGACCAAATCGGCGTACCGGATGCTCGGCCCGCCGTACTGCCTGATCTCTTCGAGCAGCTCGCCGATAAGCGGCCCGAGCTCGTCGACTGGTGCACCGAGCTCGCGTCCTTCGGCATCCCCGACACGCTCGACCACGGCGACCTGCACGAGAACCAGATCTTCACCGGCGACCGCTACACGTTCTTCGATTGGGGCGATGCCGTCGTCGCCCACCCCTTCTGCAGCCTGCTGGTCCCCCTCGAGCGCGCCGCTCACGAGCTAGGCCCCGAGGTCGTCCCACGCCTGCGCGACGCCTACCTCGAGCCTTGGACCGCCGACTTCGACCGGCCGACCCTCGACCGCGCTGCCGACCTCGCCTGGCGCCTCGGCAACCTCACGCGCGCCACTTCCTGGCAGCGGCTCTTCCCCGGCAATGACGCCATCGGGGAGGAGGGCATCAAGGAAGCCCTCGATCGCTTACGGTGATCCCATGGCGTTGATTCCGAAGGGTGGCAAGGTCGAGTCGTTCCTGACGATCGTGGTCGGGGGCGGGTCCGCGTTCGGCCTCGTCGTGCTCACTTCCCGCTCCTGGAAGGCCTGCCACGTCGATGTCGCGGGGCCGATGGCCAACGGCCTGACGCTGCTCTTCCTCGGCCTGCCGCTGGCGCTGATCGTCAACCTTGTGCTCTTCACGATCGCCTACCGGTATGCCGGCAAGACCCTGTTCATGGGGCTCATCGCCGCTGCCATCGCGATCGCCATCGCCGACCTTGCCCTCTACTCCTGGCAGGGCACGCCGGCCGCCTCACCAGGCATCTGCCCCGGCAACGTGCCCCCGTGGTGGCCCGTCTGGATCCCGACCTGAGGTCAGAAGCTCAGAGTTGCCCCGACGACCGCACGCGTCGTCGGCCCTTGGAAGGCCGCCTCGGCCTCGGCGGTCGCCTGGTCTGCTGAGAGCAGCGGCCCGACATGCGTGACGACGAGATGCTTAACCCCCGTACGACGCGCCAACTCGCCCGCCTGACGTGGTGTGTGGTGCACGGGCGTCGGCTCAGGGTCGTTGGCCTCACACAACAGCAGGTCCGCTCCAGCGGCCACCTCATCCAGAGCGCCGCACGGAGCGCAGTCCCCGGAGTAGGCGAGCACCCGCCCGCCGGACTCTGCTCGGAGCGCGTAGGCGTCACACCCATGCTCCACAGCCCGGCTAGTGAGCCGCAGCTCGCCCAGCTCCACCACATGCCCGTCTGACAACGGCCAGAGCTCCAGTACGTCGGCCACGAACCCTGCGTCGTTCTGCGCGAAGAACCCCGCCAGACGCTCCCCGAGAGCCGCAGGCGCGTACACCGGCAACGGAGACCTGGCTGGGAGTTCGCCGTACGAGAGGGCGTAGTACGCGTTCAGGAGGTCGCCGATGTGGTCCAGGTGCAGATGCGACAGCCAGACCGCGTCAAGCGCCGACAGCGTCGTGTGGCGGAGCAGCTCGGCCAGTGAGCCCGGACCTGCGTCCACCCAGACCTCAGCGCCGCCAGAACGCAGCAGGTAGCCCGAACACGGCACATCCGGCAGCGGGTACGGCGCAGCGACGCCGAGGACTGTCAGTGCGCTCAGAGCTTGGCTCCGATGAGTTGGTAGATGTCGTCGCGCGCACCGGGCAGATCATCGTGGCCGAGGTCCGGGTAGGCCCGCAGCTCCTTGGTCGACGTCAGCTTGTTGTACGCCGCGAACTGCGTCGACGGCGGGCAGGTCTGGTCCTCAAGGCCGACGAACAGCGTGACCTCGGCGCGGATCCGCGCGGCCAGGTGCTGAACGTCGATGTAGCCAAGGGTGTTGAACACCTCGTCCTGCCGCAGGTGTCGCGGGTCCCGCTTCTTGAACCAGGTGACGATCTCGTTGTACGGGCCCGTGTCCAGGTTCAGATCCCAGGTGCGCTGGTAGTCGCACAGGAACGGGAACACGCTGGCGACGTACTTGATGCTCGGCGTCAGCGCAGCCGCGACCAGGCTCAGCCCGCCGCCCTGGCTCCAGCCGGTCGACGCGATCCGCGTCTCGTCCACCTCGGGCAGCGCGCCGATGATGTCCGCGAGCCGGCGGGTGTCGAGGAAGACGTGCTTGTAGAGCAGGTTCTCCGGGCCGGCGTCCAGACCGTGCACCAGGTGGTTGTGCAGGTCGAAGTGGTTCGCCGTCTGGGATGCGGTGCGGAAACCGACCTGCTCCCGAACGTCCAGCGCTGCCACGGTGTACCCGCGGGCCGCATACGCCAGCAGGTCGACCCAGCTCGGCTGCTCACCGCCATACCCGTGAAACACCAGTACGGCGGGGCCTGTCGGCTCATTCGGGCGAATCACCTTCGCGTGCACGCGGTAGCCGCCCGTACCGGTGAAGTACAGGTGCTGAGCCGTTGCCGTGGTCAACGGAAAGTCGGTGGCGTCGCCGAACTCGATCTCCGGGTCCGTCGCGTCCAGGTCGAGCAGCGCCTTCTCCCAGAACTGGTCGAAGTCGACCGGGCGCGGGTTCGTCCCCTGGTAGGTCAGCAATTCGTCGTACGAGAACTCGAAGGACAGCACCGACACTCCTCGGATGTTGGGGTCGTCTTTATTCTGCGGGAGGCGCCGGGTCGGGGGCGGTCCCGTCCCAGATGGTGTAACCGTGCGCCGTGTTCAGCTTGTCGCGCAGCGTGGTCTCCAGCACCGGCACCTGCCCGGGCGACAGCCAGGACAGCGGCACCAGGACGGTGTCATCGGCCCGCTTGGTCCGCAGCGCGAGCGCAGCACCGTGGGTGGTCTCGACCCGGCCGACCTCAGTGATGTCGGTCCACCCGGTCTTGACGCCGCGAACCTCGATCGCGTCGTCCCGCAGCCGCAGCACGACGGGCGGCCGGGCCACGATCCACAGCCCGGCCAGCGCCACCAGACCGCCCAGCGCGAGGAACACCGTGACCGCGACCCGCGGCGCCCCGAGGGCCCACGTGATCGCAGCCACCCCGAGGATGATCAGCCCTACGGCCAGGACCCCGAGAAACCGCCCTGACCGCATCCGGTACGTCGTCCGCATCGGGCCATGATCGCATCGGCCCACCTGCGGTCTAGAACGGGTCGACCTTCGAGGTGGACGCGTTGCCGCCGATCACCGGTGAGAGCGTGATCGTCCAGTTGTACTTGCCGTCGAAACGGTTGTCGTACTTGGAGAACGAGCAGTCCTCGGTGAACTGCCTACTGACGCCGTCCCACGCGCTCCCCGACTTGAAGAACACGTAGTAGCTGCCACGGATGCCGCGCAGGTTCGTCTTGGAGCCGTGGCGGACATAGATCGAGGCCTGCGGCTGCCGCGGCACGCTGGCCGCAACGACGACCACGACGTCCGCCGAACCGTTGTTGGTGATCTGCAACAACCCGTAGCCGCGAGACCCGGCCCGCTGGATGATCTGGCCGTTCGAGCCCCGGCCGGTCATCTGCGGTGGCGGCGTGAGCGCCGGCGGCGTCATCCGGAGGCCGTAGTTGATGCCCTTGCCGAGGCTCCGGTTGACCTCCTTCGACAGCTCGACGATCGACGTACGGATGCCTGTCTTGGCTTGGTACAGCCGAACGGCGGGTGCCTTCGGCAGGCCGCAGCCGGTCTTGGTCTCACCGGACGTCGCCAGATTCGTGGTGACCGAGGCGGCGTACCGGTCGAAGGCGATCAGCGCCGCCTCGTGCCCGGTGCCGGCCGCGGCCGGCGGCTCGAGGTCGCCGAGCGCCTGCCGCTGGTTACGAATCGCATCCTCGAGTTGCGCCCGCGCTTGATCGAACGCTTCCAAGGTCGGAGCGTTCATCACCCGCTGCACCCCGCGCACCAGGTTTGTTTCGGAGTTCGCGATTGCTTTCTTGTAGCCCACCGGGCTCAGCGACGCCGTGGTCGGCGTCGTGGACGGTGGTTCTGGCGTTGGCGTCGGTGTCGGAGTCGGTTGTTCGGTCGGGGTCGTGACCGTCGCCGGAGCCAGCGATTTGCTGCTCTCCGGTTCGCCACTGCACCCCGCCACGACCAACGCCGTACCGATTGCTACCGCGATGATGCGTCTCATATGTTGCCCCCCAGCTGTGTCGGTTCGAGCATCCTTCCCCGAAGCAGCTGGTTCAGTCCAGATTGACCTGATCTTGTCAGTCGGTCCCGAGGATCAGTTCGTCCCGGTCTGGGTGGGGTCATAGGCGCAGGCGTCGTTCAGGTCCTGGGCGGCGCCCGGGGTCGGGGTCGCCTTCACCGGCTTCTTCGTCGTGCCGGAACCCGGCTTCTTCGTGGTGGTCGACGACGGCGTGGACGCGATCGGCTTGGTCTTCGGGGCGATCGCCTTCTCGACGAGCTCCTGCATGGCCGAGTAGTCCGGGTTCTTCCCGGTCGGGAAGTTCTTCCGCTTGTCGAGGTCGACGTTCGCGACCTTCGCGCCCTTGACCTTCATGCCGAGCTCGATGAACGCCGGCAGGATCTCCTGCGGGATGTCAGTCCGGAGCAGGTCCTTGCTGGCCGAGGCGATCTGCTGGTACTTCGTGACCAGGGTCGCCGGGTTCACGCTGTTCACCAGCGCGTGGATCGTGCAGCGCTGGCGCTCCTGGCGCGACGGGTCGCTCAGGCCGTAGCGGCCGCGGGCGAACCACAGCGCGTGGTAGCCGTCGAGCTTCTGGTTCGGGCCGGGCTGGATGTAGCCGGACGGCTTCTTCGCGCCCCGGGTGCCCGGGCCGGAACCGTAGTCGCCACCGATCGGCACCTTGTAGCTGACGTTCACGGTGATGCCACCGATCGCGTCGATGATCTTGCGGAAGCCGGCCAGGTTGATCTGCATGTAGTAGTCGATGTCGAGACCGAGCGCGGCGCCCGCGGCCAGCTTGACCACGTCCGCGCCCATGTTGTCGGTCGCGCCGAGTGCACCGGGGTGCTGCTTCGGGACGTTGTCGTACATCGAGTCCAGGTAGAACTCCGGCTGCTCGACGTTGCCGAGATCCGGGTTCCAGTAGCCGTCCGGGTAGATCTTGTGCAGCGGGGAGCCCTCCGGGAACGGCATCCGCATCCAGTTCCGGCTGAGCGAGATCAGGGCCGTGTCACCGGTCTTGGTGTCGATGCTCGCCACCATCACGGTGTCGGTGCGGACACCAGTACGGTCGGCGCCGTCATCCGCACCGAGGAGCAGCAGGTTGAGCCGCGGGGTCTTCGCCCACGGGTCTTCCTTGTCCACCTTCGGCCGGGTCGCGCTCTTGGAGTTGTCCTCGGACTGGAACACGCTGCCGACCAGGTCGCGCTGCGCCATCACCGTCTGCGCCGCCACAGTCGTCGGTACGGCGATCGCGAAGCAGAGCAGGCCCACGAACATCGAACCGGCGAGCCTGCCGGTGTAGGTCATGGTCACCGGCCTTAGGAGCTTGTGCGAGGCCACGACAACCCAGATCCAGAGGACACCCAGCACGACCACGGCCGCGGTCGCGATCAGCAACTGCCTCGGCGATACGGCCAGCTCGAGAACCGAGTTCCGCTGGGTCAGGCCGACGTACGCGGCGACAAGCAGCAGCCCGCCGGTGATCGTCAGGACAAACGCACCGAGCTTGGTGCGGCCGCCCATGATCAGGCCGGAGCCCGGCACGAGCGCGCTGAGCAGGGTCAGACCGATGGCCTTGGACGTCGTCCGGGCGCGCTGAGAGCGGTGCTTGGACCGGCTGGCACGAGGCGCGGACCTCCGTCCGGCGGCGCGAGTACTCCGCGACATGGCTCCGTTTCCCTGATCGGCGACGTGGCGACCTTCCATGGATCGCTCGCAAGCAACCCACGGTACCTAAGACGCCCACGCCGACCCATTGGTTGACAGTGCTGGGATTGGCGTGTGCTGGCGACCCCCGTCGGTGCACGCCAGGTTACACACGGGTCACCCAACACTCCCAAACCGCCGCTCGACACCCCGCTTTGGCGCCGGACCTCAGGAGCAGATACTCTTGGTCGTCGTCGTATCCCGTAAGAATTTTTACGCGGATCGTCGGAGGAGGCGTCGCCTAGTCCGGTCGATGGCGCCCGCCTGCTAAGCGGGTTGAGGGGAAACCCTCTCGCGAGTTCAAATCTCGCCGCCTCCGCGCCTGAAGCGCCCTTGTCCACGGATAGCGTGGACGGGGGCGCTTCGGCCTTTTCTGGGGGCGAAGCCCCCAGGCCCCACCCGGAGGGCTTCGCCCCCGGAC
>NZ_SMKX01000233.1 GCF_004349055.1 Kribbella antibiotica
GATCTGGGGTGGGCGCCGGTACGGTCGCCGGATGAGTGTGTTGTTCTCGGTTGCGGGTGACAGTTATGACTGGGCTGTGCGGGAGATCCGTGCCGAATTCGGGAAGGTGCCGTTCCAGCGGGTCGGTGCGGATATTGGCCGGGTGACCGGGCCGGCGGTGCACGAGCTGGCTGCGGCTTGTGACTCGGGGCGGATCATGTTTGTCCGGCATCTGACGCAAGAGATCGCCAGCCTGGACGAGTTGCCGCCGGGGTATGAGCTCGCGGAGCTGATTCTGGGCGAGCTGCCGGAGTATCCGAAGGCGCTAGCGGTGCAGGCGTGGACGGACCGCGCGGGGACCGGTGGGTCGTACTACCACCGGATCGAAGAAGCGCTCGCCGAGCGCGGCGTGGGTGTCACCCGGTCGGAGCAGAAGTGGGTCGTCTCGTGCTTCGAGAGCCCGCGCACGATCCTGCTCGGGATCAATCGGCTGGCCGACAGCTTGTCGGACTGGCCCGGTGGGCGGATGCGGCTCGCTCGTGGTGAAGAGCGGGTGTCGCGGTCGGAGTTCAAGCTGGAAGAGGCGATCGCGACCTTCGGGCTGGAGCTGCCGAGTGGCGGGAAGGCCGTCGACCTCGGGGCATCACCCGGTGGGTGGACGCGGATCCTGCGGATGCACGGGCAAGAGGTGTGGGCGGTCGACCCCGGCTACCTGGACGAGCGGCTGCACGGAGACCGCGGGATCCATCACGAGGCGACGACGGCCGGCCGGTTCTTCGCCGAGAACCGCACCAGGTTCGACGTCGTGGTGAACGACATGCGGATGGACCAGGTCATGAGCGCGCGGATGATGCTCGACGCGGCCGAGCACCTCAAGCGCGGCGGTCTGGCGGTCGTCACGCTGAAGGGCGGCGGCAAGAACCCGCTCGACGGCGCGCGCCGCGGACTCGACATCCTGAGCGCGGAGTACGACGTACTGCACGCGCGCCAGCTCCACCACAACCGCAACGAAATCACGGTCGTCGCCGAGCGGCGCTAAAACCCTCAGGACACACGAATAGGCACCCGGTACAAAACCGGGTGCCTAATCAGGCCCTACACGGAGGTTGTGGTGGGGTTTCAGCCTACGACGCGCTGAACCTTTCCGGCCTTGATGCAGGAGGTGCACACCTTCATGCGGGTCGGGGTTCCCTTGATGATCGCCCGGACCGGCTGAACGTTGGGGTTGAAGCGACGGTTCGTACGTGCCTTGACCCGCCGGATCATCGCGCCCTTACCCAGACGGGCAACGCTCTTGCCGAACATCGGCTTCTTGCCGCAAACATCGCAAATCTTAGACATGGTTCTCCGTGTTCAGGGTCTTGACACCGACAAACCATGTTACATGGGTGTCAGGGCTCGACCAATTCGGTCAACCTACGCTCGTCACGCAGTGAGGTATGCCACTTCGTCGTCGCTCAGCGACACCGTCAGACCAGGTGTCGAGGTCCGCGTCTCACTGATGTGCCGAGGCCCGATCAACGGGAACACCGGGTACGGCTGATGAAGCAACCAGGCCAGTGCGATCGCGGTGGGTTCGACTCCCTTGGCGGTCGCGAGTTCTCTGGCCCGGTCCAGTCTACGGAAGTTCTCCTCGGAGTAGAAACAGCGGACCAGTTCCTCGTCCGAGCGGTCGTCGGGTTTCGCCCGTCCGGTGAAGAATCCGCGGGCCTGGCTCGACCACGGGAAGAGCGCCACCTGGCGGTCCCGTAGCCACGCCTGCGACTCGTCGTCCGACACATGCCGGCAGCCGGCCCACGGTACGTCGTACGCTCGCGCCATGCTGAGGTGGTTGCTGAGCAGCGTGAACGGCTGCTTGCCGTGCGCGGCCGCATAGGCATTGGCCTCGTCGAACCGCTCCAGCGACCAGTTGGACCCGCCGTACGCCTTGATCCGCCCGGCCTTGAAGTGCTCATCCAGTACGTCGACGAACTCGCCGACCGGAATGTCCTCGTTGTCGCGGTGCATCAGGTAGAGGTCGACGTGGTCGGTCTGCAGCCGCCCGAGGCTCTCCTCCAGCTGCCGGGTGATCGACGCGGGATCGCAGTGCGGGGCGTGCGCACCCTTGCCGATGACAACCACCTCGTCGCGGTTGCCACGGGTCGTCATCCACTGGCCGAGCAACTTCTCGCCGTACCCGCCGCCGTAGATGTAGGCGGTGTCGAAGGTCGTCCCACCGCGCTCGACGAAGTCGTCGAAGAGCGTGGCCGCGTGCGTGAGGCTGTGCTGGTTGTCGACGCCCATGACCAGCCGCGACACCTGCTTGTCCAGACCGGCCACTGATCCGTAAGTCATCGGCGCATCGGCCCGCTTCACTAGCGGACGTCCGCTAGCAGTGGGAACCACTGCGTCGTCGCGTTCGCTTGCGTACTGCTGACCGATCGCAGCTCGCCACGCGTCCTGGACCGTCAGGTTGCCCAGGGTGTCGGCCCAGTTCATCTCCGGCGCCTGCCGCTCGGCGATCGCAGCGGCGACCGCCTCGGCCTCGGCGGCGTAGATCAGCGCGGGCTCGGCAGAGATCTCACGGACGTCCGCTCCAACCAAATGCAAACTGACGTGGGTCGGCTTGCCGTCGCCGCCGAACCACGGGTCCTCGACGATCAGGTAGCCCTTGCTGCCGACGATCCGGACCTGGTTCTGATCGCCCAGCCGGACGCCGGTGGTGACGTGTGCGGTGACACCGCCGTCGAAGAACAGGGTCGCGGCCGTCCATTCGTCGACGCCGGATTCCCCGACTGTCCCGACCGCGTTGACGGCGGCAGGTTCGGCGTACGGGAGTCCTCTGTCGGCGCCGGCGATCAGGCGCGCGTACGAGACCGGGTAGCCGCCGACGTCCAGGATGCCGCCGCCGGCGAGCTCGTCGGCGTAGATGCGGCTGGTCGGGTTGAAGGCGGCGTTGAAGGCGAAGGTGGCCTCGATCTGGTGGATCTTGCCGAGCTCACCATCGCGGACCAGCTGGGCGACCAGCTTGGTCTGCGGGAGGCAGCGGTACATGTACGCCTCCATCAGGAAGACGTCGTTGCGCACGGCCGCCTCGATGATCGCCTCGGCCCAGGCCTTGTTGATCGCGAGCGGCTTCTCACAGAGCACGTGCTTGCCTGCGTCGGCCGCCTTGATCGCCCACTCGGGGTGCATCGGGTGCGGCGTCGCGACATAGATCGCATCCACGGTCTCGTCGGCGAGCAGAGCGTCGTACGAGCCGTGGCGGTTGGGGATGTTGAAGCGGGTGCCGAACTCGTCGGCCGAGGCGAGCGACCGGCTGCCGACCGCGACGACCTCGTTGGTCGGTGACGTCGGCACCTGATCGGCGAACCGGGACGCGATGTTCCCGGTCCCGAGGATGCCCCAGCGGAGTTTGCTGTCAGTCAAAGGAGAGTCCTAGTCAAGTTGAAAGGTTAAGACTTCATGGCGCCGGCGGCGAGATCGGCGATGAACGAACGGGCGCCGATCAGGAACACCCCGATCAACGGAATCACACTCATCAGTGCGCCCGCCATCACCATCGAGTAGTCGGTGTTGTACAAACCGTTGAGCTGATCGAGCGCGACCTGCAGCGTGAGCCGATTCGGATCCGTCATCACGATCAGCGGCCAGAGGTAGTCGTTCCAGACGTTGATGAACGTGAAGATGCCGAGGAAGGCCAGACCGGGCCGCAGCACCGGCAGGCCGACGGACAGGTACTGCCGGAAGAAGCTGGCACCGTCGACCTTGGCGGCCGAGATCAGCTCGTCCGGGATGGCACCGGCCGCGTACTGGCGCATCCAGAAGATGCCGAACGCATTGGCCGCGCCGGGAATGATCAGTGCCTTGAGCGAACCGATCCAGCCGAACTCCGCCAGTGTCACGAACTGCGGAACCAGCGACAGCTGGGCCGGGATCATGAAGGTTGCCAGCAGCAACCCGAAGAGCACTTTCTGGCCGGGAAACTGGTACTTCGCGAACGCGAACGCGGCCAGCGAGTCGAAGAACAGCACCAGCACGGTGACCGAGACCGCGGTGATCAGCGTCAGCAGCATCGACCCGAAGAAGTCGACGTTGTCGAGCACCTTGCCCATGTTCTCGAACAGGTGCGATCCGATCAGCAGCTTCGGCGGGTAGGAGAAGATGTCGGGCGTGGTGTTGGAGGCCATCACCACCATCCAGTAGAACGGGAACAGCGAGACCGCGACGCCGAGCATCAGCACGACGTGACCGACCAGGGTGCGCAGGCGCTCAACGGACATCGGCCAGCTCCTTCTCCTGAACGTCAGCAGCCTTCTGTACGGCGATCTTCCGCTCGGCCCGGCGTTTAGCCCGGCTCGTCAGGCGTTCGTCGTCGCTCCCGCCGATCAGCCGCCAGTTGATGATGCTGAACAGCACGATCACGATGAACAACGCCCAGCCGATGGCGGCGCCGTACCCGAACTGGTTCTTGATGAACGCGCTCTGGTAGAGGTACGAGACGATCGTCATACCGGCGTCGCCCGGGCCACCGATGTTGCTGGTGTCGCCGAACAGCACCCGGGACTCGGTGAAGATCTGCAGCCCGCCGATGGTCGAGGTGACCGCGGTGAACAGGATGACCGGCCGCAGCATCGGGACGGTGATCCGCCAGAACGTCTGCCGCGGGCTGGCGCCGTCCATCTTCGCGGCCTCGTAGACGTCGGCCGAGATCGCCTGCAGCCCGGCCAGGTAGATGATCGCGTTGTAGCCGACCCAGCGCCAGGTGACGATGGTGGCGATCGCGATCTTGATCCCCCACGGCTGCGTCAGCCACTCGATCTTGCCGAGGCCGATCGACTGCAGGAACGCGTTCAGCAGCCCGAAGTTGTTGCTGAAGATCGACCCGAACACGAGCGTGACGGCGACCACCGAGGTGACGTTGGGGATGAAGTACGCGATCCGGTAGAAGGTGCGGAAGCGGGTCGCGTTGTGCAGCGCATTCGCGATCACCAACGCCAGCAACAGCATCGGGACCGTCGACAGGACCCAGATGATCATGGTGTTGCCGATGGCTTTCCAGAACGTCGGATCGCCGAGCAGGTAGCTGTACTGCTCGAGCCCGACCCACTTCATCGGCCCGATGCCGTCCCAGGAGTGGAACGAGATCCAGATCGAGAACAGCACCGGGAACGCGCCGAAGATCGCGAACAGGATGAAGAACGGCGAAATCGCGGCGTACTGCGGGAAGGCCTGCCGGATGCGGTTCTGCATCAGATCGCCCCCGCCCGGGTCAGTTCGCGCTCGATCTGGCGTTGCGCGTCGGCCCAGGCCTGGTCCGGCGACTTGCCGCCGGTCTCGATGTTGACCAGTTCGGCGCTCAGCGGGGACCCGATGATCGAGTCGTACGGCGAGAAGAAGGCGCCCGGGTACTTCTTCGCGGACTCGGCGAACACGTCGACGATCTGCTGGCCGCCGAAGAATTCGTCCGGAGCGCTCAGCCGGGAGTCGGTGTAGGAGGCCGGCGTCGACGGGAAGAGCACCGGATCGAGGAAGGCCTGCGCCTGGTTCTGCGCCGACTCCAGCCAGCTGATGAACGCGAAGGCGGCCTGCGGGTTCTTGCAGTACTTCGTGATCGCGAGGAAGGAACCACCGCGGTTGCCCGGCCCACCAGGAGGCGCCGCCACCCGCCAGTTGCCCTTCGTCTTCGGCGCCGCGTTCTTCGGTCCGAGCTGCGCCCACCAGACCGCAGCGTTGAACGCGACCAGTTTGCCGTTGCTGACAACGGCCTTCGAGTCGGTCGACCCGTCCTGAGCGTTCGCCGACAGGCCGTCCTTCACCACCCGTACGGCGAGATCGAAGGCCTCCCGCACGTGGTCCTGATCGCCGATGTACTGGCCGTCGGCGGCCATGTAGCGCTTCGGCTGCTGAGCCATCCGGTAGGCGAAGACGCTGTTGATGTTGTCGGTGATCGCGGAGCCGGGGACAGCCTGCTTGATCTTCTGCGCGAGCGCGATGTAGCTGTCCCAGTCCGGCGCCTGCTCCGCGATCGCGGCCGGATCGATGTCGATTCCGGCCTTGGCGAGGATGTCGCTGCGGTAGAACAGCGCGGTCGGGCCGGTGTCCATCGGGTAGGCCATCATCTTGTTCTGCGGTGTGATGCCGAGCTTCCACTTCCAGGGCAGGAAGTCCGCTTCGCGTTCCTTCGCGCCGAGCTCGTTCAGGTCGTGGAACTGGTCGGCGTTCGGGAAGTACGTCGCCACGTCGTCGTTGATCGCGACGATGTCCGGGACCAGCGACTTGCCGGCCAGCGCGGTCAGTACCTTGGTCTTGTAGTTGCTCCCGATCCGCGTCATCGACAGCTTGAGAGTGTCGTACCCGGGGATGCTCTTCTCGGCCTGGCTGATCAGGTCGTCGTTGACGGACCCGACCCAGGTCCACATGCTCAGTTCGTTCGCGGCACCCAGCGAGCTACGGGAGCCACATCCGGTCAGTCCGGTCAGTCCGGTCAGCCCAGCGGCAGCGGCGGCACCGCCTGCGAGGAACGTCCTTCTGCTCAGCGGCATACGCCTCACCCGGCGCTTTCTGTTGGAAGGTGTCCGATCATGTTTACGTAGCCATTAGGTAAGCGCATACCGCCTTAACCGGTCAAGGCCTAGCGTCCCGCGTTGGAGGTTGTTTGAGTGATTGCGGCGTCCAGGTGCGTGCATCGCGGTGACGGAGGAGCGGCCTCGATGCTTTTCCATCGCGGCTGTTCCTCCGGTGCCGTGAGGTGCGTGCCTGGGCGTCGCAAGCGCCAAAGAACATCCAACGCGGGGCGCTAGCTGACAGGATGTTCGTATGACGTCCGCCATCACCACTGTCCTCTTCGACGCCGACGGCGTCATTCAGCGCGGCACGCAAGATTGGACCGCCCGGCTGTACGGCATGGTCGAAGAAGGGGTCGGTGAGGAGTTCATCACCGACCTGATGCGCTCCGAACGCCCGGCGATCGCCGGCAAAGAGGACTTCCGGGACGCCATCGCCGACGTCCTGACCAGGTGGAACGCGACCGCGACGGTCTCGGAGGCGATCGAGCCGTGGCACTGGTTCGCGGCCGAACCGGTCGTCGTCGACCTGATCCAGAAGCTGCGCCGCAGCGGCATCCAGTGCCACCTCGCCACCAACCAGCACGCCTACCGCCGCGACATCATGCGCGACGACCGCGGGTACGACGACCTGTTCGACCAGTCCTTCTACTCGTGCGACCTGGGTCTCGCGAAACCCGACCCGGCGTACTTCCGCGCCATCCTGGGTGCGACCGGCGTACCGGCGTCGTCGGTGCTGTTCATCGACGACATCCCGGCCAACGTGGAAGGCGCCCGCTCCATCGGTATCAAGGCCGAGGTCTACGACCTCGCCAACGGAACGGACGCACTCAGTGAGCTACTGCGGAGCTACGAACTGCCGGCCTGACGCGGCTGAGGGCGAAGAGGACTACTAGCAGCGGGATGGTGATCAGGTAGGCCAGCCTGATGTTTACCAGGCGGGCGAGGCCTGCCAGGGCGGCCGGGGTGATGAGGATGGCGGTGCCGGACGCCAGCGCGCCGAGGGCCGCCAGGCGGGTGGGACTGAGGCCTGGCATGGCCACCAGAGCGGCGAGGGTGACCGGGTAGAGCGGGGCGACGCCGATACCGGCAATGACCAGGCCGACCGCGATCAGTGCGGGTGCGTTGAGCAGGCTGACGAACAGCGTGCCGACGATCGCCAGCGAGCCGCCGATAACGACTGGCGGGACACCTCTCCAGTGGACTGGGCCGATGGCGCGACCTACCGCCATACCGATCGGGAAGCTGCTGCCGAGCAGCGCTGCGACGGCGAGGGTCACGCCAGAGTCGACTAGACGGGCCACTGCCCAGACGACGAAGCAGAACTCGACACCGACAGCCAGTACGACGCGCAGCCAGCCGAGGGCGACGGTCCGGCCGACTGCGTGACCGGAGGGCGCCTCGGAGAGGGCGGGCGCTTGGATGTCGGGGCCCTTCAGGACAGCCAGCACGAGCAGCGGCGGTACGGCGACCAGCATGGCAACCCGACCGGAGATTCCGAGCGCGTCGATCAGGCCGATGGTGAGCGGAGCGAGGATGCCGGCCGCGCTGGAGACCGCATTGACCCGGCTGAGGCGTGCGGCCGCGGTAGGGCCGTGGAGCATCAGTGGGGCGACTAGCACCAGCAGTGCGCCGCCTAGGCCGACACACAGTCCGCCTACGACCACCACGGCGTACACGGGAGCTAGAGCTAGGAGTGCGCCGCCAAAGGCGCAGACGAGTGAGCCGACACGCAGCACGACGCCGATCGACCAGATGCGCAGGAGCCTTGGCCCTACTGCGGCGACGATGACCAGTCCGACAGCGAACGCGGAGGAGAGCAGCGCCAGTCGCCCGGTGGGCTCGTTGAGGTCTCGGGCGAGGATGGCGACGCAGGCGCCGAGCCCAGCCAACAGGTAGCCCAGGGACGACAGGCTGACGCCGATCTGAACTCCCTCGGACTGGGAGGTCATTCGGTGAACAGCTGAACGAGACGGTGCAGGTCAGGCAGCTCAATGTCGCCCGGCACACCCTTGAGACCGGCAGTCGTCGCACCCGAGGCCTGCCCCGCGGCCAGCCCGACACGACTGTCCTCAACAACCAGGCACTGCTCGATCGGTACGCCGACCAGTTCGGCGACGCGCAGGTAGCCCTCCGGATCGGGTTTGCCGTGCGCAACGTCGTCAATGGTGAGCAGGATTGTCGGTGCGATCCCGGCCGCATCCAGGCGGACCTTAGCCAGCTGCGCCGGGGCACTCGTGTAGATCGCCCACGGCACACCGAGCCGGTCGAGCGTCTCGATCAGCTCCGGCGCACCGGGCGTGGCCACGACGTCGGACACGTCGTCGACCTCCAGCTGCAGGATGCGCGCACCCGCCTCAGCACGCTCGGCCTCGGAGTGGTCAGGCAGGAACTGCGCGATGGTCGCCGCCGCGGGGTTGCCGTGCGCTACCGCCAGCACCGTGGCGGGCGACAGGCCGTACTCGGTCGCCCAGGCGCTCCAGCTCCGGTCCACGACAGCGTCGGAATCGACCAATGTGCCGTCCATGTCGAACAACACGGCCCTGATATCACTGCTGTCGCGGCTGTTCAATTACGCTCCAATTAAACTCGTACTCCGAGGATAAGATAGGACTATGTTATGACCAGTAGCCGCCGGGGACAATGGCAGACCGCCGCGGAGATCCTGACCCGGGTCAGCCGGGAGCCGGGGATCACCCGCGCGGCGGTGGCGCATGAGCTCGGGCTGAGCAGCAGTTCGGCCACCGAGGTCACCGCGAAGCTCCGTGACCTGCACTTGCTGTCGGAGACACCCGCACCGAGCCGTGGGCGTGGTCGGCCGACCACACTGCTGCAGGCGCACCCGTCTGGGCCGCTAGCGCTGGTGCTGGACTTGCGGCAGAGCAACTGGCGCAGTGCGGTTGTGGCGCTCGACGGGAGCTTCCTGAGCCAGGACGACCGTCGGCACCGCACGCGGCGGCCGCAGGTGGTGCTCGGAAACCTGCGGCGCGCCGTCACCGACGCACAGGATCAGTACGGCGCTCGCTTGCAGGTCGTGGGGTTGGCCGTGCCCGGGACGCTGCGCGACAAGTACATGCTGCAGGCGTCGGCACTGGAGTGGTTCGAGATGGACCTCGACTCAGTCACCGCGGGCACTGACGTCCCGCTCCTGGTCGGCAACGACGCAACGCTCAGTGGGGTCGCGGAGGCGCGCACGGGAGCCTCCGTCGGCGCTGGGACCGCACTACATCTGATCATCGAGGCAGGTATCGGCGGAGCGCTGCTGATCGACGGCGTACCGATCCAGGGCGCATCCGGCGCCGGTGGCGAGTTCGGCCACACCCCGTTCGGCGACCGCAGCCGGCTGTGTCCGTGTGGCGCGCGCGGTTGCTGGAACCTGGAGATCGACGGCCGCGCCCTCGCCCGCCATCTGCGCGACCCCGAGCCCGACGACCCCCATACCTACACTCACGCCGTACTGGCTCGCACCGACAGCGCAGCCCGCCACGCCGTCGAGCAGGTGGTCACGGCCATCGCCTCCGGCATCGCCGGCCTCGTCAACGCCCACGACCCGGATGTGGTCACCCTGGGCGGCCTGGCAGTCCCGCTACGAGCAGCAGCCGAGCAGACCTTCACCACCGCTTACCTAGAAGGCCTCATGTCCTTCCGCCGCGCCGCTCCCCCGCCCGTACTGGTGGCCGCCCACCAGTCCGACGGCCCCCTCCGAGGCGCCGCCGCCCTAGCCCTAGACCACCTCACCACCGAGCACGCCATCGCCACCTGGGCCGCCACCCACTAGGAACGGTCTCCCGGGAGAGCCCCATTTGGGGCTCTTCTGACGCATCTGTGGGTTCTGCGCGGGTCGGAAATGGGTGCACGCCGTTCTCTGTCTAGGTTTCTGGCTTGTCGAGAGTCAGGAACTTTAGAGCGGAGAACGGCGTGCGTTGGGTCA
>NZ_SMKX01000234.1 GCF_004349055.1 Kribbella antibiotica
AACCGCCTCGTCGGCATCCTCCACGGCTGCCTCAAAACCAGCACCCCCTACAACGAAGAAACCGCCTGGCAACACCACACCGAACCACTCGCAGCTTGACACCCTTAGCTCCTGGGATGTCTGTCCCGGCCCACCACTTCCTGTTCAAGCCCCCGGTTGGTGGCCCGGCTGGCCGCGCTGGTCTTCACTACGCGTGAGTTTTTCGGCGTATGGACCCGAAAAATCCCCGCGTAGCGCGAAACAGCGGGCGGATACGCCGGTCAAACTCCCCAGCGCCCGATTCGTCAGGTATCCGGCCGGGCTGGGGAGCAAAACTGACCCGAAACGACAGGTAAAACTCCCCAGCCCCACCGACCAGCCCACCCGGAGAGCTGGGTGGAACGTTTTGTTCAAATGGCGCACAGAAGTTTCCACTCGGCGCAGCTTTTCCACCTCAGCCATAGCGGGCACCTCAAGCAGCGCGAGCGCGATCGCCGACCTCGCCAGTACCTCAACCCCGCGCCGGGCCCAGCCAAGCTCTTTATGTAACGAGGCCGCCGCGGCGACCAGCCACAGACAACGTGCCCGGCTTGTCCGGAGCGGCGACCAACCACCCCGCCGTACGGGAGTCGGCCGCATCCGTAGCGGCGAGCAACCGGGCGCTTTGTGGACTCCTGCTGGCAAATACCGGCAGTAAACGTCCACAAAGCGGCCGGCGAACGGAATTACTTCGTGTAGAGGGCCTCTACGTCGTCGCCGTGGTTGGCCATGACGATGTGGCGGCGGAGGGAGAGCTTGAGCGAGAGCTCGCCGGACTCCTGGGTCCAGTCGATCGGCAGGATCTGGAACTTGCGGATCGCTTCGGCCTTGGAGACCGAGTCGTTCGCCTCGTTGACGGCCTTCTGGATCTCGGCGATCAGGTCGGCGTCGTCAACCAGGGAGGCGACGTCGGTGGGCTTGCCGCGGTCCTTGGCCCAGCTGACGATGTTTTCGGGGTCGATGGTGATCAGGGCGGCGATGAAGGGCTTGCCGTCGCCGACGACCATGCACTGGCTGACCAGGGGGTGCAGGCGGATCTGGTCCTCGAGGACGGTGGGGGCGACGTTCTTGCCGCCGGCCGTGACGAGGATCTCCTTCTTGCGGCCGGTGATCTTGATGAAGCCGTCGACGTCGAACTCGCCCAGGTCGCCGGTGTGGAACCAGCCTTCGCTGTCGATCGCGGCCGCGGTGGCCTCGTCGTTCTTCCAGTAGCCCTGCATGACCTGGCCGCCCTTGAAGAGCAGCTCACCGTCTTCTGCCACGGCGACCGTCACACCAGGAAGCGGTCGTCCGACAGTGCCGATGCGGATGTCGCCGGGCAGGTTCACTGCGACAGCAGCGGTGGTCTCGGTCAGGCCGTAGCCCTCGAGGACCGGGGCGCCGATGCCGCGGAAGAAGTGGCCGAGCTTGTCACCGAGGGGTGCGCCGCCGGAGACGGCGTACTGGACCTTGCCGCCGAGGACTGCGCGCAGCTTGCTGTAGACGAGGCGGTCGAACAGGGCGTGCTTGGCCTTGAGGCCGAACGACGCGCCGCCCTTGTCCTGCGCCTGGGAGAAGGCGATCGCGGTGGCCGCGGCGGCATCGAAGATCTTGCCCTTGCCGTCGGCGTGCGCCTTCTGGCTGGCCGAGTTGTAGACCTTCTCGAAGACCCGCGGCACGCTCAGGATGAAGGTGGGGTTGAAGGACCCGAGGTCGGGGACCAGGTTCTTCACGTCCGGGCTGTGCCCGACCTTGACCCGCTTGAGCACGCAGCCGACCTGGATGATCCGGGCGAAGATGTGCGCCAGCGGCAGGAACAGGAGCGTGCTGGCGCCGTTGGTGTCGAACAGCTCGTCGAGGATCTTGACGGCCGGTTCGAGCTCGGCGAGGAAGTTGCCGTGGCTGAGCCGGCAACCCTTCGGCCGGCCGGTCGTGCCGGAGGTGTAGATCAAGGTGGCCAGGTCATCCGAGGTGACCGCCGTACGGCGTTTGTCGTACTCGGCGTCGGTGACTTCGCGGCCGAGCTCGATGAGCTGGTCGACGGCGCCGGCCTCGATCTGCCAGACCTCCTGCAGGGCCGCGGCCTCGGCGCGGGCCGACTCGACGACGGCGCCGTGGGTGGCGTTCTCGACGACGGCGGCGACGGCCTCGGAGTCGGTCAGGATCCATTGGATCTGCGAGGCCGACGAGGTCTCGTAGATCGGCACGGTGACCGCGCCGATGCTCCAGATCGCGTAGTCGACCAGGGTCCACTCGTAGCGCGTCGGACTGAGTAGCGCGACCCGCTCGCCGTGCTTCACCCCGGCGGCGATCAGACCCTTGGCGACCGCGGTCACCTCGGCGGCGAATTCGGCCGCCGTGACGTCCTGCCAAACGTCACCGGCACGACGGGCGAACACTGGCGTCTGCGGGTGCGAGGCCGCGTTGGCCCAGACCGCATCGCTCAGGCTGCCGGTCGGCGGCTCGGTCACAGCAGGAACGGTGTACTCACGCATCCGCGTCTCCTCAGTCGGTCACGAATTGTCGACTTCCGGCGCACGCTACAGTCACTTACCCGGAAGTAGCCAGGTGAATGTGACCCAGGGAACTAGGTTCTAGCCATGCCCACACTCGACGTCAGTTGCGACGACATGGTCGTTGCTGATCCAGCCTACGTTGCCGAGCAGCTCGGTGCGGACACGCTGTGGCGCGAGTGGTGGCCGGAGCTGACTCTGACCCCGACGGACCGGCGTGGAGCGCAAGGGGTCCGGTGGGCGGTCACCGGCGCGGCAATCGGTACGGCGGAGTGGTGGCTGGAGCGGGTTCGCGACGGCGTGGTCGTGCACTGGTATCTGCGGGTCGATCCGGCCCGGCCGGTCCGAGGGCGGGCGCTTAACCGCCTGCGAGAACGGTATGTGAGGCAGTACCGGGAGCGGTTGTGGGCGTTCAAGGACGAAGCCGAAACGGGCCGCGCCGCAGGCGAGCGACGTACCGGGGACCAAGCCGCGATAGTCTCTCGCTCTGAGCAACTTCAGGCAGCGCAGTTACCGGCGGTGCAGTCGTCGTTAGGCCAGTCCCAGCAAAGAGGTGAATCGATGGCGGAACAGACCACCTCGACCATCGTGGTGAACGCGACCCCCAAAGAGATCATGGCGGTGATCGCGGACTTCGCGGCGTACCCGGAGTGGGCCGACTCGATGCGGGAGACCCAGGTGCTGTCCACCGACGAGGCGGGCCGGCCCAAGCAGGTCCGGTTCAAGGTCGACGCCGGGGCGATCTCCGACGAGTACACGCTGGACTACGTCTGGTCCCGCAACGAGGTGACCTGGACGCTCGTCGAGGCCAAGATGGTCAAGGGCATGGACGGCGCGTACGTCCTGCGCGAGCTCGGCGCGGAAGGTACGGAAGTGACGTATCGGCTGGCTGTCGACATCGCCATCCCGATGATCGGCATGCTGAAGCGCAAGGCCGAGAAGGTCATCATCGACACAGCCCTGAAGGGGCTCAAGAAGCGCGTCGAGTCCTGATCCGACGTGACTCGGGTACTGCTGTACACAGGTAAAGGTGGCGTCGGCAAGACGACGTCGGCCGCGGGCACCGCGACGCTTGCTGCGTTGCGCGGGCTGCGGACGCTCGTGCTGTCCACGGACGCCTCCCACTCGTTGTCGGACGCCTTCGACTCCGAGGTCGGCCAGGAGCCGACCGAGATCGACGACCTGCTGTTCGTTCAGCAGATCGACGCACAGCGCCGGTTCGAGCGGTCCTGGGGTGACATCCAGGCCTACCTGCGGTCCGTGCTGCACATGGTCGGCGTGGATCCGATCGAGGCCGAGGAGCTGACCGTGCTGCCGGGCGCCGAGGAGGTGCTCGCGCTGCTCGAGGTGCGCGACCACGTCCGGTCCGGGCGCTGGGACGTGATCGTCGTCGACTGTGCGCCGACTGCGGAGACGCTGCGGCTGCTCGCACTGCCCGATGCGCTCAACTGGTACATGGAGCGGATCTTCAACGCCGAGCGCAAGGTAATGCGCACGTTCCGGCCGTTCCTGAGCCGCTCGTCGAGTATCCCGATGCCGGACGACACCGTCTTCGACGCGTTGCGCCGGTTGCAGAGCGATCTGGCGGACATCAAGGCCCTGCTGGCCGGCCCGGACGCTTCGGTGCGGCTGGTGCTGACGCCGGAGGCCGTGGTCGTGGCGGAGGCTCGCCGTTCGCTGACGCGCTTGTCCTTGTACGGCTATCGCGTGGACGGTGTGATCGCCAACCGCGTGTTCCCGGCGGCCGGCGCCGACACGTGGCGACGACAGTGGGTTGCGGCCCAACGCGGGATCCTGGAAGAGGTGGCCGACTCGTTCAGGCCGCTGCCGATCTGGGAGTCGCCGTACCGGGTTTGTGAGCCGGTCGGGGTGGAGGAGCTGGCCGCGTTCGCAGTCGAGATGTACGGCGGGGACGACCCGTTTGCGCGGGCTACCGAAGAGACTTCGCTGTGGGTGGATCGGCACATCGACACCGACGGCCGTACGTACACGTTGACGATGCCGTTGCCGCTGGCCTCTGCTTCCGAGCTGGAGTTGGCGCGGCATGGCGATGAGCTGATCATCACAGTCGGGTCGTATCGGCGAGTGCTGCCGCTGCCGGCGGCGCTGGCGCGCGGCGTGGTTGCCGGAGCGCGGTTGGACGACGGACGGCTGCAGGTGCGGTTCTCGCCGCGTGAGGTGGCGCGGCCGCTGCCGGTGGAGACCGCTTCCGAGCTGGCCCAGGGACTGACCGCTGAGTACAACGCACAGCAGGAGCCGCGTGAGGCTGCGATCGGGGAGGGCCGGTGAGTAAGGAACCGGTGGGTTCGCTGGCAGAGGAAGCGGCTCGGTTGTTCGCCGTGCTGCAGTCTGCTGCGGACACGCATGCTGGGCCTGCGCCTGCTGAGCCTGCACCCGAGCAGGAGCATGAACACAAGGCTGGGCCCGACTGTGTCTGGTGTCCGGTCTGCCAGCTGATCAACAAGGTGCGCAACACCAGCCCGGAGACGATCGAGCAGCTCTCCACAGCCGCCGCCCACGTGCTCGGCTCGGTGCGCACACTGCTGGAGTCGGCCGCTGAGGTCGCCCGGCAGAAGCAGGAGGACGCAGCGTCGCGTTCCTCGAAGTCTGAAGAGGAGTCGGCCACCCCATCCAAGGTGGACCGGATCGACGTGAGTGAGGACCCCGAACCATGGGATTGACCATCGGCATCGATGTCGGCGGGACGAAGATCGCCGCCGGCGTCGTCGACACGGACGGCACGATCGGCGCGCGGACGCAGCGCGACACCCCGGCCGACTCGGTCGACGCGACCGCGGCGGCGATCGTCGAGGCGGCCGCTGAGCTGATCGCCGACCACGAGGTCGAAGCGGTCGGTATCGGCGCGGCCGGCTTCGTCTCGTCCGACCGGTCGACGGTGCTGTTCGCCCCCAACCTGGCCTGGCGCGACGAGCCGCTCGGTGCGCGGGTGGCAGCGCAGCTGAACATCCCAGTCGTCGTCGAGAACGACGCGAACGCCGCCGCCTGGGGCGAATTCGCCTTCGGTGCTGCGCGGCACGCTGAGCACATGGTCTGCATCACAGTCGGAACGGGGATCGGCGGTGGCGTGGTCATCGACGGTGAGTTGCTCCGGGGTGCCCATGGTGTCGCCGCCGAGCTCGGCCACATGCGCGTCGTACCGGGTGGTCATCGGTGTGGTTGTGGAGCGCGTGGTTGCTGGGAGCAGTACGCGTCCGGCCGTGCGCTGGTGCGCGAAGGACGTGCGCAGGCAGAGTCCGGATCGCTGGCGGCCGCGCAGATGCTGAGCGTGTGCGGGATCACTGACCCGACTGAGCTGACCGGCCCGATGATCACCGAAGCTGCGGCCGCGGGTGACCCGTGTGCGACGGAGCTGCTGGAGGATCTCGGCCGCTGGCTGGGCGAAGGTCTGGCGAGTATCGCGACGCTGTTCGACCCGACCACGATCGTCATCGGTGGCGGCGTCAGCGCGGCCAAGGAGCTCCTGATGAAGTCGGCCCAGGTCGCCTTCGAGAAGCACCTCCCCGCCAAGGCCAACCGCCCGCACCCGACGTTCGGCATCGCCGAGCTGGGTAACGACGCCGGCCTGATCGGCGCTGCCGACCTGGCGCGCAAACCCGCGCCGGTCCCGGCGCCATCCCGATGAGTGTGACCCGCTTCACCTGGGAGGCTCGTTTGCTGCGGGATACTGGGTTTACCGAGGGGGACACGACGAGGAGGCTCGTGTGGCTCTGACGCAGGCTTTGACGATCGGGATCGACATCGGTGGCACGAAGGTGGCCGCCGGAGTGGTCGACCCGGAGGGCAACATTCTGGATCGGTTGCGCCGGGATACGCCGACGAAGGATCCGCGGGAGACCGAGGATGCGATCGCCGAGATCGTTCACGACCTCGAGTCGCGGCACGACGTGATCGCGGTCGGCATCGGCGCGGCAGGTTTCGTCGACGGGACGAGGTCCTCGGTGTTGTTCGCACCGCATCTGGCCTGGCGGCATGAGCCGCTGCGGGACGCGGTTGAACGGCGTCTTGGGCTGCCGGTCGTGGTCGAGAACGACGCCAACGCGGCTGCGTGGTCGGAGTGGCGGTTCGGTGGCGGGCAGGGCGAGAGCCACTTGGTGTGCGTCACGCTCGGCACCGGCATCGGTGGCGCGATCCTGAACGACGGTGCGTTGCAGCGCGGGAAGTTCGGTATCGCGGGCGAGTTCGGGCACATGCAGGTCGTGCCGGGCGGGCATCGCTGCGAGTGCGGCAACCGTGGTTGCTGGGAGCAGTACGCCTCCGGCAACGCGTTGACCCGCGAGGCGCGTGAGCTGGCGCTGTCTGGTTCGCCGGTCGCGCACAACCTGCTCCGGGCTGCCGGTGGTGACCCGAGCAAGATCAACGGGCCGATGGTCACCGAGCTGGCCAAGGACGGCGACCCGGTCGCGATCGAACTGCTTGAGGACGTTGGTCGCTGGCTGGGGATCGGCCTCGCCAACCTGGCTGCGGCGCTGGACCCCGGCACCTTCGTGATCGGTGGCGGTGTGTCGGATGCTGGTGAGCTGCTGCTCGCTCCGGCTCGCGAGGCGTTCAAGCGGACCTTGACCGGCCGCGGTTTCCGGCCGGAGGCGCGGATCGTGCGCGCCGTCCTTGGTCCCGAGGCCGGCATGGTCGGTGCGGCTGACCTCGCTCGCGAGGAAGCCACCTGGTTGCGCCGGGTCCGGGTCAAGACGACTGCCGTGACGGCCAAGTCCGCGGCAGGCCGAGGCCGTTCCACGCGAGTCGAAAGAGCCGCTCGTAAGTCGGCAGCCCGCCGTACCGGTCTTCGAGCTGCAGCACCCGAAGCCGACCGCAAGCCTGTCGAACTGAACGACTCGGAGGCATGACCAAACCGCCCGTGCCTCATCGATTGCGCGTGCTTTCGTACAACGTGCATCGGTGGGGCGATGACCGTGAGGCGTTGGCGCGGGTGGTCAAGGCTTGCGCGCCTGATGTGATGCTTGTGCAGGAGGCGCCCACCTGGTGGGGGACTCGGCGGAAGCGGCGGGAGATGGCGGCGACATTCGGCCTGCGCTACTTGGCAGGGCAGGCGCGGAACGCGATTTTGGTTGCCGATGGCATCGAGGTGGCGGAGTCGCTGCACTGGCGGATCTGGCGGCCGTTCGTCCGCCGTCGGTTGCGGCTGATCGCTACGCAGCTTCCGGGCGGCGCGGTCGGCGGCCGGGTGATGCTGGGGTCGGCGCAGCTGGCGCTGGTGGTGTGTCATCTGGGTCTGCACATTCTGGGCCGGCAGCATGAGCTGGAGCAGGTTCTGCGCGGCTGCCGCTCCTTCGGTACGCCGTACTTGCTGGTCGGCGATCTCAACGAGACGCCCGAGGGTCCGGTGTGGAAGCGGCTTGCCGACGAAGGGCTGATCGACCTCGGAGCGGATGCCGGGCCGACGTTCAGTTCGTCGAATCCGCATCGGCGGATCGACGGCGCGCTGTTGTCGCCAGGCATCAGCGGGCGGCTGCTGCCGATTCCGGCCGAGCTGTCCGCGGACCTGCCGAAAGCATCGGATCACCTTCCCCTCTTGATCGAGCTGCACCTCTGAGACATAGGATCTTTCGCATGGCGAATCCGGTGAGCAGCTTGCACTACGACCGTCCGGCGGGGGAGTGGGTGGAGGCGTTGCCGCTGGGCAACGGCCGGATCGGGGTGATGTGCTTCGGCCGCCCCGGCACCGAGCGGCTCGCGCTGAACGACGAGACCCTGTGGTCCGGCAGCCCGGAGACCCAGCGGATGTTGTCCGTGGCGCGTGGGGCGGTCGGATCCTCAGCTGTGCAGGCGGTTCGCGATGCGATCGCGGCGGGTGACGTACGACGGGCCGAGGAGCTGGCGACCGGGTTCCAGGCCGGGCATTCGCAGGCGTATCTGCCGCTGGGCGACCTGCTGCTCGACTACACCGTCGAGGGCGAGGCGACGTCGTACCGGCGGGAGCTTGACCTGGACTCGGCTGTCGCCACGGTCTCGTATGAGATCGGAGGTCTGACGGTTCGCCAGGAGGCGTTCGTCAGCCATCCGGCGGGTGTCTTTGTGGTCCGCGTGACGACCTCGGAGCCCACCGGGGTCACGCCGCGGCTGATCTCCCAGCTGCAGTCCGTCGAGGTCGAGAACGGTCTGCTGATTCAGGCTCCGGCCGATGTGGCGCCGCCGCACCGCGAAGGCGTTGAGGCGGTGCGCTACTCCGACGGTCCCGATCGGGGGATGGCGGCGGCCGTCGCGCTCCGCAGCTCCACGAATGGCTCGGGCGAAATCATCTTCGTGCTGTCGACGGCGACCGGGTACGTCGATCCCGCGACCACGCCGACGCGCACTGGCGAGGAATGCTTCGCTGAGGCGGATGCGCGGGTGCAGGCCGCGCTCAATCGCGGGTACGACGAGTTGCTGGCCGAGCATGTTGCCGACTACCGCTCGCTCTACCGCCGGTCGACGCTCTCACTTCCGGCGACGGATGCGGGGGTCCTGCCGACCGATGAGCGGTTGGCGCACAGCGATGATCCGGCGCTGGCCGCGCTGATCTACAACTACGGCCGCTACCTGATGATCGCGAGCTCGCGACCAGGCGGGTTGCCGACCAACTTGCAGGGCATCTGGAACGACATCCTGCAGCCGCCGTGGAGCTCGAACTACACGGTCAACATCAACACCGAAATGAACTACTGGCCGGCTGAGACCACCAACCTTTCCGAGTGCCACGAACCACTGCTCACGTACCTCGGCCACCTCGCCACGGCAGGGCGGCGTACGGCATCGGAGCGGTATGGCGCGGCCGGCTGGGTCGCGCACCACAACGCCGACGCGTGGTGCTGGACGTTCCCGGTCGACGGGAACCCGAAGTGGTCCAACTGGCCGATGGCCGGCACCTGGCTGGTCCGGCACCTGTGGGACCACTACGCGTTCACCGGCGACGTCGAATTCCTGGAGCGCGCTTGGCCGGTGTTGCGCGGAGCCGCAGAGTTCTGCCTGGACTGGCTGACCGAGCTACCCGACGGAAGCCTCGGTACGTCGCCTTCAACGTCGCCCGAGAACGAATTCGTCGCGGCGGATGGAGAGCCGGCGTCCGTCACCGTCTCGGCGACGATGGACCTTGCGTTGATCGCCGACTTGTTCGACCGGTGCGTGCAAACCGCGTCGGTGCTCGGATTGAGCGACGTACTGGTGGATCAGTTCGCGGCCGCGCGGAAGCGCATCCCGGAGCCGTCGATCGGCAGCCAGGGACAGTTGCAGGAGTGGGCCGCGGACCTCCCCGAGCAGGAACCGCACCACCGGCACATGTCGCACCTGATCGGCCTGCATCCGGCTGACCTGATCACCCCGGACGGCACGCCGGAGCTCGCGGCCGCAGCCACCCGCACGATGGACCTGCGCGGCGACGACGCCACCGGCTGGTCCCTCGCCTGGAAGATCAACCTGCGCGCCCGCCTCCGCGACGGCGCCGCCGCCCACCGCCTGGTGCGCGCACTCCTCACCCTCGCCGGCGGCACCGAAACCGACTACGTAGGCAGCGGCGCCGGCGTCTACCCGAACCTCCTCTGCGCCCACCCGCCCTTCCAGATCGACGGCAACTTCGGCGCCACCGCCGGCATCGCCGAAATGCTCCTCCAAAGCCACACCGGCGAGCTAGACCTCTACCCCGCCCTCCCCGAAGCCTGGCCGACCGGCACCATCACCGGCCTCCGAGCCCGCGGCGGCGTGACAGTAGACCTCGCCTGGACCCCCGCCGGTCGCACAGCCACCCTCACCCCCGACCACGACCAATCCGTCGTAGTCCGCCACGCCAACACCCGCACCACCGTCACCCTCACCGCCGGCGTCCCCCACCACCTCACCCTCTGACATTTGGTGGGCCCACCCATCCCGTTGTGGGTGGGCCAGCCGCATGCGGTGGGCCCACCCACCATCCGATGGG
>NZ_SMKX01000235.1 GCF_004349055.1 Kribbella antibiotica
GCCCCCGCAACGCCTTCATCGCCCCCGCCCCGATCACCACGTTCATCCATGCACACGGGTGGGCCGGCCGATACCCCTGGAACTCCACCGGCCCGTCCCCGGAATCGAGCGAGAACCGCTTCCCCGCCAGCGAATCGATCGGGTACCCCCGAACCACGATATTGCGCCTCAACACCGCCGGATCCGGCACTGGCGAGAACACCTCCAGCGACTCCGCATCCAGCAACGTGATGGCAGCGTTGCGATGCGCGGTCCGCCCGAAATACCGGTCGCCGACAATCCCCGATCCAGCGCGGATCTCAACCTCAAGGCGACTAGTCGGTGCAGGATCCGGCCGCGGCCCATCCGCCGGCCGCCCCTCGAACGCATGCACCGGCGACACGACCAACGCCACGATCTCCACGGCCTGACTCATCTACGGGCCAGCCTCATCCCCAGGTCAACGGATCCAGCAGCCGATAGAACTCCAGCCGCCGCCGATCCGGATCGGTCAGCCCGTACGACGTCAGGAACGGCGTCGGATCCACCGACCACACGTCGTACAGCTGGATCGTCGTCAGTGCCAGATCGGAGTACCGATCCGCAACCCCCAACCGCCCGACATCGATGAACCCAGTGACCCGCAACGTCAACGGGTCAAAGAAGACGTTCGGCAGACAAGCATCCCCGTGACAAACCCCCGGCTCCGCCACCGATGCCACATAGGGGCTCTCAGCAACCACCTGGGCAAGCAACGACTCCGGTGTCCGCTCCCGCCACTCGTCCGTCAGGAAATCAGGGTTCACAGCACCCCGCCGCACGACGTCCTCCGCGGCAGCGACCACCGACTCCAGCGGTCGCTCGAACGGGCAGTCCGGCACCGAGTGCAGCTCGCGCAATGTCCGCCCGAGCGTCTCCATCGCACCAAGCCAACCCCACGACGGCAGGTCAATCCCCGCCACCCCGGGCACCGCACTCGTCAGCAAACAAGCGCCATCCTCTGACGACGACAACCAGTCGACAACCGTCGCCCCCGGCAGACCCGTCCCGGCCAACCAGGCGACCCGATCCCGCTCACCCTCCAGCGCAGGCACGCCCGCCACATCACAGCACTTGGCGAACACCGCGCCCCGCCGATAGACCGACGTAGCGGATTCACCGACCTCGATCGGCTCCCAGCCATCCCCCGCCGGGATCACGACGAATCCCGCACGATCAGCTGCCACGGGAAGTCGAACACCTGGCCCGGCGCCCCCTCCCGATCCGTCAACCGGCCGACCATGATCCGCGCCAGCGCCTCATTGAAACCGACCGGCCCAACCGTCGACAGCGACGGATCCAAGTGCTCCCCCTCGGGCGTGTTCCCCACCCCGACCACGGCCAGATCCCGCGGCACATCGATCCGCAACCGATGCGCAGCCCGTACGACGGCGATCGCCGCGAAGTCCGTCGTACAGTAAATGGCGGATGGCCGATCAGGCTTGCTGAGCAACGTCATCGCGGCCCGGTAAGCCCCTTCCGGATGCCGCTCGAACACCTCGATGTCGTCATCGACAATCGGCTTCCCGGCCGCCTTCAGCGTGTTCAGATAAGCGTCGAACCGCGGGAACCCTGAGGTCCGCGAGGTCAGCGCGCCCACGCGATCGTGGCCGGCCAGCAGATGCTCAACCGCCAGATGACACCGCGGCTCAGCCCCCGACCGGATCACGTCGAACCCACGCGGCTCCAGCGTCTCGCTGAACGCCACAATCTGCACGCCCTGCGCGGCGAACGCCTCCAGCTCGGCGATCTCCTCCGGCTCCGGGCTGACCCCGTCGATGAAGATCACATCAGGCGTCCGATTGGACAGCACCGCCCGCCAGTCGCCGTCGGCAACGATCAGCGCGGTCTTGTTCAACGGCCGAACCGCCGCGCTGACAGCGTCCGCCACCGCCTGCGACCACGGGTCCGCGAGCACGTTCAGCGACAGCAGCACCAGGTCGGACTTCCCCGTCCGGATCGCCCGGGCCGCGTCGTTCCGCCGGTACCCGAGCCGGCTCGCCACCTCCCGCACGCGGTCGGCGGTGGAGTCCTTGATGGTGTGACTGCGGTGCCGCCCGGACAGCACGTAGGAAACGGTCGCGACCGAGACCCCCGCCTCCTTCGCAACCATCCGCAGTGTGGGCCGGTCCGACATACGGATGATTCTTGCAGAAGTGACTAGCCTTTGACGGCACCTGTGATGACGCCCTTGGTGAAATGGCGCTGCAGGAACGGGTAGACCATCGCGATCGGGACCAGCGCGACCACCACGACCGCCATCTGCAGAGACTGCGGTTGCGGGAGCGGTTCGACCCCGAGCTGGTCGGCGGACAGCGATTTCCCCTGCAGGACGTAGGTCCGCAGGATCACCTGGACCGGCCACTTCGACGTGTCGTTCAGATACAGCAACGCATTGAAGAACGCATTCCAGAACCCGACCGCGTAGAACAGCCCGACCACCGCGATCACCGCCTTCGACAACGGCATGATGATCTTCCGCAGGATCATGAAGTCGCTCGCGCCATCGATCCGCGCGCTCTCCAGCAGCTCCCCCGGCACGTTCATGAAGAAGGTGCGCAGGACAACGAAGTTGAAGGCGCCCAGCGCCCCCGGCAGGATCAGCGACCACAGGCTGTCCAGCAGCCCAAGCTGCTTCACCACGAGGAACATCGGGATGATCCCCGGCGCGAACAACAGCGTGAACAGCACCATCAGCAACACCGGCCGTCCGAACAGCACCGGCCGCGACGTCGCATAGGCCAACGCGATCGTGACCGCGAGAGCAATCGCCGTACCGACTAGTGTCACGAACACGCTGACCAGAATCGCCCGGCCCATCAGCCCGCCACTGAACAACGTCTCGTAGGCCTTGACGGTGGGATGCGACGGCCACAACACATACCCGCCGGCCTCGATGATGTCCTGGTCACTGGCCAACGACGTCGAGATCACCACCAGAATCGGTACGACGATCGCCAGCGCGAACCCACCGAGCACAATCGCCTTGATCGCCTGGTACGCCGGTGACGGATTCTCTTTCCAGACCGGCCTCATGAGCCACCCCTCCGCTGGAAGATCCCGGGCTCACCGAGCCGATGGGCGAGCGAGTTCGCACCCCACAACAGCAAGGCGCCGACGACACCCTTGGCCAGCCCGGCCGCGGCTCCGCTGCTCCAATCGCCGCCGACCACACCTGCGTAGTACGTGAAGGTGTCCAGTACTTCGGCCGCTCCCGGCCCGACCGAGTCCCGCTGCAGAATGAATTGCTCGAATCCCACGCTCAGAATGTCGCCGATCCGCAGAATCAGCAGCAGCACAATGACCGTCCGCAGCGACGGCAAAGTGATGTGCCACAACCGCCGCCAGCGCCCGGCGCCGTCCGCGGCCGCGGCCTCGTAGAGCGAGACATCGACCGTGGTCAGCGCCGCCAGGAAGATGATCATTGCCCAGCCCGCGTCCTTCCAGACCAGCTGCGCAACCACCAGCAGCGGGAACGTGTCGGGGTTCGTCATGAACGGAATCGGGTCCAGCCCGGCCTGCCGGAGCAGGTTGTTCACGAATCCCGCGCCGCCCAGCGACTGCTGGAACAGCGTCACCACGAGCACCCAGGACAGGAAGTGCGGCAAGTACGCGATGGTCTGGAACCATCGCCGTACCCGGTTACTGACCAGTGAATCCACGATCAGCGCCAGACCGATCGGCACCGGGAAGAACAGCAGCAACTGAGCACCTGCGAGGACCAGCGTGTTCCGCAACGCATCCCAGAAGTCCGGGTTGTCATACAGGTTGACGAAGTTCTGGACGCCGTTCCAGGTGCTGTGCATGATGCCGAGATAGGGCTGAAAGTCCTGGAAGGCAACGACATTGCCCAGCACCGGCAGGTAGAAGAAGACCAGCAGGAAGACGACGCCCGGGACCATCAGCAGTACCATCTGCCAGTCCCGGCGCCATCGCTCGGCGAACCTCACGAGACCGGCACGCTCGCCGGCAGTACGGCGGCAAACTCGCCCCGCATCTTGTCACCGCCACCGGATTTCCAGCGCTTCAACGCTGCGTCGTACGCGTCGATCTTCTGCCGCCCGGTGACGATGTCCACGATCGTGTCCCGGAAGGCGGCGGTCAGCTTCGGCCCGACCTTGCTGCTGGTGTCGGAGTAGGTGCCCGCGGTCGGGTTCCGCATCGCGAACTGCAGCAGCTTCTTCTCGGTCTCGTAGATCTTCTTGGTGTCGTCCGGGAAGGCCGGGTTGAAGATCACGCTCTCGGGCGAGGTCATGATCGTCAATGCGCTGACCAGCCCAGGCGCCTGCTGGGTGCCCGCCTTGGTCAGCACCGGGTTCTTCCCGGCGTCCAACTGATACTGCTGGCCCTCGACCCCGAAGTTCTTCTGCAGATACTCCTTGGTCCCGAACGGCGCCGACAGGTAGTCCATCAACGCGAGCAGCTCGCGGATCCGTCCCTCGTCAGTCTGCTTGAACGGCGTGAATCCGACCGTCCCGTACCCCATGTCGTAGACGGGTTTCGCCTTACCGTCATGGCCGAACGGGATCAGCGTGTCCACGAACAGGGACGGATCGAGTGCCCGGAAATCCGAGGTCGCGCGCGGTCCGACAACGACCTGCGCCGCGATCTGACCGTTCACCGTCTTCGGCGTCGCGTCGGCCAGGTTGAGGTCGGGGTAGAACACCTTCGCCGCCCACAACTTCGCGGCGTACTCGACCGCAGCCCGGTAGTTCTCGGTCTCATACAGATGTGTCAGCGACCGATCCGCGTTGACCCGCCACCCGTTCGGCGCACCGAACCACTCGCCGAACATGTGCAGCATGTTGATGATCGACGGCTCGAGCGCGTAGTTCGTACCGTTGCTCAACTCCTTGCACTTGGCAAAGAATTCGTCCGCGTTCGCGCTTTGCAGCCCGCCGACCTTCTCCCAGGTCCGCGGGTTGCCCATCATCACTTGACCGAACGGCGTCGACGGGATCGGCGCTCCCCAGATCTTCCCGTTCACCACCGCGGTCCGCCAGGACGCCGGCTTCAGCGCGGCCAGGTTCGGATACTCCAGCACCGCATCACCCGACAGGTACGGCGTCAGGTCCTGGAACTTGGCTTCCAGCATCGGCCCGATGTTCGGGATGCCCTGGTTCGGCGGCAGCCACATCAGGTCCGGCAGCGAGTCGCTGGCCAGCAACGTGGCGAACTTCTCCGGATAGCCCGGGTCCGTGCCGATGGTGAGCTTGAGCTCCGCGCCGAGCGCCTGATTCAGCGACTGCCACATCGCGTTGCTGCCCATCGGTGGCGGCGGCGTCGCGAACGTCTCGGTCAGCGCGGTCACCGCGTTCTTCAGCGGCGGCGCCTTGACGCTCGCGGCCGCGTTCCCCGGGAACCGCAGGAACCCGGGCTCCAGCCCCGACTCCGCGCCCGGCAGATCCGGCTGCAACCCCGCAAACGGCTTGTACGTCGGCAGTTTCAGCTCACCAGATGCTTTGGCGCCACCACCCGCCGTACCGCCGTCGCCACAACCGGCGAGCGTGGTCCCAGCCACCACCGCTGCACCGGAGACCTGCAGAAACCGTCGCCGATTGATCATTGCTGCTCCAAGCCACAGTAGAGTGCTCACTAACGAGCACTTAAACGTTAACCCGGACCGTAAACGACGGCAGCGGTCTCTGGCAAGGGACAAAACACAGCGCCCAATAAAGAACGACGGCCGCGGGAGTGGTTACCCCGCGACCGCCGGTCAGGTGATGCTTCAGATCAGCAGCGCACCAGCAGCCCGAGCAGGATGCTGCAGCTCTTGCTGGCCTTGTCGTTGGCCGCGACCGGGTCGGTCGGCGAGCTGGCAGTCCGCTGCGCGGTCGCGACGAACGACCCCGTGGTCAGCAGCCCGGCCGACGCGCTGAACGTCTTCGTGACCGACGCCCCGCCGGCCAGCGATGCGACACCACAGTTCAGGTTCCGCGTCGTACCGACTCGCGTGCAGCCGCTCGCCCCGACGTACGACAGGCCGGACGGGTACGCCGCAGCGACGTTGATCCCGGTGGCCGGGGCCGGTCCGTTGTTCTTCACCGTCACGGTGTAGTTGATCCGCCCGCCGGACGCCGAGCCGGTCAGCCCGACCGAGATGTCGGCATCGACCTGCGCCGCGGCGAACGTCAACGTCGCTCCCTCGAACAGCTCGAAGGAGTACTCGTCACCCAGCAACTGGTGCTGCAGCGTGACCGATTCCGGCGCCGTATCCAGCACCTTGAACGTGTAGACGATGGTCCGGGTCGCGCCACTGGGCAGGTCGCCGAGCGCCGCCCGGAACTCGATGTCCAGCGGGAAACAGATCGTCGCCCCCGTACAACCGACCAGCTCGATCATGGACGGCAGCGAGACGCCGGTCTTCCCGAACAGCGCGGCCTTGGCGCCCACGATCGTGAACGATGCGGAGTTGTGCACCGTCTGGGTGATCGTGAACTCCTGGCCGACATTCAGCGAGGTATCGCTGACCTCGATCGCGCTACTCGGCGGATCGGCGGCCAGCGCCGTCCCCGGAGCGATCAAAACGGCGCTGGCGACGACCGTCACCAGCGCAGCACAAAGCGACTTCAAGGCATGCATGTGTGGCCCCCCACTATTGACTGAAACTGAACCGCCCCCATCGCCTGAACGGCGATGGAGATGAGTATGGTGCCCCCGGTCACAACCCACAACTGTTCGAAACAGCCGTTTGTTACGGACAGCTCTCAACTGTTACGGACGACTCTCAGCGGTTCGTGACCTCGAAGGCGACGATCGCCGCGGCGACGGCGACATTCAGTGATTCGACGCCGGCGTGCAGCGGAATCTGCAGGTCGGAGTCGGTATTCACCGTGATGCCGTTCGTCTCGCCGCCCAGCACGTAGACCGCGCGCGGCGCGAGCTCGGTCTTGAACAGCGAGTCCTGCGACCGCGCCGACAATCCGTAGACGTGATAGCCCGCCGACCGCAGGGTGTCGACGGCCGTGTTCGCGGTCGACGTGTTCACGATCGGCGCCTGGAACGCGATCCCGGCCGACGCCTTGATCACCAGCGGCCCGACATGCGGCGTACCGGCTCTCGGCAGGATCACACCGTCGAAACCGGCACCGGTCGCCGTACGGAGAATCATTCCGACGTTGCCCGGGTTCGTGACACCGTCGAGCAGGAACACGTTCGTCGGCCGCTTGCCGCGCTCGCGAACGAACTCGTCCAGCGGCGTCATCCGCGGTGCGTTCACATCCGCGACGACGCCCTGGTCGTGCTTCCCGTTCCCGGCCAGCCACTTCACGCGACTCGCGGTCGCCCGCTCGACCGGCGTACCGGTTCGCTCCGCGGCCCGCAGGATCTCGTGCATCGATCCACCGGTGGCGTTGTCGGCCACCACGACCTTCGCCACCGACAAACTCGGATCATCCAATGCCTCGAGCACCGGCTTACGCCCGTAGATCGTGATCCACTTGTCCCGCGGCGACTTCTTCGGCTCCACCCGCCTAACTTACTGGAGCGGGTTGGTGGCCTTGCCATCCAGCCAGAGAGTGTTCGACGGATCGCTGTGGGTGCCGCCGGAATTGACGTGCTTGTCGGAGATGGTCACGCCGTTCTTGATCACGTGCACCAGCGCCATCGCGTGCCCGCGGCCGAGGTCGTAATCCGCCTTCAGCCAGTCGCAGATGACCCCGGACTTCACGTCCTTGGCGTCGTACCCCTTCGCCTTCGCCTGATCGACCAGCACCCGCGGGGTGAGGCCGGTCTTCTCTTCGATCTTGTCCAAGTACGCCTGGAACGACATGTCGCGCCTGCCTTCGGTTGAGGTTTGCCTTCACCCCTGCGTCGAGCGAGCTCGCTCGATTTCGACACACCTGAGAATTACTTCCACGGACCGGTCGACATCCGCCTCGCTGGTCGTCCAGTTCGACACCGAGATCCGCATCGCCGCGCGCCCCTGCCACGTCGTACCGGACATCCACGCCGTGCCCTCCTGCTGCACCGCCTTGACGACCCTTCGGGTCAGGTCGTCGTCCCCGAACCGCACCAGCACCTGGTTGAGGTTGACCTCGTTCAGCACGTACGGCTGGAGCTGCCCCGCAAACCGTCGCGCCATCGCGCAACACCTCTCCACCAGCTCCACGATTCCACTCCGACCGAGCGCCCGGATCGCCGCGTACACGGCGAATCCCCGGGCCCGGCGGGAGAACTCGGGGTTGTAGTCGAGCGGGTCCCGCTGGTTCTCGTCGTGGATCAGGTACGACGCCCTGATGCCCATCGCGGCCCGGTGCGCCTCCGGGTGGGCGGTGAAGACCAGTCCGGAGTCGTACGGCACCTGCAGCCACTTGTGCGCATCCGTCGCCCACGAATCCGCCTTCTCCAGCCCCTTGATCGGCGTACCGACTGCACTCCACAGGCCGAACGCACCATCGACGTGCACCCAGGCGTCACCTGCCAGCTCGCAGATCTCGTCCAGCGGATCGATCGCGCCGGTGTTCACGTTCCCCGCCTGCGCACACACGATCGTCAAGCCCTGGTTGAGCTCACGGGCCAGCGCATCCGGCCGCATCCGCCCCTGCCCATCCACCGCGATCGGCACGATGCACCGCGTCCCCAACCCGAGGAACCGCAACGCACGATCCACCGTGTCATGCCGCTCAGCCCCGACCAGCACTCGAATCGGCGGCGCGCCATTGAGCCCGTCCGCCTCGACATCCCAACCAGCCTTGGCCAGTACGGCGTGCCGCGCGGCCGCGAGCGCGGTGAAGTTCGCCATCTGCGCGCCGGTCACGAACCCGACCGACGTCTGCTCGGGCAACCCGAACAGCTCGACCAGCCACCCGGCCGTGATCTCCTCGACCACGGCCGCGGCCGGTGCGGCGGCGTACAGGCCTGCATTCTGATCCCACGCCGTCGCCAGCCAATCCGCCGCCAGCGCCGTCGGCGTGGCTCCGCCGAACACGAACCCGAAGAACCGGCCACTGCCGCTGGGCAGCAAGCCGTCCTCGACACCGTCAGCGAGCTGGGCGATCACCTGCACCGGATCCCCCGGTCCCTGCGGCAACGGGCCGCCCAACTTCCCGCGCAACTCGACCGCGGTATCGCGCGGCCCAACTCGCCGTACGGGTAGCTCTTCCAGGTACGTCATCGCCCGCGCATAAGCCTCGCCGAGCGGTCCCTCCCAATCCGGCTTCATTCCTCCTTTCTACGCCGATTCCGTCGTAGAGTTCCCGAAACCTTGTGGGGAGGAGCTGGATATGAGTCGCTGGTCAGCCATCGTCGGCTATTCACTGGTCGGCGCCGCGACCCAACTCGTCTGGCTCAACTTCGCCGGCGTCACCACCGTCGCCGCCGGCCACTACGCCGTCTCCGAAACCGCCATCGGCTGGCTCGCCCAGGTCTTCCCTCTCCTGTACGTCGTCCTGTCGATCCCCTGCGGCCTGTTGCTCGACCGCTGGTTCCGCCCGGCTCTCCTGGCCGGCGCTGTGTTGACCGCGATCGGCGCGCTGGTCCGCCTCGGCGGCGACCACTTCGCCTGGCTCCTGGCCGGCCAACTCATCTGCGCTGTGGCCCAGCCCTTGGTCCTGAATGCCGTCACCGGTATCACCGGCCGCTACCTGTCCCCGAAAGACCGCCCCACCGGCATCGCCCTAGGCACCGCCAGCATCTTCGCCGGCATGGTCCTGGCCTTCCTGCTGTCGGCCGTCTTCTCCACCGCCGGCTCCCCCCACACAATGCTCGTGGTCACCGCAGTGTTCTGCGTCGCGGCGACTGTGTTTCTAGCCGCCGCCCTCCGTCACCCCGGCCCCCACGCCCCACTCGCTGCTGCCGTCCCCCAAGCCGTCTTTGCCGCCCTCCGGACCTCCTGGTCCGACCCCCTGATCCGCCGCCTTTGCGTGCTCGCGGTCTTCCCTTTCGGCGTCTTCGTTGCCCTAAGCACCTTCGCTCAGCCCCTGCTGGAACCTGCCGGCGTATCCAGCACCACAGCCAGCGTGATCCTCCTGCTGAACGTCATCGCCGGAGTGATCGGCAGCGCCCTCATCCCCATCTGGGCCGCCCGCCACCACACCGAATCCCCCTACCTGGTAACAGCCCTAGGCGCGACCGCCCTCTGCTGCGCGGTACTGGCCTTCCTCCCCAGCACCCCAACCGCCCTCATCACCATCACCCTCATCGGCCTGCTACTCCTCCCAGCGCTCCCCATCGTCCTGGAACTGGTAGAACGCCGTACAAGCGACTCCGAAGGCACCGCCGCCGGCCTCATCTGGCTCTCCGGCAACGCCGGCGGCCTCCTAGCAGCCACCGCCGTAGGCCTCCTCGTAAACCACCCCCGCTACGCCTTCCTACTGCTGGCGCTCCTCCCCGTGATCGCCCTCCCCGGCGCCCACAC
>NZ_SMKX01000236.1 GCF_004349055.1 Kribbella antibiotica
GGGTTGTGGGAGAGCCCACCGCATGCAGCTAGCCCACCCACACTCCCGTGGGTCAGCCCATCAAATGGGGGTCCGCCGAGCCGCGTTTGGTGGGTCAGCCCATCAAATGGGGTCGGTGAGGCGGCCGGGGAGGTCGGAGGGCCAGGGGATTCGGCGGTCGGTTAGGCAGGGGCGGAAGGACTCCGCGTGCTCGACCAGGAGGCGTTGGGCGGTGACTTGGTCGTACGCCGTGAGCTGGTCGGCGTAGTCGGTTCCGCCGCTGAGTTCGCGCATGACGTCCATCTGGCTGCGGTGCAGTCGGATCAACTCCGCCTTGCGGGCCGCGTATTCGGGGCTGAAGGCAACGAAGTGGGTGGCCTCGAAACCGTGGCCTGGCCCAGGATCGACGTACCAGATCCTTGGGGCTTGGGGGAGGACTCCCGGGCTTGGCGCGAACGACGAGAGCGGCGCGAGCAGGGCGGCGTCGGTGACGAGTTTTGCGGTGAGGACGTGGTCGGGGTTGTAGTCGGTCGTCCAGTGTGTGAAGACGATCTCGGCCCCGAGCCGGCGCAGGGTGTGGATGAGCTCGGCGCGCAGCTCGGCGTCCTCGAAGACGAAACCGTCCTCGCGGCCGAGGCTGACGTACTCGGCGTCGAAATGCGCCGCGACCTCCTGCATCTCCACCGTGCGGATATCGGCAGCCCGCAACTGCTCCTCGGGCGGGTGATACGGGAGTCCTTTGTCGCCGGTTGTGATGGTCACGAAGGCGAACTCGTGCCCGGCATCGCGCAACCGCAACAACGTTCCCAGACAGCGCATTTCGTCGTCGGGGTGAGCGAATACGCAGACATACTTCACGATCAGACCCCTCGGAGCCGGGCGAGCGAGGTGGACAACGCGCCGTCGACGGTCAGGAACGATCCGGAGATATAGCCGGCCGCCTCCGACGCCAGGAAGCCGACCGCGGCCGCGATCTCCTCCGGCCGGCCATGCCGTCCGAGCGGCAGCAGCCGACCCGCGGTCGCGAGCTCCTCTGCGCCGTAGAGTTCCTCTTCGCCCGGCGTCATGATCCACCCCGGTACGACGGCATTCACCCGAATCCCGCGGTCGGCCCACTCGTGGGCGAGCGTCCGCACGACCTGCCCGAGTGCGCCGTGCGCGGCGTTGTAGCCAAGGCAGTTCGCGAACGGCTGCTTTTCGTGCAGCGACCCGATCGCGACGTACGACGCTCCTTCGGCCGGCGTCAGTCCGCGGAAGAACTCGAACGCCCCGACCGGCCCGACGGTCAGGCTCAGCATCAATGATTCACGAGTCAGCTCAACGGCAGGCGTGTGCTCCTCGTAGGCGACCGCATAAACCGCACACCCGACCGGCCCAAGCTCAGCGGCCCGCGCTCCAACGAGTCGCCCAAACCCCGCATCGCCAGCATCCGCCGCCAGCGCCAGCGCGTTGGTCCCGATAGCCGTGGCGGTGCGTTCGGCGGCGCCGAGGTCTCGGTCGACGCAGAGCACCGTGGCGTACTGCCCAGCGAGTTGTCGCGCGCACGCTCCGCCGATCCCCCCTCCGGCCCCAACCACCACAGCCAGCATGCCGACCTCCACGTTTCGTTATTCCGAAGAAATCTCCAGCAAATTGTATCCTCCGGCCTGCGCAACGACCGCGGGAAGCTGTAGATCGTCGACACCGATCCCAAGGTCTCGCAGCAGAACGACAAGCTCCGAGTGTTGTTGCCTGGCTCGATCCTGCTGGCCCAGGGCCGCGTGGACCGCAGCGAGTCGGGCCAGGTCTTGGGCGAGCTCGAGTCGGACGCCTTCGCGCCGATGCCGGAGTAGGGCTCGCTCTAGCAACGGGAGCGCCTCAGTTGCTCGCCCACGGGCGAGCAGGATGTCGGCGCGCAGGCGCAACTCCCCGTCGGTCGGCTCTGCATCCGATCCGACCGACGCCGAGCTGTCGTTGAGGAGGTGTTCGGCACGATCGATGTCATCGGCGCGCAACGCGATCGCCGCTCGGGTCTGGACGACGTCGAGAAGGACGCTGCGGTCCTCCAAGCTCTTGGCGAGCTGTTCGGCCTCGTCCAACGCCTGCTCGGCCGCCGCCAGGTCACCGGTCAGCGCGAGGCAGTCGGCGTAGGTGGTGAGCCAGATGCTCAGTCGCCGAGACGGCCCACGCTCTCGTTCAGCCCGCAGGTTCTCAGCGATCAGCGCCGCGCCACGGGCCGGGTGTCCGGTGCGAGCCAGCAGTACGCCGAGGTGTCCGTGCGCCAGGGCAATCATCATGGTGTCGTTGCGTGCCATCGCACCGGACGAGGCTTCTTCGAACCGTGCCGTCGCCTCCTCGAAGCGACCGAGCTCGCGCAGTGCACAACCGAGCTGCACAAGGGCGTTCTGCTCCATCGCCCCGGCATCGAGCTTGCGGGCAACATCGAGCTGTGACTGTGCCAGGTCAGCCAGCTCGGAGAACCGTCCAGCCTCGGCAGCGGTGTGGAACAACGACCGCAGGACGCCCCAGCGCAGCACCAGGTCCGAACAGTCGACGACCCGCCGCAGCAGGCCCGCACGGACGTGCATCTCGCCGCGGACCACGAGGTAGCCGTCCGAGCGCAGTACGAGGGCCGCTGCCAGATTTAGCTCACCGGCGCGGGTCAGCGCGTGGACGAGATCGCGGATGCTGTCGATCTCCGCGTCGAACCATGCCGCAGGCTGCTCCGCCGCGACGGAGACCCGACGAGGCGGGTGACCGGCCGGGATCGTGGCGCCGTCCGGACCGACCACCGGGCGCAGTCCGTGACCGAAGCCGTCGTCGGCCTGCGAAGCCAGCCCCAGCCAGGCCATGGTGGCGGTACGGCGACAGTCCGCGACAGCACTCAGGTCCTCCTCGCGGGCAGCGCGCTCGCCTGCGAATGCCGCCACCAGGGGGTGCAGGGTGAACCGGAGCTGTCCCGCGGCATCACGACCGCACGGCTCGACAAGATGGACGTCGACAAGCTCGTCCAGTGCCCGCGAGCCCAGCAGTACGTCGTCTTCCAGCACCACGCCGGCGAACCATGCCGGCCAGGTCGTCACCGAAACGGCGGCGACCCGGCGGAGCAATCGCTGTGCGGGTTCGGAGAGATGCCCGTCGTACGAGAGCGCGATGCTGGCCCGGACGTCGACGTCGCCGATCGCGAGCTCGTCCAAACGGATGTGCTCCTCGCTGAGATGGTCGACCACCTCGGACAGATCGACGGCACCGGACGCCAGCCGGGCCGCGACGACCATCAACGCGAGGGGGAGGTGCCCGCACAGTTGCACGGCGGACAGGGCGAGCCCGTCTCGACCTGCCTGCAGTAGATCGACGGCGACCTCGGTCGACAGGGTCGGTACGTTGCGGCGGAGCACATCATCGAGGCCGGCGAGCCGGTGGCGGGAGGTGACGATCGCGGCCGAACGCGGCGACGGTGGGAGCAGGTGGCGGACCTGTTGCTCGTCGAGAGCGTCGTCCAACACCACCAGCACGCGGCGGTTCGCGATCGCACTGCGATAGAGCGCCAGCCGTTCCTCCCGTCGAGCATGGGTGGGGGGAGCGGCAGCGCCGAGCGCGCGGAGGAACCGGTCGATGATCTCGTCGGGGTCCCGTGGCTCGCGCGAGGTACCGTCCAGTTCGGCGTACAGGGTGCCGTCGGGGTACCCGTCCTGGACGCGGTCGGCGAGAACGACGGCGAGCGATGTCTTGCCGATGCCGCCCGCTCCGACGAGAAGCACTGTGCCCGGACGCGGTTCAGGCGTACGCAGGACATCGGTCAGCTGGACGAGGATCTCGTCACGTCCGGCCAGTGCGATCGGGCGGGGCAGCTGACGGGGCACGTGCCGAGGAGACGCCAACGGCGGGTCGACGTCCTGCAGCAGGCTGCAGTGGGTCTCCTGGAGATCCGGCCCGGGCTCGACACCGAACTCGGCGACGAGCCGGCGGCGCAGGTCCTGGTAGGCGCCGAGAGCCTCGGTACGGCGACCGCTCCGGGCCAGGGCTCGCAGTCGAAGGTCGTGTAGACCTTCGTGGAGTGGATCGGTGGCCAGCAAGGCTTGCACCGTCTCGAGAACGCCGGCGTGATCGTGTGTGGCGAGCTGTGCCTGGGCGAGTGCTTCCCCGGCCGCAACCCGCTCGCGGTGGAGTGACTCGCGGGTCGCTGCGGCCCAGTCACCGGACAGGTCCGCGAGGGCGTCCCCGCGCCACAGTGACAACGCGGTGTCCAACTCGATCCGGGCGTCGTCGTACTGCTCGTCCTGCAGGTGCTCCCGCCCGCGGAGGACGGACAGCCGGAAGGCGTGGAGGTCGAGTCCGTGGTCGGTGAGAGCGAGCTGATAACCCAGCGGACGGGTCACGATGAGGGCCCCGGTCGCGTCCAGCTTGCGGCGCAGGCGGGCGATGAGGTTGTGCAGTTGCTGCCGGGCGGACTGCGGCGGTCGCGACCACACCGTGTCGATCAGCCGGTCGGACGGCGTGACCCGGTCGGCGTTGATGAGCAGCATCGCCAGCACGAGCCGCTCCCGGCCGCCGAGAGCGATGGGCTCGTCGGCCGCCTCGACCGGTCCGAGTACGCGAAAGTACACGCCACATTCTCAGTCAAGATCGGGCGCACGTATACCCACGCCCCCGACAGCTGGGGGTAGTCAGGAGCGTGGGCGCCAAGCCAGCAGGTACTGCTCAGCTGCTGAGGACCAGGTGGTAGTGCGGGTTGTGCGAGCTGACGTAGGGGCAGCTCCAGGACCAGCCCTCGTACGGGCTGGACGGATTGCCGGTGATGTTCCGGCCGGCTTGGTTGCAGGCGCCGCTGGTGCTGTACCAGCCGCCGCTCACCGTGGCGGCGGAGGCAATGCCGGTCGTGGCGAGGGAGACCGCCAGGACACCGGCGGCGAGTGCACCGGTCAGCGCAGCAGACTTACGGAACGTGGACATCGTGGCTCCTTCCTGAGGTCCGCCGAGAGCGACGGACCAGAACGGGATGACGCGCACAGGCTGGCCGAGCCCGCTCACCATCGGCTAACCGTTCGCTCACAACCGCACCGGCCGCATGTGCGGCCGTTCCCCACCCATCAGGCGGAACCGCACCAGTTCAGCCGCCGGAACCACCACCTCGACCGGATCCAACCGTCGCCGGTCGGCGACCCACTCGATCAGCTTCGCGGGCTCGGGGATGTCGCCGGTGAAGTGCAGGAGGTTCGAGTACCAGATGTCACGGCGCCCATGCGGCCGCTCGAACCACCCGTCCGGACCCAACTCCTCCGCGAACCGATCCATGAACGCGTCGGCCGCTTCGTCAACTGGCTCTGCCGATGCCATCACCGACCCGGGGGTGAGCGTCAGCCCTGTCACGCGGATCCGGAACGGACCGGACCCGGCTCGCTTCAGCGCGCTCAGATAGCGCGGAACGGCAGGGTCGTCAGGCGGAATCACGGCGCGGTAGCCCTCGAGCGCCCGGACGGTGAAATGGGCGGAACCGAGTTGGCCGGTCTGCCAATGCCCGGGCCCGGCCAGTTCGGCGGCTTCCGCGGTCAGGTCGTCTAGGAACGCCGTACGGGCTGGAAGCATTACCGACAACGGCCAGCGGCCGCCCTCCGACGGCGGCTCGCCGCGGGAGTGTGTCCCGGCGGCGATCAGCGGTGCAGCGTGGTCGAAGAGCTCGTCGAACTTGGTGATGATTCCTCCTCGGATCCAGTGCTGCCGGTACGACGCCGGAAGTGATTAAGAAGTTCTGGTGCTCCGATTGAGAACGAATTCGAAGGCTGCGTGGATGGACCGGAAGCCCGATGCGTGGAAAGGATGGACGCTATGACTACACGTTTCGGTTTGTTCGTGCCGCAGGGCTGGAAAATGGATCTGGCGCAGATCGCCGATCCCGTCGAGCAGTGGGAAGCAATGACGGCGGTGGCGAAGCGGGCCGACGAGCAGTCCTGGGACTCGATCTGGCTGTTCGACCACTTCCACACCGTGCCCGAGCCCAGTGACAACACCACCTTCGAATGCTGGACGGCCACCGCCGCCCTCGCCCGCGACACCCAGCGGGTCAACATCGGCCAGATGGTCGGCTGCAACGGCTACCGCAACCCGGCCCTCTACGCCAAGATCGCCTCCACCGTCGACGTCGCCAGCCACGGCCGCCTGTACGCCGGAATCGGCGCCGGCTGGTACGAGCACGAGTGGAAGGCCTACGGCTACGAGTGGCCCGACGTGAAGCCGCGGATGGCCGCCTTCCGCGAAGCCACCGAGATCATCCACCGGATGTGGACCGAAGACCGCCCGGTCGTCAAGGGCAAGTACCACTCGATCGACGGCCCGATCAACCTCCCCAAGGGCGCCGGCAACAAGAAGCCCAGCCTCTGGATCGGCGGCGGCGGCCCCCAGGTCACGTTGAAGCTGGTCGCCCAGTACGGCGACGCCGCCAACATCGGCGGCGGCAACCCCGAGGTGATCCGCGAGAAGGTCGCCGTACTGAAGGAGCACTGCAACAAGCTCGACCGCGACTACGACACCATCATCAAGTCCACCGGCATCAACGTCTTCCCGATCGACAAGGGCGACGACCCCAAACTCGCCACCGACAAGGCCCGCGGCCCGATCAACTGGGACCGCTTCTCCAGCGAGAACAACATCGAAACCGAAGACGAGATCGCGCTGCGCGTAGAAGCTGCTCTTGAGGCTGGCGCCGACTACGTCATCTTCTACATCCCCGGCGTCGCCTACGACCTCAACCTGGTCGACCGCGTCGAGCAGGTAGCCAAGCGCTTCGCGTAATTTCCCCCACGCGGCCTGGCTACGCGAGCTCCTTCGTCGCACGCTACGCAGTCCGCTCCCACCCGCCCCCTTTTGCGCGCTCGCAACGCTCGCTGACCTGCTCGCTACCGCTCGCCCCGACCACGGGCCGCGAGTGGCGCAGGTCAGCGCAGCGGCCCGGGGTTGCTTCGGGTGAGCCCGCAAGATGTTGCCTGGCGCTCTAGTCGGCTTCGATCCATTCGAGTCGGCTAGGGCTCCATGTGCCTGCCGCACGTGCCTGCGAGTAGCGGCCTAGCTTCTCGGGTCAGCAATCTGAGGACAGATGCAGCGCATCAGACCGCCCTGGATGGGCGACAGACTGTAAATCTGTCGGCTTATGCCTACGCAGGTTCGAACCCTGCACCCGCCACAGGCGTGTTGTACGAGAAGCAGCCCCTGACTTGGGAACCCACTAAGCCCGCGAGACCTGACTCGCCGGGCGGTCTATCAGCTGGCCAAGAGTCGGCTGACTGACGCGCGCAACGCATTATCATCCTCGGCGCCACGCCAGGTCACAGCTTCCATCCTGTATCGCGGCGCAGCCTGCTCCAGGAGCTCGGCAAGCCGCTGGGTGATTGGCTGGTTAGTGATAAGCAGTCCTGCAGTGAAAGTCGGGACGGTAGTGAGTTGCCACGCCAGTTCCTGGACGATCATCTTGCCTATCCGCGACGGGTTCCCGCGCAGATGCTTTATCTCAACAACCAGAGAGGCATCGCCCGACTGGAGTAACGCGTCAAACTGCTCTCGCTTGTTGATCATCTCACCGGTGTACTGCTCCGAGAACATGGATTCGAGAGCACCTTTGACCGCGCGCTCGTAGTTCAACGCGTCGTCTCTATCTGTAAGGACTTGGTCGACCGATTGCCGGGTCTGGGTGGGGAGCTTTGACGAGATCGGTTCGAGGTCTTCCGCAATCTCGGCCTTGGTCTGCTCGGGGACATCGGGATCCCTGAGGGCCCGTCCCGCCGCCCTGAAGGCACGCGAGAGTCGCGCCTCGTTGTCGCCCAGTTTCAGTAGGGTGATGCGCTGGCCAGAAATCGCGAGATAGCCAAACAGCGCAGCGCCAGCTAGGAGTACTGGGACACCGCCACTGTTCGAATCTGGGACAAAACTTCCGATTCCGCCTGCCGCGCCAGCGACTGTGCCCACCACTCCGCATGCGATCCGGGCGGGAAGCTTGAGCGAGTCGGCGATGTCATCGTGCAGTGGCTTGTTGTCTGAAGCCGCTTGCGCGGGGAGTCGCTCATTCACGGACGACATTCTGCCGATGTTGCTACGTGATGACTACGGATGGGTCGGATCGGGTCAACCTGAGGCACTGGTGCGGAAGAGTTGCGGCGGAGAGGTTCCAACGCAGGCGAGAGTGGGGGCATCACCTCTCTGCCAATCTGTCGGCTTATGCGCATGCATTGACTCGCCACATCTCGATTGGCGCCGGGACTACGACTTGGTCCGGTACTCGGTGATCGACACACCGAGTGAGGTTGTAGACGCCTGCCACCGCTACTTGGAGACGTTCGGCCTCGTCTTCGGTGCTTTCGACTTCGGCATCCGTGAGGATGATGAGGGCCGGGCCTGGTACGAGTGCAACACCGGTGGCCAGTGGCACTGGCTCGAGCTGGAGACCGGTCTGCCAATGACGTCGGCCATCGCCGACCTACTGGAGATGAAGTGAGCCAACCCACTATCGAAGACTGGCCATCGCTCGCGGAAGCGATGGCCAGGGAGCTTCGACGTGCGGGGAACTTGCGAGACGACGCGCTCCTGCGCGCGTTTGCGTCCATACCCCGACACGTGTTCGTGCCCCGGTATTACCGCACCGAGACTGACGCAGAGGGCTGGGAGGCTCCGTCCGGCATCGTGGACGAGTCGCAACCTGACTGGTTGCCCACGGTGTACTCGAATTCGGTCCTCGTGACGCAGTTGAAGCCGATCGAAGGACAGCCCGGATCCGAGACGTATACCTCCTCGTCCTCAATGCCTGCACTCATGGCCGACATGATCGAGGAACTCGGCATTCGGCCTGGGATGAAGGTCCTGGAGATCGGGACAGGTACTGGCTACAACGCCGCGATTTTGTGCCATCTCCTGGGCGATGACGCGGTCACGACCATCGACATTGATCAGGAACTGGTAGCTCCGGCTCGCGAGCGCCTGGCGGGCTTGGGCTACCACCCGTCGTTCGATCCGCAGCCTGGCTCGTACGACAGGATTCTTGCGACTCATGCGGTAGCTGATATCCCTGCCGAATGGCTGCGGTGGGGGAGGCCTGGGAGTGTAATCCTCACCGACCTCAGGTCCCCCTCAAACAGCACGTTGGGCGCGTGGGTCAAGGTGGCGATCAGCGAGGACGGAGAGAGCGCGACGGGTGCTTTGATGCCGGCACGCGGCTACTTCATGAGCGCTCGGCTCACGCCCGAGTTCGCGCAGGTGGGCGACGTTCTGCCGGAGTTCACCGAGGAGGAGCATCAACAGCGAGCCGAATCGATGGAGGCGCGGCCGACCAGTGTGCCGGCGTCCGTCCTTGAGACCGGCGAGTTCGGTCTCTATCTCTGGCGGCAGTCACCTGAGATCCAATGGTGGGCAGGTGATGGCACGGCATCGCTCAATGGCCCTGGCGCCGAGTCCTGGGCCTATGTCACGGATGACATGGTTCATCACGGAGGACGGGTAGATCTGTGGGTACCCGTGGAGCAGGCCTACGCGAGCTGGGTCGAGGCTGGGTGGCCGGGTCTGTCGACTTGGCTGATCAACGTTGCCAGCTCAGGAAGAACGACAGTCGAACTGCGTCCAGACAATCGGCCGGCTGACCGGTGAGCTCACCTACTGCAGAACTACCCACATCTGGGTAGTTCTGCAGTATGCGGGTGGCGCATCGAAACTTCACCCGCTTACTGCAGAAGTCACGCGCCTGATGAGTTTTGCAGTACCCGGTTGGTACTTCGCAGTATCTGTGGTTGGTAACTGCGGCAGGAACGAGAACCGCGCGGACCAGTTGTGGCGTTCCGCATCGCGGGCTTCTTGGCGGAGAACCGGCGTCGACCCGCTACGCCAAGCTCGCCACACGCGGCCCCGTGGTCGGCGCGAGCGGTAGCGAGCAAGGCAGCGAGCGTGCGAGCGCGCAAAGGGGTGGGTGGGAGCGGACTGCGTAGCGGGCGACGGAGGAGCACGCGTAGTCGGCCGCGTGGGGGAGACACACCTCAGAAGAAAAGGGCGACGCCACGGAGCTGGGGGGGAGTAGCTCCGTGGCGTCGCCAGGCGCGCCTAGGGAGGGGTGGGGGCAGGCGCGCCGTACTGGGTGGGGTCTTAGCCGCCGAGGATTCCGGTGCCTAGGACGCCCAGGAGGCCGAGCAGGGAGAGCAGGTTGCGGATGACCTGGTCGACGGCTTTGGTGCCGCCGGTCTGGTAGGCCGTGACGCACTTCTGCAGTTGGGTCTGCGTCGGTTTGGTGATGGTGACTTTCTTCATTTCCGACTGGCAGTAGGTGGTGGCCTTGGAGAGCTCGGTCAAGGTGCTGCCTACGGTTCCGACGATCAGGCCGACGGCGGTTTGAAGCGTGGCCACGCCGGGGGGCGGGGGCTTCGGGGTGTCTCTTATACACAAC
>NZ_SMKX01000237.1 GCF_004349055.1 Kribbella antibiotica
CCACCAACCACCCCGCCGTCCCCACCTCAACCCCGACTACCTTCGGCGACATCCCCTCCAAAATCTCCGTCACCAGCTTCGCCCGAGCATCAAAAACAGTCGCCTGCTCAGCGAACGCCTGAGCCCTGTCGCCGGTCTCCGGATACAACATGTCTGCCGACCCCAAGATCACCGCTCGGTCGTGCACAACCCGAAACGGACACTGCAGGTGCCACCGCACCTCATCCCCATCAGCGCACAGAAACCCCACCTCCCCCATATCAAGCGTCCGCGTCACCGATGCCCCAACAGTCCCCACCAACATCCCGGCAACTTCCCGCTCAGCCACCAAGTACCGCATCTCGTCGCTCCAGCACCAGGTCGACGGGCGACTCGATCTCCTGGTCCGCCGTGAGATGCACGTGATGCCCACTCGGTACGCCGTCCTGGGCCAGCACGAGCAGATGCCGTGCCAACGAAACGAGCCCGGCCCGGTTCGCCGATACCACCACCTCGGTCCCCGAGACATCGACTTCAATGACGAACCCGTCGTCCCACTCGAACGTCAGTCCGCGCTCAACGTCGTACTCAGGCACCTCTATCGAAACCAGCACCCTTCACATGTTGCCGGAGGCATCGACTGGCGGGAAGAGGTTTGTGACCAGCCTGTGATCCAACTATTCGGCGAACGGCGGCGTCTCTATGGGCGGCGGGCTCACTGGGAGCCTTTGCACACGAGGGGAAATCAACATCATGCGCGTTCGTTCTCAGCTGGTTCGCCGGATCACCGCCACCGCCGCCGGCCTCGGTCTCGCCGCGGGTGCAGTCGTCGGAATCGTCGGCGCCACCACCGCCAGCGCCGACGTCAGGCCCACCGCCGCCACGACCTCCACCGCCGCGGTCAAGAAGACCGTCACCATCGAAGCCACCGACTGGATCATCCCCGTCGGCGCCAAGGTCCGCTACTTCGGCAAGACCACCGGCATCGCGAAGAACACGACGGTCCAGGTCCAGCGCCTCGACGGCAAGAAGTGGGTCAACTTCCCCGCGACCACCAAGGTCACCTCGAAGGGCACCTACTCGGTCTACGTGAAGACATCCCGCCTCGGCAAGAACTTCTTCCGCGTCGCCGTAGCCGGCGTCGTCACCAAGCAGCAGGCCCTCACCATCACCAAGAACTGACCCCTACCCCACCAGCGCCCGAAGTCCCCCACAGACTTCGGGCGCTGTTGCGTTCCACGCCGCCTGCCGGTGGAACGGCGGAAGCTGGGGAGTTCTACCCGTCGATCCCGGTTGGTTTTGCTCCCCGATCCAGCTCGGACGTTGGACACCGATGAATCGTCAGCGCACGGCTTCCTCGTGTGGCCAGGTGTCTGTCAGGACTCTGGTCAGTAGCGGATCTGGGGACTCGGTCAGGTACGGCGTCTCGTCCGGGTCGCGGACGGTGGCAGTCACCGGTACGCCGAGTAGTCCCCACGGATGAATCGCGTTGGCCAAGAATCCGTCGAGGCGCAGGTCGGCGTACTCGGGTTCCCACCAGACCGCGAACGTCCGTTGCAGGTCATCCGGACTGACCGCCAGCCAAACGCCGTACGTGAGCGTGTGGCCCTTATCCAGCTGAATCGGCAGCAGCACCCGAACGAACGGCCCCAGGTCCGGCACCTGCATCATCACGGATTCCCGGGCCGTCGCATGACTCAGCCACGTCCCGGGCGTCCCCTCCGCCTCCGGCAACTCCAACACCGGATCCGGCACCATGAACCGCAGGTTCGCGTGCGCCCCATCGATCGCCCGCCCACAACTACAAGTCTCTCCAGACATGCTCATACCCTCTCGCGGCTGTCTCCGTTCCGCGCCGCATTGGCAGGTTCCTGAAGCCAGATGCCGGCGCGGAAGCAGTCAGCCGGACCGCCAGGCCATCACATCTGCACGCGCTCGACGAGCTCACGCCTGGGGATGCCATCCTCGCTCAATTGTGATGGCCTGGGAGTACATAGCGGCCGCGATCCTTCAACTGGTCGGCTCGCCCCGCCCGGCTTCGGTGAATGCATCGAGCATTGCCTCGTACTGGCGGACGTAACTGACGTTGGCGGGCGCCGCGAGGTGGTTGGTGATTGCGGTTTGTACGGCGGGCCAGCGGAGCTCGTGCATCAGGTACGGAATGAGGTCGCTGGTCCCCGCCTCGATGGGATTGAGGAGGGAGCTCAGCTCGGACTCGAACCGGTGCCTGTGGGTGGGCTGCCGGTGGATGAGGTCGAGGGCTCGTTCCATCCCGGTCTCGAGGACTGTGGCGTCGACGAGGGTTTCGTTGCACGTCTGCTGAATGGTTCTGATGATGGCTCGGAGCGCGGTCAGGGGATCTCGGTGGGCAGCCTGTACGGCGGTCAGCCGTTGGCCGGCCGTGGATCGGACGCGCTTGGTGCGACCGTCGGTGGCCAACGCCTGGAGGACGGCGGGTTCGAAGGTGGCGATGACGACGCGGCGCTGCAGCCAGTCGGTCCAGGACGCCAGGTTGTCGATCACGACATGGTGAGGGGTGGCCTCGAACGGCTCAAGGGTTTCGAGGTCGGCCAGGCGCTGAGCAGGGTAGGCGCGGTACTTCTCGGGCAGGAGTTCCAGCCACGTGTGACGGCCTTCCCAGTCATGGGTGAAGGCTGCGAGAACGACAGTGATCGCCAGGCTGGGGTCTGCCTCGGTGCGGACTGCCTCGCGGAGCGGTTCGCGGTCCGCGTCGTACAGGGCCTTCTGGTAGATCCGCCAACGCACGTGTTCGTCAGAGGTGTCTGCGCCAGACATCTGAGCGCGCTCGGCGAGGTAGGGCCAGGGATTCATCAGCGGCCGTTCAGGTGGTTGAGGTATTCGGCGTGGTTCAAGGGGTTGCAACGGCTGGTACGCCGATCTGGTCGCCGATCCGGATGTCTTTCAGGCCGCGCAGTGCCACGATCTGCCCGGCCTGCGCCGAGGAGACGGTACGGCGGGCACCATCGTCGTACAGGTCGATTGCGCTCGGACGAACCTGGTACGCCGGTCCGTCGACGGGATGCACGTCGACGTACGAGCGGGCGGTCAGGGTGCCGGCGAAGATTCGCGCGGAGGCCAGCTTCTGTCCGGCCGAACCACGCTCCACCTTGAACACCTTTGCCTGCAAGGGCTTTTCAGCTACAGAAGATGACACAGGCAACCAAGCTCGAATGCCGGAGATCAGTTCCGGTACGCCGATTCCGGTCATCGCGGAGCCGAAGTAGACGGGATGAGCACGCCCCGAGGCAACCTGTCGACGAAGCTCGTCCTCATAGTCGAGCGGGAGAAGGTCGTCGTCCAGATAGCGCCGCAGGAACATGTCGTTGCGTTCGGCAAGAAACTCATCGAACCCCCGCGCGGCGACCGGAGCGACCGTCGCCGCGCGGGTCCCCAGATCCACCACCGACGTCATCGGCAAGGCGTTCGGGGTCAGCAAGCGGTCGATGTCGGCAGGCAGCGAGTCGTACCGAGCGCCGACGCGGTCAATCTTGTTCACGAACAGCAGGGTTGGGATCCGCAGGCGCACCAACGTCCGCATCGGCAGCCGTGTCTGCGCCTGAACGCCCTCGACCGCAGAAACCACCAGTACGGCGCCATCCAGCACGGACAGCGCGCGTTCAACCTCGGCAATGAAGTCCGAGTGGCCGGGAGTGTCGATCAGGTTGACCGGTAGGTCGCCCAGTGCAAACGACACCACCGCGGAGCGAATGGTGATGCCCCGGCGCCGTTCCAGGTCCATGGAGTCGGTCTGGGTGTCGCCGTCGTCGACCCGGCCGACGTGGTCGATGATGCCGGCGGCGTACAGCAGCCGCTCGGTCAGGCTGGTCTTACCGGCGTCGACATGCGCCACAATACCCATCGTCAAAGAGTTCAACGGTCCTCGCGTGTGCTTCGAAGTGAACTGTCCTGGTCAGGCAGATCACTGAGCACCGCATGCCGTTCTCCTTCTCCAACTGATGGGTCATCAGCAAGCTAGCACCGGCCCCAACGGGCCGCCACCGGTTTTCAGCGGGAGACGGAGGCCGGGAGGATTCGGGCGCCGGGGACGGGGGCTTCGGCTTGGCGGACCATGCGGCAGAGGCCGGAGGCGGCCAGTTCTACGGCCAGGTCCACGGCGGAGCGGGAGTCGGCGGCGAGGAAGAGGCAGGTGGGACCGGAGCCGGAGATCATGGCAGCGAGGGCGCCTTGGTCGAGGCCGAATTGGAGGGTGTCGCCGAGCTCGGGGCGGAGCGAGAGGGCTGCGGCCTGGAGGTCGTTGCTGAGGGCAATGGCGAGCGCTTCGGGGCGGCCGGAGAGCAGGGCGGTGATGAGCTCGGGGCGGACCTGGGGTGGTTCGACTCGGCGAAGGGGCCGGAGGCGGTCTAGTTCTGAGTAGACCGCGGGCGTCGACAGGCCGCCGTCGGCGATGGCGAAGACCCAGTGGAAGACGCCGCGAGACATGACCTCGGTGACCTGCTCGCCGCGCCCGCGGCCGAGCGCGGTGTGACCGACGAGGCAGAACGGTACGTCGCTGCCCAGCTCGGCCGCGTGTCCCTGCAGCTCGGTCTGCGACAACTGCAGGCCCCACAGGCGGTTGCACGCGACCAGCGTGGCGGCGGCGTCGGTTGAGCCGCCGGCCATACCACCCGCGACCGGAATGGTCTTGCGGATCGTGAGTTCGACGCCTTCCTCGACGTCATACTCCGTCTGCAGCAGGCGCGCCGCCCGGACCGCGAGGTTGCTTTCGTCGGTCGGGACCTCGTCCGCGAAGTCACCCGCGACCTCGACCGAGATCGCGGAGTCGTCCTCACGCAGTACGGCGGTCACGTCGTCGTACAGCGCCACGGCCTGGTAGACCGTGGCCACCGGATGGAAGCCGTCCGGCAACGGCGGACCGACCGACAGACCCAGATTGATCTTGGCCGGCGCCCGCACCGTCACCTCAGCAGAAGGAGACACGGCCGCAGCCTAGGGCATTAGGTAGCCGATACGGAGTGAGCTGCGCCTGCCAGTGCGGCGAACTCGGCGATTCCCAGCATCTCTCCGCGTAGCCCCGGGTCGATCCCTGTGATCCGGAACACCTCGTCGAGTTGCGCACGGTCGGGCATCCAGCGGGCCAGCGCCGAGCGGAGGGTCTTGCGGCGCTGCGAGAACGCGCCCTCGATCACCGCGAAGACCTCTTCCCGCGAGGCCTCGGTGACCGGTGGCTCCCGCCGCTCGAAGGCGACCAGCCCGGAGTCGACGTTCGGAGCCGGCCAGAACACGTTCCGCCCGACCGGTCCGGCGCGCCGCACCTCGGCGTACCAGGCGGCTTTGGCGGACGGTACGCCGTACGTGCGCGAACCGGGCCCGGCGGCCAGCCGGTCGGCAACCTCGGATTGGACCATCACCAGCCCGTGCCGCAGGGACGGCGAGACCGCCAGGAGATGCAGCAGGACCGGTACGGCGACGTTGTACGGAAGGTTGGCCACGCAAGCCGTCGGATCGCCGATCTGGTCAGCGGTGACCGTCATCGCGTCCGCCTCGACCACTGTGAACGCAGCCGCCTGATCAGGCGCGTACGTCGCGATCGTGTCCGGGAGCGCGGTCGCCAGCACGTGGTCGATCTCGACTGCGGTGACTCGGTGGCCCGCGGCAAGCAGTGCCAGCGTCAGCGACCCGAGCCCCGGCCCAACCTCCAGCACGGTCTCGCCGTCGTCGGCCAGCTCCGCGGTGCGAACGATCCGCCGGACCGTGTTCGGGTCGATCACGAAGTTCTGGCCGCGCTGCTTGGTCGGGCGGACGCCGAGCGCGGCGGCGAGTGAACGCACTTCAGCCGGACCGAGCAGTCTCGGTCCGGCTGAAGTGGATGCATCAGACGAGGTCACCTCGTCAGTCTCGCAGACAAGCGACGTTAAGCCTTCTTGCCGCAGACCGGCCAGTCAGCGTAGCTACCGCGGGCTGCACGAACCTTCTCGGCGATCGCGATCTGCTGGGCCTTGCTCGCCAGGTGGGCGTTCGGCGCGTAGGTCCGGCCACCATAGGCGGCCCAGGTGCTGCTGCCGAACTGCAGACCACCGTAGTACCCGTTACCGGTATTGGAGGCCCAGTTGCCACCGGACTCACACTGTGCGATCCGGTCCCAGGCGCCGGCGTTACCGCTCGCGGGCGGATCCTCGGCCTCAGGCTTCTCCTTGGTGCCGACGGTGACCTTCTCGTCGACGGCCTCGGTGAGAACCTTGCTGGTGACGACCTTGGTGGCGCTGAGCTTGCCGTCCAGGTACGTGTACAGGTAGGTGACGGTCTTGGAACCGTTCTTGCCCGCGGCATCGACCTTCTTGGTGCCCTCGAGGAGCGTGGCCGACTCGGTCTTGTCGCTACCGAAGGCGATCTTCTCGGTCTTGGTGACCTGCTTGAGGTCGACCTTGACGTAGCCGATCGTGTTCACACCGGTCTTCAGCACGGTGGCCGGGGCCGGGGTGATCTTGTCGTCCTTGTCCCACGCGATCTTCGCGGCGGTCAGAGCCTCACCGACGGTCGCGACCATCAGCTTCGAGGTCACCGCCTTGCCCTGCCGGACGATCGAGACCGTCTTGGGGGTCTTGACGACCAGGTCCAGTCCCTCGCGCCCGAGCGGGGCGCTGCGGCTGGTGGAGAAGAACGCCGAGCTGTCATAGCGAAGGCCCAGGTCGGCGAGCGCCTCGGAGACGGTGTCGGCCGTCGTCCAGAAGGCCTTCTTGACGCCGTCGGCGTTCACGGTCAGCTGGCGGCCGTACTGCACCGCGATCTCCTGGCCGTCCTGCAGCTTCGAGTCCATCGCCGGCGCGACCACGTCGTGGTCACCGACCTGAACTTTTTCGGCCTTGAGGGCGTCGGAGACGGTGGAGCCGAAGGTGTGGACCTTCTGCACCTGACCGTCGATGGAGAGGCTGACCGTCTTGCTCTTCGTGGCGTAGGCCACGGAGCCACCCACGACGGCAATCGCGGCTGTCAGACCGACAGCGGCGATGATGGACTTACGCACTAAAGCTCCCAGGTAGGTCTACCCGAGCACGAGGTGGGACAGCACTGGCAGCGGTCACAGTCTCCGGACTTGTGGTCCGGCGACCTTGATCGACGCCGAGGGGCGTGCTGTCCGGCATCTTCCCCGATCCCGGCCAACATCACGAGATCATAACGAAGAAGTCGCGCTAGCGCCAATCCTCTGGTCGGCGAGTCGGCAAAAGGTGTAATGAGCCCACTACACCCCGTGGTTGCCCCACTGCCCCCGATGGACGACTTCGGCCGTCGTACGGCGTCCTCTTTTCAGGGATGGCGAACGTTTGTCCGGGGCCCGGTATCCGACCGACATCAGGCCGACCAGCTCGAAGCCTTCGGGTACGCCGAACTCGGTCAGCAGGGCCGGCACTTTGTCGGCCGGAGGCCCGAAAAAGCATGCACCCAAGCCTTCGTCGACCACTGTCTGCAGCATCAGCAACGACGCCATACCGGTGTCGACGTACCAGTACGGCGCGGTCCAGCGGGCCTCGTCGCGGTCGGTCCAGCCCTTGTCGGATTCGGTGTACCGATCGAGGTACGCGGCCTTGTGCGCGAAGGCCAGAATCAGCAGCGGTGCCCGGCGCAGCCCTGTGACCCATTCCACATACTTCGGATCGAGGTCTGCGGCCGAGATTTCCCAGTACCGCTCCCGGTCCGCGCCTTCCAAAGTGAGGAACGCCCAGCCTTGGGTGAACCCGCCGGAAGGGGCCCGGAGACCGTTTTCCAGGATCCTTTCGCGGATTTCGCCGGGGATCGGGCGGTCCGGGTCGTAATTCCGGACCATCCGGCGCTTGCGCACCACCTCACTGAACTCCATTTACCAGGTCCCCCCGAACGCGCGATCCGCATTCTTGTTGAGTGCTTCGCACAGTTCGGCGACCGAGATGTTCAAGGTGCCGGCCATCTTCCGGACGGTGTGCGGGATCAGGTACGACGCGTTCGGCTGCCCGCGGTGCGGAGACGGCGTCAGGTACGGCGCATCGGTCTCGACGAGCACGCGGTCGAGCGGCGTCACGGCGAGCGCATTGCGCAGCGAGTTGGCATTCTTGAAGGTGATCACGCCGGCGAAACTCAGGAACGCACCGCGGTTGACGCACTCGCGCGCGAACTCGGTGTCACCCGAAAAACAGTGCATGACAAGGCGATCCGGGACACCTTCGCGATCGAGAATCTTCAGAATGTCGTCGTGCGCGTCGCGGTCGTGGATCATCAAGGTCTTGTCGAGACGCTTGGCCATTTCGATGTGCGCGGCAAACGATTCGTGCTGCGCGTCGCGACCGTCTTCACCGGTCCGGAAATAGTCGAGACCGGTTTCACCGATCACCCGGACCTTCGGTGAACTCTGCGCCAGCCGCTCGATCTCGGCCAGCGCGCTGTCGAGCTCGCCCGCCGCTTTCAGCTTCGGAGCCTCGTTGGGGTGCAGGGAGACGCCGGCGATCAGGTTCGGATACTGAGTCGCCGCCTCGACCGCCCACGCCGACCCCGGCAGGTCGCAACCAACCTGCACGATCCGCGTGACACCCACCGAAGCCGCCAGCTTGATCGCCTCCGCCGGGCTCAGCCAGGCGCCGTCCTCACCATCGGCAATATCCAGATGGCAGTGCGCATCAACCACGCTCATCGGCAACGGATCCGGCAGCACCGGCCTGGTCCGATCCCGCGACCGCCCGTCCTCACCAATCGCCGCCCGCTCCCGCGTCGGCCGAGCTACCTCCACACCTTCAGCACCCATGCGGCTTAGATTACTTCGGCAGCGTCCTTCACCTTGCCGAGCAGCTGAGCCCACATACCGCGCGAGTGCTCGGCCTCTTCGGCACTCGCGTTGTTGTCCTGCGTCAGCGTCAGGTGGGTCGAACCGCTGAGCGACCACGTCAGCGTGTGGTAGTTCTCCGGTACGTCGTCCTTGCCGGTCAGCGGGCTGAAGTGGGTGAACCGCAGCAGCCGCCCGGGTTCGACCTCAAGAACCTCACCCTTGTCCTCATACGGCTTGCCCTCCCACTCACCACTCCAGGTGATCGGACTCCCCACGGCCCAGTCGCTTGAGACCGCCGCCCCGAACCACAAGGACGGCGGCGGATTGATCAGCACCTCCCACACCCGCTCGGGCGTCGCATCAATGTCGATCTCAGCACTCGCCAGATAGTCAGCCATCCCCCGACCGTAGAACCCCCGCCGCCCGCACGCTTGTACAAACGCGTCAACCGACTCGCGGGAGTTGGGGAGTGCTACCTGCCGATGGGTGCTCAAAGTGGGATGGGCCCGCGGCCTTGAGCACGGTTCAGGCGTTTCGGCCGGTGGCCGGTGACTGGTGGGTGCTCGAGGGTGGCTGTCGCGCGCTGACCGAGTCGAGCGGACCGCCGACACTCACCAACCTGCCGGCAACCCGGTCCGCACGCTCAGGCGAGGCGCGGAAACCCCGGTCGCGGGCGCTTGGATGCTCCTATGGATGTCAAGCAGCGGTTGGCTTGGGGTTTGGTTGGCGTAGGAGGTAGTAGATCTCGCGGGCGATGAGGCGTTTGAGGCAGCGGATGATGTCTTTCTTTGACAGGCCTTCGGCGGTGCGTTTCGCTGCGTAGGCCTGGGTGCGTGGATCGTGGCGGAGTCGGCTGATGACGATCACGTAGAGCGCTTTGTTGGCTTGCCGGTCGCCGCCTCGGTTGAGGCGGTGGCGGTGGGTCTGGCCA
>NZ_SMKX01000238.1 GCF_004349055.1 Kribbella antibiotica
GGGCTGACCCACAGTCTTGTGGGTTGGCCCACCGCATGCGATTAGCCCACCCACAACCCCATGGGCCGGCCCACCAAACGCAGGAGACCGGGACCTCGCACGACGCCCGACGCATCCGCCGACCACCGCCCCAGCGCAGCGGGGACCGCTCGCCCGGCAACCCCCGTCCACGCAGTTCGGACGGGCTCCGACCGTCGCCCATTTGGTGGGCTGACCCATCTCCTTGCGGGTGGGCCAATCGCATGCAGTTGGCCCACCCACAAGCCGGTGGGTCCACCCATCAAACGGCGGGAGGCGGGGACGGGTGGTGCAGGTCCGGGTCAGAGGGTTAGAGCTAGGCGGGTTGCCTGGTCGATGGCTCGTTTGGCGTCCAGCTCGGCGGCTACGTCGGCGCCGCCGATGATGTGAACCGGGCGGCCGGGGGTGGTGAGGGCGTCGGCGAGGTCGCGGACGGATTCTTGGCCGGCGCAGATGACGATGGTGTCGACCGCGAGGGTGCGGGGCTTTTCGTGCTGGGGGCCGAAGGTGAGGTGCAGGCCTTCGTCGTCGATGCGTTCGTAGTTGACGCCTCGGAGCTGCTCGACCTTCTTGTTCTTGAGGGCCGCGCGGTGCACCCATCCGGTGGTCTTGCCGAGGCCGGCGCCGATGCGGCCGGGTTTGCGTTGCAGGAGGTAGACCTGGCGGGGCGAGGCTTCGGGAGCTGGTACGCCGAGGCCTCCAGCAGCGACCGTCGGGTCGGCGACGCCCCACTCGGCTTTCCACGCCTCGAGGTCCAGCGTCGGCGACTCAACCGTGGTGAGGAATTCGCTGACGTCCACGCCGATCCCGCCGGCGCCGATCACGGCGACCGTGGCACCGACCGGTTTCCCGTCGCGCACGACCTCGGCGTACGAGAGGACCTTCGGGTGGTCGATGCCGGGGATGGACGGGACCCGCGGTACGACGCCGGTCGCGAGGATGATCTCGTCGAAGCCGGCCAGGTCTTCGGCGGTGGCGCGGTGACCGAGGTTCACTTTGACGCCGGTGATTTCGAGGCGGCGCCGGTAGTAGCGGATCGTCTCGGCGAACTCTTCCTTGCCGGGGATCCGGCGGGCGATCCCGAACTGACCGCCGATCTCCTCGTCGGCCTCGAACAGCTCGACGCGGTGACCGCGCTCGGCCGCAGTGACGGCGGCGGCCAGCCCGGCTGGACCGGCACCGACAACCGCGAGGTGCTTGACCTTGCGGGTCGGCAGGAGCAGGAGTTCGGTCTCGCGAGCCGCGCGGGGGTTCACCATGCAGCTCGCCTTCTTCTTGGCGAACACGTGATCCAGGCAGGCCTGGTTGCAGGCGATGCAGACGTTGATCTCGTCGGCCCGGTCGTCCGTTGCCTTGCGCACCCAATCCGGGTCGGCGAGGAACGGGCGAGCCATGCTGATCAGGTCGGCATCACCACGAGCGAGCACCTCTTCGGCAACCTGCGGCAGGTTGATCCGGTTCGAGGTGACGACCGGGATGCTCACGTGCGGCTTGAAGGCGGCCGTCACACTCGTGAACGCGGCGCGCGGCACGGACGTGACAATGGTCGGGACTCGCGCCTCATGCCAGCCGATCCCGGTATTGATGATCGAGGCGCCGGCCGCTTCGATCTCCTTGCCCAGCGCAACAACCTCGTCCCAGCTCTGCCCGCCCTCGACCAGATCGGCCATCGAGAGCCGGTAGATGATGATGAAGTTCGGGCCGACCTTCTCCCTGGTACGGCGGACGATGTTGACCGCGAGGCGGCGCCGGTTCTCCGCACTACCGCCCCACCGGTCAGTGCGCTTGTTCGTGCGCTCGGCGAGGAACTGGTTGATGAAGTACCCCTCCGACCCCATGATCTCGACCCCGTCGTACCCGGCCTCCTGCGCCAGCGCGGCACAGTCGACGTACGCGTCGATCTGCTTTCGGACGCCGCGATCGGACAGCGCGCGGGGCTTGAACGGGTTGATCGGCGCCTTCAACGCGGACGCGGAGACGCTGAACGGCTGGTACGAATAGCGGCCGGCGTGCAGGATCTGCAGCGCGATCCGACCACCTTCCTCATGTACGGCGTCAGTCAGCTTGCGGTGCTTGCGAGCCTGGCGTCGCGAGTTGAGGATCGACCCGAACGGCGTGAGCCAGCCGGCCCGGTTCGGCGCGTAGCCGCCGGTCACGATCAGGCCGACGCCGCCGCGCGCCCGCTCGGCGAAGTACGCCGCGAGCTTGGGCAGATCGCTCAGCCGATCCTCAAGACCGGTGTGCATCGACCCCATGATCACCCGGTTCGGCAGCACCACGTGGCCGAGATCGAGCGGCTCCAGCAAGTTCGGGTAAGCGGTCACGATTCCTCCTGGAGGGCGTCGGTCACTTCGTCACACCAGGCCACGAACGACTCCTCAGCGCGGATGCCACCGCGGAGGACGAGGTACTGGTGCAGTTCGCGGTCGTGCAGCTTGGCGGGCTTGGGGAAGTCCTTGGCCTGGATCCCCCGGTAGACCTCGAGGCGGGTGGCGTGCTCGGCCCGGTGCCGCGCAACCTCACGCAGTACGGCGTCGACGCCCCCGATCGAGGCAGCCCGGAGCTTGACCCCGAGGGCGTCCCGCAGGATCGCGACCTCACCGGGCTCGGCGATCCAGCGGGTGAGCTCGGCGCGGCCGCCGTCGGAGACCCGGTAGACCTTCTTGTCCGGGCGGCCCTCCTGAGCGACCTCGGTGTGGGTGACCCAGCCGGCCTCGTCCATCCGGCGCAGCACCCGGTAGATCTGCTGGTGGGTGGCCGGCCAGAAATAGCCGATGGACCGGTCGAACCGCCGGGCCAGCTCGTAGCCGGAGCCGGTCCGCTCGGTCAGCGATACCAGGATCGCGTGTTCCAGTGCCATGAACCGACCATACCTATGCAGCTAGGTGCAGTGCACCTGGTTGCATCACAAATCACAGCTGCCCGCCCCGGACAGGCTTGTCAGGACCTGAGACAATAGTTGCAGACGCCATCTATTTCACAGCGCCATTGTGAAGACAGGGATCACCATGGACCAGCAGGCCCACCCGACCAAGACGACGTTGCCCGGGATCGGCATCCGGTACGACCTGGTCACCACCGGCGGTAAACACGTGTCGATCGTGGTGCGCAACGACGGCCGCCGCTTCCTCGGTTTCCACGATCCCGAAGACGACGACGCCTGCACGAACACGGTCCCGCTCGACCCCGGTGAAGCGATAGCGCTGGCGAACCTGCTGATCCCCGAACAGCTCGACCCGGTCCGGAACGAGATCGAGATCGACCTCGTCACCGAACACATCCCGATCACGGCCAAGTCGCCGTACTGGGGCCGCACGCTCGGCGACACCCAGGCCCGCAGCCGGACGGGCGCGTCGATCGTCGCGGTCCTGCGCCGTACTGGCGCGACCCCGTCGCCGACGCCGGACTTCCGGTTCGCGACCGGCGACACGCTGGTTGTCGTGGGGACGCGTGAAGGTGTGGACGCTGTGGCCGACTTGATTGCGGGAGGGTGAGATAGATGCACGAAGACATCACCATGCTGTTGATCGAGCTTGGTGCAGTAATCCTTGCCCTGGGCATCCTCGGGCGAATCGCGAGCCGCTTCGGATTCTCGCCGATTCCCCTGTACCTGCTGGCCGGACTAGCCTTCGGTCACGGTGGATTGTTGCCGCTGGCAGCGAGTGAAGAGTTCGTTGCCACCGGCGCCGAGATCGGCGTCATCCTGCTGCTGCTGTTGCTCGGCCTCGAGTACACCGCGTCGGATCTGGTCACCACTCTCAAGACCCAGTACCTGTCAGGGATCGTCGACTTCGTCCTGAACGCGCTGCCAGGCGCAGCGGTTGCACTGCTGCTGGGCTGGGGCCCGGTTGCCGCGGTCGCACTCGGTGGCGTCACGTGGATCTCGTCGTCCGGTGTGATCGCGAAGGTGGTCGGCGATCTCGGTCGGCTCGGTAACCGGGAAACGCCTGTGGTGCTGGGGATTCTGGTCCTCGAAGACCTTTCGATGGCCGTCTACCTGCCGATTCTGACCGCGCTGCTCGCCGGTGTCGGACTGGCCGGCGGCAGCATCACGCTGCTGATTTCACTTGGCACCGTCAGCATCGTGCTCTTCCTTGCACTCCGGTACGGGCGCGTGATCAGTCGCGCGGTGTCGTCGGACAACCCCGAGATGCTGCTGCTCGTCGTACTGGGTCTGACGCTCCTGGTCGCGGGTATCGCGCAGCAACTGCAGGTGTCGGCGGCGGTCGGCGCGTTCCTGGTCGGGATCGCCTTGTCGGGCGAGGTCGCGCACGGTGCGCGGAACCTGCTCAGCCCGCTGCGGGACCTGTTCGCCGCAGTGTTCTTCGTCTTCTTCGGCCTCAGCACCGACCCGCGGGCGATTCCGCCGGTCTTCGCGATCGCGCTTGGACTGGCCGTCCTGACCGCGCTGACCAAGATCGCCACCGGCTGGTACGCCGCTCGCCGGGCCGGCGTGAAGTCGGCCGGACGCTGGCGTGCCGGTGGAACGCTGGTCGCGCGTGGCGAGTTCTCGATCGTCATCGCCGGTCTTGCGGTCGGCGTGGAACCACAGCTCGGGCCGCTGGCAACGGCGTACGTGCTGATCCTGGTCATCCTCGGCCCGCTGGCCGCCCGCTACACCGAGCCGATCGCGAAGCGCTTCACCAAGAGCAAGCCGCCCGCCCTCGAGGCCCCGGCGGTCGAGCGCCTCGACGACACCGCCAACAGCGCGTCCTGACCGCCCAACCGGAGCGCCCGCGATCATTTCGCGGGCGCTCGGCAACTTTTCGGCGCCCGCGGACCTCTAACGGAAACCTGCCGAAGCGGTCACCGCCTGTGAGCCGTGCGACTGGCACAATGCTGCCCGACGGCCAAGCTGAAGGGCGGACGACCGATGGCTTTGCCGGCAACCGGCCAGCCGATGTGCCACACCAGGTACCTGGCTCTACGGCGGTTCCCCGCCCTCGACGGGCTGCGCGCCATCGCTGCGTTGATGGTGGTTTTCGCGCACAACAACGGTCCGCACTGGCTGCAGGGCTGGATCGGCGTCCAGCTCTTCTTCGTGGTCTCCGGCTTCCTCATCACCACGCTGATGCTCCGCGAGGAGGATCGCTCGGGACAGATCTCGTTCCGGGACTTCTACCTCCGCCGGGTGTTCCGCATCCTGCCGGTGTATTTCGTGGTTCTCGCAGCCACCCTGCTCGTCCAGCTGGGCCGAGGCGTCCTGACCACCAGTACGCCGGGCTCCGAGCTGCCGCTGTACCTGTTCTTCTTCAACGAATTCGGCCACGGCGGCATCTACGGGCAGTCCTGGTCGCTGGGAATCGAGCAGAAGTTCTATCTGCTCTGGCCGCTGCTGGCCTTCGCGACGATCATCGCCCAGCGCCGGGCGAAGACCGGTCTGCGGATCGGCATCACCATCGCGCTGATGACCCTGTCGATCGCCACCGTGCCGCTCACGCTGGGCGGCGATCCCCGGGGCTGGCCTGCGCACTACTTCAGCATCCTGATCGGCTGCCTGGTGGGGATCCTGTTCCACCACCCCAAGGGCTTCGCGCTGTTCCGGCCGCTGACCCGTCCGTGGGTCGCATCAGCCGCGGTCGTCCTGTTCGTCGGCGCCCACCTGTCGATCTCGGTGACTGCCAACTTCATTGATCGTCATGACGTGTTCGGCGACATCCCGCACCTCTTGCCGATCACACCCCTGTACGCCGTACTGGTCGCGCTGTTGCTGTTGCCCGCGCTGCTCGCCGACGCGTTGCCGCAGCGGCTGCTGTCCTTCAAGCCCATGGTGTATCTGGGCGAGCGGTCCTACTCCATCTACCTGGTGCACAACCTCGCGCGCCTGCTCGCGGACTATCTCTGCAAGCTGGTCGGGCTGGACATCACGAAGGGCCCGCTGATCTTCTTCGTGACCGCGACGCTGGCCGTCGGGATGGCGCACTTCTGCTACCGCTGGGTCGAGTTGCCGATGATCGAGGCCGGCCGCCGGGTGATCCGGCGGCGGAAGAACGATCAGGTCCTCGCGGCCTAGAACAGCGGCCTAAAACAGGACGTCGCCGCGTTCGTGGTCGAGGAGCGCCTGCTTGTTGTGCAGGCCGCCGCCGTAGCCGGTGAGGTTTCCGGTCGAACCGACCACGCGGTGACAAGGAACGATGATGCTGATCGGGTTCTTCCCGTTCGCCAGACCGACCGCGCGGGACGCACCCGGGACAAGGCCGAGCTCGCGGGCGATCTCGCCGTACGTGGTGATGACGCCGTACGGGATGGCTTTGAGGGCTGTCCAGACGCGTTGCTGGAAAGGCGTTCCGGCCAGATAGAGCGGTACGTCGAAGGTCGTGCGGCCGTGGTCGAAGTACTCGGTCAGCTGCTCGGCGACCGCGGGGAGCACGGAGTCGTCGCGGCTGCCGAAGGTTTCGATCGGCGGTTGATGACGGTGCTGCTCCATGTAGAGGCCGGCCAGTTCACCGGCGTCGGTCGCGACGAGGGTGAGCGGGCCGACGGGGCTGTCCATCACGGCGTAGGTCATCGGCTGATCCGATAAAGAACGTGGCGCTGCAGGCGGTGGCCGGCCGGCAGCCGCGGGTGATCGAAGTCGCCGGCCTCGTCGCGGATCATGCCGATCTTCTGCATGACGCGCTGGGACGGGAGATTGGTGGTCGCGGTGAAGGACAGGATCTCTTGCAGGCCTGCCGGGCCGAACCCATAGGCGAGGGCCGCTCGAGCCGCCTCGGGCGCGTAGCCGTTGCCCCAGGCACCTTTTGCCAACCGCCAGCCGATCTCGACGCCAGGCAGGAACACGGCCTCGAAGGTCGGGATCGAAAGACCGGTGAAGCCGATGAACTCGCCGGTCTCGCGCACCTCAACCGCCCACAGACCCCAGCCGTGCTCCGCGATCGCGGCGGAGGCTCGGTCGATCAGCGCATCGCTGTCTTGCCGCGACACGACGTTCGGGAAATGTTCCATCACCGCCGGGTCCGCATTCAGCGCGGCGAACGGCTCCCGGTCGGAGTCGCGCCACTGCCGCAGCACCAGCCGGTCGGTGGTCAGGTCGGGCATTTCTACTCCTGGTTCTGCGGGATCTTGTTGATTGCGTGGTCGCCGGTCGCCCAGAGGTACTGAACTGCGTACGCACGCCACGGGCGCCAGGCTTTGGCATGCTCAGTCAACGCTTTAGGGGCCTCAGGCAACCCCAGATCGCGAGCTGCATAACGGATTCCGAGATCGCTGGCAACGAACGCATCCGGGTCGCCGAGGGCGCGCATGGCGATCGACTCGACCGTCCAGGGGCCAATGCCAGGGAGCGCGGCGAGCTGTTCGCGGGCGCGATCCCAGTCGGCGCCGGCACCGAGGTCGATCTCGCCGGCCGCGAGAGTTGCGATCAGGGTGGTCAGCGTCGTACGGCGGGATTTCGGGAAGGCCAGGGATTCCGGATCGAGCCCGGCCAACGCTTGCATGGTCGGGAACAGATGGGTAAGCCCGCCCGTCGGGTCCTCGATCGGCTCGCCATGCTGGAGAACCAGCCGGTGCGCGTGCGTCCGAGCTGCCGCGGTCGACACTTGCTGCCCAAGCACCGCCCGTACGGCGAACTCTTCGCCATCGACCGTATGAGGGACCCGGCGGCCCGGCGCCTTCGCGACCAGCGGGGCGAGGACGGGGTCGGTGGCCAGCAGTTCGTCGACCGCGATCGGGTCGGCGTCCAGGTCGAGCATCCGGCGGCAGCGACTGATCGCGATCGCGAGATCGCGCTGGTCGGTGAGGCTCAACTGGCAGGCGATGTGGTCGGGCATCGGCTTGAGCGCGACGACGCCATGACCGTGCGGGAGACGCAGCGTGCGGCGGTAGTAGCCGTCGCGCCACTCCTCCACACCCGGTACGCCGGTTGCGATCAGATGGCCGAAGAGGTTGTCCGGCGTCAGGGGCGCGCGGAACGGGAGCCGGAGCGAGATCGTGCCGGGCGCGACTGCCGCCGTACCGCGTCGTCCTCTGAGGTCTGTTGGGGAAAGCGCGAAGACCTCTTGGACGGTTTCGTTGAAGGTGCGGACGCTGGAGAATCCGGCAGCGAAAGCGACATCGGCCATCTGAAGGTCGCTGGTCTCGATGAGGAGTCTTGCCGTTTGGGCTCGTTGCGCGCGGGCCAATGCGAGCGGGCCGGCTCCCAGCTCGGCCAGGAGTTGGCGCTGCACCTGGCGGACGCTGTAGCCGAGCTGGGTAGCGAGGCCCGGTACGCCGTCGCGGTCGACGACGCCGTCTGCGATCAAGCGCATCGCTCGGGCGACCAGGTCAGCGCGATCGTTCCACTCCGGTGAGCCTGGGCTCGCGTCTGGGCGGCAGCGTTTGCAGGCGCGGAAACCGGCCTGTTGAGCGGCCGCGGCACTCGGGTAGAACTCCATGTTCTTGACCTTCGGCGGCACCACCGGGCAGCTCGGCCGGCAGTAGATCCGGGTGGTCAGGACGGCCGTGAAGAACCAGCCGTCGAAGCGTGCGTCCTTCGACTGCACTGCCCGGACGCATCGCTCTCTGCACTCGTACACGTCCCCAGCATCCCCTGCCGCACCGACAGTCTCTAGCGGTTTTGCGCCATCAAGGTGTAGCGAACAGTTGTCTATTAGCGGAAAGGCGACGTCGGTTCCTGGTGTCGTATTCCCGCCGGATCGCCGTCGCTCGATCGCCTGAACTAGACCCCATGAACGCATTGACGAACAAGTATGCAGTGGTCACTGGCGGCAGCCGCGGTATCGGCGCCGCCACCGTCATCGCCCTCGCCGAGGCCGGCGCCGATGTCGCCTTCACCTACAACAGTTCCGCGGACGCGGCGGCCGCTGTCGTGAAAGAGGTGGAGCGGCTCGGTCGCCGTTGCTTCGCCATCGAAGCTGATGCCGCCGACGCTGCGGCGGTAGCGAACGCCGTACGGGAGGCTTTTGCTTCGCTCGGCGGGCTGGACATCCTGGTGAACAACGCGGGCGTCGGCGCGATCGGGCCGATCGACGGGTTCGGATTGGCCGACATCGACCGGGCGATCGCCATCAACATCCGGGCCGTGTACGCCGCCAGCCAGGCGGCCGCACCTCTGCTGGCGGATGGTGGCCGGCTGATCCACCTGGGCAGTTGTGCCGCCGCGCGGGTGACCGGGCCCGGGATGACGCTGTATGCGATGACGAAGGCGGCGCTGGTCGGGTTGAGCAAGGGACTGGCCCGCGAGCTCGGCGACCGGCACATCACGTCGAACGTCGTTCAGCCTGGTCCGATCGACACCGACATGAACCCGGCCGACGGCCCGTACGCCCAGCCGCAGATCGACCACCTGGCCATCAACCGCTTCGGCACCCCAGCCGAGGTCGCCGCGGCCATCACTTACCTGGCCGGGCCGACCGCTGGCTACCTCACCGGCACCGAGCTGACCCTCGACGGCGGGCACGCGGCATAGGCGGCGTACATAAGGACTGTTAGTAGTCCCGCACAGCGCCCGCTCGTCAGCGGGTCCACGCCTCAGCGGACCCTCATTTCGCCCACTAGTAACAGTTCTTCTGTACGCATCCTGTCGGTGGGCGTGGCTAGCGTCAGGGCATGCGTTATTCGATGACGGTGGGAGCGGTCGGGGCTGGGCGGGATCCGCGCGGGTTGGCGGAGTTTGCCCGGGTGGCTGAG
>NZ_SMKX01000239.1 GCF_004349055.1 Kribbella antibiotica
AGCAGATTCAGCGCCTCCCCCACCGTCCCCGACGGCGGCAACACCAACGCCGTGTCATGCACCGGATCCCGATCCTTGACCCAGGCAACAACCTCCCCCACCACCGGCACCGGAATATCCTGCGGAATCACCGCCAGCCCACCACACCGAGCAATAGTCTCCGCCATCCGCCGCCCCGAAACGGCGGTCATATTCGCCGCCACGATCGGAATCGAAGCCCCACTCCCGTCCCCCGTCGCCAGATCAACATCCAGCCGCGAAGTCACCCGAGACCGGCTCGGCACCAGAAACACATCACTGAACGTCAAATCCCCAGCAGGTTCCCGATCGTGGTGAAACCGCATCCCAGTGCCTTTCGCCGACGCCAAATCCTCCGCCAGCCTGTCACGCACCCTTAGCCCTCACAAGGAATCAGGAATGTGGCAAGCAGTTGCGCGCGGTATCGCTACGTCCGAAGTCGTGGTGACACGGGTGGTCACGTCGTGAAGCCGTGCAAATGTGCCGCCCCCTGTCCCGCGTAACGCTCTGCGAACGCGTGAGCCGGAGCGGATCTGCATCACCCACCAACCCGCTCCTCAGCACTCCGGGCAGGACGCGCTGAGCGCGAACGACGCGGGCCGCGCAGAGTTGGACGGTGATGGCGGTCCGACTCCAGGTACCCAAAGGATCCTTCATCGCCTCGAGATGCCGCCTGACAAGCCGGAAGGCCGGCTCCCTGACGGGAACCGGCCTTCTGGAGTACTGCGTGGATCAGCGGTGCAGGTCGAAGCGGTCGAGCTCCATGACCTTGTGCCAGGCGGCGACGAAGTCGGTGACGAACTTGGACTTGGCGTCGTCGGAGGCGTAGACCTCGGCGACGGCGCGGAGTTCGGAGTTCGAGCCGAAGACGAGGTCGGCGCGGGTGCCGGTCCACTTGACCTTGCCGGCGGAGTCCTTCGCCTCGAAGAACTCCTGGCTGGCGTCGGTCGACTTCCACTCGGTGCCCAGGTCGAGCAGGTTCGCGAAGAAGTCGTTGGTGAGGGTGCCCGGGTTCTCCGTGAGGACGCCGTACGAGGAGCCGTCGTAGTTGGTGCCGAGGACCCGGAGGCCGCCGACCAGGACGGTGAGCTCGGGGGCGCTCAGGGTGAGCAGGTTCGCCTTGTCGAGGAGGAGGTACTCCGCGGGGAGGCGGTTGCCCTTGCCGTAGTAGTTGCGGAAACCGTCGGCGACGGGCTCGAGGGCCTCGAACGAGTCGACGTCGGTCTGCTCCAGGGTGGCGTCCGCGCGACCCGGGGTGAACGGTACGACGATGTCGACGCCGGCGTTCTTGGCGGCAACCTCGACACCGACACCACCGGCGAGGACGATCAGGTCGGCCAGCGAGACCGGCTTACTGAAGGACGACTGGATACCCTCGAGCGTGCGCAGCACCTGGGCGAGCTGGTCGGGGTTGTTGACCTCCCAGCCGGCCTGCGGCTGCAGGCGGATGCGGGCGCCGTTCGCGCCACCGCGCTTGTCGCTACCGCGGAAGCTGGACGCGGCGGCCCAAGCGGTGGAGACGAGCTGCGAGACCGACAGTCCGGAGGCGGCGATCTGCGCCTTCAGGGCGTCGATGTCGGCGGCACTGACCAGCTCGTGGTCGACGGCCGGGATCGGGTCCTGCCAGATCAGCGTCTCGGCCGGAACCTCGGCGCCGAGGTAGCGGTTGATCGGGCCCAGGTCGCGGTGGGTCAGCTTGAACCAGGCGCGGGCGAAGGCGTCCGCGAACTGGTCCGGGTTGTCCTTGAAGCGCCGCGAGATCTCTTCGTAGATCGGGTCGACGCGCAGGGCCAGGTCGCTGGTCAGCATCGTCGGCTTCTTCGCCGGACCGTCGTACGCGTCCGGGATGATCGCCTCGGCGTCCTTGGCGACCCACTGGTTCGCACCCGACGGGGACTTCGACAGCTCCCACTCGTGGCCGAACAGGATCTCGAAGAAGTCGTTCGTCCACTGCGTCGGCTTCGTGGTCCAGGTGACCTCGAGACCGCTCGTGATCGCGTCCTTGCCCTTGCCGGAGTTGAACGTGCTCTTCCAGCCCAGGCCCTGGTGCTCGAGGTCGGCGCCCTCGGGCTCGACCCCGACGTGCTCCTCGGCGTTACCGGCGCCGTGCGTCTTGCCGAAGGTGTGCCCACCGGCGATCAGCGCGACGGTCTCCTCGTCGTTCATCGCCATCCGGCCGAAGGTCTCGCGGATGTCGCGCGCCGAGGCGAGCGGGTCCGGGTTCCCGTTCGGGCCTTCCGGGTTCACGTAGATGAGACCCATCTGTACGGCGCCCAGCGGCTTCTGCAGCTCGCGGTCACCGCTGTAGCGCTCGTCGTCCAGCCAGCCCGTCTCCGGACCCCAGTAGACGTCGGTCTCCGGCTCCCACACGTCCGCGCGACCACCGGCGTACCCGAAGGTCGTGAAGCCCATCGACTCCAGCGACACGTTGCCGGTCAGGATCAGCAGGTCGGCCCAGGAGATCTTCTGGCCGTACTTCTTCTTCACCGGCCAGAGCAGGCGGCGTGCCTTGTCCAGGTTGGCGTTGTCCGGCCAGCTGTTCAGCGGCGCGAACCGCTGCTGCCCGGCGCCCGCGCCACCGCGGCCGTCGCTGATCCGGTACGTGCCGGCGCTGTGCCACGCCATCCGGATCATCAGCGGGCCGTAGTGCCCGAAGTCGGCCGGCCACCAGTCCTGCGAAGTCGTCAGTACGGCGAGGATGTCCGCCTTGACCGCGGTCAGGTCCAGCGTCTGGAACTCGGCGGCGTAGTCGAAGTCCGCACCCAGCGGGTTCGCGACGGCCGGGTTCTTGGCCAGGATCTTCAGGTTCAGCTGGTTCGGCCACCAGCCCCGGTTCGCGTCACCCGAGGTCGGCTGCACACCCTGGCCGTGGGCCACCGGGCAGCCGCCCGAGGCCTGGGCGTTGTCTTCGCCGCGGCTTTCCTCGCTGCCTTCACCGGGCAGGGGCTCGTGCGGCTCATGGTTGTCGGACATCTAAATCCTTCCAGGACTGGACGTTTTCTTCACAGAAGGTCAAGCACAGGCGGCGCACAGCCCCCAGTAGATGACTTCGGCCTCGTCGATGACGAACCCGTGATCGTTGGATGCCGTCAGGCAAGGAGCATGGCCGACCGCGCAGTCGACATCGGCGATCGCACCGCAGCTCCGGCACACGACATGGTGGTGGTTGTCGCCCACACGCGACTCGTACCGCGCTACGGACCCCAGCGGCTGGATCCGGCGTACCAGACCGGCCGCCGTCAACGTGTGCAGCGAGTCGTAGACCGCCTGGTGCGACACCTCGGGCAGATCGTTGCGCACAGCACCGATCAACGAGTCCGTATCCGCATGCGGATGCGTGTAGACCGCCTGCAGCACCGCGACCCGCGGCCGCGTCACCCGCAGCTCGACTCCACGCAACAGCTGCTGGAGCTCATCCACCGTAGGCACCCCCGCAGTCTTCCGCCTTTTCTGGAATGAGTCAAGATTACCTGCCGGAGCACCGACCGCGTGTCTCAATTCGAGAATGGGTCCATGACAGTCCTCGACCACGTCCCGCCCCAGCATCTCGACGATCTGGCTGCGCTGTTCCGCTCCGCATGGTGGCTGACCGATCGCACCTCTGCGGAAACAGAACTTGTACTGCGGGAGTCGGATCTGATCGTCGCGCTCGTCGACGACGACCGGCTGGCGGGATTCGCCCGAGTCCTGACCGACTACGCGCATGTCGCACTGGTCCTCGACGTGGTCGTCTCCCCCGACACGCGGGGTGCCGGGCACGGCGCCACGCTGATGGAGACGATCGTGACGCACCCGTCGCTCCAGCAGGTTCGCAGCATCGAACTGGTTTGCCAGCCCGAGCTGGTGCCCTTCTACAGCCGCTGGGGCTTCACCGACGAGGTCGGTCAGTCGTTGCTGATGCGCCGAAGCGTCCGGTCGTCGGCAGCGTCGTCGTACCGGTCCTGAGCAGCCTGTACGTCGTCCACGTACGACTCGGCCCAGACTCGGAGAGCCTGGAGTGGTTCGTTGAGCGTTCGTCCTAGCGCGGTGAGCTGATATCGGGCGTGTTCCTGCTCGACGCGCTCGACCATGCCGTCGCGCTCGAGTGCCCGCAGCGAGTCGATCAGCACCTTCTTCGTGATGCCTTCGACCTGCCGGTGCAGCTCGCCGAAGCGCCGCGGCTCCTCGTCCAGCAGGATCACGATCATGGCGGTCCACTTGTTCGCGATGCGGGCCAGCGAGGCCCGCGACGGGCACTGCGCCGAGAACACCGTCCACTCGCGACTGGTTTCGGTCACGTTGAAGTAACCACCCTCTCCTGCGGGACTCTGGCCTTCAGGCTAGTCGACTCAACGGAGGATGAAATGTCAGCAATTGATGTCGTAGGCAAGTACGGCGCGGCCGCGGCCGCCGGCGACCTGGAGGCGCTCGCCGCCACCCTGCACCCGGACGCGGTCTGGCACCAGCCCGGCGCCAACCAGACCTCTGGCGATCACGTCGGCCCCGAGGCCATCGTCGCGCACCTCGGCCGCTTCTTCGCCCTCAGCAACGGCACCTTCGCGCTCGTGACCGAGTCGGCCACCGAGAGCGGCAACCTCGTCTCCACGACGGTCCGCTTCACCGCGCAGCGCGACGGCGTGCCGGATCTCGACCAGCACGGCGTCGACGTCTTCCGCGTCGACGGCGACAAGATCGCCGAGATCTGGCTGATCGGCGAGGACCAGGCCGTCGAAGACGCCTTCTGGGGAACCGTCTGAGACTGGCGGGCGGCGTTCTGAGCTGGTTCTGAGGTTCGGTGCTTATCGTGGGACAGAGTGCTGTCCAACGGGAAGAGGATCATGCCGGACGCCAGAGTGCTGGTCGTTGATGACGAGGAGAACATTCTCGCCATGCTGACCACGACCCTGCGGTTCGCCGGGTTCGTCGTTGCTTCCGCGGCCACTGGTAGCGAGGCGCTCGAGCGGGCGCGGGAGTTCCGGCCCGAGGTGATTGTGCTGGATGTGATGTTGCCGGACGTGGACGGGTTCGAGGTCTGCCGGCGGTTGCGGCGGGACGGGCTGGACGCGCCGGTGTTGTTTCTGACGGCCCGGGACGCGCGGGAGGACAAGGTTGCTGGGCTCACCCTTGGGGGTGACGACTATGTGACCAAGCCGTTTGATCTGGACGAGCTCGTGGCGCGAATCCGGGTGCTGCTGAAGCGGGGCCGGAGCGTTCGGCAGGCGGGTGAACGGCTGCGGGCGGGGCGGGTGGAGCTCGACCCGGATACGCATGAGGTGTGGAGTGGTGGCGAGTTGGTGGACCTCTCCGCGACCGAGTTCCAGCTGCTGCATTATCTGATGCTCAACGCGGGCCGGGTGCTGTCGAAGGCGCAGATCCTCGACCACGTGTGGAAATTCGACTTCCAGGGCGATTCGGGCATCGTCGAGACCTACGTCTACTACTTGCGGCGCAAGCTGGACGGGCCGGACGGTCAGCTGATCCGGACAGTTCGTGGGGCCGGCTACCTGCTCCGTACGGCGACCTGATGGCCAAGCGACCGTGGTTGCGATCGCTGCGTAGCAGGCTGCTGGCCGGCGTGCTCGCAGTCACGGCGATCGGACTCGCGGCAGCGGCCATCGTCGGGGTGACGGGACTGCAGTCCTTCTTGGATCAGCGGATCGATCAGCAGGTCAAGATCGCGATGGCCGACAGCAAGCGGACGCTGGGCCCCGACGGGCAGCTGATGTCGATCCCGGCCGAGGCGGGTAGCTGCTCGGTCGCGGTCATCGATGCTGCAGGCAATCAACTCTCGCACGCGGGCGCCGTACAGACGATGCCGACGCCGCCGGTCACGGACCTCGCGCGGTACGCGGCCGGCGGTGCCCCGGTGACCGTCACCGCGGGCCAGGACTACCGGATTCAGGTCGCGACGCTCCCCGGCGGGCGCTTCCTGCTGGTGTCGGAAGCCACCGCCTGGTCTGATGCGGTGGTCTACCGGCTGGTCCTCATCGAGCTCGCGGTCACGCTGATAGCCCTGGCGCTGGCCGTGGCGCTTGCGGTCGGCGTGAGCAGGTTCGTGCTGAAACCGCTGGACACGATGTCCGCCACGGCCACGCGGATCGCCGACGGGGAGCTGTCCCACCGGGTCGAGCTCGCCGGGGCGCCGACCGAGGTCGCCGTACTCGGCCAGTCGATGAACCAGATGCTCGGTCGCATCGAGGATTCGTTCACGCAGCGGCAGCTGGCCGAGGACAGGCTGCGGCGGTTCGTCGCTGACGCCGGTCACGAGCTCCGTACGCCGCTGACCGCGATCATGGGGTATGCCCAGCTCGTGCGGAAAGGGGCGTTGAACGAACCCGAGCAGCTCGACGACGCGATGCGCCGGGTCGAGGACGAGACCCACCGGATGACCAGTCTGGTCGACGAACTGCTTCTGCTCGCGCGGCTCGATCAAGGGCGCCCGCTCGACCGGGTTGAGCTGGAACTGGCCGAGCTGGTGACAGTCGCCGTACAGAATGCCAGGGCTGCTGACCCGCACCGATCGCTGACCCTGATCATCGAGCCCGGAGCACATCCGGTCGTGGGTGACGAGCACCGGCTGAGCCAGGTGCTGGGGAACCTGCTGGCGAACATCCGCGCTCATACCCCCGCCGGTACTACGGCCGAGGTGCGGGTCAGCCGCGCTGGGTCCGACGAACTCGTCGATGTCATCGATCAGGGGCCGGGCATTCCGCCTGAGCAGGCGGACAAGGTCTTCGAACGCTTCTATCGTGCCGACACTGCCCGGCACCGCGTCGCGGGCACCGGGGAAGGCAGCGGCCTCGGGCTCAGCATCGTGGCCGCCATCGTCGCTGCCCATCAGGGCTCCGCGGCCGTTGTGCCACATCGCGGCGGTGCCTGGCTCCGAGTGGTGCTTCCCGCGGCCCCGGTCGCCGAGTTCTCAGCTGACTCTGAGGTGACACCGATGTCGTTCAGAGGCTGAGGCCGTTTTCTGGGAGTCGTGTCCGGAGAAACCGGGCGACTCCCAGGAGGTTCTTCCGTGACTACCCTCTCCGCGGGCGATGGTCTTCGGACCCGCTCCCCGCATCCCGGCAGGCTCGCCGGCGCCGCCGTACTGGCCATTGTGGTGGCGAGCCTGGGCAACACCCTGCTTGCCCTGATCGGCAAGGCTGCCTTCTCGGTCCCCGATGACTTCAAGGGATTCCAGCCCGGCGCCTACGTCTTTCTGACGGTCGTCGGCATCGTCGGCGCCTCGGTCGCCTGGTCCGTCATCGCCGCCAAGGCTGCCAAACCAGTCGACCTGCTGCGCAAACTCGCCGTCGTCATCGTGCCGGTGTCGATGCTCGCCGACCTCGCGCTGCTGGTGACCGGCCAGTCCCCGGCCGGAGTCGCCGTACTGATCGTGATGCATGTCGTCGTCGGACTGGCCGCCTATTTCACCCTGACCCGGATCGCGCCGCCGCGACCGGCCCGTTGATCACCAAGGAGAGCACGTTGAAACGACGCACGATTCTGAAGTACGGCGCCGCCGGCCTGACCGCCTTCGCGTTCAACCAGGTCAGCGCTTCGGCTGCCAGTGGTGACGATCCAGTCCTGCAGCGCCTGTACCGCGATGCGCTCACCGAGGGCGGCGGCCTCGTCGTCTGGGCCGGCGGGAGCGTGCCCAACCAGGAGGACCGGACCCGGCAGGCGTTCATGACCGCCTTCCCCGGCATCGACACCACCATCAAGGTCCGCTACAGCACCGAGCACAGCGCGCTCATCGACCGGCAGCTGGCGCTTGGTGGGCTGGAACCGGACGTCGTTCAGTTGCAGACCCTGTACGACTTCGACCACTGGAAGAGCCAGAACGCACTGTTGCAGTACCGGCCGCCAGGTGCCGCAGCGGTCTTCAAGCAGTACCGCGATCCCGACGACACCTTCATCGGCATCAGCGCCCAATCCTTCGGCCGCGTCGTCAACACCGCCGCCCTCCCCGAAGCCGACCGCCCCAGAGACGCAGTCGACTTCCTGGCGCCGGCCTTCCGCGACAAGATCGTCGTACCGGACCCCACCGCCGACGACGCTGTCCTCTTCGCCTTCTACCTGGTCACCCAGAAGTACGGCCTGACCTTCATGGAACGCTTCATGGAGCAGCGCCCGCTGATCGTCGCCAACTCACCGACAACCAATGCGATCCTGGCCGCCGGAGAGCGCACGGTCAGCCTCGCCAACGTCGCATCCTTGGCCCCCGGGCCCGTCCAGTACCTCGCCCCACGCACCGACCAGTTCATGAGCTGGCCCCGCACCGCAGCAATCTTCCGCACCGCCCGCCACCCCGCGGCCGCAAAGCTCTACCTCGCCTGGCAACTCTCCGCAGAACGCCAGAGCACAGTCCTCCAATGGACCACCCGCCGCGACGTAACAGTCCCCGCCGGCCCCATCACCGGCTACAACACCCCGCTCAACGGCTTCCGCGACTTCATCCGCAACCGAGCCGCCGTCGAACGTTACCGAGCACTCATCACAACCTTCATCCACCCTGGCAGCTGACGAGACGCGACTCGTGTTCCCTTTGGGGGACACGAGTCCCTGGCCCGCGGGAGTGTCACGAGCGGGCCCACCAACACCATCAGGAAGATCTCGTCCACCGCGGCATCACGATGATCGGCACGGCCGGCGCCGCGAACCAGGAGTATCTGCGGAGCCTGGGTGCCGTCGCGACGACGTACGGCGAGGGCTGGGTCGATCGGGTACGGCGCCTCGGCCAGGTCGACGCGGCTCTCGATCTGGCCGGCTCGGGAGTGATCCGCGAGCTTGTCGAACTGACCGGGGACCCGCGGAAGGCGCTCTCCATCGCCGATCTCGGCGCACCAGAGCTCGGGGTCCGCTTCTCCGGCGTGGCCGGCAGCGTGCCGGAAGCGCTCGCCGGCGGCACACGTCGACAGCCAAGCCGGCCATACCCGCGGGCGCCGGGTCGTGGTCGTCCGAGCCGATCACTAGAAGGTGTCGACTAGCGCCTCACGCAGTGCTGCTTCATAGCCTCGCGTTTACTGGGCGCGCGGGGGCGAGGCGGGTCAGGGAGAAGTAGGCAGTCAGTCCGACAACGACGTGCATGACCACCAGCAAGGCCACCCCGGCCGGCGACTGCCCGGACAACAGCAGCGCGAGGTCGGCCAGCATTGTCACCGGCACGATGATCAGCGCAAGCCTGCGCAGCAACTCGACCGGCTCCGCAGCCCGAGCCGCGATCAAAGACCACGCCACCGCCGCACCCGCAATCCCGAAGAACGTCAGTGACACGTACGCAACAGGCTGGAACCCCTTGAAATCATCGGGAACCGACAGCGCTGCCGTACCGATCAAGGCAAGCGCCGCGTTGACCACACTCGCCACCACAACAGCCAGTACGGCGGCGCCAGCCACCCGACCGACCTGCGGTGCACGCGAGCGAGAACCGCCGACCGCAGACACAGTAGCCATGAGTTCCTCCTGAAAGCCGTCCGGCACCCCACCGAATCGTTGCCTCCAGCAAACGCCCTCACCCTGCGAACACCCTCCGAGTTCCCTGTGAGTCCCCTGGCAACCGAACACCAGCACAGCGAACCGCCAACACTGACCAACCCCAAGCGAGCACCCGATTCACGCCCAGCCCACCCC
>NZ_SMKX01000023.1 GCF_004349055.1 Kribbella antibiotica
CCCCACCCTTGTGCGCCGACCCCAACTTTGAGCACCCACCAACCGTTTCCGCGCCGCCAGAACGGTTGGTGGATACCCAAAGATGCGCCCCGCGCCCAAAGATGCGCCCCGCGCCCAAAGATGCGCCCCGCGCCCAAAGATGCGCCCTGCGCCCAAGGGTGCGGCGACCCACCTTTGGACACCAGCCGCGACTTTGTGGGCCGACCCCAACTTTGAGTACCCACCAACCGTTTCCGCGCCGCCAGAACGGTTGGTAGATACCCAAAGATGCGCTTCGCGCTCAAAGGTGCGGCGACCTACCTTGGGTGCGGGGCTGTTAGACCCAGCCTGAATGTGTTGTTGCTCCCTCGGAGCGGTGCTCGAATGAGGCCGACCCGAGGGAGTTGTCATGTTCACCCGCCCTGAGCGCATCCTGTTCGGCTTACTCGTTGTCGCCTGTATGGCGGCGCCCGTTCCAACGCAAGCGGTCGCGGGAGCTGCGGCCGCTCAAGCCGCGAATCCAGCTCCGATGGTGATTCCGGCGTTGCGGGAGTGGACCGGTGGGGAGGGGACTGCCCGCCTCACTGGTCGGATCGTGCGGGACGCGGGTGACGCGGCGGCGCTGGCCACGACCAGTGCGGTGTTCGCGGACGACCTGCGGGCGCTGACCGGACAGGCGGTCGAGCAGGTCGTCGGACAGGCGAGTGAGCTGCAGGCAGGGGACGTGTACCTGGACCTGGCCGTTAGCCAGGTGGGTGCCGAGGGGTACAACCTGGCGATCACCGACCGGGTGCAGATCAGTGCACCTGCCGATGCGGGTGTCTTCTACGGGACCCGGACAGTCCTCCAACTGCTCAAGCAGAAGGCCGACCTGCCGCGGGGGAGCGCGAAGGACTGGCCGACCAAGCCCGAGCGCGGTCTCATGGTGGACGCCGGCCGGAAGTACTTCACTCCGGACTTCTTCGCCCGGCAGATCCAGGATCTCGCCTACCTCAAGATGAACACCCTGCACCTGCACCTCACGGACGATCTCGGCTTCCGGATCGAGAGCACCCGGCACCCCGAGGTCGTGTCGGCCGAGCACCTGACGAAGCGCCAGCTCGCTGACCTGATTGCGCTCGCCGGCCGGTACCACATCACCGTGGTCCCCGAGATCGACATGCCTGGGCACCTGCGCCCGGTCATCAACGCGCACCCGGAGCTGGAGCTGCGCGCCCCGGGTCAGCCGAGCGGTGGCGGCATCGTGGATGTGTCGAAGCCTGAGGTCTACGCGTTCATGAAGGACCTGCTGGACGAATACCTCCCGCTGTTCCCCGGTCCGTACTGGCACATCGGCGGCGACGAGTACGTCCAGAACACCCAGGACTTCCCGCAACTGCTCCAGTACGCCAGAGCCCGGTACGGCGCCTCTGCGAACGCGAAGGACAGCTACCTCGGTTTCCTCAACTGGGCCAACCAGATCGTCCGTGCGGCCGGTAAGACCACCCGGGCCTGGAGCGACGGCGTGGGCGGCGGAGGCGCGGTCACCGTCTCGCCCGACATCGCGCTGGAGTTCTGGATGAACCACGGTCTCACCGCACAGCAGCACGTGACGAACGGGCACGCACTGTCCAACCAGAGCTGGGACCCGACGTACTACATCCTTGGCCACGGCCGGCCGGACCTGACCTGGACGTACGAGACCTGGGACCCGGACTGGTTCCAGGGCGGCCAGCGCATCAGCGACCCGACCCGCAACCGCGGTTCCAACCTGCATGTGTGGTGCGACTTCCCCAACACCGAGACTGAGGACCAGGTCGCGGCCGGGATCAAGCAGCCGCTGCGCGTGCTGTCGCAGCAGCTCTGGGGCTCGCCCAAGCTGGTGCCGACCTGGGAGCAGTTCCGCTCAGTGATCGGTGCGGTCGGCCGGAACCCGCAGTGGGCGCCGCGTCAGGTTGGAAACCTCGCTGCGGGTCGGCCGGTGACGGTGTCGAGTGTGGAGACACCGGACCTGGTTGGGCCGTATGCGGTCGACAGTGATCCGACCAGCCGGTGGGCCAGCGGGCTGAGCGACAACCAGTGGATCCAGGTCGATCTCGGGTCGGTGCGCTCGGTGAGCGGCGTACGGCTGAGTTGGGACCCCGCCTACGGCAAGGCGTACGAGATCCAGCTCTCGAACGACGGGACCACCTGGCGGAAGATCTACGCGACCAGCTCGAGTGACGGCGGGATCGACGACCTCACCGGCCTGACCGGCGCCGGCCGGTACGTGCGCATGCAGGGCATCGCGCGGGCCAATCAGTGGGGCTATTCGCTGTGGGAGTTCGAGGTGTACGGCGGTACTGACCTCGCGCTCGGCAAGCCGACCACCGCGTCCTCCGTCGAGCCCACCACGACGTGGGAGGGCCGCTTCGCGACGGATGGCGACGGGGCGACCCGGTGGTCCAGCGGGTACGACGACACCGGCTGGCTGCAGGTGGACCTCGGCTCGGTGCAGCCGGTCAACCGGGTGCGGCTGGCCTGGGAGCTGAGCTATGCCCGTGCGTACCAGGTCCAGGTGTCGAACGACGGGACCAACTGGACCAGCCTGTACTCGAACTCGGCGGCCGATGGTGGTCTGGACGATCTCACTGGTCTGGCTGGCTCCGGCCGGTATGTCCGCATGCTCGGGACCGCCCGCGCCACCCAGTGGGGCTACTCGCTGTGGTCCTTCGAGGTGTATTCGTGAGATCTGTCCTACTGACTGATTGATCAACAGCGGCCTACTGTGGTTCGCATGCTTGCTGCTTACGCTGCACGGTTCGATGCGGAGGATCCGGTCGGCGCTCTCGAGGTGGGGGAGCGGCCGGAGCCGGCGGCGCGGGACGGGTGGGTGACGATCGACGTGAAGGCGTCGGCGCTGAACCACCACGACCTGTGGTCGCTGAAAGGCATCGGCCTGGCTGAGGCGAACCTGCCGATGATCCTCGGGTGCGATGCCGCCGGGGTCGATCCGGACGGCAACGAGGTGGTCGTGCACGGGGTGATCTCGGATCCGGAGTGGCGGGGCGACGAGACGATGGACCCGAAGCGGTCGCTGCTCAGCGAGGTGTACGACGGGACGCTGGCCGAGAAAATCTCGGTACCGGTGCGGAACGTCGTACCGAAACCTGCTGGGTTGAGCTTCGAGCAGGCGGCGTGCCTGCCGACGGCTTGGCTGACGGCGTACCGGATGTTGTTCACGCAGTCCCCGCTGAAGCCGGGCGACACCGTGCTGGTGCAGGGCGCTGGCGGCGGGGTAGCGAGCTCACTGATCACGCTGGCGCGGGCGGCCGGGATTCGCGTCTGGGCGACCAGCCGGGACGAGGGGAAGCGGGCGAAGGCGCTGGAGATCGGGGCGCATGAAGTGTTCGAGCCCGGGGCGCGGTTGCCGGAGCGGGTGGACGCGGTCATGGAGACGGTCGGACAGGCCACCTGGTCGCATTCGATGAAGTCGCTCAAGCAGGGCGGCACGCTGGTGATCTCGGGCGCGACGAGCGGTCAGGCGCCGAAGTCGGCGGAGCTCAACCGGATCTTCTTCCTGCAGTTGCGGGTGCAGGGCTCGACGATGGGCACCCGGGCCGAGCTGGCCCAGGTGGTGCAGTTCATGGCGAACGCGGGGATCTCGCCGCACATCGACACCGTGCTGCCACTGGCCTCGGCGCGCGAGGGGTTCGCGAAGCTGAATGCAGGTGACGTGTTCGGAAAGATCGTCTTCACTGTCTGACATGACTCCGGAGATCCGCCCAGCGACAGTCGAGGACGCCGAAGCCGCCGCCTGGTGCCACATCCAGTGCTGGCACGAGGCGTACGACGGTCTGGCGCCGGCCGACCTGCTGGCCCGGCGAACCGCCAATGTGGAGCAGCGCATCGAGCGCTGGGCGGACGCCGTACGGGCCGGTCGGACGCGCTGGCTCGCGATCAACCCCGATCCGGCGGCGCCGGTCGCCGACCGGGTCATCGGGATCGCCGGAGCCGGCAGCGGCCGTGACGAGGACGACCCGGCGCCGGTGGAGCTGGAGATGATCTACGCCCGGGCCGCCTGGTGGGGAACCGGGCTGGGCCGGCGCCTGCTGGAGGTTGCCGTGGGCAAGGACCCGGCGTACCTGTGGGTGTTCGAGGACAACCAGCGGGCGCTCGGGTTCTACGACCGGCACGGCTTCGTGGCGGACGGTAAGCGGCTGCACGACGAGTTCTTCGATCTGTGGGAGATCCGCCTCGTCCGGACGTGACGTTTCCTGCCGGAAACATTCGCGTCGCACCGAGGCAACGCACGTGACGCACGCTGTTCCTACCGCTTGGAAACCCCAAACGGTTTCGATCCGCCCGATCGATGAGGAAGCAGGAGTGCCCATGAGGCCGCTTTTGACGGTGATCGTCGACCCAGCCGACAACTGGATGAGCCGGGCTGCGTGCGTCGGCCAGGCCCCGTCGTACGACGAGAGCGCCAGCCAGTGGGAGCAGCGCAAGGCGCAGGCGATCTGCCTGACCTCCTGCCCGGTGCTCGAGGAGTGCCGCGAGTGGGCCCGCCGGACCAAGTTCACCGGCACCGCCGCCGGCGAGAAGTTCCTCTCCGGCCGCCGCCGCGGCCGCCCCGGCCCCCAAGAACGCCGCAACCGCATCGTCACCGTCGAAGAACAGCAAGCCAGCTAACCCCGCCCCCGCCCCCCGTTCGGTGGGTGCAGACGTGCCCCATTTGGTGGGCTGACCCACCTGGTTGTGGGAGGGCCCACCGCATGCGGTTAGCCCACCCGCAACGGGATGGGCTGGCCCACGAAATGCCACCCGAGCCGATCCGCCGGTGAATCGCCCCGGCTGGTTGAGCCGCGTTCGTCCCCATTTGGTGGGCTGACCCACGGGAGTGTGGGTCAGCCCACCGCATGCGGTTAGCCCACCCGCAACGGGATGGGCTGGCCCACGAAATGACGGCGGGACTTGGCCGGTACGGGATGGGCTGGCCCACGAAATGGGCGGTTAGGCGTCGACTAGCTCGCGCTGGGGCTCGGCCGGTACGGCGGGTTTGCGGAAGGGGGCTCGCAGGGTGGCGGCCAGGTGGTGGCGGTTTTGGATGGCCGCGATGACGGCCAGGACCAGGTAGATGGCGCTCAGGATGTAGCGGCCAGTTTGGCCCGGTACGGCGAATTGGATCGCGAACAGGCCGAGTAGGGTCCAGGCCGCCCAGCGGGGGAAGCGCAGGCTGAGGAGAATCGCGATACCGAGCAGGGTCTGCGTGGCGGTGAGCAGGAACTCTTCGATCTGCCGGCCGTCGAGGTGCAGGGCGGACGGGCCGCCGCCGAGGCCGTAGGCGATCGGGAGGCTGCCGATCAGCAGGGTCCACTGGTTCACCTTGGCCGAGATCAGCAGGCCGAGCGCCGCGGCGCCCTTGCCGCGCCAGGCGAACAGGATCGCGATGATGAACTCCGGCGCCTCGGACGCCAGCGGCGCCAGCCACTGGACGAGCAGGAACTGGTCGATCCCGAGCGTGCGACCGCCCTGGACGAGCGAGTCGGCGAACGGCTCGGCCGACGCGAGGATCACCGCGGCCGAGACCGCGAACATCCCGATCACCACGATCCGCCGCGACCTGGTCGGCAGGCCGCCGATCCGAGCGGCCGGGCCGATCAGCTCCGGCTCCTCGTCGTGGCCGGAGAGGGCAGCGCGATACAGGTAGAAGGCGAAGAACGCGAGCAGCGCGATCCCGAGAATCAGGTGGATCTCGCCGGTCACCGGGATCACGAACGCGACCACACCGGCGATGGCGAGGAAACCGAGCTCGCGACGGTAGCCCGACTCGAGGACGAGCTCCTTCACCGTACGACGGCTGCGCCGGGAGGCGACGTACAGGCTGACCAGCACGACGCTCGACCAGCCGAGGCCGAGGAGTAACCGGTTCGACCCGGTCATGTTGGCGGCCGCGTACTGCACGTAGTCGGGGTTGGAGCCGGCGGTGTGCGCGAAGTAGAGATCCACCGCGTACTCCGGGAGAACGGCGATCACGGCGAGCAGGGCGATCGCCAGACCACCGGAGATATCCATCTCCGCAGCCTCGGCCGCCCAGGCCAGCACGAACGACGCAGCCACGACCGCGACGCCGAAAATCAGGATCGAGACGAGGGCCGGCGGGTGGATGCCGGCCAGCCGCAGCGTGACGGCGGGAACCGCCACGAGCAGCAGCATCAGCACTGGGCGAAGCGCTCTGACCATGCCTCCAGCGTGCCACCGTTTTGATACTTTCGCAATTGCGAAAGTGTGAGACCGTCCTCACCTCGGCCCGGCGGCCTACTGTGCGGCCCGTTCAGCGGTCACAATGACTGCGCGATGACGACGTATCCCGAACCCACGAAGGCGCAGCTGGAATCCGCCGCCGGCACCTTCGCGATGCTGTCCGCCCCGGTGCGGCTGCATCTCGTGGCCCTGGCGGCCCAAGGCGAGTACGACGTCGGCACCCTGGCTGACCGCGTCGGCGTCAGTATCGCCACCGCCAGCCAGCACCTCGGCAAACTCCGCCTGGCCGGTGTCATCACCGCCCGCCGCGAAGGCCGCCGGCACATCTACACCGTCGACGACCCGCACGTGCTCAACCTGGTCGACCAGATCTTCGAGCACATCGCCCCGGACGGCTCACTCGCGCCCGACCCACCGCGTCGTACGAGGCCTCCGCACACCGACTAGAGGCTCTGCACCTGCTAAAGGACGTGCCGCAGGTAGCGCTCGGGCGCTTCCAGGTACGCCTTCCAGTTCTGGACGAGCTGGAGGTCTGCCCACGCCGTACGGCGGATGCCCCACTCACCGACCTCCAGAATCGTCGCGCCGGGCAGGGCAGCGATGACGGGGGAGTGGGTCGCGCAGAGGACCTGCGAGCCGGCCTTGGCCAGCTGGTCGAGAACGCCGACGACCGCGAGGCTGCTGGAGAACGAGAGCGCCGACTCGGGTTCGTCGAGGCAGTAGAAGCCGTGCCGGGTGAAGCGGTCCTCGATCAGCGTGAGGAAGCTTTCGCCGTGGCTCATCTCGTGGAAGCGCGGGTCCTCGCGATACGGGCTCGGGTTCTTTTCCAGGTAGGTGTAGAAGCCGTGCATGGTCTCGGCGCGCAGGAAGAAGCCCGCGCGTTTGCCGCCGACGCCGCGCGTGAGCCGCAGCTCGTCGGACAGCGGTGACTCGGTCGCCCGAGTGGTCAGGCGAGCGCCGGTGGAGCCGCCCTCGGGGGACATGCCGAACGCGACGGCGATCGCCTCGACCAGGGTGGACTTGCCTGCACCGTTCTCGCCGACGAGGAACGTCACACCGGGATCGAGGTCCAGGCCGTCGGTGAGCAACTGCCGGACGGCGGGGATGGTGTGCGGCCAGGACCCGGAGACACAAACGCCCTCCGCGGCGGCGATCCGGCGTACCGGGTGCGTGGCGAAGGGCATTCGGTCAAGCTAGCAACGGGCTCCGACAGAAAACTAGTCGTCTTCGTCGTCCAGGCGCGCCAGCCAGGTGGCGAAGCGCTCGATCGGGGTCTCGAACTCTGGGTTCAGATCGACGAACTCCCGCAGCCGTTCGGCCACCCAGGCCAGCGAGACGTCTTCCTCGCCTCGCCGGCCCTCGAGTTCCTCGATCCCTCGGTCGGTGAAGTACACGTCAGCTGAAGGCCTGCTTCAGCAGCGTCTGCTGCTCCGCCTGGTGCGCACCCATCGAACCGACCGAGGTCGCCGACATCGCCGGCCGGGAGACCCGGTAGAACGGCTTGCCGCCGAGGTGCTCGGTCAGGTTCAGCGCCATGAACGGCCACGGGCCCTGGTTCGCCGGCTCGTCCTGGACCCAGCGGATCTCAGTGACGTTCGGGTACTTCGCGATCTCGGCGGCGATCTCGGCGGCGGGCAGCGGGTAGAGCTGCTCGACCCGGATGATCGCCGTACTGATCTTGTCCGGCTCGACCTTCTTGCGCTCGGCGAGCAGGTCGTAGCTGATCCGGCCCGACGCCAGGATGACGCGCTCGACCGTTGCGGTGGTCGCCTCGGCCTCCTCGTCGTTGAGGACCGGCCGGAAGGTGCCGTGGGTGAGCTCCTCCGGCTGCGACACCGCCTCCTTGCGCCGCAGCAGCTGCTTCGGCGTGAAGACGATCATCGGGTTGTGCTCCTCGCCCAGCGTGTGCCGGCGCAGGAGGTGGAAGTACGACGCCGGTGTCGACGGCTGGGCCACGGTCATCGCGTCCTCGGCGCAGAGCGCCAGGAACCGCTCGATCCGCGCGGACGAGTGGTCCGGGCCCTGGCCCTCGTAGCCGTGCGGCAGCAGCAGCACGACGCCCGACTTCTGGCCCCACTTCGCCTCACCGGCCGAGATGTACTCGTCGATGATCGACTGGGCGCCGTTCACGAAGTCACCGAACTGCGCCTCCCACAGGGTGAGCGCGTCCGGCCGGGCCACCGAGTAGCCGTACTCGAAGCCGAGGGCGGCGTACTCGCTGAGCAGCGAGTCGTAGACGTAGAAGTTCGCCTGGTTCTCGTCCAGGTTCTGCAGCGGGACGTAGTCCTGCCCGTTGACCCGGTCGATGATCGCGGCGAACCGCTGGACGAACGTGCCGCGGCGGCTGTCCTGGCCGGCGAGCCGGACCGGACGACCGGCGAGCAGCAGCGAACCGAGCGCCGTCATCTCCGCCGAGGCCCAGTCGATCGGGCCCTGGGTGATCGCGGCGGCCCGGCGCTGCAGCTGCGGCAGCACCTTCGGGTGCACGGTGAAGCCCTCCGGCAGCGTGGTGTACGCGTCGGCGATCTTCTTCAGCACCTCGGGCGTGGTCGCGGTCGCGTCCGGACCCTGCGGCTTGTCCGGGTAGTCCGGGACGGTGATGTACGGCGCCGGGGTGTCCGGCTGGCTCTTCGCCTCGCGAACCTCGGTGAAGACCCGCTCGAGGCGCTGCTGGAAGTCCCGCATCGCCTGCTCGGCCTCTTCGACCGTGATGTCGCCACGGCCGATCAGGGCCTCGGTGTAGAGCTTGCGGACCGAGCGCTTCTGCTCGATCAGGTCGTACATCAGCGGCTGGGTGAACGACGGGTCGTCACCCTCGTTGTGACCGCGGCGGCGGTAGCAGACCAGGTCGATGACGACGTCCTTGTTGAACGCCTGGCGGTACTCGAAGGCCAGGTCGGCGACCCGGACACACGCCTCGGGGTCGTCGCCGTTCACGTGGAAGATCGGTGCCTGGACCATCCGCGCGACGTCGGTGCAGTACATCGACGAGCGCGACGAGGCCGGCGAGGTGGTGAAACCGACCTGGTTGTTGACGATCACGTGCACGGTGCCACCGGTGCGGTAGCCGCGCAGCTGGGACAGGTTCAGCGTCTCGGCCACCACGCCCTGACCGGCGAAGGCCGCGTCACCGTGGACCAGGATCGGCAGCACCGGGAAGGCTGCGCCGCGGTCCAGGATGTCCTGCTTGGCCCGGACGATGCCCTCGAGGACCGGGTCGACGGTCTCCAGGTGCGACGGGTTGGCCGCGACCGACACCTTGATCTTGTCGCCGAACTCGGAGACGAACTCGCCCTCCGCGCCCAGGTGGTACTTGACGTCGCCGGAGCCCTGCACGGTCCGCGGGTCGATGTTGCCGTCGAACTCACGGAAGATCTGCCCGTAGGACTTGCCGACGATGTTGGCCAGCACGTTCAGGCGGCCACGGTGCGCCATACCGATGACGACCTCGTCCAGACCGGCGCCGGCCGCCTCCTCGCAGAGCTCGTCGAGCAGCGGGATGGTGGTCTCGCCACCCTCGAGCGAGAAGCGCTTCTGGCCGACGTACTTGGTCTGCAGGAAGGTCTCGAACGCCTCGGCCTCGTTCAGCTTGGCCAGGATCCGGAGCTGCTCCTCGCGCGGCGGCTTGGTGTGCGGCCGCTCGACCCGGGTCTGCAGCCACTTGCGCTGCTCGGGGTCCTGGATGTGCATGTACTCGATACCGGTGGTCCGGCAGTACGAGTCGCGCAGGATGCCGAGGATCTCGCGCAGCTTCATGAACCGGCGGTCGCCACCGAAGGAGCCGGTCGCGAACTCGCGGTCCAGGTCCCACAGCGTCAGGCCGTGGGTCGCGACGTCGAGGTCGGGGTGACTGCGCTGCTTGTACTCCAGCGGGTCGGTGTCGGCCATGATGTGGCCGCGCACCCGGAAGGCGTGGATCAGCTCGAGGATCCGGGCCTGCTTGTTGATGTCCTCTTCGTGGCTGTGCGGGAGGTCCGTGGCCCAGCGGATCGGCTCGTACGGGATCCGCAGGCTCTGGAAGATCTCGTCGTAGAAACCCTCCTGGCCGAGCAGCAGCTGGTGGATCCGGCGCAGGAACTCACCCGACTGGGCGCCCTGGATGATCCGGTGGTCGTACGTCGAGGTGAGCGTCATGACCTTGCTCACCGCGAGCTTGGCCATCGTCTCCTCGGCCGCACCCTGGTACTCGGTCGGGTACTCCATCGCGCCGACGCCGATGATGCAGCCCTGGCCGGTCATCAGCCGCGGCACCGAGTGCTGCGTACCGATGGTGCCCGGGTTGGTCAGGCTGATCGTGGTGCCCTGGAAGTCCGGCAGCGCGAGCTTGTTGTCGCGGGCCCGCCGGACGATGTCCTCGTAGGCCATCCAGAAGTCCGCGAACGTCATGTCCTCGGTCGCCTTGATGGAAGGCACCAGCAGCTGCCGGGTGCCGTCCGGCTTCGACATGTCGATGGCCAGACCCAGGTTGATGTGGGCCGGCTGGACATGCGTCGGCTTGCCCTCGGTCTCGTCGTACGACGCGTTCATCTCGGGCAGCGTCTTCAGGGCCTTCACCAGCGCCCACCCGATCAGGTGGGTGAACGAGATCTTGCCGCCACGGGCGCGCTTGAGGTGGTTGTTGATGACGATGCGGTTGTCGATCAGCAGCTTGACCGGCACCTGGCGGACGCTGGTCGCAGTGGGGACCGTGAGGCTGGTCTCCATGTTCTGCGCGGTCCGGGCCGGCGCACCACGGAGGATCTTCCGCTCGGTGTCGGCGATGGTGGCGGGCGCAGGCTTGATCGGCGCCTTCTGCGGCTGGTTCACCGTTCCTCCGGTGGGGGCGGCCGGCGCGGCCGCTGCCGGCACGGGCTGCTTGGCGGGCTGATCGGCCGGCGCAGAGGCCTGAGAAGCGGCCACAGCAGGCTGGTTCGAGGCGGGCACGGTCGGCGCACTGCCGCGGCTCGGAGCCTCTGGAGTCTTGTTGTCCGACACGGCATCGGGTCGGGGCGCGTCGGCCGGGGCGGTCGTCACCGGCTTCGCGTCTGCCTCAGGCGTGTACGTCTTGAAGAATTCAAGCCACGCGGGATCCACCGACTTCGGGTCCTGCAAGTACTTCTCGTACAGCTCGTCGACCAGCCATTCGTTCGCACCGAAGGCTGCAAGGGGATTTGAGTCTGATGGCTCGGTGGCCACTGGGCAGTTCGCCTCTTCCGATCTCGGGTCAGATATACCGCGCGTTATGACTCGTGCAGTTATGGGTTGGTTCCCGAGGCAAGGCTAATCGCACGGCGGTAAGTTCCACAGCCCGGGATCACCGGACCAGTGTGCCGAGTGGTCAGGAGTCGCGGCTGCCATCGCCGGATGGCTGAAACACCGCGCTGACAGGTGTTTCAGCGCGGTGGTCGCCGCGGTGTCTCTGGACGGCTGAGGTGAACGTGTGGTCAACTGCCGGACGCGTTGTACAGGGGGGATTCCGGCCGCCTGGACGGTCACTTCGGGTGACGTCACTGAGCGTGGATGGCCACTGTATGCAACTGCCGCGCTGCCGTGGGTGAAGTGTGAACAATTGTGAAGATGTGGTGAAGCTCACCCTCCGGATCAGTCCAGTTCCCCCCTCCTGGTCTTAGTGACGCTGCCTTAATGACGCTGCCTTAGTGACGCTGCTCCTCCAGGACCTCGCGAAGCTCCGGTACGGCGTGCGCGGCCGAAGCAGCGTGCGACAGCGGGGTTTGCCAGATCTTCTCCAGGAGCCGGCCGAAGGCGGCGGCGTCGGTCCGGGTCGCGAAATCCAGGTCGATGAAGACCTTGGTGGTGGTGTCGTCGGCCGGCCGGGTGATCCGGTGCGCCAGGACGTTGTGGTCGCGCCGGGCCCGCTCGTAGCGGTCGAAGGCGGCCTTCCAGGTGGCGTAGTCGTCGATGGTGTTCTCGATGTGCAGAGTGATCATGGGTTGAGCGTGCGCGTCTGCGTCATGCGTTCCCATCCCCCAAGTTGGGGATCTACGCTCGGGACGTGCTGGACCGGGTGGAGCGGCTGTGTTCCGGCGCGCTCGATGCGAAAGCGCTGCGGGAGCAGGTCCTGACCGCGGTGCGCCCGGTGGTGCCGTTCGACGGATACGTCTGGGTGCTGACCGACCCGGTGACCTGCGTCGGTACGGCGCCACTGGCCGCCGTACCGGGGTTGGCGTGGCCGGAGCTGCCCGGGCTGGTGCGGTGGCGCTACCTGGAGCACGGGACGCGGTGGACTGACCTGCGAGCCGCCGGTACGGCGGTCAATTCGTTCCGGGGCCGGTCGGCGCACATCCTGACTGTCGCGTGCTGGGACCGGTTCGGCTGCTGGGCGTGGCTGGACCTGTGGCGCTCCACGCCGTTCACTCGGGCAGAGCAGAACCAGCTGGGCGCACTGGCGGCCGTACTGACCACCGGCCTGCGACGGGCGCAAGCGCGAACCTTCACGGCCGCTCCGCAGGAAACGCCGGGCGGCCCGGCGATCGTCGTACTGGATGCTGATCTGAGGGTCCGGATCCGGACGCCGGCAGCTGTGGAGGCGCTCGAACAGCTGAATCCATCGGAGGAGGTAATCCCGGCGGCGGCGTACAACCTGGCGGCCGCACTGATCGCGGCTGAGCAAGGGATGCCCGTGGGGCCGGCGTGGTCCCGGGTGCACCTCGGCTCCGGGCGCTGGATCACACTGCGCGCAGCTCGGGCCTCTGGTGAGTCCGACATCGTCGTGAGCATCGAGGACTCGACTCCGGCGGAGCGGCTTGAGGTGTTCGGGCTGGCGCACGGTCTGAGCCCGCGGGAGCGGGAGGTGCTCACCGAGCTGGCCACTGGGATCGACTCACGCGGTCTGGCCGAGCGACTGGTGCTGTCCCGGCACACCGTTGACGATCACGTGAAAGCGGTGCTCGCCAAGACCGGTTCGGCGACCCGGGGCGCCCTGCTGGCCCGGATCGCTGGGACGGGCTGAGCGCTTGGGCGGCATACTGACGCAATGGCATTGACGGACGAGGCGATCGTCAAGATCAAAGGGATGATCACCTCGGGGGAGCTCGGGCCGGGTGACCGGTTGCCGAAAGAGGCGGATCTGGCCGCGCGGCTGGGGTTGTCGAGGAACTCGCTGCGCGAGGCGGTCAAGGCGCTGACGCTGGTGAACGTGCTCGACGTGCGGCACGGCGACGGCACGTATGTGACCAGCCTGGACAGTGCGCATCTGCTGGACGCCCTGAATTTCATGGTCGACCTGCACCGCGACGACTCGATCCTCCAGTTCTTCGAGGTACGGCGCCTCCTGGAGCCCGGCGTGGCCGCGCTGGCGGCAGCGCGGATCGGGGCTGACCAACTGTCGGCTCTGCGGCAGCTGTGTGCCGACTTGCCGACGGATGCGGGCGTCGAGGAGCTGGTCGCGAACGACCTGCGCTTCCACCGTGGCATCGCCGAGGCGACCGGCAACCAGGTCGTCTGCTCGCTGCTCGACGGCATCTCCGGTGCGACCCAGCGAGCCCGCATCTGGCGCGGCGTCACCCAGGCCGGCGCGGTCGAGCGGACGCTCGCCGAGCACACCGCGATCCTGGACGCCATCCAGTCCGGCGACGCCGAAGCCGCCCGCGCCTGGATGACCGTGCATGTCGCCGGCGTCGAGACCTGGCTGCGACAGGCCCCCTGAAAACAACTGGCTCGGGCCGGTAGCGCGTCGTACAGTGGTGAAGTCACATTCCCGACGACAGGGGTGCAGGTTGCGCAACTGAGATCTTCCTTCAACTAGTTGATGACCGCTGCCCGGTTCCCGGGATCTGTGCGGTCTCCTTGAAGATCTCTCTTGGAGCACCTGATGAGTCATTCCCTGTCGTGTACTGACCTCTTTTTCGCCTGGCCCGACGGCGACGTGCTGTTCGACGGGCTCAGCTTCGTCGCGGGACCGGTTCGCTCCGGCCTGGTCGGACGCAACGGCACCGGCAAGTCCACCCTGCTCCGGCTGATCGCCGGCCGGCTCAAGCCGCAGCGCGGCACGGTCCGGGTGCAGGGCGAGCTTGGCTACCTGCCGCAAGACCTCACGCTGGACACGTCGCTGCGCGTCGACCAGGCGCTCGGCATCGATGCGATCCGCCGTGCCATCACGGCGATCGAGTCCGGCGATGCATCGGAGGAGAACTTCGCCATCGTCGGCGACGAGTGGGATGCCGACGAGCGCGCCGAGGCATTGCTCGGCAAGCTCGGGCTCGGTTCGATCGGCCTGGACCGGTCGGTCGGCGAACTGTCCGGCGGCGAAACGATCCTGCTCGGCCTAGCCGCTGAGCTGCTCCGACGCCCCGACGTACTGCTGCTCGACGAACCGACCAACAACCTTGACCTACGAGCGCGACAACACCTGTACGACGCCGTCGACCAGTTCCGTGGTGCGCTGCTGATCGTGAGCCACGACCGCGAATTGCTCGACCGGGTCGACCAGATCGGCGACCTGCGCAAGGGCGGAATCACCTGGTACGGCGGCAACCTGTCGGCGTACGAGGAGGCTGTCGCGATCGAGCAGGAGGCGGCCGAGCGGATGGTGCGCGCGGCCGAGTCGGATCTGCGCAAACAGAAGAAGGACCTGATCGAGGCCCGGATGAAGTCCGACCAGCGTCAAGCGCGGGGTCAGCGTGCGTTCGAGAAGGGCGGTATCCCGAAGATCGTTGCCGGCAATCTGAAACGCAATGCTCAGGTGTCGGCGGCCAAGCATGTCGGTATGCACTCCGACCGGCTGGAATCGGCGCAGGATGCACTGACCGATGCGGAGGCGAAGGTCCACGACGACGAGACAATCCGAGTCGACCTGCCGAAGACCGCAGTACCGGCTGGGCGCGTCGTACTGCGCCTCGAAGAGCACCCGCTGCGGACGGGCGCGCTCGTGGATCTGGAGATCCGCGGGCCGGAGCGAATCGCGCTGACCGGGCCGAACGGTGCCGGCAAGACAACGCTGCTGCAATCGATCACGAGTGATTCGCTGCCGCTGGTTCCCTTCCGCTATTTGCCTCAGCGACTCGACCTTCTTCGCGACGACCTCTCCATCGTGGACAACGTCGGTCTCCTGGCGCCCGCCATCGAGAACCAGGATCGGCGTTCACGCCTGGCCCGCTTCCTCTTCCGAGGTCGCTCCGCAGACCAGTTGGTAAGCACCCTGTCCGGCGGCGAACGCTTCCGAGCGACCCTCGCCGCACTCCTCCTGGCCGAGCCCCCACCCCAACTCCTCATGCTCGACGAACCAACCAACAACCTCGACCTGGCCAGCGTCGCCCAACTGAAAGGCGCCCTCGCCTCCTACCAAGGCGCCCTCGTCGTGGCCAGCCACGACCTGCCGTTCCTCCGCGACATCGGCATCACCCGCTGGCTGGAGCAAACCCCCGAGTCCCTGGAAACCATCGACCCGCTGTAGCCGGTCTCACCGCAAAGCCCCTTGGCCCGCTGGCCAGGGGGCTTTGCGTTGTGGGTCACGTTGGCTTTCGATACCCCTTGGGGGTATGTTGCAGGTATGGATGAGCACGCGGGGCATTCGATGGATCACTCGGGGCATGGTGGGCACGGGGATCATGCGGCGCAGTTCAAGGACCGGTTCTGGGTCAGCTTGGGGCTGTCGGTGCCGGTGGTGTTCTTCAGCGAGATGTTCGCCGACCTGCTGGGATATACGCGGCCCGACTTTCCGGGGGCGAGCTGGATCGCGCCGGTTCTCGGCACCGCGATCTTCCTGTACGGCGGACGCCCGTTCCTGACCGGTGGTTGGGCCGAACTGCGGTCGCGGCGGCCGGGCATGATGCTCCTCATCTCGATGGCGATCACGGTCGCGTTCGTCGCGTCATGGGTCACCACCCTCAAGATCGGTAGCTTCGACCTTGACTTCTGGTGGGAGCTCGCGCTGCTGATCGTGATCATGCTGCTCGGGCACTGGCTGGAGATGCGAGCACTCGGGGCCGCCTCCGGAGCGCTCGATGCGCTGGCCGCGTTGCTACCGGATGAGGCTGAGAAGGTCACGCCCGATGGGGTCACCCCAGTGCCACTCCACATGCTCGCAGCGGGCGACGTCGTACTGGTGCGGTCGGGCGGCCGGGTCCCCGCGGACGGGACGGTTGTCGACGGGCAGGCCGAGGTTGACGAGTCGATGATCACCGGGGAGTCGAGGCCGGTTTCGCGGGCAGTCGGTGACTCGGTGGTCGCCGGAACTGTTGCCACCGACAACGCCCTTCGCGTCGAGATCACCGCGGTCGGCGACGACACTGCGCTGGCCGGGATCCAGCGGCTGGTCGCGGAGGCGCAGGCGTCGTCGTCCCGCGCGCAGGCACTGGCCGATCGGGCCGCCGCGTTCCTCTTCTACTTCGCGTCGGGTGCCGGGGTGATCACCTTCATCGTGTGGTCGCTGCTGGGCGAGCTCGACCAGGCCGTCACCCGCACCGTCACTGTCCTCGTGATCGCCTGCCCGCACGCTCTCGGCCTCGCGATCCCGCTGGTGATCGCGATCTCCACCGAGCGGGCCGCGAAGGCCGGCGTACTGGTGAAGGACCGGCTGGCGCTGGAGCGGATGCGCACCATCGACGTCGTCCTGTTCGACAAGACCGGCACGCTGACGAAGGGCGAGCCCGCCGTACTCGGCGTCGCGCCGACCGCCGGTGTAACGGAAGACGAACTGCTCGCACTCGCAGCAGCCGTCGAGGCGGACAGTGAACACCCGCTGGCGAAGGCGATCGTCCGCGCGCATGCGGACAGCGCCAGCCGCGGACAGCTCGTGGCGACCGGATTCACCTCGCTCACCGGGCGCGGCGTACAGGCTGTTGTCAATGGCAACGAAGTTGCTGTCGGTGGACCGGCGTTACTGCGCGAGTACGGCGTCGCTGAGCCGGCCGAGCTCGAGGCGCGCATCGCGGAGTGGAAGTCGCAGGGCGCGGCAGTGCTGCAGGTGCTGAAGGACCGGCAGGTCGTCGGTGCGATCGCCCTCGCGGATGCCGTGCGTGAGGAGTCCCGACAAGCCGTGGATGCCTTGCACCAAAGGGGTGTCCGGGTGGCGATGATCACCGGCGACGCCCACCAGGTGGCCGACGCGGTGGCGAGCGAGCTGGGGATCGACGAGGTCTTCGCCGAGGTCTTGCCGGGCGACAAAGACGCCAAGGTCAGCGAACTGCAGGCCCGCGGACTGAAGGTCGCCATGGTCGGCGACGGCGTGAACGACGCCCCCGCCCTGGCACGTGCCGAGGTCGGCATCGCGATCGGCGCCGGCACCGACGTAGCGATCGAATCCGCCGGAGTCGTACTCGCCGCCGACGACCCGAGAGCCGTCCTGTCGGTGATCGACCTGTCCCGGGCCAGCTACCGCAAGATGTGGCAGAACCTCGTTTGGGCGACCGGCTACAACGTCATCACCGTCCCGCTGGCAGCCGGCGTACTGGCGTTCGCAGGTATCCTCGTCTCACCCGCCGTCGGCGCCCTGCTGATGTCGATCTCCACCATCGTCGTCGCCCTCAACGCCCAGCTGCTAAGACGACTGGACCTAAGGCCCGACCGCCTTACCCGCTGACAGCGGACCGCCCCCGCTGTCTAACCCGGCCCGCCCAACCGAGTTCACGCTCAGCCGGGCGGCGCGGCCGGCCCATTCGGGAGGTTGGTCAGTGGTAGCGGTCCGCCTCGGCCAGTGCCTCGAACTGCACCGGGTCGTGGGCACAGAAAACGGTCGTGCCGGAGCCTGCTTGGTGGAGCTCGGCTAGGCGGGCGTGGTTGGAGCGGACGCGCGCGGCGTCGAAGGCGACTGCTCGCTCGTTGAGCCGCAGCGACCATGGGATCGGCTTTCTCTCCAACGTTCCGCGATGGAAGAACGAGTCACCGGCATGCAGCAAACGGCCGTTGTCAACGGCAACGGCCGCGTGGCCGCGAGTGTGGCCTGGCAAGGGGATGAGTACGACGCCTGGCAGGATCTCGTGCGCGCCGGTGAAGCCGTTCCAGGTATCGCCGCCGACCGGATGTTCAACCAACCGAGGCCCATGCGCCCACTGCGCCGACTGATACCGCTGCCGCTCCTGCCACGACGGCGAATGCACCGCAGCGCGGGCCTCAGTCGCCGTCACATGCACTGCGGCCGACGGGAAGTCCGCCAGCCCACCAATGTGGTCGAGATCGAAGTGCGTCACCACAACATCCCGTACGTCGCTCGCCGCGAACCCCAACTTCTCGACCTGCCGAATCGCGGTCTCGGCCGGATCAAGCACCGGCCGCACCAACCGCCGAGCCGGCCCCAACCGGGACGGATCCGCGATATCAGCCAGCCCGAACCCCGTGTCGACCAGAACCAACCCATCTGAAGACTCGATCAGCAGCACATGACAGACCAGCGGCGCCCCCGGAAACCGGAGCGAACCGCAGTTGAGGTGGTGGACCCGCATCAACGCGGCGCAGTCAGCAACTCGGGCCGGCCGATCTGCATCACCAGCGACGCCGTGTCGAAGTACACGCGCTCCAGCGTGATCCGGTCGCCGGTGAAGAAGAACACCGCGATCACCGGCACCCGGTAGGCCTTGCCGGTCGGCGGGAATCCGTAGAACTCGCCGAGGTTCGTCCCGAGCAGGTCGAACTCGACGATCACCGAGTCGGCGGCCGCGTGGAATCGCACGTTGTCGTGCCGCTGGTCGGGGAAGGCGGTCCGGGTCAGCGTGTAGTACGCCATCACCTGCTCGGCGCCCTCGAAGGTCTGCCCGGTCGGCACGATCTCGTACAGCGGATGCCCGTCGAAGGTCGCCAGCGTGAGATCGAACTCCTGCGTGACCTCGGTGTCCATGTGCTCCTGGATCACTGCGATCCGCCGCGCGGCCAGGTCTGCGTCAACACTCAGTTCCATGCTGCGAAACCCTAGGGGATCTTTCCGGTCCACCGGCCCCCTACGGCGGGTCCCTGTGGTGCGCCCTACGGAGAACTGTCCGATTGCGGCCGCGACACGCCACGCCGAAGCGACGCCGTACGGGGGTCTTGGGACGGATCCGTACGGCGCTTCGTCGTCAGGCGGTCGGTGCGTCCGCGCGGAGCAAGCCGGTCGACTTCAGGTCGGACCACAGGCCGGAAGGGATTTCGGCCTGATCCAGCGCCGCATTGGTCTGGACCTCCGCCGCGTTTCGGCAGCCGACCGCAATACCGGCAACAGCCTCGTGGAACCGCGGGAAGGCGAGAGCGGCCGCAGGCAGCGTGACGCCATGCGACTCGCACACATCGGCCAGCTGGTTGGCCTTCGCGATCAACGCCGCATCGGCCGGCGCGTAGTTGAAGGTCGTGTCCACGGCCGGCCGCGGCTGCGACAACAGACCGGAGTTGAAGACCCCCACAGCAACAACCTGTACGTCGTTCGCCAGGCACGCCGGCAGGATGTCGTCGAGCCCGGCGGGGTCGATCAGCGAATAGCGGCCGGCCAGCATGATCACGTCGACATCGACCTCGGTGACGAACCGGGTGAGCATCGCGGTCTGGTTCATCCCGGACCCGATCGCCCCGATCACACCCTGATCCCGCAGCTCGATCAGCGCCGGAAACGCGGTCGCGATGGCCTCGTCGCCGTGGTCGTCGGGGTCGTGCACGAAGACGATGTCGAGGCGGTCGGTGCCGATCCTGCGCAGCGAGTCCTCGATGCTGCGCAGGACGCCGTCCCGGCTGAAGTCCCAGCGGCGGCGACGCTTGGTGGTAACCGCGAAGCCCTGGTCGTCCGGTGCCTCGGTGTCGGCCTCGTAGATGATCCGGCCGACCTTCGAGGACAGCACGTACTCATCCCGCGGCTTCCCGGCGAGCCCCCGGCCAAGCCGCTCTTCGGCCAGTCCGAGCCCGTAGTGCGGCGCGGTGTCGAAGTACCGCCAGCCCGCGTCCCAGGCCGCATTCACCGTGGCGAGGGCATCATCCTCGGAGACCTTTGTCCGCAGACCGGCCAGCGGCGCTCCGCCCAGTCCGATCTTGAAACGGTCGCCGAAGATGTTCAGACCGCTCATGACCGCGCCGCTGGGAGTCGCAGACCCTGCATTCCGCCGTCGACAGCAAGCGCCGTACCGGTGGTTGAGCCGGACAGCGGGCTGGCCAGGTACGCGATGGCGTGGGCGACCTCCTCGGCCGACACCAGACGACCCATCGGCTGCCGGGCTTCAAGCGATGCGCGCTCCGCCTCCGGGTCGGCGGCGCTGTCGAGCAAACGGCCGACCCACGGGGTGTCCGCCGTACCGGGGTTCACGCAGTTGACCCGGATGCCTTCGCGAACGTGGTCAGCGGCCATCGCCATCGTCAAGGCCAGTACGGCGCCCTTGCTGGCGGAGTACACGGCGCGGTTCGGCAGGCCGGCAGTGGCAGCGATCGAGCAGGTGTTGACGATCGCGGCCGCGGACGACTTGCGCAGATACGGCAGAGCGGCGCGGGTGACGCGGGCGATCCCGACCACGTTGACGTCGAGAACGCGGTGCCACTCGTCGTCGTCGTTCGCCGCGACGTTGCCCTGGGCCCCGATCCCGGCGTTGTTCACCACGATGTCGATCCCGCCGAGCTGCAGCGCGGCCGCGGCGATGGCGGACCGCACGGAGGCGTCATCGGTGACATCGGCCGCGATGCCGGTCAGCGGCTCGGCGACGTCGGGTTTGAGGTCGAACACGACCACCTGCGCGCCACGAGCGGCCAGCAGGGTGGCGGCCGCGAGGCCCAGGCCCGACGCGCCGCCGGTGACCACAGCTCGCAGGCCGGTGAAAGTGTTGTCTTGCGGGCTAGTCACTGGTTCTCCTTAGTGAGGTCGTTCCAGATCTTGCCACCCGGGAAGCGGAAGTCGGTCAGCGTCTCGGCGTCCATCTCGGCGCCGAAGCCCGGCTTCACCGGTGCCACGTAGTGCCCGGCCCGGATCACGACCGGGTCCAGGAAGTGCTCGTGCAGGTGGTCGACGAACTCGATCACCCGGTCCTCGACCGTCCCGCTGACCGCAACGTAGTCGAACATCGACAGGTGCTGGACCAGCTCACACAGTCCTACCCCGCCTGCATGCGGACACACCGGTACGCCGAACTTCGCGGCCAGCAGCAGGATCGCGATGTTCTCGTTCACTCCGGCGACCCGGGCGCTGTCGAGCTGGAGCACGGATAGCGATCCGGCTTGCAGCATCTGCTTGAACACAACGCGGTTCTGCACGTGCTCGCCGGTCGCGACGCGGGTCGGCGCAATCGCCTTCGCGATGGTCGCGTGGCCGAGGATGTCGTCGGGGCTGGTCGGCTCCTCGATCCACCAGACGTCGTACGGCGCCAGCGCCTTGACCCACTCGATGGCGTCGGCGACGTCCCAGCGCTGGTTGGCGTCGATGGCGATCCGGATGTCGGGGCCGACGGCCTCGCGGGCCAGCCGCATCCGGCGGATGTCGTCGTCGAGGTTCGCGCCGACCTTCAGCTTGATCTGCGTGAACCCCTCGGCGACGGCCTCGTGACACAGCCGGATCAGCTTGGCGTCGTCGTACCCGAGCCAGCCGGGCGTCGTCGTGTACGCCGGGTAGCCGTTCTCCCGCAGCAGCGCCTCACGCTCGCCGCGGCCGGTCTGACCCTTGCGCAGGATCTCGAGCGCCTCGTCCGGAGTGAGCGCATCGGTCAGGTAGCGGAAGTCGACCAGGTCGACGATCTGCTCAGGCGTCAGATCGGACAGCAACTTCCAGAGCGGGACACCGGCGCGTTTGGCCGCCAGATCCCAGACTGCGTTGACGACTGCGCCGATCGCCATGTGCATGACGCCCTTCTCCGGGCCCAGCCAGCGCAGCTGCGAGTCGTGCACGAGCGACTTCCAGAAGCCGCCGAGATCGTTCAGCGTCGCGTCCAGGTCGAGCCCGACGACGTGGTCGCGCAGCGCGTGGATGGCGGCGGTCTGCACGTCGTTCCCACGACCGATCGTGAACGCGAAACCGTGCCCTTCGAGCCCGTCGCCGGCATCGGTGCGCAGGATCAGGTACGCCGCCGAGTAGTCCGGGTCGGGGTTCATCGCGTCGGAGCCGTCCAGGTCCAGCGACGTGGGGAAGCGGACGTCATACGTCTCTAACTCGGTGAAACGTGCCATGGAGTGACCCGATCTGGTGCGGAGGGCGGTCTGTTCGACGAATCCTATAGGATATGTGGCAGCTTCGGCAGGGGGTTTGGACCGCCACCACTGACTAACTGGGCCGCCCACCGCCACCTGCACGCTCAGCGCCTCCTCGCGGGGCCCGTCGGCGGGAGGTTGGACAGTGCTGGAAGTCCGCCGGATACAGTCGCCTCATGACTGCGCTGCGCCTGGGCCAACGCACTTTCGGGGTCGGCGAGTTCGCCGTGATGGCGATCGTGAACCGGACTCCGGACTCGTTCTACGACCGGGGCGCGACCTACGCGGCCGATGCGGCATACGCGGCGATCGATCAGGCGGTCGCGGACGGTGCCGATCTGGTCGACATCGGTGGCGTGAAGGCCGGGTACGGCGAGCCGGTCAGCGAGGACGAGGAGCTACGGCGGACGGTCGACTTCGTGGCCGGGATCCGAGAGCGGCACCCCTCGCTGGTGATCAGCGTGGACACCTACCGCAGCGGCGTCGCCCGGCGCGTGGTCGAGGCCGGTGCCGACCTGCTGAACGACACCTGGTCCGGTTCCGACCCTGACCTCGTCTACGCCGCCGCCGAGTTCGGCGCCGGGCTCGTCTGCAGTCACGTCGGCGGACTCTCCCCGCGCACCGACCCGCACCGGATGGCGTACGACGACGTGGTCGAAGACGTCATCCGTACGACGACCGGTCTCGCCGAGCGCGCAGTCGCGGCCGGGGTGCGGCGGGACGGGATCCTCATCGATCCGACCCACGACTTCGGCAAGAACACCCTGCAGTCGCTCGAACTGACCCGCCGGCTGGATGAGCTGGCGGCAACCGGCTGGCCGGTGCTCGTGGCCGTGTCCAACAAGGACTTCATCGGCGAGACGCTGGAGCTCCCACCTGGTCAGCGCGGCAACGGCACACTGGCCGCACTGAGCATCTCGGCGTGGCTTGGGGCTCGGGTGTTCCGGGTACACGACGTACCGGCTGCACGCCAGGCGCTCGACCTGATCGCCGTACTGCGTGGCACTGCCCAGCCCGCCGGAACCCGAAGGAGCCTGGCCTGATGCGCCAATTGGACGAGCTGACGGACGACGACCTGATCGAGGTCTACCAGGTCGCCGACCGCACGGTGCCGCACCTGCGCGCCAACTTCGTCAGCAGCCTGGACGGTGCGGTCGAGATCGACGGCAAGTCGAAGGCGCTGTCGAGTGACTCCGACAGTCGGGTCTTCAGCATGATCCGGCGGCTGGCCGACGTCGTACTGGTCGGTGCCGGCACCATCCGCGACGAGGGCTACACGCCTCTGAGGCTGTCCGCCGCCAGCCGTTCCTGGCGCCAGGCGCAAGGCCTCGCCGAGAACCCCACGCTCGCGGTCGTCTCCGGTCGCCTCGAACTCAGCCCCGACAACCCGATCTTCCAGTCGGCCGTGCGCCCACTCGTCATCACGCATGAAGCCTCCCCGCCGGACCGCCGTGCGGCCCTCGCCAAGGTCGCCGATGTGCTCGTCCTCGGCGGCACCGAGGTCGAGCTGCCCGCGCTGGTCAAGACGCTGGCCGAGCGCGGCCAGCCGCAGATCCTCTGCGAAGGCGGTCCGAGCCTCCTGGGCGCACTCACCGCCGCTGACCTCGTCGACGAACTCTGTCTGTCCCTGGCGCCCGTCTTGGCGGGTCCAGGCTCCGGCCGCATCACAGCCGGCGCTCCCACTGCTGCCCGTCAGCTAAAGCTGGCCACGACGGTGGCTGGCGCCGACGACTACCTCTTCTTCCGCTACCTCCGGGAGTCCTGACATGCCCGTTGTGGCCGCCGCAGTCTGCCCCCACCCACCTCTACTGGTCCCCGAAGTCGCCTCCGGCGCTGCCGCGGAGCTGGACGAGCTACGCGCCGCCTGCCTCGCCGCTGTCGACCTGCTCGCAACTGCCGACCAGGTGCTGGTGATCGGCTCGGCAGCCGGTGACGCGAGCTATGGCTCGACCGCTGGCGGCTCCTTCGGCCCGTACGGCGCTCCATCCGTCCGCCTAGGCATCGGCGAACCGGTGCTGCCGCTCTCGTTGGCAATCGGCGGCTGGCTCCTCGAACAGTCCAAGGCTGTCCACATGCCCCGGAGCTACCGCGCCGTACCGGTGGATGCCGCACCGGCCGACTGCGTGCAGCTTGGCAAGGAGATTGCTCAGGGCAACGACCGTATCGGGCTGCTGGTGATGGGGGATGGGGCTCCGCGGCGGAGCGAGCATTCGCCGGTGCACCTGCATCCGCTGGCAGAGGCGTTCGACAGCACGGTGGCTAACGCGTTCGCTGCGGCAGATGCCGACGTACTGGCTGCTCTTGACCCGGAGCTCGCGGCTGAGCTCCAGGCGGCAGGGCGGGCGCCTTGGCAGGTGCTGGCCGGAGCGCTGGGCCGGCTGCAGGGTGAGCTCTTGTACGACGCGGCGCCGTACGGGGTCGGCTACTTCGTCGCCAGCTTTAGCTGACCGGCACGTCCGGCCAGCGCGGTGCGGTCGCAGCGAGGTCGTCTCGACCCAGTGCGCGCAGTTGCGAGACCAGGTCACCCCGAGCAGCCTGTACGGCGCTCACCGCTGCCGCCGCCGTGTCATGCGGACCCGACCAGTTGCAGACGGCATCTCCGGCGTACCAGCCTGGCCGCACATGGGAGGCGGCGAGCCGGGCTGCCGGGAGCGGAGCGTCGGCCAGCTGGATCACAGCGTCGACAGCGACGACCGGTGCGGTCAGGTCGAGGAGAGGTCGTAGCTCAACGGCGTCCGTACGGACGAACTCGTAGCCGGCCGGTGCGCGCTCCGCTAGCCAGGCCAGGGCCTCAGCAGCGGTCTGCTGCAGTAGCGAAGGGTCCGCGAGAGTGCGCACACCGCACTGGCGGGTGTGGGTCGGTCGGAGCTCGTTCTGCCACAACCTGACCTGCAGCTCCTCGCGGCCGGACAGCCGCCGGCCGAGGATGCGGGCGAGACCGACGACGTCGAAGTTCAGCTCGTCCGGGGTGCGCTTCCGCCCTGGCTCGAGTGGCATGCCCGGCAGTGTCCCCCGAGCGGTCCACGGCCCGACATGCCACCGAGTCAGAACAGTCACACCAACACCCTATGGCTTGACGGGTGCGTCCACACCGAAGGTCTTGGCGAGGTCACCCAGGATGACCCAGGCGCCCTGCAGACCGACAGCGGTCATCCAGGTCAGGTCCGGGACCTCGTGCACCTTCGGGGCGAGCGGCTTCCAGAGCGGGTTGGCCTTGAACTCGGCCGCGGTCTTGGCGCCGACACCCTTGTCGTCGGCGAACGTGGTGACGAAGATCGCGTCGGCGTCGGCGTCCTTGATCCGCTCCGGGCTGATCTCCAGGGCGAACCCGTCGACGTCCTGCGACTTCGGCCGGGCCAGGCCGGCGTCCTTCAGCACGATGCCGGAGAAGGTGGCCTTCTGGTAGAGCCGGGTCGGGCCGTCGAGGAAGCGGACCACCGAGACGGTCGGGTTCTTCGCCTTGGTGTTGATGGCGGCACCGACGGTCCGGGCGGCCGTCTTGTACGCCGAGAGTTCCTGGTCGGCCAGCTGCTCCTGGCCGAGCGCCTTCGCCTCGAGCCGGATGTTGTCCTGCCAGGTCGGTCCAGTGGTCTCCGACATGATCGTCGGGGCGATCTTGGACAGCTGCTCGTAGAGCTTCTCGTGCCGGACCTTGGCGGTGATGATCAGGTCCGGCTGGAGGTCGGCGATCTTCTCCAGGTTCGGCTCGGCCAGCGTGCCGACCGGCTGGGCGTCCTTACCGAGCGTGTCCCGGTCGGCGCCCAGATACTCCGGCAGCTTGTCCTTGATGCTGCGGTAGTCGGTGTAGCCGACGACCGGGGTGTCCAGGATCAGCGTCGCGTCGACGAAGCTGGCGTCCAGGGCGACGACCCGCTTGGGCTTGGCGGGGATCTCGGTCTTGCCCATCGCGTGCTCGATGGTGCGCGGGAAGCCGGTGGACGACGAGCCGGGCGCCTCCGGGGACTTCCCGTCGTCCGACGAGCCACAGCCGGTCAGGGCCAAGGCGGTGACGGCGAGCAGGGCGGTAATGCGGTGCAGGCGCACGGGTCTCTCCTGGGGACACGGGTCGCGTAAGGTGACTCACGACCTCTGACAAGTAAGGCAACGCTAACCTATGTCGTCCCCTGCTCGGCGCACAGTGTTCCTGGTAGTGCTGATCGTCATACTCGCGCTGGTCTTCGTTGCCAGCTTGGCTTTCGGGTCGCGCTGGCTCGGTCCGGGCGCGCTGTGGCACGCCATGACCGCCAACAACGGCTCTGACGCCGATGTGATCGTCCGCAGCCTGCGGGCGCCGCGCACGATCGTTGCCGTCCTCATCGGTCTCTGCCTCGGCGTGGCCGGAGCCCTGATGCAAGGCCACACCCGCAATGCGCTCGCTGAGCCCGGCATCTTCGGTGTGAGCGCGGGCGCTGCCTTCGCTGTAGTTCTAGGGCTACAGACCGGAGTCGTCGAGTCAGTCGGCGCCACAGTGTGGGTAGCGCTCGCGGGTGCACTGATAGCCACGTACGGCGTACAGCGGCTGGCGTCGCGGGGGAGTGGCGCGACTCCAGTCGGGCTGGCGTTAACAGGGGCTGCTGTGGCCGCACTGCTCGGTGCGATGACCTCCGCAGTTGTCTTGCTCGACAGCACCACTCTGGACAGCTATCGCTTCTGGGCGGTCGGATCGGTGGCTGGTCGCGGTCTCGACGTCGCCGGTCAGGTGCTGCCGTTCGCGGTGATCGGTCTGGTCCTCGCCGCCATCAATGCGCGCGATCTCGACCTGCTGGCGCTCGGTGATGATGTGGCTGCAGGACTCGGACTGTCGATTCCCCGCGCCCGCCTGATCGGGCTAGGCGCGATCGGCCTGCTCACCGCGGCCGGAGTGGCTGCCTGCGGCCCGATCGGCTTCCTGGGCTTGCTGTCTGGTCATGTGGCTCGGCAGCTCTTCGGCTCCCGCAACACCTGGCTGATCCCGGGCGCCGGACTGGTCGGTGCGAGCGCCATGGTGCTCGCGGACCTTGTCGGCCGGTTGATCGGCGGTGCGGGCGAGGTGCAGGCCGGTGTGGTGCTGGGCATCGTCGGTGCGCCGCTGTTCGTGCTGGTGGTTCGCCGCCGGGCGGTGGTGCTGTGAAATCCCGCACTGTCGTGCTGAGCCTGCTCTTCGCAGTCCTGGCGATCGCCGTCGCCCTGCTGTCACTAAGCATCGGTACGTCGAAAGTCCCGGTCGCGGATGTGATCGACGTACTGCTCGGTGGTGGGCGCCGTGGGCAACGACTGATCGTGCTCGACCTGCGATTGCCACGAGTCGCCACCGGACTGCTCGTGGGAATCGCCTTCGCCGTGTCCGGTGCGCTCCTGCAAACCCTGTCCCGCAACGCGTTGGCCAGCCCGGACATCGTCGGTGTGAACTCGGGAGCGTCGGCCGGAGCGGTCGCAGTGATCGTGCTGGCCGGAAGCGGTGGCGGCAACATCTCGGGGTTCGCGGGTCAAGTGGGGATCCCGTTGGCCGCCGTCGTTGGCGGGCTGCTGGCCACACTCACTGTCGGCATCCTGTCCATCCAGCGTGGGCAGGTCGACGGTGGCCGGATAGTGCTGATCGGTGTCGGTGTAGCGGCCGCCGCGAACTCCTTGGTCGCTTGGATGCTGGTGATCGGCGATGTGAACGACGCTGGCCGTGCCGCGGCCTGGCTGGCCGGTTCGCTCAACTCGCGCGAGTGGAGCGACGCCCTCCCGGTGCTGATCGCACTAGCCGTGCTGTTGCCGGTAGCAATCATGTTCAACCGGGACCTATCCGCCATGGTGCTCGGCGACGACGTGGCGTCCTCGCTAGGCGTGCGGGTGGCGCGTATCCGGCTACTCCTGCTGATCGTGGCGACAGTCCTGGCCGCTATGGCGACTGCCGGAGCCGGTCCGATTGCCTTCGTCGCTCTGGTGGCTCCACAGGTCGCACTGCGGCTGACCCGGATGGAGCGGCCGCCGTTGGTGACATCCGCGTTGCTGGGCGCACTGTTCGTCGTACTGGCTGATCTGATTGCACGCAACGGCCTGGGCTGGCTCCACTTCGGCCCGTATGAGCTTCCTGTCGGTGTGATCACCGCCGCGGCCGGAGCGCCGTATCTGCTTCACCTAATCGGCCGTCAGCAGAAGGGGCGTTGATATGCACGTCGAGAACCTCACCCTCGCGTACGGCGCCGATGCGCCGGTGGTCTCCGGCCTGACGCTGGAGATTCCAGCTGGGCGGTTGACGGCGATCGTCGGGCCGAACGGCTCCGGCAAATCCACGCTGCTGCGCGGGATGAGCAGACTGCTCCCGCCGCAGAGTGGTCAGGTGTTGCTGGATGGCGACGACATCCACAAGTTGCCGGCGCGTGAGCTCGCCCGGCGACTCGGTGTGCTGCCGCAGGGACCGGTCACACCGGAGGGCATCACCGCTGCCGAGCTGGTGTCGCGTGGTCGGCATCCGCACCGCGGGCTGTTCGGGCGGTTGACCTCCGAGGACGACGCAGCGATTGAGCAGGCGTTGGCCGCAGTGGAGCTGACTGAACTGCGGGACCGACCGGTCGACCAGCTGTCCGGTGGCCAGCGGCAGCGCGTGTGGATCGCCATGGTGTTGGCACAGGGCACAGCGCATCTGCTGCTGGACGAGCCCACGACATACCTCGACCTGGCGCACGCAGTGGACGTGATGAACGTCGTCCACGCCGCAGCGCACACCTCTGGTCGGACGGTGGTGGTCGTACTGCACGATCTGACGCTGGCTGCGCAGTACGCCGATCATCTGGTGGTGATGGGCGCTGGTGCGATCGCCGCGCAGGGGCGACCGGCCGACGTACTGACTGCGGAGCGGTTAGACGAGGTGTTCGGGCTCAAGGCCACCGTGGTGGAGGTGGATGGCGCACCGGTCGTGGTGCCGGATCGTAGGCTTGCTGGGTGACCCACTCCGTTGGCTCCCTCGTGGACACCCTGGCCGACTCGGTCGACTGGTTGTCCGTGCGGACGGCGGACGCCGTACCGGGGCCGGAGTGGGTGTCGTGTGCGCAGGTCGTCGCAGAGCAGCAAGCCGGCGGTGATCCGACCGGGGCTTGGCGTGCGCAGGTCGCAGCGGACTATGCGCGGGAGTACGCGATTGATCCGCCGGTCCAGGTCGCGGCCATGTTCACGCTGATGTGGTACGTCCAAGTGCCGGCGCTGGTGGCCGGGGTGCTCGGTGCGGCCACCGGCGTCTCGCCTGAGGTCTCACCGGACGCGCTGGCGTTCCGCGTGCACCCGACCGCGCACTACCCGATCGAGGTCGCGCTGCTGTCCGACCGCGTCGTACCGGTGCAGGAAGCGGCGGCGCAATTGCAGGAGCACGCCAACGCGTTCCTGGACTCGTTCCGGCCCGGTGTGAAGCTCAGCTCCCTGCAGCGGTTCGGAGCGGTCGACGACGAGGTTCGGTCCGCCATCCGCCTCGCCGGGCCTGCGCCGCACGCCGAGGAAGCGGCCACAGCGTTCGGAGTCACGCTGGAACAGAAGCTGCGGACGTCGTGCTGCTACTTCTACGTGTTGCCGAACGTCAAGGCCTGCACCACCTGTCCTAGGTTCCGCCCGAGCCGGAGCTCTTTGAAGCGCTTCGACCTGGGAAGTTAGTCCTGTAAGGGAAAACTGTCGGTGGTCGCCTGCAGGATGTAGGCATGAGATCCGCACTGCAGGCGTCATCGATGAGTAATCCGGTCTTGGTTGTCCAGGCCCGGCGCGAGAGCTACGGTCGCTGACGTGACCTCGTCCGGTGGTGCTCCGGCGACAACCCCGATCGGCTCCCGGGCCGAGGCTGAGGGCTACGTCGCGATGGTCTGTTTCAAGCACGGCCCTCCGCAGTTGCACGGTGTCGAGCTGGAGTGGACCGTGCATCACGCGGAGGATCCGCGCCGGCCGCTCGACGCCGATCGACTCCGCAAAGCTCTGGGCGTGTACGCGCCCCCCACCCTGGTCCCCGGCAGCCCACAGCTGCCGCTGGGCCGGGGTGCTCTGGTCACGGTGGAGCCGGGTGGCCAGGTGGAGGTCTCCGGCCCCGCCATGGCGTCGGTCCAGCAGTTGGTCGACGACACTCTCGCCGATGCGGCCGAGCTGGCCGCGCTGCTGCAGGCTGAGGGTCTGGTCCTCGGCGACCATGGGCTGGACGCCTTCCGGGCGCCCCGCCGCATTCTCACGGTCCCGCGTTACGCGGCGCTGGAGCGCACCTTCGCTCGGCTCGGTCCGCATGGCCCGCGGATGATGTGCAGCAGCGCGGGATTCCAGGTCTGTCTGGACGCCGGTGAGGCAGACCAGACCGCGCTGCGTTGGCGCGCTGTGCACGACATCGGCCCAGCCATGGTCGCGCTCTTCGCGAATTCGCGGCGCCGAGGGGGCGCCGACACCGGCTGGGCCTCGGCGCGGACCGAGGCGACCTTCGGCACCTGTCCGCCGTTCACGGAGCCACCGCCGGTGGACGGTGACCCGGCGGCGACCTGGGCCCGGACGGCGATGGACGCGCCGGTGCTGTGCCTGCGGCGTGGTGACAGCTGGGAGGCACCGGACGGGCTGACGTTCGGCGATTGGGCCGATGGCCGGTTGCCCGGCGACAGACCGACGTACGACGACCTTGACTACCACCTGTCCACGCTGTTCCCGCCGGTGCGCCCGCGTGGGTATCTGGAGATTCGCTACCTCGACACTCAGCAGGGCGACGGGTGGATCACCCCGACGCTGCTGATCTCGGCGCTGATGTCCGACCCGGCCCGCCTCGACGACGTGCTGGCCGCGGCCGAGCCTGCTGCCGGGCGCTGGTACCCGGCAGCCCGCGACGGGCTCGACGACAAGCCGGTCGCCAAGGCGGCCCGCGACCTCGTGGACCTCGGCATCGACCTGCTGGAGCGCACCGGCGTCACCCCTGAGCTTCGCGCTGCGACCGCGACCCGGTTGCAGCGCATCGTCGACGACACCCACGGAAGGCGAGCCTCATGAAGCACCAATTGTCAGACCTGAATGAGGAGGGCCTGCGAGCCTTCATCGGCGAGCAGCTGGATCGGTCCCGGCGGCGGACTGTGCACCTGGCCGACGCGGTGGATGTCGACGACCTGGTCAAACAGCACTCGAAGCTGATGTCGCCGCTGGTCTGGGACTACGCGCACATCGGCAACCAGGAAGAGCTCTGGCTGGTCCGGGATGTCGGCGGCCGTGAGCCGGTGCGCCAGGACATCGACGAGCTGTACGACGCGTTCATGCACCCGCGGTCGGATCGGCCGGCGCTCCCGTTGCTCAGCCCGGTGGAGACGCGTGGGTATGTCGAAGAGGTGCGGGACAAGGTGCTCGACGTCCTCGACCATGTGAAGTTCGATGGCGGCCGGGAGCTGGTCGACAACGGGTTCGCGTTCGGGATGATCGTGCAGCACGAGCAGCAGCACGACGAGACCATGCTCGCGACCCACCAGTTGCGCCGCGGTGTGCCGGTGCTGGATGCGCCACCGCCGCCACCTGGCCGGCGGGTGGCCGCTCCGGAGGTGCTGGTGCCCGGCGGGGTCTTCGAGATGGGGACATCGGTCGAGCCGTGGGCGCTCGACAACGAGCGGCCGGCGCACGCCGTGCGGGTTGCGCCTTATGTGATCGACACGGTGCCGGTGAGCAATGGGGACTACCTGCAGTTCGTGACCGGTGGTGGATATCAGGACCCGCAGTGGTGGTCGGAGGCCGGCTGGGCGCACGTCCAGAAGGGCTCACTGACCGGACCGCGGTTCTGGGAGGTTGTGGACGGCGAGTACTGGCAGCTGCGGTTCGGCAGGCTCGAAGCGCTGCCTCTGGACGAGCCGGTGATGCACGTCTGCTTCTACGAGGCCGAGGCCTACGCGAAGTGGGCGGGGAAGCGGCTGCCGACCGAGGAGGAGTGGGAGTTCGCAGCGCGGTTCGACCCGGCGACCGGGCGGACGCGTCGCTTCCCGTGGGGTGACGAGACACCTGGCCCGCAGCACGCGAACCTTGGTCAGCGACACCTCGGTCCGGCGCCGGTCGGTGCCTATCCGGCGGGCGCATCACCGCTGGGCGTCGAGCAGCTGATCGGCGATCTCTGGGAGTGGACGTCGAGCGAGTTCACGCCGTACCCGGAGTTCCGTGCGTTCCCGTACGACGAGTATTCGCTGGTCTTCTTCAGCCCTGACTACAAGATCCTCCGCGGTGGTTCGTTCGCCACCGACGAGGTGGTTGCCCGCAGCACCTTCCGGAACTGGGACTACCCGATCCGCCGGCAGATCTTCGCCGGCTTCCGTTGTGCCCGCGACCCTCGTCCTGAGGAGCTGCGCGCCTGATGTGCCGCCACCTCGCTTACCTCGGCCCATCGGTCACCTTGGCCTCGCTTGTCCTGGACCCAGAACACTCGCTGTACGAGCAGTCCTGGGCGCCGAACGACATGCGCGGCGGCGGGACCGTGAACGCCGACGGCTTCGGCCTGGGTTGGTACGCCGGCTCGGCCCGGCGCTATCGCCGGAATGTGCCGATCTGGACCGACGACAACCTCTGCGACCTCGCCGCCGGAATCACCTCCGGCGCGGTGATTGCCGCCGTACGGAACGGGACGGATCGGATGCCGCACGACGAGGCGGCAGCGGCGCCGTTCCGCAGTGGCAACTGGTTGTTCAGTCACAACGGCAAGATCCCCGGCTGGCCGGAGTCGACGGCGAAGCTGGCCGCGGAGTTGCCGGTCACCGACTTGCTGACGCTTCCAGCGCCAGTTGACTCCGCGTTGTTGTTCGCACTGATCGTGCATCGGCTCAACGACGGACAGGATGCGGCCGAAGCGGTCGCGTCCGTGCTTCATGAGGTGGAAGAGGCAGCGCCGGGCTCGCGCCTGAACGTGCTGCTGACCGACGGCGAGCAACTGGTCGCCACCACCTGGACGCATTCGCTCTGGGTCAGGCGGACCTCCGATTCGACCACAGTCGGTTCGGAACCGTTCGGCGCGGGGCACTGGGACGAGGTCCCGGACCGCTCTCTGCTCGTGGCTACCGCTACCACCGTGAGCATCACCCCGATGGAAGGACCGTAGTGACCCAGATCGACGTCCACCTCACGCCGGACTATGCCGCTCGTACCCTCCGCGAAGACGTCCGTACCGGCCTCACCGCCGACGCCAAATGGCTGCCACCGAAATGGTTCTACGATGCGCGCGGCAGCGATCTGTTCGAGCAGATCACCCGCCTGCCCGAGTACTACCCGACCCGCGCCGAGCGCGAAATTCTGCAGGCGCGCAGCGCCGAGATCGCGAAGCTGACCAAGGCCCGCACGCTGGTGGAGCTCGGTTCGGGCTCGTCGGAGAAGACCCGTCTGCTGCTCGACGGGCTCCGTGACCACGGCAGCCTGAGCACCTTCGTCCCACTCGACGTGTCCGAGTCGGCGCTGCGCGACGCGTCCGACGCGATCAACGCGGACTATCCGACCATCGGCGTACACGGTGTGGTTGGTGACTTCACTGCGCACCTCGACAAGCTGCCGGGCGATTCACCAAGACTCGTCGCCTTCCTCGGCGGCACGATCGGCAACCTGCTCCCGGAGGAGCGCGCCGGCTTCTACCGCTCGATCCGCGATGTCCTCGAGCCTGGCGAGTGGCTGCTGCTCGGCACCGATTTGGTCAAGGACCCAGCCACGCTGGTCGCGGCGTACGACGATGCTCAGGGTGTGACCGCCGAGTTCAACCGCAACGTGCTCCGGGTGATCAACCGGCAGCTCGGCGCGGACTTCGACGTGGACGCGTTCGAGCACGTCGCGCTTTGGGATGCCGAGGAGGAGCGGATCGAGATGCGCCTGCGCGCCACCAGCCCGCAGCGCGTCCTGATCCCCGAGGTGCACCTCGAGGTCGACTTCGCCGAAGGCGAGGAGCTACATACCGAGATCTCCACCAAGTTCCGTCCCGAGGGGGTCGCCGCGGAGCTCGCCGCCGGCGGCTTCGCCCAGGCCGCCTGGTGGACCGACAGCGAAGCCCGCTTCGCGCTGTCTCTCTGGCAGGCCGTCTAAGGCTTACGCGCCACCAAGATGTCCCGCACGATCGCCTGATCCACCCGATGCACGAAGTCCTGGTACGGCGCCTCGTCCAGCGGCTCCAGGCCCGCCGCGGCAAGAATTTCCGCGGCGGCCGGTCGGCGCGCGACATTGGTGTTCCAGGCGATCCCCAGCGCACCACCGGAGCGGAGTAGCCCGGCCCAGACCGGCGCGGCCGCCTTCAGCAAGTCGATCGGGCTCCGGTGCAGGCCGCTCTCGGCCGACCGGCTGCCGTGCTGCACCCCGTACGGCGCATCCGTGACGACGAGGTCGAAGGTGCCCGGGCGGTGGAATTCCAGCGCCTTGGTCGTATCGGCGTTGACGACCGACAGGCTGAACTTCTCGCCCGCCTTCCAGGCTTCTTTCGTGAGCCCGAACGACGCCTGGAATCGGTGCCCCACGACCTCGTGCTCGCGACGAACCCGGATCACCTCGGCGTCATGCTTGAGCCGCTTGTTCTTCAGCCAGGTCTGCACGAATGTCGCGTACGCGTCGAAGTCCTTGCGGTCCACATCGACTCCGGCCGCGTCGAACCCGTACATCAGCGCCTGGTTCAGTGTCGTCCCGCGACCGCACAGCGGATCGATGACGCTGAACCGGCGCTCGAGCAGCTGCGGACCCCACTTCGACGACAGCAGGGTCACGTTCAGCAGCAGCTTGGTGAACAGCTCATTGGTCTTGCCCTGGTACTTCTGAATGGTGATCAGATCGCTGTCGAGTTTGTCCAAGGACTTCAGCTCGACCGGTTCGAGAAACTTTCCGTCCTGGCGGAACAGTGCATAGACCGACGCCATGTTCGCCAGTTTCGCGGCATCGTCGGCCGGCAATTCCGCGGCCTCGAACGTCACATACTGCACCCCACCGATCCGGGTCTCGCCGATGTCGGAGACGTCCGCCGTGAGCGTGGTCTGCCCGAACAACTGCAGCTCCGCCTTGGTCAGACCGACGGACGACTCGGCGTAGACCCGATTGGTCGACGGCAGAATCAGTAGTGCGTAGCGAGCCATCTCTCCTGCAATTCCCGAGGTGTCAACGAGCGCCGCAGTCTAACTCAGCCTCCGGATTTGATCAGGCCGTTGATCTTCTCGACATACGCGGGCAGGTTGGTGATCGGCTTCTTACCGCTGATGATCGGCTGGTACTCGGCGGTGGTGAGGTCACCGACCTGCTGGGCCCATTGCGTGGTGAACCGGACGCCGACCGTCTTCTCCGCGGCCAGGTCGGCCTTGACCGTGTCGACCACCGTCGTCTGCTCGGCCTTGGTCAGCGCGTCGAAGTAGCTTGCCTGCGCGGGGGTATAGGCCGGGGGAGCGACCGGTGACTCCGGCAGTACGGCGTCCCAGACCTTCGTGTTGAGGTACTGCAGCACCTTGAAGGTGGAGTCCTGGTTCTTCGTGTACTGCGGCGTGCAGATCCCGACCGAGTCGTACAGCGTGGCCGGTGTCGTCACCTGCGGGAACGGGACGAACCCGTACTTCACCTTCGGCTTGTCGACCTGGAACCCGGCGGCCAGCCACTGCCCGCCGAACATCATCGGCACCTTCCCGGCCGCGAACAACGATTGCGCGTTCGAGGCGTCGTACCCGGGTGGTGCGACCGAGCCACTCTTGACCGCGTCGGTCAGCTTCTGCACACCCTCGGTGTACTTCGCGTCCGCTTCCGCCTTGGTCGGGTGGTTCACGTCGTCGGTGAACGGCGCGCCGCCGGCCGAGACGGAGTACATGCTCATCGTGAACGGGCCGTCCGGTCCGGTCAGCTGATCCGCCACCAACCCGTACTTCGCTCCGTTCTTCCCAGTGAGTTTGGCCGCCGCGCCGTACATGTCGTCCCAGGTCCAGCCGGCCTTGGGGATCGTGACACCGGCCGCGGTGAACGCGTCGGCGTTGTACCAGACGCCGTACGTGTTCATGAGTGAGGGGAGGCCGCCCATTTGGCCGTCGGCCGTTGTCCAGTTGGCGATCGCGGACGGGACGAACTTGTCCGCACCGAAATCGGAGCTGTCCTTGAGCTTCGAACTCCAGTCCACCAGCAAGCCTTGCTGTGTGTACTGCTGCTCGGTGTCGTTGCCGCACCAGAAGAGATCGGGCAGCTTCTTGGCCTGGGTCAGCGACGACAGTTTGTCGCCGTACTGGCCGCTCGGGGTGTCGAGCAGTTCGACCTTGATGTTGTCGTCCTTGAACTCCGCCAGTGCCTTCTTGATCACGGCGTTCGTCTGGGTCGACTCCCACGTCATCACGGTCACGGTGACCGGGCCGTCACTCGCGCCGGAGTCCGAACCACCACAGGCGGTCAGCAACCCGGCGCAGGCCAATGTGGCGCCGATGAGCTTGGTCTTCACAGGTGTGCCCTCATTTCTGGGTGGTGCTGCCGAGCGAGCCGAGGCCCTGGATGAAGTAGCGCTGCGCAACGAAGAAGAGAACCAGCGGCGGCAGCATGTAGAGCAGGTTGGTGGCCATGTAGTAGCTCCAGTCCGGTGTCTTGCCGGCGAACGGCGAGATGAACGCCGCCATCCCGACCGACAGCGGCCACTTGCCGGAGGAATAGAGGTAGACCAGCGGATTCAGATAGTCGTTCCAGGAGGCCTGGAAGGCGAGGATCGCCATTGTGATCCAGGCCGGCCGGGTCAGCGGCAGCATCACCTGGGTGAAGATCCGCAGGTGGCCGGCGCCGTCGATCTTGGCGGCTTCGTCGATCGAGTACGGGATGGCGAGAAAGTATTGCCGGGCCAGGAAGATGAACAACGGATTTCCGCCCAGGAAGGCCGGTACGATCAGCGGCAGCCAGGTGTCGTACCACCCAATGCTCTTGTATAGCTGGAAGAGCGGGATCAGACCGACCACACCAGGGAGGAGCATGCTGCCGACGAACAGGTAGAACCAGACCTTGCGGCCGGGGAATCGCAACCGGGCCAGCGCGTAGCCGGTCATCATTGCGGTCATCACTCCGCCGAGCACGCTGAGCGCGGTGATGATGGTCGAGTTCAGCAGCAGCCGGGGGAAGTGGATCGCCTTCGGGCCGTCGATGAAGTTGCTCCACGTCCACTCGCGCGGTAGCAGTCGCGGCGGGATCTCGAAGACGGCTGAGCCGCTCTTCAGGCCGATGGTGATCATCCACAGCAGCGGAACGATCATCACGGCGGCGACGAACAACGCGGTCACGTACCAGGCCGTCGTACCGATGAGCCGGCGCGGCCTGCGCTCAGTCTGGAGTGTTGTCACTGTAAGTCCAAAGGGAGGTGAACTTCGCGGCCAAGGCGATCACGGCGATGATGACGATGAACAGGACCCAGACCTGGGCCGAGGCGTAGCCGAGCTGCGGGATCCGGCCGAGGTTCGGGAAGCCGTTGTTGTAGATCGACAGCATCAGCACGTTGGTGCTGAAGCCAGGGCCGCCGTTGGTCAGGATCTTGGGCTGGTTGAAGGTTTGCAGCGCCGCGGTGGTCTGCAGGATCACCTGCAGCAGGATGATCGGGCTGATCGTCGGCAGCGTGATGCGGATGAACGCGGACCAGGGACCTGCTCCGTCCACCTTCGCTGCTTCGTACAGCTCGGTCGGGACGGACTGCAGCGCGGCCAGGAAGATGATCATCGTGCCGCCGACGCCCCACAACATCATCAGTACGACGGACGGCATCGACATCGACGGACTCTGCAACCAGAGACTGGTCGGCAGACCGAGGCGGTCGAGGACCGTGTTCAGCAGGCCGACCTCGGGGTTGAGGATGAACTTCCAGAGCGTGATGGTCGCGACCGCCGGGAGGACCACCGGCAGATAGGCCAGGGTCCGGACGATCCGGACGCCGCGGAAGCGCTGGTTGCAGAACATCGCCAGGGCGAGACCTAGGATCAATGAGAGCGGCACGTACAGGACCACCAGGTACCCGGTCGCGCGCAGGGCCGGCCAGAACGCCGGGTCGCCTCCGAAGAGACGGCGGAAGTTGCCGAGCCCGACGAAGACGGGATCGGCCAGGCCGTTGTACTTCGTCAGGGCGAGATAGAACGAGCGGATCAGTGGATAGCCGACGAAGACGGTGAACCCGATGATCGCCGGGGCGATGAACAGGTAGGCCGCCACGGTGTCGGAACCGGCGCCGCGACTCAGGCCTTTTCCGCGGCCGGGGCCGTTGCCACGTTGGAGTGGACGGCTGGAACGATTCATCCGATCTCCTGCTGGACGGTAACGTTTCCAAGTTTTAGTGTGTGGTGGACGATGCCGTGCCGCGAAAAGGAAGTCAACCCCGTGCCCGAAACGTTTCCAAACACCCCCGAGACCGCTCGGCCGACGATGATCGACGTGGCCCGCCGGGCGGGGGTCGGGCTCGGCACGGTGTCCCGCGTGGTGAACGGCGGCCACGGTGTCCGCGACGAAACCGCGCAGCGGGTCCGGACCGCGATCGAGCAACTGGGCTTCCAGCGCAACGAGGTCGCCCGCGCCCTGCGCCCGGGGAAGAAGTCGTCCAGTCTTGCGCTCGTCCTCGGTGACCTGACGAACCCGTTCTTCGCGACGATCGCCAAGGCTTCGCTGGAGGTCGCCGGCCAGTCCGGCTTCGCCGTCGTACTGGGCAGCGTCGATGAGGACCCGGAGGGGGAGAAGCGCGCGATCCAGGAGCTGGTCAGTCGCCAGGTCGCCGGGCTGATGATCGTGCCGGACCAGGGCGACCATGCGTTCCTGGTCGGCGCCGGCGTACCGGTCGTGTTCGTCGACCGGCCCGCGACCGGCATCGAGGCCGACATCGTGATGGTCGACAACGAGGGTGGCGGGAAGCTGGCCACCGACCACCTACTGGAGCAGGGGCACGAACGAATCGCGATCCTGCTGGCGCCGTCGTACTACACCACGGGTCGTCGCCTCCGCGGTTACCGCCGGGCCCACCGCGGTGCCGGGCTGGAGGTGGACGAGTCGCTCGTGGTCCAGCTCCCTGAGGGGAACGCCGAGTCCGCCGAGAAGGCGACTCGCGAGCTGATGCTGCGGCCTGATCCGCCGACCGCGATCTTTGCCTCCACCAACTTCCTGACCGAAGGTGTCCTGCGCGCGCTCGGCGAGCTCGGCCTCGAGCCGGCCGTCGTCGGTTTCGACGACTTCCGCTTGGCCGACATGTTGCCGACGCCGGTCACAGTCGTTGCCTCCGACATCGCTGAGCTCGGCCGCAGCGCTGCCCGCTTGCTACTCGACCGAGCCTCCGGCGCGGATCGTCGCCCACCTCAGCGCATCGTCCTGCCGTGTGCGCTGATCCAGCGCGGTTCTGGGGAGCGGCCACCGTCTGCCAGTAAGAGAAAACCCCGCTGATGACGCTCGACGCTGGTTAGGCTTGCCGCGTGTTCTACGAATCCATCGGTAGCGGCCGTCCTGTCGTGTTCCTGCCCGGCTGGGGCGGCAATAACGGCGAAACCCAAGCGGCTCACGAGCCGGTTTTCGCCGACCGCCCCGGCTGGCGCCGCATCTACATCGACCCACCCGGCACCAACCACCGCCCCGGAGATCCGTCGATCACCGACCAGGACGGAATGCTGGACGCGATCGCGGAGACCATTACGCAAGTTCTGGGCAGTGACCAGTACGCCGTCTCGGGCACATCGGCAGGTGGTTTGCACGCGCGCGGGCTGATCAAGCGCGATCCGGAACGCGTGCTCGGCCTCCTGCTTCGGGTGCCCGGCGTCATCGCGGATCGTGCCGCGCGAACACTTCCGACGGACGACTACCTGCGCCGGACGGCAGCGTTCGAGGCCGCATCGCAGGCGAAGCAGGACAACTACTACGACCCGGCCGAACAGTCGGCGGATCTGGAATTCCTCGGCCGGATTCAGTCCGACCCTGCGACCTATGGGTTGCGGGAAGATCCGGCGGCGCGGTTCGAGCGGCCGACGTTGATCGTGACCGGGCGGCAGGACACCGTGACTGGGTACGCCGACGCGTGGGGCTTGCTCGACGACTACCCGACGGCGACGTACGCCGTACTGGATCAGGAAGAGCACGACCTACCAGTACGGCGACCAACGCTGTACCGCGCGCTGGTCGCCGACTGGCTTGATCGGATGGACGCTAGCTAGCGTTGCCGATCAGCTTCCAGGGCTCGTGATCCGGGTCGGGCCCGGTGCCCGGGGCGTTGTTCTGGGTCCACCACTTGGCTTTCCAGACCTTGCCGTTGTATTTCACGGTGACCTGCTCGACCGCTTGGGTCACCGGGTCGTAGACCTTGGCCGAGTCCCAGTTCCCCGCAGCACATCCACCCGCCGCAGGAGTCGCCGTACCGAGGCCCTTGACGTTGTCGGTCACCGGCGAATACGGCGTACCGCTGATCGACAGACTGGTGTTCACCGGCCCGGTAATCGGCAGGTAGTAGATGATCGGGAGATCAAGGGTCTTCCCCGCCGGAATGATCTGGCAGTAGTCCAGCGTGGTGGTGATCCGGTGGAACTGCGAGCCGGAAGTGAGTTTCCACTGCCCACCTTGATCACCGGTCTGCCAGTTGACGTCCTTGACCAGCGGCGACGTGGACGCCGGGATGTCGAACGACAGCTTGGTGTCCTTGCCGCCACCGAGCGTGCGGCCCGTGTTGTTGGTGATCCGGACTGTCGGAGTCAACGGCCAGAGCTTGGCCGTCTCGGTCGGGTAGTTGACCATGTCCACGCTGATGTTCGCGGTGACGGCAGGCGCCGTACCGGTACTTCCGCTGCGCAGATTGTTGTCATAGGCCCCTGAACTGTTCAGCTTGTCGTTGATCCGGGTCGTCAGGCTGTAGCCCATGCCACAAGGGTGCTGCGCGTCGACAACTGCCGGGCAGGCGTAGTCGCCGCCGAGCTCCCACATCATCACGCCGCCCGCACCGGTGGACTTCACGAGATCGGTCACGGCGTCGATGCCTTGCTCGTCCTCGGTCGACAAGAACACCTTCTTGTCGGCGTTCCACAGCCACGACGTCTTCGTGGTGTTGTCCCAGAACCGGTTGTACTGGCCGGAGATGCGGTCGGCCGGATCGGTTGCCGGGGTCAGGCCGACATTCGGCGCGTACCGGGGAAGGATGTTCTTCTCCAGGTTCTTCGTGTGCCACAACGGGTTCGTGCCCGATCCCAGCTCACCGCCGTTGGACGTTTCGTCGTGCCAGATGTTGTCGATTCCGACCGCACCATCACCACACGGACGCTTGATGCCGGTCCCGGGCTCGCAGCCGTCCGGCTTCTGGGAGTTGCCCCACAGACCGTTCGTGCCGCCGGTGACGTTCTTCCAGCCACGCGTGTAATAGGGGATGCCGATGTTGACCCGCCCGGCCTGCAAGGCGCCGCGCATGTACTTCATCGCCCAACTGGTGTTGAAGTAGCCGATGCCGCCGTACTCCGGCGTTGCGTACAGATCGGCCAGCTCCGGGTCCTTGCCGTCGTCGAACAAAGCGGCGTTCGGACCGACCACGTTGTTCCAGGTGCCGTGATAGTCGTACGCCATCAGGTTGGTGAAGTCCTGATAATCGAGCGAGGTCTGGTTCGCCATGCCACGCGTCAGGTAGCCGGAGGCCGTCGAGGCCGAGGTCAGCTGGTAGTACTTGTTGTCGGCAACCGATGCCCGGTTCAGCGAATCACGCAGGGTCTTCATCAAGGCCGCGTACGCCGTCGGTAGCCCCTTCCGTCGCGGATTCGCCGTACCCCAGTCGTTGGGGTTGCCGGTGTCGTCCAGCACGGTCGGGTATTCGAAGTCGATGTCGACGCCGTCGAAACCGTAGGTCCGCAGGAACTCCACGGCCGAGCCGGCGAACGTGTCGATACCGGCCTGATTGACCGAGCCGTCGGCGTTCGTGGTCATCGCATAGAAACCACCTGACCCGGCCCAGCCACCCACCGAGATCAGCGTCTTGACCCGCGGGTGCAGGCGCTTGTACTTGGTGAGCTGGTTGAAATGACCCTTGTACGGCAGCGACGCGTCCATCTCGGCGCCGACCTTGCCCGGCCACTCCATCCGGATGGCCGCATCGTCAACGGTGATCTTGTTGTTCTGCACCGAGGCGAAGGCGTAGTTGAGGTGCGTGACCTTCGACCACGGGATGTTCTTCACCAGGTAGTGCGGGGTGCCGTCCTTACCGGTCCGGCCACCGTTGAAGTAGGCGACAACGCGTCGGTCCCGCCCCTGACCGAGCCACTCCCGGCCGTCGCTCTGATAGATCTTGCAGTACGGCGTCGCCACGCCGGGCGTGGTTGCGAGACCGTCAGGGCGGCAGTCGCCGCTCGCACCCGGCCGGGCGCCGCCGTCGTCGCCACCCGGGTGCGCCTCCATCGGGTCGCCGACACCGCCGTTCGCGGCCGACGCGATCTCGGTCGGCAGCAGCCAGCCGTCGACACCCTTGGAGGCCGAGTTGTACAGCAAGAAGTCAGACACCTTGTCGGCGTCGAGGTCACCGAAGTCGCCGATGCTGCCGCCGAACGCGTTCCCGGAGCGGATCCGGCCAATGGAGTTCCAGCCGCCGGTGGCCGCCGTACCGTTGGCCTTCGTCTTGGCTTTCGTCTCGCCCCAGCCGCTGCCAAGGTTCAGCCAGGCGTCCACGTCACCAGTGGTGTACCGGACGACCACGACGTCGGCCTTGCCGTCACCGTTGAGGTCGGGGTAGGAGACCGATCCGGTCGGGCCTTCGGCCGGGTGGGTGAAGCCGTCGATCTTGCTCCAGTTGCCCGGCTTCGGGAGCCCGCCGGTGGTGGTGTTGCGCCAAGCGGCCAGGAAGTTGAGGCGGTCGGGGATGATGATGTCGTCGTCACCGTCGCCGTCGAGATCGGCGAACACCGGGTAGCCGGTGTAGCCGAGGTCGTTCGCGACGATGACCGGGTTCGCCCAGCGGACGTCGCGGCCGCTGGACTCGTTGCGCCACACCTTCATCGCGGCGAAGCCGGTGCCGGAATCGGCGGCGGTCATGAAGTTGACCAGGTCGTCCTTGCCGTCGCCGTCGAGGTCGCCGAAGAACGCGGGCTTCGGCGTCTGGCGGGCACCCGCCGGTGCGGTGTCACCCAACGGGAACCAGACCCGTCGGCCGTCGGTTCCACAGCCGCCGTTCTGCCAGGTGTACAGCCGGCCGTTGACCGTGACGGCACGATCGACGTCGCGGTCGCCGTCGACGTCCATGAACCTCGTCTGGGCACCGTCCGCGGCCATCACGATCTGACCGAGCGGAGCCCAGCCGCCGGGCTCGGAGTTGCCGTCCGGCTCGCGGCAGATGCCGTTCGCCGACGACATCCTGCGCAGGTAATCGGGCAGGTACCGCTCGAGCGCGTCGAACATCCCGGCCATCATGTCGCCGGCTGCATGTCCGCCGAAGAAGGCTTCGACGGTCCGGACGAACCGGATGATCGAGGCGCTCGTCGCCTTGTACCAGGCGAGCATCTCCGGTGTTCCGGCGAACGCGACCGCGAACGTCGTCAGGCCGGCCGCGATGGACTTGGCCATCGTGTTGGCCCACTCGTCGGCGTCACCGAGCTTGCCGTCGGCCCACTGGGTCAAGGCGCCGTTCACGAACTCGCCCATGAACCCGCCGATCCCCGCGCAGACGGGCACCGAAGCACCGGTCCGGAGGCAGGCCGCGGTCGCGCCGACACCGACCAGGATGGATCCGGCCACGATCAGCGCGCCCTGCCACCAGGTCGCGTCCACCTCGATCTCAGGGGCCTTGATGACGATCGTGGCGACCGTGCCCTCGACCTTGGTCTCGGCGTTGAACTCGATGTAGCGCAGGCTGGGCATGACGTCTTGGAGCTGGCCCTTGGTCCGCTCCTCCAGCACCTGACTGAGCTTCTTGCCGCTGGCCTTGATCTCGTCGAACTGCTGCTTGTAGTGCGCGGCCAGCGCCGGGTCCTGGAAGTCGTGGGTGACGACCTGGTCCTGGGCAGCCGGCTTGGCCAGCGCCGGCTGGATGCCGGTGCTCGACAGCAGGACCGCGACAGCGGTCACGACAGCTATCAGAATCGGGGATTTTCTTCGGGGAAAGATCCGGCCAAGTCTCATCAGAAGTTCCTTCGGTAGGGCGGTGGACGCTGTGGGAGCGTTTCCACGACCGTACGAAGGGTGGGAAGAGGTTGCGGCGTCAGTAAACGCTATCCGTGATCCGCGTCACAGATAGCGTGCTCAGTTGAGCGTTTCGCGGTGCCCGAACGGGCCCCTGGGGCGGCGGGGCGCGTCCGGGCTTCGTGGGCCTCGGGGTCGGGATCTAGAAGTTCGGCCAGGCCCAGCCGAGGTAGCTGTTGAAGTACGGGAGCTTCGCCAGGCCGATCTTGCCGTTCACGCTGGTGGCCCAGAAGTAGCCGTCGCCGCGGGCGACACCGACATGCCCGTACGGCGCGGCCAGGTCCCAGAAGATCAGTGCGCCCTTCGGTGGGTTCAGGTCACCGCGGTGGGCGACCCCACGAGCCACGGCGTCGTTCCAGTCCGCCTTGGCCGAGGCCCAGATGCCCGTCTTGCCGTAGGAGTTCTCCGCGGCCATCTCGCAGTACCCCTGGAAGTCGGTCGAGCCGTTGCGAGCGGCGTACCAGGCGATGGCCTTGTCGGCGCGCGGATTGCTCGTACAGAGCGGTGCAACCAGACCTGTGCTGCCGGTGTTGACGTAGGAGTCGGAGATGAAGCCCTTGCCGGGGATGTGGTCCCAGACGAGGCTGCGGCCGAACTTTCCGGTCACCGGCTCGCCATAGATCTGGCAGTCGATCTCGACCGCGCCGTTGGGCTGGGTGCCGACCGAGCCGAAGCTGGTCGCGTTGCCGGACCGGATGGTCACACCGGAGCCGCTGTCGGTGACAACTGTGCCGGTCGCGGCGTGCGCGGGCAGAACTGCGACGCCGGTGATGGCTGCGCCGCCGAGCAGGGCAGTGGTCGTGATGCGGGAGACGGTACGGATTAGGGCGGTCCGCATGAGGGTGTTCCCTTCTGGAAGAGTGTTTCACTCGCAGGGAATCAGAGGGTGGTGCTGTTGTCGCAGTGGGCAACGGGTCGCCCGGCTCGCCGGGCGACCCGCCCGTGGCTCAGAAGTTCGGCTGCGCCCAGCCCAGGTAGTTGGAGAAGTACGGCAGGCGCGCCTTGCCGATCCGCCCGTTCACGCTGGTGGCCCAGAAGTTGCCGTCACCGGTCGCGAGGCCGACGTGGCCGTAGCTACTGATGTTCCAGAAGACCAGTGCGCCCTTCGGCGGGTTCAGGTCGCCGCGGTGTGCGGCACCCCGCCGTACGGCGTCGTTCCAGTTGGCGATGGCCGATGCGTAGATGCCGGTCCGGCCGTAGGAGTTCTCGACGGCCTTCTCGCAGTAGCCCTGGTAGGCCGTCGAGCCGTTGCGCGACGAGAACCAGGCGATGGCGTTGTCGGCTCGCGCCTGCGGTGCGGCGGCGAGGTCGGCCGTTGCTGTTGCCGGTGCGGGCGTCGGTGCGGCCTGGGCCGGCAGGCCGACGCCGAGCAGCATGGCGCCACCGAGGAGAGCAGTGGCGGTCGTGGTGGCGGCGCGAACAAGGAAAGATCTCATGATGATGGCCTTTCGCTGCGATGGGAGGGGCAAAGCGGCTGGCGAATTCGCTGTTACCCGAAGAGAATCAGGGCGTGACCGTGTTGTCGCAGTAGGCAACCGTAAAATGAAAACCATCAGCTTATAATTCACGTAGGTTACTAACCTCAAGGGCAGGATGGCGTCGTGAGGCCAGCGCAGGCTCGCTTAGTGATCGGTTGCCGGATGCGAGAGCTCCGGGAGGCGGCCGGTGTGCCGCTGACGCGCGCTGCGGGGATGTCCGGTTGGGACAAGGGGCACCTGTCCCGGGTGGAGCGCGGGCACACCAAGCCGAGTCGCGAACTGATCGAGTGGTACGACGCCTCGTTCGGGGCGGGGCAGGCGCTCGTCAACCAGCTGATGGAGCTGGATGCCGCCGTACGGGCTGGTCGAGACATGTCGCAGCGGGACCTGCGGCGGCATGTGCAGCCGGTGTCACTCGGCGGATCGGTGCCGGCTGACCACCATGCGGAGGACCGGGCGGAGCTGGTGGGGGAGACAGTGCCGGACGGGACCAGGGTGGCCCGGGAGCAGCCGTTCGAGAAGACATGGCAGATCCACAACAGCGGTGAGCGGCCATGGCGCGACAGGTGGCTGACCCGGCAGGGTGCTGCGGGCGCGCCGGGCTGGCTGCGGTCTCCTGCGCGCGAGCGGGTGCCGGATGCCGAGCCGGGCGAAGTGGTGGTCGTAACAATGCAGCTGCAGGCGCCGTCTCAGGTCGGAGCGTCCACGGCGTACTTCAAAATTACTGATGATGCCGGGCGTTTGTACTACCCCGGGCTGGAGTCGCCGCCGATGTACTGCACGATTTTCACGGTTTACGACCTCTAGGGAATGCCCTTGTACTAGCGGTAGTACCTGGTCATCGCGCCTGGGCCCGGCATACGTTGCTGTTTTCCTGCATCCCCGCCCGGCCTACAGGAGTAGCAGTGTTGAAACCTCGCAAGATCGCAATGGCCTTGGCAGTGGCGCTTTTCGTGCCGCAGCTGGCCGTCAGCTCGGCCACGGCGGCCCGCCCGGCCAGAGGTCCGGTGGACCCGCCGGTGCCGTCCATCCCGCAGCGGTACCTCGACCAGCCGATCACCTGGTCGGTCTGCTCGTTCGATGCCGGGATCAAGCGCGCGTACCCCCAAGCGCCGACCACCAACTGCGCCAAGGTCAAGGTGCCGATGGACTGGGCGCACCCGGACGCGCATCCCGACGTCGAGGTGGCGATCGCCTACAGCAAGGCCACCGGCAAGTCGAAGGGTCTGATGACCACGAACCCCGGCGGCCCCGGTGGCGCAGGCCTCAGCCTGTCTGCCGTCCTGGCGTCGGAGAAGCCCCAGCTCTTCACCGACTTCGACCAGCTCGGTTTCGACCCGCGGGGATTCGGAGCCAGTACGCCGCTGCGGTGCCTGACGACCAAGGAGAAGCTGCTCGCGCTGCCGACGACTCCGGACTACAAGGAGCGCACGCGGCAGACTCACAAGACTGAAGTGGCCGAGGCCGCGCTGCTTGCCGAGGCCTGTTCATCCCAGGAGTTCGGCCAGTTCGTCAGCAGCCAGCAGACCGTGTACGACATGGACTTCCTGCGCGCGCTGTTCAAGGCCCGCCAGCTGAACTTCATCGGCTACAGCTACGGCACCTGGCTCGGTGGCTGGTACGCCGACACCTACCCGCAGCGCGTCGGCCGGTTCGTCATCGACTCGAACATGGACTGGACCCACACCCAGTGGGACAACGTGAACTTCGACCCGTTCTCCGGCCAGCGCCGCCGTGACACCCAGCTGATCCCGTGGATCGCCCGGCACGCCGACCAGATCCAGGGCCTCGGATCCACGCCCAAGCAGGTGACGGCGTCGTACGACAAGGTCCGCGCCGACCTGGTCAAGCTGGTCAAGGCCGGTACGTCGAACGTCCGCGGTGACGACCTGGACGGCAAGATCTACAGCGTCATCTACGGCAACGTCCGGTTCATCCGCGGCACCCTCGACATCCTGGTGCACCAGGAGTTCACCAAGGACCCGTCGGCCTCCGGCGACGTCGAGCTGCGGCACGTCGACAAGGCGTGGGCCCGGCTCGCCCCCGAGCTGCAGACCTTCGACACCCTCACCGCCATCCGCACCCGCTACGGCGTGAACCCGGCGGCCACGGCCGCCGACAAGGTCGCCACCAGCTCCGACTCGACCCGCTCGCTCCTGGCCGACGCCCGCTCGGCTGCGGAGAAGTCCTCGGGCGGCGGTGACGAGGTGCACAGCTTCGGCGCGGTCGGTACGACGGTCCGCTGCAACGACACCGTCTGGAACAAGGACCCGAAGTTCTACCTGGCCGAGGCCGACAAGATGGCGCGCAAGTACAGCTTCTTCGGCTACATGAACGGCGTACCGATGTGCGCCTTCTGGAAGTACAAGGCCCAGGACCGCAAACTCGACCTGACCGGTTCCCCGCGCATCCTGATGGTCCAAGGCGAGCTCGACCCGGCCACGGCGTACGAGGGTTCCCTCCGCACCCACCAGGACACCGCCAAGGTGACGCGCTTCGTCGCCATCGACGACGAAGGCCAGCACGGTCAGTACGTCGGCTCCGCCTCCGCCTGCGCCGAAGCCATCGGTGACACCTTCATCTTCACCGGCGAACTGCCCGCCCGCGACAAGGTCTGCGGCACGACGCCCCTACCCGCCGAACTCTCCGTCTACCCCGTCAACGGCCCAGTCGACGGCAACGCCGTACACCTCCCCCGCTCCAAGTCCGCTTCGCAGAAAGCAAGCCCCCTACTCCAGCAAGCCCTAGACACCATCGCCGCCGGCACCCTCCGGTAGCGGTTGGTTTGTGAGTGGGCCCGGCGTGATCGCCGGGCCCTTTCTACTTGTACTCCGCGTCGATTTCCGCGTCGAGCTCGGCCTTGCGGGCTACCCAGCGTTCGCTGAGGCCTTTGACCTCGCCGCTGATGAAGTCGATGAAGGCCAGGGAGATCCGCACTCGGTAGTGGGCGGGGGTGCCTTCGCCGGAGGCGTCGAGGACCTTGCGCAGCGATGCCGACCAGCGGAGCAGCGACTGGTCCTCGGTCATCATGGTCTGGTACCAGGCGTCGTCCTGGACGACGTAGACGTCGCGGCGGCTGCCGGGCTCGCGTTCGCGGGTGGCCAGGCGGAGCTGGAGCAGGTAGTTGACCGCGCCGGAGACGGCGGCGGGGCTGGCCTGGAGCTGGTCGGACAGCTCGGCGGCGGTCAGCCGGCCGTCCTCGCTGGACAGGATGGCGGAGAAGGCCCGGCCGGCCATCCGGGGCCAGCCCGTGTCGGCCAGCAGGTTGCCGAACTGCTCGGCGTACCGCTTGACGGCCTCGTCGTCGCGTTGTGCACTCACCGGCCCATCATCCCTTCCCGGCACGCTCGTTTCGAAGATTCACAAACTTCTGAATGAAGTGTACGTTATGAAACATGACATCAGCCATCGTGGTCTCCGGACTGCACAAGTCCTATGGCGCAACGCACGCTCTCGACGGTCTCGACCTGGAGGTCACCACCGGCGAGGTGCACGGATTCCTGGGCCCGAACGGCGCCGGGAAGTCCACCACCATCCGGGTGCTGCTCGGACTGCTGCGCGGTGACGAGGGCGACGTGTCGCTGCTCGGCGGCGACCCGTGGCGCGACGCGGCCCAGCTGCATCGCCGGCTGGCCTACGTCCCCGGTGACGTCAACCTCTGGCCGAACCTGACCGGCGGCGAGGTGATTGACCTGCTCGGCCGGCTGCGCGGCGGGCTGGACCCGAAGAAGCGCGACGACCTGCTGCGCCGCTTCGACCTGGATCCGACCAAGAAGGGCCGCACCTACTCCAAGGGCAACCGTCAGAAGGTCGCACTGGTCGCGGCACTCGCCTCCGACGTCGAGCTGCTCATCCTGGACGAGCCAACCTCCGGACTGGATCCCCTGATGGAGGAGGTGTTCCGCCAGTGCATCGAGGAGGAGCGACAGCGCGACCGTACCGTCCTGCTGTCCAGCCACATCCTCTCCGAGGTCGAGGCGCTCTGCGACCGGATCAGCATCATCCGCCGCGGCAAGGTGGTCGAGACCGGCACGATGTCCGACCTGCGCCACCTGACGCGCACCTCCATCCAGGCCGAGCTATCTGCCGCCCCAAACGGCCTTGCGTCGTTGCCAGGCGTGCACTCACTGGATGTCGAGGGCAACCGAGTCCACTGCGAGGTGGACACCGCCCAGCTCGACGCAGTGATGCGAGAGCTCGCGGCCAGTGGCATCAAGAGTCTGGTGGCACAGCCCCCGACGCTGGAGGAGCTGTTCCTGCGCCACTACGAGGACGACTCGGTGGCCGCCTCATGAGCGACTTCGTAGGTACTGGGACGCTGGTCCGCCTCGCTCTGCGACGTGACCGCGTTCTGATCCCCACCTGGATCGCAGTGTTCGTCGTGATGGCCGCAGGCTCGGCCCAGGCCACTATGGATCTCTACACCGATGTCGCATCCCGCGTAGAAGCAGCCCGTACGACGAACGCGTCGCCGGCCCTGGTGTCGCTCTACGGCCGCATTTTCGACGAGACCTCGCTCGGGGAGCTCTCGCTGTTCAAGCTGACCGCATTCGGCGCTGCACTGGTCGGACTGCTCGCATCGATCCTCGTGGTCCGCCATACCCGCGCCGAAGAGGAGTCCGGTCGCCTAGAGCTTCTGAGCGCCGGAGTGCTCGGCCGGTACGCCGCTCTGACCGCAGCCCTGCTCGTATCGACCGGAACCGTTGTAGTGCTGGGTTTGCTGACCGCACTGGCCCTCATCGGCCTAGGCCTACCAGCAGCCGGCTCTTTCGCGTTCGGACTCATCTGGATCACCGCCGGCCTCTCCTTCGCCGGCGTCGGCGCACTAGTCGCCCAGCTCACCGAGGGCGCCCGTACCGCCAACGGCTTCACCGCCATTGTCCTAGGCGTCTCCTACGTCCTGCGCGCAATCGGTGACTCCTCATCCGACGGCAAGTCCGAGTGGGTCTCCTGGCTGTCACCCATCGGCTGGTCCCAACAGATCCGAGCCTTCGCCGGAGACCGGTACGTCGTAGTCCTCCTGCCCCTGGCATTCCTGGCTTTGTTAGTCACCGGAGCACTGGCCCTCATCCGCCGCCGCGATGTCGGTGCAGGCCTGGTCCGCCCTCGCCCCGGCCCCGCTGTCGGCGCACCGTCACTGCGCTCACCCCTGGCCCTGGCCTGGCGACTACACCGAGGCTCCTTGTACGGCTGGGGTTTCGCCTTCCTCCTCCTTGGCCTCCTGGTCGGCAACATCGCCAGCAACGTCGACGGCTTTGTCACCAGCGACAGCGCCCGCGAGATGGTCCAGAAGCTAGGCGGCGTCCAAGCCATCACCGACGCCTTCCTCTCCACCGAGATGGGCATGGTCGGCCTGCTGGCCTCGGCGTACGGCATCCAAGCCGCCCTCCGCCTCCGCTCCGAAGAGACAGCCCTAAGAGCCGAACCCCTCCTGGCCACCGGCGTCACCCGCACTCGATGGCTAGCCAGCCACGTCCTGATGGCCCTCCTAGGCACCGGAGCCCTCATCATGATCGCCGGACTAGGCTCCGGCCTCTCCAGCGGCGCATCCCTGGGCAACGTAGGCCACCAAGTCCCCCGCATGCTCGCCGCAGCCGCAGTCCAACTCCCAGCCATCTGGCTGGTAACAGCCCTAGTAGTAGCCCTCTTCGGCCTGGCCCCCAAGCTGGTAACCGCCTCCTGGGCCCTCTACGGCCTCTTCCTCCTCATAGGCCAGTTCGGCGCCCTCTTCAACCTCCCCCAAGCCGTCATCAACCTGAGCCCCTACGGCCACACCCCCCGCCTCCCCGGCGGCACCTTCACCCTCACTCCCGTCCTAGCCCTAACAGCCATAGCCGCAGCCCTCCTAGCCGCCGGCCTAACCACCTTCCGCCGCCGAGACATCGGCTAACCCATTGCAACAAAGTGCAAAACAGTCCTCCCCAGTCCCCACCCCCTGTTAGGCTCCCGCCGCTCGGGGTGAGCACCAGGGGAGGACTTTCCAGATGAGTACGCAACGCCGCCGCATGCCATTCCGCAAGGCGGTCACGGCACTATTGACCGCCGTACTGGCGGTGTCCCTCCTGCAAGCTCCAGAAGCCACCGCAGCCAAGCCGACACCACCACCAACGGCCACAACGAAGCCGGTACCTTCGAGCAAGACCAAGGCTGCCAAGGCGACCGAGGCCGACTGCGGTGGCGCGGTGGCCTTCGGCACGATCACTACGTGCGAGGCGATCGAGGTCGACACGACCGACACCTTCACGATCACCACCACGGCGGCGAACGAGTCGCTGCTGCTCCGAGCCGATATGCCGTCGAGGTCGTACGTCAACGTCACGGTGAACGGCGACAACACCAGCTGTTACGTCTCCGGCCGGAGACGCTGTGATCTGGGTGCAGCCGGTGAGTACACGCTGACGGCACGGAACTATGGCTCCGAAGTCGCCTCCTACACGCTGTTCGTGGTCTCGATCTTCCACGGCGCCTGCACAACCCTGACCGACTCGGACCTCTCGCCGGCTGCGGCTCCTCGACCCACGGAGGGCGCACGTGGGCTGGTCTCGACCTGCTTCACCTTCTCCGGCGCTCCCGGCGACGTTATGGGCGTCGGTGACGCCACCGGCGGGGTCATCTACAACGCAGAGGGCGGCGAACCTTGCCACCTGCACAGTGGCGCCCGGACCTGTGAGCTGAGCGGACCTGGGCCCTACCGGGCCTGGATGACCGGCGTGAACGGATCCGACAGCTCCGTCACAACGATCTTTCCGTTCATGTTGTTCCGGTTGACCAACCCCACCGCATGCCCCGCGCTGCCGTTGGCTCCGTTCGGAGACGCCACCGGCTCGGTCGCGACCGGCCAACTGCGGACCGGCACGACCACCTGCCGCTCGATCACGACCACCTCGCCCGGGCTGCTCTCTCTCCGGCTCGGCGTCGAGGACGACAGCAGCAACATCGTCAACCAGCGGGAGCTGTACACACAGGCCGGCCAACGCGTCTGGTGCGACGAGTCGTGCTCGGTCCCGGCGGGCAGCTACACGGTCCTGCTGACGAGCCTGGCCGGTATCAAGACCTATGACTTCGCGCTGGCGGTCAACGACCTCGCGGCAACGGCCGGTTGCGCACCGGAGATCGAGCCGCGGTGGGACACGCCGGCTCCGACCAGGACTCTCCAATCGCCGGTTCAGCTCGACTGTCAACCGATCGCAGGCAAGTCGGGCGATCGAATCCTGGTGCGGCTGCAAGGGCCGGATGTGGAAGGCACGAGCCGGATTGTCGGCCCGAGCGGAGCGACAGTCTGCAACCAGGACTCACAGCACGATGGGTGTGTTCTGCAGGGTACTGGGCCGTTCCGTGTGCTGAGCACGCGAAACTACTACTTCAAGGGTTCCTACGTCCTCGACATCGGGCGGCTGAACGCTCCGGTCGGCTGTGCGCCGGTCGCCGTGACCAGCTTCGGTGCTCCCGCGCCGGCCGCGGGTGGCCGATGCCGCGAGCTCACGGTGACCGCTGCCGGTCGCTACCGGGTCGACGCGTCGACGGCGTACAGCTATGGAAACGGCGGCCGCGGTGCCTACAAGACCGACGGTCTTGAGGGCTGCACCAGCCTCTTCTCCTGCCAGCTCCAGCCTGGCAAGTACAGCCTGCTCGCCCAGGCGAACGAGCGGGTCGCGGTCTTCCCCTTCTCCAGTACGGCGGGTTGTGTCGCCCAGCCGGCCGACACCTACGCCGCGAAGACCGGGACGTTGCCCGTCGGTACGCAGTTCGACTGCTTGAGTCTGCGCGCAGCGGCCGGAAGCCGCGTTGTCGTCGCCGAACCGCTCGGAAAGACGGTCACCACCGGCTGGGTCGTGGATGCGGCCGGCGCCGAGATGTGTGCCTGGGGACCGAACTTCAGCGGCGGTTCCGATGCGCCGAGACTCTGCAGACTGACCGGGAAGGCGCCGTTCCGCGCGGTCCTGCACCGGGGCCCTTGGAAGGGTGCGGACAACTACCAGCTCGCTGTGGTGGCTGCCGATCCGAACCCAGGCTGCAAGGCCTTCCCGCAGAGCACCTTCTCCGCGCCGGGTGGCACGGTTGTGGCCCTGCGGCCGGATCGGTTTATGGAATGCCTTGCGGTACCTGCCAACGGTCACTCGGCGGCCGAGACGGTCGAGCACAGCCGCACGGGGGCCATCGGCACGGCTACCACGCTGGCGCTGTCGGTCGGCTCGGAAGAGTGGTGTGAGGGGAGCGCGGCGGCGGCGTCGTTCGTGACCTGCTCGTACCCCGCCGGTAAGGCCGCTGTTGTGCTGGTGCTCGGGTCTTCCGACACAGCAAGCCACCGGATCGCCCGGCGCGACGTTACCGCCACCGCTCCCGGCTGTACGCCGGTGAGCTCGACTGTGGTCGGGAGTGTTTCCGGATCCGGAACAATCCCGGACGCCGCGACCGTCCGTTGTTTCAAGGTGACGGGAGCGGCGACCGACCAGTTCGTCGCCAACGTCCGCAACGCCGACGACAGCATCCGCCTCGATGTGCACAACACGGCCGGTGAGCTGATCTGCCGGTCGACCTACGAGGAGCGCTGCTCGTTGCGCGGTTCGGCCGGCTACCAGGTGCTGGCGTGGAACGACCCCACGATCGGGGCCGGTGGGCCCTTCACCGTGGAGACGTACCGGGTCGCCACCGCCGCGGGTCCTGCGGCCGAGTGCACGAAGGTCAACTCGGCGTACGGGTTCGGGCCGATCACCGGAGAGCTCACGAAGAGCAAGCCGAGCAGTTGCGTGACGTTCCCGATGGCGAAGGACACGACGCTTCGTGGACACGCCCGCAACCAGACGGCCGGTGGAACGAACCCGACCATCACCTCCTTCGGCCCGACGCCGTCCGACACCTGTGAGTCGTTCTCGGGCGACGACGGCGACTTTGGCTGCGATGGACGCGAGACGCAGTCCTGGAATGCCGTTGTGCTGCTGAACGTCCCCGAGCAGCCGGACCCGGCGGCGCTGAAGTACACCATGGATGCGTCTTGTGAGACGCCGCTGTGTGGTGGAGCGACCTTCGGGGTCAGCAGCGTTGCTCCTGCCAGTGCTGCAACCGGCGCGTCGGCCACAGTGACTGTCAAGGGGAAGTCGCTGCATCTGAAGGACGTGGTGACGTTCAAGGCAGCCGGAAAGCCGGATCTGGTCGGTGTGGTGAAGTCGGTTTCGGCGGACCGGACTGCGGCCACGGTGACAGTCGACTTGAAGGGTGCTGCGGCTGGTGCTCGGAACCTGACGGTCGATTCGTTCGCCGGTGGGTCGGCGACGTTGGCGAGTGCGTTCACGGTGACCCCGCCGGCGTTGGCGAACACCAAGGCGCCGGCTCTGGTTGCGCCGGTGCAGGTGGGGGCTGCCGTGAAGGTCGCGGTCGGGACCTGGTCGCCGGCGGCCACGTCCTACACGTATCAGTGGCGGGACAACGGGGCAGCGATTCGTGGTGCCGGCGCGGCTACCTATACGCCTGCTGCGGCGATGTTGGAGCACAAGCTCAGCGTCACGGTGACAGCTGCGCGCGCCGGATCGACCAGTACTGCCGTGACGACGGCTGCGGTCGTGGTGGCGGCTGGGGTGGCGCCTAAGGCTTCCAAAGGCCCGGTGGTGACGGGGACCGTCAAGGTGGGCAAAACCGTGACGGCCTCGGCTGGGACTTGGGCACCGACCTGTACGGCGGTGAAGTTCCAGTGGTACTCGGCTGGCAAGGCGGTTGCCGGTGGGACCAAGGCGTCGCTGGTGTTGACCACCGCAATGGGCAAGAAGGCGCTGTACGTCGCTGCGACGTGTGTGCGGACTGGGCATGCGTCGGGGGTGGCGTCGACCAAGGCAGTGACTGTGGCTGCTTGAAGTAGTGCGTAGGTGAGGCCCGCCCGGTTGCCGGGCGGGCCTTGCTGTTTACGATCGCTGGGTGTTGTGGACTGAGCGGTTGGTGGAGTTCTGGAGTGAGCGGCACCTGGCGGTGCTGAGCACGGTCCGGGGGGATGGGTCGGTCCATGCGACGCCGGTGGGGGTGACTATCGACCCGGAGTCGGGGCTGGCTCGGGTGATCTGCTCGGGGACCTCGTACAAGGCTCGGGCGATTCGGCGGCTGGGGACTGCGGCGGTTGCGGTGACGCAGGTGGACGGGCGGCGGTGGAGCACGCTTGAGGGGCTTGCGGTGGTGGTGGACGAGCCGGAGCGGGTGCGGGACGCGGAGCAGCGGTATGCGCGGCGGTACAAGGAGCCGCGGGTGAATCCGCAGCGGGTCGTTCTGGAGATCACTGTGACGAAGGTGCTCGGCAATGGGGGCTGAGGTCGTAGTCGTCGGCATCGGTGCGGACGGGTACGACGGTCTGGCGCCGGCTGCGCGCGAGGCGATCGCAGCGGCTGATGTGCTGATGGGAAGCACCAGGCAGCTCGGTCTGGTCCCGGCCGGTACGGCGGAACGCCGGGCTTGGCCGTCGCCACTGTCGGAGGCTTTGCCGGGGTTGCTGGCTGAGTACCGCGGTCGGCGGGTGTGTGTGCTGGCCAGCGGGGATCCGACGTTCCATGGGATCGGTACGACGTTGGTGCGGTTGCTGGGGGCAAGTGCTGTCCGGGTGATCCCGCATCCGTCGAGTGTTTCGCTCGCATGTGCGCGGCTGGGGTGGGCGCAGGAGCAGGTGCAGGTCGTCAGCCTGGTGGGGCGCCCGACTTCACTGGTGCACCCGCACGTCCAGCCGGGGTCGCGGTTCCTGGTTCTGAGCTGGGGTGCGCGGACTCCGGGCGAGGTGGCCGACCTGCTGGTTGCCCGGGGCTACGGTGCGAGTGAGTTCATCGTGCTGGAGCAGCTGGGCGGTCCGGCGGAACGCGTGACCCGTACGACGGCTGCTGAGTGGACTGGTGAGGTAGACCCCCTCAACGTCATCGCGGTGCGCTGTGCGGACGGACCGGTGCTGTCGACTGCGCCCGGATTGCCGGATGCGGCGTACGAGAGTGATGGGCAACTGACGAAGCGTGAGGTGCGCGCAGTGACGTTGTCACGGCTCGCACCGGTGCCAGGGCAACTGCTGTGGGACATCGGCGGGGGAGCGGGCAGCATCGGGATCGAGTGGTCGCGGCACCACCCGACCTGTCGCGCTATCGCGATCGAACGCGACGAAGAGCGAGTACGACGGCTCGAGCGGAACGTGGCCGCGCTTGGGGCGAACGTGACAGTGGTGCACGGCGCGGCCCCTGAGGTGCTGGAGTCGTTCAAGCCACAGACGCAAGAGTCGCCCGGGTTGCCGGGGTGGGCTGACGAACCGGACGCGATCTTCATCGGCGGCGGTGCGACGGCCGAGGGAATGGTTGAGGCGTGCTGGGCAGCGCTGCGGCCCGGCGGGCGCCTGGTGATGAACGGCGTGACGCTGGAGACCGAGGTGCTGATTGCGCGTTGGTACCAGGAGCTAGGCGGCGACTTGGTGCGGATGGATGTGCAGCGGGCCTCAGCGGTTGGTGGGATGACCGGATGGCGTCCTGCGATGCCGGTGACGATTTGGAGCGTGACGAAGTGACCGTGCATTTCATCGGCGCTGGACCGGGTGCTGCCGACCTGATCACCGTGCGCGGGCGTGACCTGATCACGGCGTCGCCGGTCTGCCTGTACGCCGGTGCGCTGGTGCCGGTTGAGCTCCTTGAGCACTGCCCGGTCGGGGCGCACAAGGTGGACACGGCCAACCTCGACCTCGACCAGATCATCGCTGAGCTGTCCGCTGCGCACGCTGCTGGTCTCGACGTTGCGCGACTGCACTCCGGCGACCCGTCAGTCTTCAGCGCGATGGCTGAGCAGATGCGCCGGCTCGACGCGCTCAACATCCCGTACGACGTCACACCCGGCGTACCGGCGTATGCCGCGGCCGCAGCGTCCCTCAACCGGGAGCTGACCGTGCCGGAGGTAGGGCAGACCGTCATCCTGACCCGCATCGGCGGCCGGGCGTCAGCCATGCCGGCCAGTGAGGACCTGGCGACCCTCGGTGCGAGCCAGGCGACGCTGGTGCTGCATCTGGCCGTGCAGCAGATCGATCGCGTGGTCAGCGAGCTCCTGCCGAGCTATGGCGCGGACTGTCCGGTCGCAGTGGTGGCACGTGCTTCACGGGACGACGAGGAGGTGCTGCGCGGGACACTGGCCGACATTGCGGAGCAGGTGCAGGCGGCGGGCATTCGCCGTACGGCGGTCATTGTGGTCGGGAAGGTGCTGGCGGCAACCGAGTTCCGCGACAGCCACTTGTACTCGACTACTCGGGAACGATGAAGGTCCTGCTGCTCGGCGGTACGGGCGAGGCCCGCGAGCTGGCCGGACAGTTGGCTGACTTCGAGGTGGTGTCGTCGCTGGCCGGTCGGACGCGGGAGCTGCGGCTGCCTGATGGTGAGGTCCGTGTTGGCGGTTTCGGTGGCGCATCCGGTCTGGCGCAGTGGCTGACTGAGAACCAGGTGGATGCCGTGGTCGACGCTACCCATCCGTTTGCCGCGACGATGACCGAGCACGCGGTGGCGGCCACCCGCGCGGTCGGAGTACCGCTGCTGGTGCTGCGCCGACCGGGCTGGGGCGCGGGGCCGGGAGACGACTGGCACTGGGTAGAGAGTGCGGATCAGGCGGCTTCCCTTCTCCCGATGCTGGGGCGGCGCGTGTTTCTCACGATCGGCAGGCAGGGGCTGGACGCGTTCGCCGGCACTGGTCTGTGGACGCTGGCGCGCTGCGTGGACCCGCCCGAGCCAACGCCGGCCTGGTGCACGCTGCTGCTCGACCGCGGCCCGTACGTCGTCGATGCCGAACTCGAACTGTTCCGCGAGCATCACATCGATGTGCTCGTCACCAAGGACAGCGGTGGTCCGCAGACTGCGGCGAAGCTCACCGCTGCTCGCGAACTTCACGTCCCGGTTGTCCTCATCCGGAGACCGCCCGCACCCAACGGCGTAGCCATCGTTGAGTCGGTGGCCGCTGCGGCCAACTGGCTGCGTAGCTACTGAGTGGTGATGCGGGTGAGCCACTCGTCGAGGACGTGACGCTCGCCTGGGGTCAGTGCGTTGAGGTCGCTTAGCTGAGCGCGGAGCGCGTTGGCTGCGGGCACTGGGCCGTCGAGGGGCGGGGTGATGTCGTCGGTGGTGATGGCGGCGACCAGTGCACTGAACATGGCGTCGGACAGCAGCGGATCACGCTGGTCCGCGGGGATGGCGAGCATCGCCAGCACGAGGCCTGAGCCGGCTGCGTGGATCATCTGGACGGCCAAATCCTCGGACACGGCGAGGCGGCCGGCGGCGGCCAGAGCGCGGACACGATCGCGGAGGATCGCAATGCCGGCTTCGGCTGCAGCGGGCCGGGGGCTCGAGCGCGGTTCGCCGTACATGAGGGCGAACAGGGCTGGGTTGGTCAGCCCGAAGTCGAGGTGCAGGTCCCAGCCGTCGCGGAGATCGGCGAGCGGGTCGGCGTCGGGGTCGACCGGCGGTTTGGCCTCCAGGTACGTGGTGAATCCGTGGTCGAGCAGCGCCGCCAGCAGACCGTCCTTGTCGCCGAAGAGGCGATAGATGGTGGGTGCCTGCGTCCCGGCCGCGGTCGCGACCGCGCGGGTCGACACGGCGTCACGCCCGCCCACGGCAAGCAGTTTCGTCGCTTCTCCGACGATCTTTTCCCGCATCCGGTCGCGGGTGTCCTCGTCCTGCTGGCGTCGATCCACGGGGCCAACGGTAGCGGTTGGAGAATCGTGTTAACAGTGATAGCTTGAAATTGTTAGCGACGATAACGGAGGTGGCAGATGATCATCGTGACCGGAGCGACCGGGCGGTTGGGCAAGGCAGTGGTGGGGCGGCTGGTGGAGCGAATGCCCGCGGCGGAGCTGGGCGTCAGCGTGCGAGACCCCGAACAGGCCGCGGAGTTCGCGGCGCGGGGGATTCGGGTGAGACGCGCCGACTTCGATGATCCGAGTGCGCTGGAGCACGCCTTCGAAGGGGCGAGTCAGGTGCTGATCGTCTCCGGGCCGGCTGATCCGGCGCCCCATCAGGCAGCGATCGAGGCGGCGCAGAAGGCTGGCGCTGAGCGCATTCTCTACACGAGCCACATGGGCGCGAATCTGGACTCCTTGTTCCTCGCGACCCGAGGACATGCGGCCACCGAGCAACACCTTGCCGAGTCGGGAGTCCCTTTCACCGCGCTCCGCAACGGTTTCTACGCCAGTACGACGGCCTGGCACCTGCGGACGGCGCTTGCGACAGGCGAGCTGCGGGTGCCCGCGGATGGTCCGGTGTCCTGGACTGCCCACCCAGATCTTGCCGATGCGGCGGTGATCGCGTTGACCGACCCAGACCGCTTGCAGGGCACAACTCCCGCGCTCACGGGGCCAGAGGCGCTGGACCTCGCCGATGCGGCGGCCATTGCGTCCGAGCTGACCGGGAAGAAGATCGTCCGCGTGGTGATCGACGACGAGGACTGGAGACAGCAGGCGCTGGCACGAGGACTGCCGTCGTTCGTCGTCGACCTGACCCTCGGGATCTTCCAGGCCAGCCGCCGTGGCGAGTTTGCCGCGGTCGATCCGGCCCTGGGCGAGATCCTGGGGCGTCGTCCGACCGATCTGCGGGCTGTCCTGAAATCCGAACTGGCCAGCTGACCGGGGGCACCGATGGCGGCGTTCGGGAGGTGGGCTGGATAGATTGGGTTCATGGGGATTCAGATCGCGCCGAGCATTCTGTCCGCGGACTTTGCGCGGCTGGCGGATGAGGCGGCGGCCGTGTCGAACGCGGACTGGCTGCATGTCGATGTGATGGACAACCACTTCGTGCCGAACCTGACACTGGGGTTGCCGATCGTGGAGTCGCTGGCGAAGGCCACCGACACGCCGCTGGACCTGCATCTGATGATCGAAGACCCAGATCGCTGGGCGCCTGGGTATGTCGAGGCGGGCGCGTCGAGCGTGACGTTCCATGTCGAGGCGTGCCGGGCGCCGATCCGGACGGCGCGGGAGATTCGGGCCAAGGGAGCGCGGGCGGCGATGGCGCTGAAGCCGGCGACGCCGATCGAGCCGTACGAGGACATGCTGTCCGAGCTGGACATGATCCTGATCATGACCGTGGAGCCGGGGTTCGGCGGGCAGAAGTTCCTGGACATCTGCTTGCCGAAGATTCGCCGGGCGAAGGCGCTGCTGGACAAGCACGGGCTCGACCTGTGGATCGAGATCGACGGCGGGGTGTCGGCCGAGACGATCGAGCGGTGCGCGGAGGCCGGTGCCGACGTGTTCGTGGCCGGTTCGGCGGTGTATGCCGCGGACGACCCGAACGCAATGATCGAGAAGCTTCGTGGGCTCGCCGAAGGAGCAGCGCAATGACTGATCACAAGCCGGTCGAGAGCTGGCTGACCGACATGGACGGCGTGCTCGTGCACGAGGAGCGCGCGATTCCCGGCGCTGCCGAGTTCATCGCGACGTTGCAGAAGTCGGGCAAGAAGTTCCTGGTGCTGACCAACAACTCGATCTTCACCCCGCGTGATCTGCGCGCCCGGTTGCTTGCCGCGGGCATCGATATTCCCGAGGAGGCGATCTGGACGAGTGCGCTGGCCACGGCGCAGTTCCTGGACGATCAGCGCCCCGGCGGGACGGCGTACGTGATCGGCGAGGCGGGGTTGACCACCGCTCTGCACGAGATCGGGTACGTGCTGACCGAGCGCGCGCCGGACTACGTCGTACTGGGAGAGACGCGGACGTATTCGTTCGAGGCGATCACCCGGGCGATCCGGCTGATCGCCGACGGGGCGCGGTTCCTGGCGACCAACCCGGATCCGACCGGGCCGTCGCAGGAAGGCCCGCTGCCGGCGACCGGTTCGGTGGCGGCGCTGATCACCCGCGCGACCGGCGTCGCGCCGTACTTCGTCGGCAAGCCGAACCCGTTGATGATGCGCAGCGCGCTGAACCGGATCGAGGCGCACTCCGAGACGGCCGTGATGATCGGCGACCGGATGGATACCGACATCATCAGTGGGCTCGAGGCCGGGCTGCGCAGTGTGCTCGTGCTCTCCGGATCGACCGGTGAGCACGAGGTCGACCGGTTCCCGTACCGCCCGACCCGGATCGTCGAGTCGATCGCCGACGTCGTGCCGCTGATCGACGCCCTGAGCTGACCAAGCCACGCTGACCAAGACCGAGCTGGCTGGGGCCGCGCTGACTGGGACCGCGCTGACTGGGACCGAGCTGAGCTAGCAGGACAGCGTACGGAAGCCGTAGCCCTGCGCCTTGAGCTTCTCCAGGATGCTCGGGAGCGCCTCGATGGTCTGACTACGATTCCCGCCGCCGTCGTGCAACAGGATCACCGAGCCGCTCTTCACCCCACCGAGCACACGCGACTCGATCACCGCAGGGCCCGGCTTCGACCAGTCCCGCGAGTCGATCGTCCACATCACCAGTTCCTTGCCGAGCGCCTTCGCGCGCGCACGCACAGTCGCACTGACCCCGCCGTACGGCGGCCGTAGGCAACCCGGCGTGACCCCAGCCGCTGACCGGATCGCCTGATCGGTGTCGCCGACCTGCTTCCGGAACCCGGCTGCAGTCTGATGCCGCAGATCCGCGTGCGCCCACGTGTGGTTCTGCACGCTGTGCCCAGCGGCATGAATCGCCTTGGTCAGCTCCGGATGCTTCGCCACGTTCTTCCCCACCTCGAAGAACGTCGCCTTCGCTTCGTACTTGGCCAGCACCGCGAGGATCTTCGGCGTGTAGGCCGGATCCGGCCCATCGTCGAACGTCAGTACGACGTACTTCGTCGGAGGCGGAGTCGCGGCCGGTGCTGCCGCAGGCGGGGGAGCGGGCGCAGGCTGTGTGTGCGGGCGCGCCGCGGCCACCACGATCGTCCCGATCACCGCGCTGACGGCAACGATCATCGCCAGCCCGGTCAACCGCTGACCGGTCCGCGTCAGTCGAGTCTCCATGCGTCCCCCAGGGCGGTGGGTTGCCTCACTCGACCCTCACCCTTCGGTAAACGCCCGCTAAAGCGCGGCCCCCACGCCGCTTCCCCGTCAACAACCCCGGATAGCGGACGGCGAGGGCGGGACGGCGAGGGTAGGGGGCGAGCCAAAGCGGACCGCCACCACTGAGCAACCGCACGAAATGGCGATCGGCGGGCTGGTGCTGAGCGTGAGGAGGGTGCTCAGCGCAGCGTTACACAGTGGTGGCGGTTCGCGATGTCACAGCACTTGCGACAAGAACTGCTGCAATCGGGGCGACTCCGCAGCGGTGAAGATCTGGTCCGGTACGCCGGACTCGACCACCACCCCCTGATCCATGAACGCAACCTGGTCGGCGACCTCGCGCGCGAACCCCATTTCGTGGGTGACCACGACCATCGTCATCCCGGACTGGGCGAGGTCGGCCATCAGCCCGAGGACGCCTTTGACAAGCTCCGGGTCGAGAGCCGAGGTCGCCTCGTCGAAGAGCATCACCTCAGGCTTCATGGCCAGCGCCCGCGCGATGGCGACCCGCTGCTGCTGACCGCCGGAGAGGTTGCCGGGGCGAGACTCAGCCTTCTCCGACAATCCGACGAGCTCCAACTGCTCGAGCGCCGCAGCTCGTGCTTCCTCAACGGAGAGCTTCTGGAGCTTGCGCAGCGGGAGCGTGATGTTGTCGATCACGCTCTTGTGCGGGAACAGGTTGAAGTGCTGGAACACCATCCCGATCCGCCGCCGCAACACATCCGGGCTTCCGGCGAGCACCGACTCCCCGCCGAGCCGGACATCGCCCGCGTCCGGCTCGATCAGCCGGTTGATCGTTCGCAACAGTGTCGACTTCCCGGAACCCGACGGCCCGATCACGCATGCCGTCCGGCCGGCCGGTACGTCGAGGTCGACGCCGCGCAGGACCTTGTTCGTACCGAAGGCGAGCTCGACGCCGCGGACCTCGAGGCTCGCAGCGAGCTCAACGGTTGTCGGCATAAGCCGGCTCCTTCAAGTCGACGGTGTCGGTCGGCCGACCCTCACGCAGGCGCTTGTCGATGTAGTTGACCAGGTGGGTGAGCGGGACCGTGATCACCAGGTAGAAGATTCCCGCCAGCAGCAACGGTGAGAGGTTGCCGTCGGTCGCCGCGGAGTCCTGCCCGATCCGGAACAACTCCCGCTGCGACGCGAGCAGGCCGAGGAAGTACACCAGGCTGGATTCCTTGATCAGCGCGATGAACTGGTTGACCAAGGCCGGCAGTACCCGCCGGACACCCTGCGGGATGACAACGAGCCGCATCCCGGAGGTGTAGCTGAAGCCGAGCGCTCGCGCCGCCTCCAACTGGCCCTTCTCCACGCTCTGGATGCCGGAGCGGAAGATCTCCCCGATGTACGCCGACGCGATCAGCGACAGCGCGAGAATTCCCAGCGGGTACGGGTTCGGGCCCCACCAGTGCCGGGTGATCGGGGACAGGCCCTGACCGATCAGCAGGATGGTCAGGATCGCAGGCAGGCCGCGGAAGATGTCGGTGTAGATCTTCGCCGGCCACCTGAGCCAGCGCTTCCGGGACAGGGCGAAGACCGCCACGATCATGCCGAGCACAGTGCCCAGCACGACCGAGGCGGCCGCCAGAATCAGGGTGTTGACCAGTCCGACCTTGAGCATCTCCGGCAGGACTGCCTTCATCGACCCCCAGTCGAGGAAGGTTTCGTTCAGAGTGGACCAGATGTCCATGTCTTTTTCCCTCGGCCCGCCTCGTCCGGATCAGGCTTTGGGAGCCGTGAACTTAACAGTCCCGCTACCCGGCTTGAAGGTCTCCGGTACGGCGCGGCCGGGGTAGTACTGCTCGACCAGCTTGGTCCAGGTGCCGTCGGCGATGACCTCGTCGAGGGCCTTGTTCACCGCCGCGAGCAGCTTGTCGTTGCTCTTGGCCACGGCGTACGCCGTCGGTGCGGAGCTCAGCTCCTTGGCCGCCAGGACGATGACGCCGCCGCCCTGCTCCTTGGCCATCTTCTCGCCGATCTCGGCCGGCGAGATCCACGCATCCGCCGTACCGGCCTTGAGCTGGCCGACCGCGGCGTTGTAGTTCGGCACCCGGACCGGGTCGAGGTTCTTCGACGTCGCGTAGTCGTCCTGGACGGTGCCCTGGACCACCACGACGCGCTTGCCGGTGAGCTGGTCGAACTTGGTGATCCCGGACGTCTTGGTGGTGTTCAGGCCGAGGTAGCCGAAGTCGTAGCCATTGCTGAAGGCAACCGTCTTCTTGCGCGCCTCGGTGATCGTGATCGACGAGCTGCCGAGGTCGAACTGGCCGCCGTTCACCTGCGACAGCAGGGTGGAGAAGTCGGTCCCGACGAACTCCGGCTTCAGGTTCAGCTTGGCCGCGACCGCGGTGATCAGGTCGTTGTCGAACCCGGTGAACTTGCCGTCCTTGACGTACACGTTCGGCGGCGCGTCGGTGAGCGTCCCGATCCGCAGCGTGCCGGCCTTGAGCAGGCCGAGGTCGGGGCCGTCGGCGGCGGCCTTGCCGTCATCGCTGCCGCAGGCAACCATCGCCCATGCCAGTGTGATCACGGCCCCGGCCGCGGCGATACGACGGAAGGGAGCGCTGAAGGCGCGCACGAGTGTCTCCTCAATACGGTCAAGTGGTACGCAGGGCGAACCACCCCGCTCGATCCGAAGCCAACACCACTGATCCGGCAGTCATTCCCCACCGACACCCACTGAGACGGCGCCGCAATGTCTACCGGATCTGTGTTATTAGCCCCGGTCCTGGCGTCTTGGAATGTGACCTGGATCGTGGCGGGGCTTGCCAGCAGGGGCATACTGGAGTCACGAGTGAACCCACTCGCGTGCTCCGGGGTCGGTGAAATTCCGAGCCGGCGGTGATAGTCCGCGACCCGGTCGTTGCAGTTCGGCGGCCGGTTGACCTGGTGGAATTCCGGGACCGACGGTGAAAGTCCGGATGGGAGGCAGCACGCGATCGGCGGGAGAGCTCCGACGTTCGCGAGATGTCGCCTGGGCTGAGGCCTGCGCGGCACCGAAGCGGTCGCCCGGAGATCTGTACGTCGGTCGTTACGGCCCCGGTGTGCGTCCGTGACGACGAGGGACCGTAAGTGACGAACGCAGGGCCTATCCCCACGCCGATCGACGTCGCCTGGATGCGGCGCGCGATCGAGCTGGCCGCCCGCGGCATCGGCAGTACCCACCCGAATCCCGTGGTGGGCTGCGTGATCACCGCAGCCGACGGCCATCCGGCCGGCGAAGGCTTCCATGCCCAGGCCGGCGGACCGCATGCCGAGGTCGAGGCGTTGCGGATGGCGGGACGACGAGCACGCGGCGGTACGGCGTACGTGACGCTGGAGCCGTGTAATCACACCGGCCGCACTGGCCCGTGTGCCGATGCGCTGATCGAGGCCGGTATCGCTCGCGTGGTGTACGCCGTACCGGATCCGAACGCGCAGGCGTCCGGCGGTGGCGAGAAGTTGCGCGCCAAGGACATCCAGGTCGAGCAAGGCCTGCTGCAGGACGAGGCTGAGGCCGGCAACCACATTTGGCTGCACAGCGTGCGGACGGGACGGCCGTTCGTGACGTGGAAGTTCGCAACCACGCTGGACGGCCGATCGGCTGCCCCAGATCGCAGCAGCAAATGGATCACCGGGCCGGCCGCGCGGGCCGACGTACACGGCAAGCGTGCGGAGTGCGACGCGATCGCGGTCGGTACGCAGACGGTGCTTTCCGATGATCCTGAGCTCACGGTTCGGGATGCCGATGATGCTCCGGCGGCGCGGCAGCCGCTGCGCGTGGTGGTCGGCGACCGCGAGATCCCGGCGACCGCGCGAGTCCGCAACGACCGGGCGCAGACGCTCTTGCTGCCTACCCATGACCCTGCCGAGGTGCTGCGGCAGCTGGACGACCGCCAGATCCGGCACCTCTGGCTCGAAGGCGGCCCGACGCTGGCCGCCGCGTTCCTGCGCGCCGGTCTGGTCGATCAGATCGTCGCGTACGTCGCTCCGGCCGTCCTCGGCTCCGGGTTCTCCGCCATCGGAGACCTCGGCGCGGAATCGATCGACCACCTGCGGCGCTTCAACCTTTCGGACGTCACTCGCCTCGGCGACGACGTGCGGCTCACCCTGGCACCCCTCGGAGGGAAGTAGATGTTCACCGGAATCATCGAGGAACTCGGCACCGTCGAGGCGCTCGACCTGCTGGACGGCGACGCGGCCCGGCTCACCATTCGCGGGCCCAAGGTGACCGAGGACGCCGGCCACGGCGACTCGATCTCGGTCAACGGCTGCTGCCTCACGGTGGTCGAGTACGGCGACGGCCTGTTCACGGCCGATGTGATGAGCGAGACCCTCAAGCGGACCAGCCTCGGCGGCGTCGGCAAGGGCTCGAAGGTCAACCTGGAGCGGGCGGTCACCGCCCACGCGCGGCTCGGCGGCCACATCGTTCAGGGGCATGTGGACGGCGTCGGCACGATCGCGAGCCGGACGCCCTCCGAGCACTGGGAAGAGGTCCGGATCGCAACCGCGCCGGAGATCCTCAAGTACGTCGCCGAGAAGGGTTCGATCGCGGTCGACGGGGTTTCGCTGACCGTCACCGATGTCGACGACGTGACCGGGACATTCGGGATCAGCTTGATCCCGACCACGCTGGAGCTGACGGTGCTCGGCGGAAACAAGATCGGCGACACCGTGAACCTCGAGGTCGATGTGATCGCGAAGTATGTTGAGCGCCTCCTCGCCGGAGGCGGAAAGACTGACACAGTGGTTGCTGGAGGCACCAAATGAATGCCGTTGACTGGTTGCTGCACGCGCAGGTGACGATCGCCGGCTCACCGGTGCTGGTCCGGGAGATCGTCGGGAACGTGTTCGGCCTGGCAAGCGCGCTGTTCGGGATGCGCCGGGTGGTCGCCGCCTGGCCGGTCGGGATCATCGGGAACGTGTTGCTGTTCACGGTGTTCGTGGGCGGCATCTTCGATACGCCGCAGGACAAGGACCTCTGGGGTCAGGCCGGGCGGCAGGTGTTCTTCTTCATCCTCAGCGTCTACGGCTGGTATCAGTGGTACCAGACCCGTCACCGCGGCGCCGCCAAGGCGGTGACCCCGCGCTGGGCGACCGGCCGGGAGCGGATCGAGCTGCTCGGGATCGGCGTCGTGCTCTACGCGGCCGGCTTCTTCGTGCTGCGGGCGCTGGGCTCCTGGGGTCCGCAGTGGGACGCCTGGATCCTCACCGGCTCGATCCTGGCGACGTACGGGATGGCGCGGGGGTTCGTCGAGTTCTGGCTGATCTGGATCGCGGTCGACGTTGTCGGCGTTCCGCTGCTCGTGCAGGCGAAGTTCTATCCGTCGGCCGCCATGTACGTGATCTACGGCCTGTTCTGCCTGATCGGGTTCGCGTCGTGGTGGAAGATTCAGAACAATGAGCGGGTCAGCCCGCCGGAAGCTGTGGTGGTGGGTTAAATGGGTGACGTGCTGAAGCTCGACACGATCGAGCATGCGCTGGAAGAGATCCGGGCCGGGCGCCCGATCGTCGTTGTCGATGACGAGGACCGCGAGAACGAGGGCGACCTGATCTTCGCCGCGTCCAAGGCGACGCCGGAGCTGCTGGCGTTCATGATCCGGTACAGCTCGGGGGTCGTGTGTGTGCCGATGGAGGGCCCGGAGCTGGACCGGCTCGGGATTCCGCTGATGACCCCGCACAACCGCGAGCGGATGCGGACGGCGTACACGATCTCGGTCGATGCGCGGGACGGGATCACGACAGGGATCTCGGCGGCGGATCGCGCGCGGACGATCAAGGTGCTGGCGGATTCGGCGTCCGAGTCGTACGACCTGGTGCAGCCGGGGCACATCTTCCCGCTGCGGGCGCGCGAGGGCGGCGTACTGGTTCGGCCTGGGCACACCGAGGCGTCTGTCGATCTGGCACGCATTGCCGGGCTGAATCCGACGGCGGTGATCTCCGAGCTGGTGAACGACGACGGGACCATGAAGCGCGGTCAGGATCTGCGGACCTTCGCGGACGAGCACGGACTGGTGCTGATCTCGATCGACGACCTGATCAAGTACCGGCGCCGGACCGAGATCCAGATCGAGCGGGTCGCGACGACCACCCTGCCCACCCGGTACGGCGACTTTGTTGCCCACGGCTACCGAAACACGGTGGACGGGTCGGAGCAGCTGGCGCTGGTCCGGGGTGACCTGAAGGACGGCCCGGTGCTGGCGCGGTTGCACTCGGAGTGCCTGACCGGCGACGTGTTCGGGTCGCTGCGGTGTGACTGCGGACCGCAGTTGGACGAGGCGCTGCGCCAGGTCGCCGCCGAGGGTGGTGTGGTGGTCTACCTCCGCGGTCACGAGGGCCGCGGGATCGGTCTGCTGCACAAGCTCCAGGCTTACGAACTGCAGGACGCCGGCCGCGACACGATCGAGGCCAACCTTGACTTGGGGCTGCCTGCTGACGCTCGTGACTACGCGGCCGGCGCGCAGATCCTGGCTGACCTGGGCGTGACCGCAGTTCGGTTGCTGACGAACAACCCGGACAAGGTGGACGGTGTCCAAGGCCACGGGATCGACGTCGTCGAGCGGCGCGGGATCTCCATCGACCCCACCGAACACAACCTGCGCTACCTGCGCACCAAGCGCGACCGCATGGGCCACCACCTGCCTGGCAGTCCCTCAACCGATGAGCAAGGAGCCGGCTGATGTCGGGTAGTGGAGCACCAACCATCGAAGCCCCTCGCGCCGAGGGCGCCCGCGTGGCAGTCATCGCCGCACAGTGGCACCCGAAGGTCACCGACTCGCTGGTCGCAGGGGCGCTTCGGGCGCTCGAAGACTCGGGCGTCACCGACCACAAGGTCATCCGCGTCCCCGGCTCCTTCGAGCTCCCCGTGGTCGCACTGCACGCAGCGAAGGCCGGGTACGACGCAGTGATCGCGCTGGGCGTGGTGATCCGTGGCGACACCCCGCACTTCGAGTACGTCTGCCAGGCGACGACCGACGGCTTGATGCAGGTCGGCGTGACTACTGGTGTGCCGATCGGCTTCGGTGTCCTGACCTGCGACAACGACCCCCAGGCGCTGGATCGCGCAGGGTTGCCCGATAGCCGCGAAGACAAGGGCTACGAGGCAACGCAGGCCGCGCTGTCCACGCTCGTGGCGGTCCGGGCGCTGTAGTCGCCCCGAGCTGCGGGCACGCGTCTGCCCGCAGCTCGGAAACTCACCCGATGCGGGTGTGCTCCATGTACCAGTTGGTGACCCACGTCGTGCCGCCGTCTTCGGAGAAGTCCTGCTGCCAGGCGGCCTTGTCGGTTCCAGGGGTCCAGGTGAAGCGGACGTCGATCGGGCGGCCCTCCCACACGTCCGGGCCTTCGAAGATGCCGAGCCCGTCGTTGCCGAAGGCCCCGATCACGGGTGTCTCCAGCTGTCCCCGCAGGCTGTTGATCCAGTAGATGGACCACGTCTGAGCCGACGGGTTGAACAGCCGGAAGGTCGCGCCCCGGAAGCCCTCGGTCGGAAACCAGCCTTCGTCGAAGCTGATGGCGCCGTCGAAGAAGGTTGTCACCTGCATCTCGGAGGCGACCTCGTACCACTCACAAGGCTCGCCCAGGGCAGGCCGGCGACGGCGGTTGGCCATGTCCCAGCGGCCGACCAGGAAGTCGAAATCACCAGTCACCTTCGGTACGTCGAGAGCCGGGGCGGGCGTCGTACGGCGGGTGAAATCCATTGTCCAGTTGACGTCCCAGGTCTTGCCGCCGTCGGCGGAGTAGGACTGCTCCCAGTGAGCGGTCTGCTCGGTGATGTCGGACCAGGCGTAGCTGCACAGGACGGGCTGTCCGTCGACTGTCTCCTCGCCGACCAGCCAGCAGCTGGTGCCGTCGTCCGACCAGCGCCCGCGGACCGGCGGATAGAGCTGCATGGTGCTGCTGCTGACCCACCAGATGTTCCACTCCTGCTCGACCGGATCGAACAGCCGAATGGACAGCCCGTAGGTGCCTTTGGAGGGGAAGCGCATCTCGTCGATGCTGATCGCGCCGTCGAAGTAGGTGTGCGCGGTCGTCGTACCGGTGTACTCGATCCACTCCCCGTCGATCAGAGTGCGGTGCCGGACGTCGAAGTCGCCCTGGAGGAAGTCGAAGTCGCCGGTCGCTTTGGTCCATGTCGTCATACGCACCACCCTGACTCCAAAACCTGACAACCGCTGGCAGTGTTTCCAGCTACTGTCAGGAGTATGCGTTCGAGCCGGCTGCTGTCCATCCTGCTGCTCCTGCAGACCCGCAGGCAGTTGACCGCGCGCGAGTTGGCCGACGAGCTGGAAGTCTCGCTCCGCACCATCTACCGCGATGTCGAGCAGCTCGCCGCCGCAGGTGTCCCCGTGTACGCCGATCAAGGGCGCGCCGGCGGATACCGCCTGGTCGAGGGCTACCGCACCCGCCTGACCGGACTGACCGAGCAGGAGGCCGCTGCACTGTTCCTGGTCGGCATGCCCGGCCCGGCCGCTGCACTGGGCCTGACAGCCCAGACGAACGCGGCAGAGCTCAAGCTCCTGGCCGCACTGACCACGGACCAGCGTGACCGCGCCGGCCGCCTCAAGAACCGCTTCCACCTCGACATGCCCGCCTGGTACGCCGACGCCGAGACCTCACCGCACCTGTCCGCGGTAGCTGACGCCGTACTGCACGATCGACGCATCAAAGTCCGCTACCGCCGCTGGGAAGCCCCTCGCGAGGTCGACCGCACCCTCGAGCCACACGGCCTGGTACTCAAAAACGGCAGCTGGTACGTGATAGCCGCCACCGAGACCGGCATGCGCACCTACCGCGTCTCCAACATCCTCGCTCTCACCCCAACCGACGAGCCGTTCACCCGCACCAAGGACTTCGACCTCCCCAGGTTCTGGCAGGACCACCTCCAGTACTTCGATCAGTCCCGCTTCACCACCCAGGCGGTCGTCAAAGTCTCGGCAAGCCTCGCCACTCGCATGTACGACGTCTCCTTCCCGCAACTCGTCGCAGCGGTCGCCCAGACACCCCCAAACGCGGACGGCACCGTCACAGTCACCCTCGGGATCGAGTCGATCGGCAACGCAGCCGCCGCCCTCTGCCGGTTCGGAGTCGGCCTGGAGGTCCTGGAGCCACCAGAGCTCCGCACCGAGCTCGCAGCGCTCGGCCGGACCCTCACCAGCCTCTACGAAAGTCCGTCCAGCGGACCTGCACACTCAACAGCGGACGGCGCCCCGTAGGCTGGGCCCCGCCATGAAGAGTTTCGAGGAGCTGTTCGCCGAGCTGGGCGACAAGGCACGCACGCGTCCGGAGGGATCCGGCACCGTGGCGGAGCTCGATGCCGGCGTGCACACGATCGGCAAGAAGCTGGTCGAGGAGGCCGCCGAATCCTGGATGGCCGCCGAGCACGAGGGCAAGGAACGCGCCGCCGAAGAGCTGTCCCAGCTGCTGTACCACGCGCAGGTCATGATGATCGCGCTCGATCTGAAGCTCGAAGACGTCTACCGACATCTGTAGGAAGCACTCACAGACCCACCGGTTCAGTTTCGACAGATTGGGCAGTGCCATGCTGCGCGTCGCAGTACCGAACAAGGGCTCGCTGAGCGAGGCCGCGATCGAGATCCTCATCGAAGCCGGCTACAAACAGCGCCGGACCACCAAAGACCTGACCCTGATCGACGTCGCGAACGAGGTCGAGTTCTACTACCTCCGCCCGCGCGACATCGCCGTGTACGTCGGCGAAGGCACCCTGGACGTCGGGATCTCCGGCCGTGACCTGGTGCTCGACTCCCACGCCGACGCCGACGTGATCATGGAGCTCGGTTTCGCCGGCTCCACCTTCCGGTTCGCCGGTCCGCCCGGGATCGCGTCCTCGGTGAAGGACCTGAGCGGTAAGCGGATCGCAACGTCGTACGCCGGGGTCCTGGCCGATCACCTGGCCGACAACGGGATCGACGCGTCGGTCGTCCGCCTGGACGGCGCAGTCGAGTCAGCCGTCGCCCTCGGGGTGGCGGACGCGATCGCGGACGTCGTCGAGACCGGTACGACGCTCCGTCAAGCGGGGCTCGAGGTGTTCGGCGAGCCGATCCTGCAGTCCCAGGCAGTGCTGATCAAGCGGCACGCCTCTGACCCAGCGCCAGCTGGTCTCCAGCAGCTCGTACGGCGGATCGAGGGCGTCCTGATCGCGCGCAACTACGTGATGATGGACTACGACATCCCGGCCGACCAGATCGACGCAGCGACCGAGGTCGCGGCCGGCCTGGAGTCGCCGACGGTCTCCCCGTTGCACCGCGCGGGCTGGGTCGCCGTCCGGGTGATGGTGCAGCGCGCCGAGGCCCAGCGGATCATGGACCAGCTGTGGGAGGTGGGAGCCCGTGCCATCCTCACTACCGATATCCACGCCTGCCGGATCTGAGATGACCGCCGACGACCGCCTGTTCACGTTCCATCCGCGGAGCGTGGCGATCATGGCTGCTGTCATGGGGTTCTCGCTGATCGCCCTCTTCGGGGTGATCTGGGTCCAGTTCGATGATGTCACCACGGCGAGCTTCACGCTGTTCCAGCGGCTGACCCTGTTGGCGTTCTTCGGCGGGATCCTCTGGATCCTCTACCGGATGGCGACAGTGCGCGTGAGCGCGTACGCCGACCGGATCCGGATCCGCAATGTCTTCAAGTCGTACACGCTGCCGTGGACCGAGGTGACCGCGCTGCGGTTCACCTCGGGGGATGCCTGGCTGCAGCTGTTCGATGCCGAGGACAACCGAATCGGCGTGCTCGCGGTTCAGGCTTCCGAGGGGCGCCGGGCGAGCACGGCCGCCAAGGAGCTGGCAGCCGTGGCCCGCGCTCACGGTGCCGGCGTTAAGCGGACACCCGAAAACTAGTCTCGTGTGACTGACCGGGCTCCAGGACGATCAGGTCCTGCCCGGTCACGAACGCGTCCGGCGGACATGTCATCGGTTCGACGGCGAGCGCCGTACGGCCGATGGCACTGCCGGTGTAGAGCTGCAGCCAGGGCGTGTCGGCAGTCAGCACCGAGCGGGCGCCTGACGCCGGATCAGTCAGCGTGACCGTCCATGGCCCGCCGGTGAACGCGTTGTCGATGTCGAGCTCGCCGATGACGCGGCCGGTACCGAAGTCATAAGCGGTGCCGGTCACCGGGGTCAGCCCGGTCGGGGACAGCCGATCCGGCGAGACCTCAAGCCGCTGCGAAGCGCTGAACTCCAGCACGCACTCGTCGATCTTCCGGCCGACACTCAGATACGGATGCGTCCCATACCCGTACGGCGCCGCACCTGCGCCGACGTTGGTCGCGCCGGCTGTCACCTCGAGTCCATCGTCGCCCAGACGGTAAGTGAGCCGAAGGTCGAGCTGATGCGGGTATCCAGGCTGACCGTGCAGCCGGTGACCAGCCTCCACGTACGACGGGTCCGAGCCGTCGTCGACGCGGTTCCAGTTGGCCCACCGGGTGAGCCCGTGGATAGCGTTCTGCCGGGCCGGCTCGGTGAGATACAGCTGCCGCTCGACTCCGCCGAAGCTGTACTTCCCGTCCGTGATCCGGTTCGGCCACGGAAACAGGTGCTGCCCGATGCCGGCATGCGCCGACTCCGAAGCGTCGTACCCGAGCAGCACCTCGCGCCCCTCATACGTGAGCCCGCGCAGTCCACCACCCACACTCACCACAGTCCCGGCATACCCGCCGCTGGAAATCGTCCACTGCTCGCCCGAAGGCAGAACGCTCATACCCCCATCCTCACAAATTTCTTGGAGGTGCTGTCCATTTGGGTCTGACCCGTTCGTGGTGATGCTGTAGACACGCCAACAGGAGGTAACACCGTGAAGTATTTGCTGCTGATCAACGCCGGCGAGCTCGACCTGTCCGGGGGAGCGGTCGGGTGTGAGCCGGCCGACTGGATGCGGTTCGACCAGGAGATCACCGACGCCGGCGTCGTGGTGGCGTCGGAGTCGCTGGCGGACCTGGTCACCCAGACCCGGGTGCAGGTGGACAACGACGGGAAGCGGACCGTGACGGATGGGCCGTTCGCCGAGACCCGTGAGGTGCTCGGCGGGTTCTACGTGATCGACGTACCGGATCTGGATGTCGCGCTCGACTGGGCGGCCAAGTGCCCGGGGTCGCGGGCCGGCGGAGCGGTTGTGGTGCGCCCGGTCGCGGAATTCCCCGGAGCCTGACGATGGATCAGGTCGAGGCGGTCTTCCGGGAGGAGCGCGGTCGGCTGCTGGCCGCGCTTGCCCGGCGGTTCGGCGATCTCGACCTGGCCGAGGAGGTCACGGCGGAGGCGATCGAGGCGGCGCTCCTGCGCTGGCCGATCGACGGCGTACCGCCGAACCCGGGCGGCTGGCTGATGACCACCGCCCGGCGGAAGGCGGTCGACCGGCTCCGCCGAGATCAGGTGTACGCCGCCAAACTCGCGATCCTGCAGGTGGACGCGGATCGGGCCGAAGCGCCGCGGCCCGGCGGCGAGTTTCCGGACGACCGGTTGGAGCTGTTCTTCACCTGCGCGCACCCGGCGCTGGCCGCCGAGGACCGCGGGGCGCTGACCCTGCGCTGCCTGGCCGGACTCAGTACGCCGGAAGTCGCGCGAGCGTTCCTCGTCCCGGCCGCGACGATGGCGAAACGGATCGTCCGCGCGAAGGCGAAGATCCGCGACGCCCGCATCCCGTTCCGGGTCCCTTCGAAAGACGAGCTTCCGGAGCGACTGCCCGGCGTACTGCAGGTGATCTACTCCGTCTTCACCGAGGGCTACGCAGCTAGCTCAGGCCCGTATCTTCAGCGACTCGACCTCGCCGAGGAAGCGATCCGCCTTGCGCGGATCCTGCACAGCCTGCTCCCGGCCGAGCGTGAAGTCGCCGGACTGCTCGCCCTGATGCTGCTCGTCCACGCCCGCCGCGACGCCCGCACCGGAGCGTCCGGCGAAGTCGTCCTGTTGGAAGATCAAGACCGCACTCGCTGGGACCACGACCAGATCGCCGAAGGCCGTGCCCTGGTCGTGCAATCCCTCACCGGTGGACCAGCCGGCCCGTACGCCGTCCAGGCCGCGATCGCCGCCGTCCACGACGAAGCCCCGACCTTCGCCAGCACCGATTGGGTCCAGATCGTCGCCCTGTACGACGTCCTGTCCGCCCTCGACCCGTCTCCCGTGATCGCCCTCAACCGCGCCGCCGCGCTCGCCTTCCGCGACGGCCCCGAGGCCGCCCTCACCCTGCTAGACACCTTGGCCGACGAACCCCGCCTCCGCGACTACCACCCGTACGCGCTGGCGCGAGCCGACCTCTTGCAACGGCTGGATCGCCGTACCGAGGCTGTCGCCGCCTACGAGCGAGCCCTGACCCTGGCCGGCTCCGACCCCGAGCGGATCCACATCCGCGCTCGCCTAGCCGACCTCTCCAACGCCTGACATTCTGAGGTTCATGCAGACCTTGTACGACGCTGTCGGCGGGATGGACGGGCTGGTCCGGCTCGCGCACGCGTGGCACGAGCGAGTGCTGGCGGACGAGGTGGTGAGCCACGCGTTCAGCCACGGCTTCCACCCGGACCACACTCAGCGACTGGCGGCGTACTGGGCCGAGGCGCTGGGCGGGCCGGGCTGGGCTGATGGGAACGAGTCGTCAGTCGTGTTCATGCACAGCGGGAACGGCGAGCATCACGAGATGGATCGCCGGGCGATCGAGTGCTTCGACGCGGCGCTTGACGACGTGGGCCTGGCTGGTGCGCTGAAGACCGCTTTGCACGACTACTTCGCCTGGGCGACGACGGTGTCGATGGCGCGGTATCACGGCTCCAAGGACCAGGTGCCTCAGGGAATGGGTATCCCGCGGTGGTCGTGGGACGGGCTTCAGGACGCAGCTGAGCTGTGAGGTAGGGCTACTGATTTGGCGACCAGTTCGAGCGTCGGGTCGTGGGGGACGGCGGGGTTCCCGTCGACGACTACCTGGGCGCGGTCGCGGGTTTGCTGGGTGGCGAAGTGGTCGCGCTCCCAGCGCATCCACTCGAGCCAGTGGTCGCGCAGCGCTTCGCCGTCGCGCTCGATGCCACGGTCGAGGCGGATCTCGTTGGAGGTTTCGATCCACAGCCGCAGCGACTGGTAGGCGTCGGCGTCACGGTCGCAGGAGGTGACGCCTTCGACGATCAGGAGGTCGACAGTCACCGGTACGACGTGGAGCTCGGCGTAGGCGCCGGCGTTCCAGTCGTAGCGGCGGTAGCGGCCTTCGCGGCCGTCGGCCATCCGCTGCAGGACGTGGTCGCGCAGCAGGCCGAATCCGCGTTCGGCGCCGGCCCAGCCGTCGTACAGGTCGTCCATGTGGATGACGAACACGTTCAGGTCGCGGGCCTTGGCGCGAGCCTCGAAGCGGGCGGCGAGGGTCGACTTGCCGGAGCCGGCCGGGCCGTCGATGGAGATCAGCCGGGTCCGGCCCAGCCGCGGGGGCGCGGCCTGGACGTGGTCGAGCAGGGAGTCCAGGGTCAGGGGGTTCTCAGTTGATTCCATGGCGCTTCAGGATGTCCTCGATCTCGTCGAACTCCGACGAATCTTGCTGCCCACCCTTGGTCTTGGGTTTCGCAGCTTTGGCAGGGGCAGCCGACGCGGGCGCCGGCCCGGTGGTGGTCAGCTCACCGGCGGGCTTGGGTTGCTTCTGCTTCTTGGGCTCGCGGGGTGTGTCGCCACGCCGCGACCGTGCGAAGCCGGAGACGACGTACAGGACGACGGAGACGCCGAACAGCGCGACTCCGGCCCACACGGTCGGCGAGAAGATCAGGTGGGTGACCCAGCTCACCGCCGACCGCACGACGTCCCACACCAGCTCCAGTAACCCGGTCAGGTACAGCGAAACCGGCAGCAGCGACCAGGCCACACCGCGCGTCCCGGCCGCCGCCCCGCGCCGCCGCCAGGCGAACCACGAGCCGATCAGACCGATCAGCGTGAGGCCCGCGCAGAACGGCAGCAGCGTCAAATCGTTGAAGTCAGGCACATACCCAGGCTCGCACAGTCCGCCCGCGATCAAAGGGGGGAACAGCCCTGACACCACCCTGAAACCGCCCTCCGGGGACAATGGGCGGGTGCAACCAGGAGAGCGGCGTTTGGCATTCACCGGCTTCGACGACGATGACGGTACGGCGGACGCCGCGCTGGCCGGGGCGTTGGCGGCAGGCGACCAGGGGGCGCTGCTTGCGGCGCTGACCCGTGCGCGGCTGCTGGTGCCGGTGGTCGCGATGCTCGGCGAGGTCGAGTACGACGAGAAGGGCCTGGCGCACGACAAGACGTCGGACATGGCGGTCGCGCTGCTGCAGGGGCAGGACGGGCGGAACGCGCTGTTGGCGTTCACCGGGACGGAGTCCCTGGCCCGCTGGAGTGCCGAGGCGCGCCCGATGCCGGCGCAGACTCAGTTGGTCGCCACCGCCGCCGTACAGGAGGGGGCGGTTGCGATCGTCCTCGACATCGCGGGTCCGGCGCCTGGTGTGATCGAGGAGGACGACGTACGCCGCTTGGCCGCCGGCCTCCAGGTGGTCAGGCTGGAGGACGGCGGCTACGGGTGGGTCGAGCCGGCCCCAACCAACTGACTGCCCAGCCGGTCAGATTGGGGTCAGCCGACGGGGGATGACAGTGCGTCCATCGGCTTGGTGCGCATGGCGATCCGGCCGGTGATTGCGGTTGTCGGCAGCACGAGGAGCAGGACGACGCCCACCCAGGCCAGCAGGATCCAGACCGGTCCCGAAGGGATTGGCCAGCCGCGACTGGCCACCGCGATCGGAAGCACGGTGAAGGCGGCTGCGATCAGCCCGATCACCAGCCCGAGCGCCGCGATCACCAGGCTTTCGAGGGTGAGCATGCGGGAGACCTGCTTGCGCGTTGCCCCGGTCAGCCGCTGGAGGCCGAACTCCCTGCGCCGGTCGAGCACCGCCACGGCGATCGTGTTCACCGAGGCGATGGCCGTGTAGGCCACCGCGATCCCGGCCAGCAGGTAGGCGATGTAGGCGTCGACCCCGAGTCCGGCGTCGTACCCAGCACTGAGCACGTCCCGGCCCCCGGCCGTCGTACCCGGCCATTTCGCGAGGTCGACGGTCCCCTCGGTCTTGACCAGCAGCAGGCTCGGCAGGCCGGTCGTGGTGTGCGAAGCCAGCAGGGCGGCGGGTAGCAGCAGCGGCTCGTAGCCCGACGGGCCTTCGACCAGGGCAACCACCGTCACCTTGACCAGCGCGTTGTCGCCCAACCGCACGCCGAGCTCCGATCCCACGTCGACCTTCAGCTTCTTCGCCGTACCGGGTGGCAGCGCGATCGTCGAATCCTTCAGATCGGCCAGCGAACCCTTCGTGACCTTGCCCTCGTAGACCGGCCCGCTCAGACCGAGCAGCGGCCAGGCGTCGCTGGTGTGCGACTTGTCGTAAGGCTCCTCAATCCAGCCCTTGCTCCGAACCAGCTCGGACACCGCCGTGACCCCCGGTTGCGAGCGAACGCTCTTGGTCAGCCCGGCCGGGATACCGCCGGTCGTGCTGGTGATCACGACGTCCGCGGCCAGATCGCCGGTCGCCGCCTCGATCGCCGCCTTCTGCTGCGTGGTCTGGGCATAGATGTTGCCGAGGGCAATCGTCGTGGCGATGGTGATCGGGATCAGGATCGCCGCGAACTGCACCGCCCGCACCCGCAGGTTGATCACCGCGAGCACCCCGCTCGTCCCGCGCTTCTCGACCAGCGCCGTCAGCCGCGGGATCAGCGCCCGCTGAATCACCAGCGGTGCAAGGATCGCGACCGCGATGGAGCCGGTCAGACCGGCCGGTCCGCCGATCGCTGCCGCGTTGGTCGGGCTCATGAACAGCGTGGAGACCGCGATCGACACCGTCACCGCAGCGAACCCGAGACCGATCAGTGTCCGCACCCGGCCCAGCGCGACAGCCGGTACGGCGGCCTCCGCGAGCGCCTGGATCGGACGGATCTGCGCGGCCCGTCCGGCGGCGATTCCGACGGTCACCCGCAGGACGATGAACGTCAGCAGCGCGGCTCCCGCGAACGGAAGCGGACCCTGGTCGTACCGCAGTTGCGCCGGCACGATCCCGCCACCGGTCAGCAACCCGAAGATCCAGTCTCCGGCGACGCGTCCGCACAGCAACCCGAGCACCAGCCCGAGAATTCCGACCACCATCGTTTCGGCGATCACCATCTTCGCCACCTGCCGCGGCGTCGCCCCGCTGGCCCGCAGCAACGCCAGCTCCCGCCGCCGTTGCCGGACCGACAACCCGATCGTCGCCGACACCACCAGCGCCATCACCACCGCCACCATCCCACCGAAGACGCCGGACATGATGATCAACGGCAAACTGGTCGCGATCCCGCGGTACTCCGCAACTCCCCGCTCGTCGCCGGTATAAGCCTGCACGCCCGCGGGCAACTCGAGTCCGGTCACCGCAGGCCAGACCCCCAGCGCATCAGGGGCAGGTGAAAGCCGCTCAGCCTCCGAATCCGCGAAGAACACCGCCGGTACGTCGACAGTCCGCTGAGCCACCGCAATCCCAGCGACCGTGTACTGCTGGGGCTCGCCGCGAACAGTGACCGTGACCTGGTCGCCAGGCTTGGAGCCTCCGGCGAGACGCGCATCGAGCACAACCTGTCCGGTCTGGGGCGCCCGTCCCGCAGTCAGCGCATACGGGGTCAGCGCTGCAGACGCCCACCCATGCCCGGCCAAGACCTCGGCACCTGCGCCGGGCGTGACCACGGCGGGGAACGACCGGTCGGCGATCACCTTCGTGACTCCCGGAGTACTGGCGAGCTTCTGCGCCAGGTCCGCGTCCACGCGGTGCCGTTCGGGGAGGGCGGCCGAGCCGGACCCGTTCGGTGGGTGGTAAGCCGGGTCGCCACTGACGATGACCGGAGCAGCGGCCAGCCGCTGCGGCGGAGCGTTCAGGCGCAGGCCGGTCTCCAGCAGCCCGCCGGCCGCAGCCAGCAGAGCGCTGCCCAGCAGGACGGCGACGAAGATCGCCAGGAAGGCGGCGGTCCGGTGGCGCAAGGTGGTGAGCGCGAGGCGAAACATGAGCGGTCTCCGGAATCAGAGGGTGGCGGGGGAAAGGCTGAAGTGGGCCAGTTCGGCGGCGACTGTCTCGGCGGTGGGGCGGTCGGACTCGGAGACGATGCGGCCGTTGACCAGGAAGACGACGCGGTCGGCGTACGACGCCGCCACCGGGTCGTGGGTGACCATGACGATGGTCTGACCGAGGGCGCGGGCCTGGTCCCGCAGGAGAGCCAGGACCTCCACCGCGGTGACGGTGTCCAGGGCGCCGGTGGGCTCGTCGGCGAAGGTGATTGCGGAGCGACCGGCCAGGGCGCGGGCGATCGCAACGCGCTGCTGCTGACCACCGGACAGCTCACTCGGCCGGTGCCCCATGCGCTCACCCAGTCCGACCCGGGTGATCACTTCACGAATCCAGGCCTCGTCCGGCGACTTCCCGGCCAGTGTCTGCGGCAGTACGACGTTCTGCCGCACGGTCAGCGCAGGCATCAGGTTGAAGGACTGGAAGACGAAAGCGACATGTTCACGTCGCAGCTCGGTCAGTGCAGTCTCATCGAGCCCCAGCAGCGACTGCCCAGCCAGCTGGACCTGACCGGAGGACGGTGCGTCCAGACCGGCCGCGCAGTGCAGCAGGGTGCTCTTGCCGGAGCCGGACGGCCCCATCACCGCAGTGAAGGAGCCTTCCGCGAAGCCGTACGTGATGCCGTCCAGTGCGGTCACCGTGCCGGGGCCGGTGCCATAGACCTTCCGGACGTCAGTGAGCTGGACCGGCGTGCTCACACGCCCACCTGTACGTCGGTCTTGCGGTGGTAGGACTCGTGCGTCCACCAGAGGATTCCGACGACCATGCCCAGGCCGAGGTCGGACCAGAGCCACCATGGCCAGTCGAAGTGCCCGAAGACGGCCAGCGTCGCCCAGACCATGAACTGCACGACACAGGCGACCAGCCACACCGCGGTGAACGCCCGCAGCGCCACAGTCAGCCCCCGCGGCGGAGTCGCGTCAGCAACCCCAGCGAAGACCTGTCGAAGGTCACCACGGTTCCGGGCATCGTGCAGCAGCGACTGCCGGTCGCTGGCGGCAGGCGGCGTCAGCACACCCCGCCGTACGGCGCTGTCCAGCTTGGCGACCGCGGAGCGCCGGTCGGCCTCGGTCAGGGCGAGCTGGTCGGGGAGCAACAGCGGATCGAGAACGGTAGTCATCAGAGGTACCCAGGCTTTCCAGGAGGAGGAGTGCTTCTGTCAAATAGCGTAGGGGTTGAACAGTTTCTCCGCCCAGGGGGCGACCTGGTGTCTGCGAGGTGGTGGTAGACCCCCTCTGCCCGGTGGTGAAGTGCGCGAAGATAGGGGGATGAACGCAGAGTTGCCACCCGGTCTCGCGCTGGCGTGGGGTGTCCAGCCGGCGCAGCGACGCGGTCCGAAGCCCGGGCTGTCGGTCGAGCAGATCGTCGCGACCGGCATCGAGTTCGGCGACAGGGCCGGGTTCGAGGCGATCTCACTGCAGAAGATCGCGGCGCAGTTCGGCGTCACCACGAACGCGATGTACCGCTATGTGCGCTCCAAGGACGAGCTGATCGTCCTCGTCCACGACAAGGCGCTCGGCGCCCCGCCGGAGCTCCCTGCAGGCTGGCGCGCAGCCGGGACCGCCTGGGTGCACGCGCTGGTCGACCGGTACGGCGAACGTCCGTGGCTGCTCGACGTCCCGATCCGGGGCGCCCCCATCACACCGAATGTGATGCGCTGGGCCGAGGTGATGCTGCAGGCGTTCGCCGAAACGCCGCTGTCCCAGCACGATGCCCTCGGCTGCCTGATGCTGCTCGACGGATTCGCCCGCAACTACGCGAACCTGGCGCGCCAGCTCGGCGCGAACAACGACGTACCGGTCCAAGCCGAACAGGTCGGCGCGTTCCTGGTCCCGAGGCTCATCGAGGGCAACTACCCCATGCTCGTCTCGCTCTACACGAACGCCGAATACAACGACGGCCTCGACGACGACCTCGAATTCGGCCTGACCCGCACCCTCGACGGCATCGAGGTCCTGATCAAGGCAGCGTGATGCGAACCGGTCCTTCGGTCCGCGCGGCCACCCACTGCAGGTGAAATTCGCTGCCGGGGGCAACTTCCGCCCGGCGCTCCGGCTCAGCCCGCAGGTTGACCGGGGCGGTCAGCGTGGTGACCGCAGGCTCAACCGGTACGCCGTTGCTGCGCACGGAGGCGATCACGTCGGCCAGCGCCTGGGCGGCCGGCTTGCGCTCGTGGTCGACGGTGAACAGGCCCAGGTCGTATTCGCGATCCGGGAAGTCCAGCAACCGCCGGTCGATATCGTGCGACGACCACCACGTCACGCCGTACAGGGCCGGATTCGGGAGCACGTGCTCAACCGTCCGCCGGGTGAATTCAGCCTGCAGGGCGACGGGAATGTCCGGTCCGGGGACGCCGACCTCCTGCAGCCAGACCGGCCGTGCCGGGTCCAGCGACGTCGCAGCCGCGAGCTCGACCAGGTAGTCGGCATGGCTGAGCGTCGCCGGACCCATCGGCCCGTCCACTCGGGAGACCCCGTTGAACACCCAGGAGTGGACCGTACTGAGGTCGCCGAGATCCACCACGTCCGTCGGGTGGAAGGGATGATCGGCCTTGTACCAAGCGTCGTCGAACAACGAATGCAGAGCCAGTATGTCGGGCGCTGCCTTCCGTACCGTGTCGAGCAGCTCCCCGGCCCAGGCGGTCGACGATCCGAGCGTGGTCGGGCTGTCCGGCCAGAGGTTGTTGACCTCGTTCCCGAGCGTGATGGCGAACAGATTCGGCTTCTCCGCGATCGCGCGGCTCACGGTATCGACGTATGCCGTCAGCCCGTCGCGCACGGTTGAGTCCTCGAAAAGACTGCTCTTGTGCCAGGTCAGCATCCATGACGGCAGGAAGTCAAAGCTGGACAGGTGGCCCTGGATCAGGTCGACCGCGACCGACAGACCGTGCTCCGCCGCAGCATCGATGGTGTCGCGCAGATCGTCAATTGCGCGCTCGCGGATGATCGCCCGGTTCGGCTGGATCCACGGCCAGACCGGGAAGACCCGGACGTGGTCGAGGCCCAGCCCGGCCAGATCCGCGAAGTCCCGCCGTACGGCGTCGCCGTCGTAGTCGAGCCAGCTGTAGAACCAGCCGCTCGAAGGAACGTAGTTCGCGCCGAACCGCGGATCCAAAGCCATGATCCGCATGCTAAATCGGTTTAGCCCCCGGGAGCAACCGAGGCCC
>NZ_SMKX01000240.1 GCF_004349055.1 Kribbella antibiotica
GATCAGGGGCGGCCGGTGGGGGTTGTCACCGAGGCGGATTGTGCTGGGGTGGATCGGTTCACGCAGCTGGATGCGGTGATGTCGCGGGAGTTGCTGACGGTGCCGGCGGGGATCGATCCGGAGGCGGCGTTCAATCTGTTGCATGACGGGCGGCATCGGCTGGCGCCGGTGGTGGATGCGGCGGGGACGATCGTCGGGATTCTCACGAGGCAGCGCGCGCTGAGGGCGACGCTGTACGAGCCGGCCTTGGATGCGAACAACAAGCTGCGAGTCGCAGCGGCGATCGGGATCAACGGCGATGTGGAGCAGCGCGCAAAAGCCTTGCTGGCCACAGGAATCGACGTACTGGTGATCGATACCGCGCATGGTCATCAGGAGCGGATGCTCGAGGTGCTCAAGATGGTGAAGAGCCTCGATCCCGAGGTGCCGATCGTTGCGGGCAACGTGGTGACGGCGGAGGGTGTGAGCGATCTCGTCGCGGCCGGGGCCGACATCATCAAGGTTGGCGTGGGGCCGGGAGCGATGTGTACGACGCGGATGCAGACGGCCGTCGGTCGGCCGCAGTTCAGCGCTGTCCTGGAGTGCTCAAGCAGGGCGCGTGAGCTGGGCAAACATGTCTGGGCGGACGGCGGCGTACGGCATCCGCGCGATGTTGCGCTGGCGTTGGCCGCGGGTGCTTCGAGCGTGATGATCGGCTCGTGGTTCGCCGGCACTTACGAGTCGCCGGGCGATGCGCATCGCGACAGCGACGGCCGGATCTACAAAGAAAGCTTCGGTATGGCGTCCGCCCGCGCAGTGCGGTTGCGGACGGCCGAAGACAGTCCGTTCCAGCGCGCGCGGAAGGCGATCTTCGAGGAAGGGATCTCATCGGCGCGGATGTACCTCGACCCCGACAGCCCGAGTGTCGAGGATCTGCTCGACTCGATCGTCTCCGGTGTCCGCAGCTCCTGCACGTACGTCGGCGCTGCGAATCTCGCCGAATTCCACGAGAAGGCAGTTGTCGGCCTGCAGACCGCCGCGGGCTACGCGGAAGGCAAGCCGATGAACACCAGTTGGTGACTTAGGGGGTGGCTCTTGCCCCAGCGCCTACTGCGCTGCACTCGGCACGGCACCTCGCCGCACTGGTGCAAAGGCCACGATGGAAAAACATCGAAGCCTTCACCCCAGCACGCCGAGCTACCGCACCGAGCACATGCTCGCTACGGCGCTGAGGCAAGAGCCACCCCCTAATCCCCGGGGTGAGGTTGAGTACACAACAACCTCATACGGAGAGCGATTGGCAGGCTCAGCGGGTGGTGGCAGGCTGTAACCAGCAGGGGGGAGAGAACGCCGAACGAGCTGAAGGTGGCGTTCGATCTCGCTGGGGGAGTTGAGATCGAGCGGCTCAGATTGAGCGGCGTTCTGAACGCGGTCGCGGGTGGTGGTCAGGGGTTCTGTCGAGGCTTGGGAGGGCGACTCGGGAACCCCGCACCGCCCGCGACGGCCGTCTGCCCGTGAGAGAGTCAGCCTGTGATCGTCTGCGACGAGTCAGGCTATGAGGGCGAGAAGCTGGTCGGCGGTGTCACGGATGTCTTCGCACACGCGAGCGTCCGGCTCGACGAGGCGACCGCCGCGGCCTGCGTGACCGAGCTCCGCGCCCGGATCAAGTCGCCCGCCACGATGTACAAGGCGAACCACCTGCTGCGCTCCAAACACCGCGCGACCCTCCTGTGGTTCCTCGGCCCCGACGGCCCGCTGCCCGGCAATGCCAGCGTGTACGTGATCGACAAGACCTACTTCCTGGTCACCACCCTGGTCGACTTCCTCGGCGCGCCCCCGGAGACAACCACCTTCCTGTACGACGCTCATCGCCGTACCGAGCAGGCCGGCGAGTTCCTGGATGCGGCCAACGATTACCTCCGCGCCCACGAGACCGCCGTACTGCCAAGACTCGATCCGCTCCTGCCCGCGATCATCCGCGCCGCCGAGTACTGGGGCAACGGCGAGCCGATCCGCATCGAGCACGACCGGCAAACCACGCTGTCCCCAGCCCGCATCGCAGCCCTTAAACAGCGAGCCCCGGCGATCGAAGCGATCGAGCAGTTGGACTCCTTCGTCGACCACCGGGTGCAGATCGCCGACTTCCTGGCCGGCGTCACCTACCGGATCGCGTCCGAGCATCTGCGCGGGATCGAGGACCCGGAGGTCAGCGCCGCGCTCGCGCCGTACGTCGATCCGCAATCGCTGTGGATTGCACCTTGGCTTTCGGTGATCCCTGCGACATAGTCGGTGGTTGATCGATAGAGCAGGAGGGCGTCGTGCCGCCAGCCGGACAACCTCCGCTCAGGGTGGACGCCGAGACCGCAATCATCCTGCGCGAGGCCTATCACAAGATCGCGGCGCTGTTCCGCGCCGATCACTACGGCCTGTACGACTATGTGCGGTTCGTGGTCGCCAAGATCGCGACGGTGGATGCGTTCTACGTCGGGCTCCTGCACGGCCAGACGCGGGTGCGCTATCCGTACGGGTACGACGACGGCCGGTACGTCGACCCAGACACGCACCGGTTCGGTCCGCACGGCCAGGCGGCGTGGTTGCTGAAGCATCGGCAGACCTACCGGTTCGCGTACGACAACGGGGCTGCGCTGCATGCCGGCGTACCGATCGGTGCGGTCGGGCGGCGGTCGGAGGATGCGGTTACGGTGCCGATCTTCCGCACGGTGAAAGACGGCTCCGATCAACTGTTCGGCATGTTGTCGATGCAGAGCTATGAACCGCACGCGTACGACGACAACGCCGTCCGGTCGTTCGAGTGGTTGGCCGGTGTGGTGGAGCGGGTGCTGACCCGGGAGGGCGAGGATCGGGACGCGCTGCGGCGGTTGCCGGCCGGGGATGTCGGGCCGGGGCAGCTGACGTCGGATCACGTGATGGAGTACCTGACGCATCGGATCGCATCGATCCGGGAGATCGCCACCGAGGCGCTGACGGCTGACGACATGGCCGGGACTGTGCACGGGCATCTGGTCCGGATCATCGACACGACCGAGCACATCCAGTCCGAGCTGATCGAGATGCTGATGGAGACCGACGAGGGGCCGGAGCGGCGGTTCGCCGAGCTGACCAAGGCGCAGCAGGGGATCGCGACTCTGCTGGCCGACGAGCTCGACAACGATCAGCTCGCGGCCGAGCTCGGGATCAGCCTCAATACCGTCAAGACTCACCTCAGCGCGATCCTGCGCAAGTACGGGATGGCGCACCGGGCGCAGGTGGCCGAGGACGTGCGGAAGTACCTCGCCCCGTAGACATACTTAAATCATTGAAGTAACTTCCGGGTGGTTCGTTTATTAGGAATTATCCAGTCCGCCCTGGAGGCTCCCGTGGATCCGTTGTCCCGTCGTACGTTCCTGGCCGCGAGTGGTGGGCTGCTGGCCAGCGTGTCCCTGCCGCTTGCCGAGGCTTCGGCCGCCAAGCCAGCCGCACCGAAGACGGACCTGGCGCGCTACCGCCCGGTCCGGGCCTCCTCGAGCGCGTACGCCGCGACTCCGCCCGAGTTCGCGGTCGACGGCCTCGCGGTGCCGGGCGTCCGCGGTTCAGGCTGGCGGGCCGCGGGCAACGACCCACAGTGGCTCGTCGTGGACCTGCAGGCCAAGTGCCGTGTGGAGTCCGTCCGCTTGACCTTCGAGGCGACCGCATCCGACCCGGCGTTCGACTTCTCCGGAGGCAATCCCTACGGGAACACGACCGGTCAAGAGTTGCTGTCGAGTTCGCCGCTGGACTTCCGCGTCGACACGTCGACCGACGGCTCCTCGTGGCGCACCGTGCACCAGGCGAGCGACAGTGCTGGTGGCACTGTCGACGTCATGCTCGACAGCCCGGTCACTGCCCAGTACGTGCGTCTGACCGCGAGCCGCCAGGCGAACACGAACGCCCTTGGTCTCAACGGCTTCCAGGTCTACGGTACGGCGACCTCCGCGCGCCCGGCCGTGACCGGGTGGACCGACTGGGGCACGCACTCCGATCGCCCACCGGCATTGACCAAAGCGGCCGACGGGACCTTCCCGATCGAGTCCGGCTGGACGCTGACGATGGACGCCTTCGTCGGTACGAACGGTGCCGGTACGGCGGATGGCGCCGTACTGGCGCAGTCGGGCCAGGACACATCGACCTGGCTCCCCGCTCTCGTGCCGGGGACCGTGCTCGGATCTCTAGTGGAGGAAGGGCATTTCCCCGACCCTGTCGAGGGGATGAACAACCTCGAGATCCCGGAGGCACTGAGCCGGCACGTGTGGTGGTACCACCGGAAGTTCGATCGGCCGACGGCGTCGGGGACGCGGGCGTGGCTCGAGTTCGACGGGATCAACCACCAGGCGGATGTCTGGCTGAACGGCGTTTCGGTCGGCACGGTGAAGCATCCGTTCGCGCGGGTGGCGCTGGATGTGACGGCTGCACTGAAGGCCAAGAACGGGCTGGCCGTGAAGATCACGCCGATGCCGCACCCTGGATCGGCTGGTGATAAAGGCGATGCGGGGCAGGCGTTCGTCCAGGCCGCGACGCTGTACCTCGACTCGCCGACGTTGCTTGCGGCATCGGGTTGGGACTGGATGCCCGCTGTCCGCGACCGGGCCGCTGGAATCTGGAACCATGTCCGGCTGCGGTTCACCGGCGACGCCGTACTGGGTGATGCGCGGGTGGTGACGAAGGTGCCTCGCGCTGATCACGCCACCGTCGCGATCAGCGTGCCGGTGCGGAATGTGGCGAGCGCTGCGAAGACCGTCACGGTGCAGGCCGCTTTCGATGGTTGGGCCGCGAGCAAGACGGTCACCCTTGCCGCTGGCGCGAGCACGAAAGTTGCCTTCGACACCGTTGCCATTCACAACCCGAAGCTCTGGTGGCCCAACGGGTACGGCGATCCGGCGCTGCATGCGCTCACCGTCACGGCGACGGTGGGGAGCGCGGTCAGCGACAGCCGGAAGACGACCTTCGGGATTCGCGAATTCGCTTATGACTATGAGATTCCGATCAAGGTCGACCCGGCAACGAACAGTGCACCGCAGACAGTCGTCATCGCCAAGCAGACCGCGCGTTACCTGAAGATCCAGGGTCGCCGACGGGCGACCGGCTGGGGCTATTCGCTGTGGACACTGGCGATCAAGGACAGTGCAGACGCGTCGGTCGACCTCGCCCGATCCGGTACGGCGACCGCCTCGTCCGATGACGGCAGCGTTCCTGGGAACGCGATTGACGGGAATGACCGCAGTCGCTGGTCGTCGGCGTACAGCGATGATCAGTGGATCCAGGTGGACCTGGGGGCCGCGAAGAGTTTCGACCGGATCGAGCTGCTGTGGGAGACGGCGTACGCGTCGCTCTTCGACATCCTGGTGTCGGATGACGGCAATGAGTGGCGCAAGGTGCAGGAGGTCAACAACGCCCCGGTGCCGTTGAAGATCAGCGTCAACGGCGTGCGGATCTTCTGCCGCGGTGGCAACTGGGGCTGGGACGAACTGCTGCGCCGAATGCCCGAGGAGAAGATGCGCGCGGCGATCGGCATGCACCGCGACATGAACTTCACGATGATCCGGAACTGGATCGGTTCGAGCACGCGCGAGGAGTTCTACCAGGCGTGCGACGAGAACGGCATCCTGGTCTGGAACGACTTCTGGGAGGCCGGTCCGTTCACCGACAACCTACCTGGGTACGTCGACATCGCGCGCGACACGATCGTCCGGTACCGGACGCATCCGTGCATCGTGGTCTGGTGCGCGGCGAACGAGCAGCACCCGCCGGCGGCGATTCACGAGGGCATCCAGGCGGCGATCCGGGAAGAGGACGACGAGATCCTGTACCTGCCGGACTCGGCGGCCGGTTTCGTGTCCGGGCACGGGCCGTACTACTGGGTCGACCCGGTCAAGTACTTCGACGCGAACACCTACGACACCTTCAACTTCGGCTTCCATACCGAGATCGGGATGCCGACGATCCCGGTCGTGGAGAGCATGCGGAACCTGGTGGGTCCGGACGATCCGGGCTGGCCGATCGATACGCCCTGGTACCACCACGACTGGTCGACGCACGGCAACCAGCGGCCGGAGACCTATCTCGGCGCTATCGACGAGCGGCTCGGATCGTCCAGTGGGCTGGAGGAGTTCACCCGCAAGGCTCAGTTCGTGAACTACGAGAACATGCGGGCGATGTTCGAGGCCTGGAACGCAAATCTGTGGACTGATGCATCGGCGCTGCTCCTCTGGATGTCGCACCCGGCGTGGCATTCGACTGTGTGGCAGACCTACGACTACGACCTCGACGTGAACGGCAGCTACTACGGCGCACGCAAGGGTTGCGAAGCGATCCACGTGCAGGCGAACCCGACCGACTGGACAACGGTCGTGCTCAACCACACGGTGAAGCCGTTGGCAGCGCAGGTCACCGCCGACCTCTATGACCTGAACGGTGCCCGCCTCGGCACTCAGACCCAGGCGATCACGGTTGCTGCCAGCAACAAGTCGGAAGGCTTCAAGGTTGCCTTCGGCGCCGACCTCCCAGCCCTCCACCTGCTGCGGTTGAAGCTCACCGATGCCGCGGGCAAGGTTCTGTCCGAGAACACCTACTGGCGCTACCGCAAGCCGACCGACGTCCAGCGGCTGAACTCACTGCCGACCGCGAAACTCGACGTACGGGCAACTGCCGGGCGCGGCAAACTCACCGCCACCATCCGCAACACCGGCAAGACGGTAGCCGCTCTGATCCGCTTGTCTCTCCGCGACCGCGTCGGCAACCGGGTCCTCCCCGCCACCTACACCGACAACTACTTCTGGCTGCTGCCGGGGGAGACCCGCACAGTCACGGTCACCACCCCGAGCTCGGCTTCCGGCCTGAAGCTGGAAGCCGAGCCCTACAACAACTGACTTAGTAGGAGCGGGCGACGAACGCGGTCAGGCCGCGTTCGTCGTCTTCGGTCGGGAGCGTTCCATCCGGACGTTGCAGGCAGCGGACGGTGAGGGCGGCGGTGGCTAGCTGGTCCTCGCCTGATTCGCCGATGGCGTCGTACGGGAGGCTGGCCCAGCCGGTTGTTGCTACCTCCATGGCTTCGGAGACAGAGCTGACTTCTGTCGTGCGGGCGGTGTGGCGGGCTTGCGCTTCGTCGTGGAGGTGGGTCTGGTCGGCTGCCAGGGCCGCCACGACATCCGTCACCACGTCGGACAACTGCACGGCCGACTTGGCGGAGGCACGCAGGCGCCGTACGACGGTTGCTACGCCGGCCGTGAGGTCGCGCGGGCCGATCTCGACCCGCACCGGCACGCCCTTGAGCTCCCAGTTGACTGCGCGACGGCCGAAGGGCTGGTCGGTGCGGTTGTCGAGGTGAACGCGCACACCAGCCGCCCGCAGCTCGTCAGCGATCTGACCAGCCGCGGTGAGAGTCTCCTCCTTCACCGCCAGTACGACGACCTGCGTGGGAGCGACCATCGGCGGAATCCGGAGCCCGGCGTCGTCACCGTGCACCATGATGAGCCCACCGAGCATCCGGGTCGTGCTGCCCCAGGAGGTTGTCCACGCGAGCTCGCGGCGGCCCTCAGCCGATAGATAGCCGATGTCGAAAGCGCGAGCGAAGTTCTGCCCGAGCTCATGTGACGTACCCATCTGGAGTGCCTTGCCGTCACCCATCATCGCCTCAAGCGCAATCGTGTTGACCGCACCTGCGAACCGCTCCCGCCGCGTCTTCCGGCCGATCACGACCGGAATCCCGAGCACATTCTCCATGACCTCGCGATAGACCTCAACCGCGATCCGGGTCGCATACGCCCGAGCTTCGTCAGCCGAGGCGTGCGCCGTATGCCCTTCCTGCCAAAGGAATTCGCTGGTCCTCAAAAACAATCGGGGCCGCAGCTCCCAGCGAACGGCGTTGCCCCACTGGTTCAGCAGGACGGGCAGATCGCGGTAGCTCTGGATCCATTTCGCCATCGATTCGCCGATGATCGTCTCCGACGTCGGCCGGATCACGGCGGGCTCCTCGAGTTGCTTGCCACCCGCGTGCGTGACAATCGCGAGCTCGGGGCTGAAGCCCTCGACGTGTTCGGCCTCCCGCTGGAGGTAGCTCTCGGGGATCAGCAAGGGGAAATAGGCGTTCGAGGCACCGGCCGCCTTGATGCGCCGATCCATTGCCGCCTGCAACAGTTCCCAGATCCCGTAGGCATACGGTCGAATGACCATCGTCCCCCGCACCGGCCCGTTGTCGGCGAGCTCGGCTTTGGCAATCACATCCTGATACCACCGGGGAAAGTCCGTCGCCTGCGCCGCAAGCACGGATCGGGTTGCTGTCATGCCTGCCAGTGTAGGAACGCTTCCCCGATCACGGCCACGCATTTGTCGCCCGCCGACAGACGCGCGAACCCAGTCCAGCCGGGTTGGGCCCGCCCACGCTGGGGCGGACCGTGGCCACTCACTAAACTGCCCCGCGCTCGGTCCCGCACGCTCAGGCAAGGGGCGGAAACTCCTATCGCCGGCACTTGATGAGTGGGGGCGGTCCGGTTCTCAGCCGTACAGGCGCTGGTATTGGGTGACAGCTCCGGAATGCAAGGGGATTGGGCTGGTGACGACGAGCGACTGCAGATTCAGGTACTGCGCGCCCACCGCGGAAGGCGGCACCAGGAGCCTCGCTTGGCGGACGAGTGTGTTGGTGACCTCGCGAGCAACCGCCGTCGGAAGGTCTGGTCGGCAGAGCAGCAGGTTGGGGATGCCGAGGACCGCGACCGCTTTCGGCGCGCTGTAGACGCCGGCCGGGACGAGGACGTCCTGGTAGACAGAGCCATAGGTACGGCGAAGTGGCGCGAGCCAACCGCCGAGTGGGAGCAAGCGGATGGGCGTCCGGCGGCTTAGCTTGTCGAGCGTGGTGGTCGGGACACCGCCGGACCAGAACATCCCGGCGATCTTGCCATCGGCGAGCGCAGTCGCCGCCTTCTCCAGCGGGAGGTGGTCCTGCGTGCAGTCGACTCGCGCCGCCGCGAGCAACCGAGCCGTGGTCACGGCGGCCCCGGAACCAGCCGCGCCGGCGGAGACCGTCGTACCGGCTAGGTCGGTGAGGGATTTGTACGGACTGTCTGCGCGGACCACGCACTGCAGGTAGTTCTCGTAGACCCGGCCCAAAGCATTGAGCGAGGGCCCCGAGGTGATCGCGTCCGCGAGGCTGAGAGCCAGATCGGTTTCCCGCGCCGCCAACAATCGCAGGTTGTCCGTGCTCCCGCCCGTCTCCCGAACCACGACCTCCCGAGCAACCCCCGCGACCCGCAACTGAATAGCCAGCAGTTGTGCGAACTCCAGATAGAACCCACCCACCTCGCCCGCAGCAATCGTCAGC
>NZ_SMKX01000241.1 GCF_004349055.1 Kribbella antibiotica
CGCCTGACGTCTCAGTTCAAGCTGCCGCGTGGAGCGATCCACAGCTGCGGCTGACCTGTCACGGCGGCGATGTGCTCGAAGTCGGCGTCATAGTGCAACACGACGGCGCCGTGCTGCTCGGCCGCAGCTGCCGTCAGAAGGTCGACGATGCCGGCGGCGCGTAGCTGACCTCGGGAAGACATCCGCGACTGCACCTCCTCCGCTCGCTCCACAACGGCCTGAGTCATTGGCAGCGTGACGTACAGGGATCTTCGCCGTTCCGCGGTGCGGGTGTGCTCGTCGTGGTTGCGCCCCGAGTACCCGACTTCGAGGTTGACCGTGCCGCAGGTCGCCGCGGCACGGTCGACGATCAGACCCGCGATGACGGTGCGGACCGACTCATGCTTGCTGCGCGCCAGTGCCGAGGTGTCGATCAGGTACAGCTTGCCGACGGTGGTGACTGTGCTCAACGACGTGCGCCGCGCATGATCTCAGGGTTGTCGATGTCTCCGCCGACGCCGATGCCGTACGGGTCGTCGAGGAGCGCTTCGATGCGCTCTCTTCGCCGGGCCACGAACTCCAGCGCGGCGTTGACAGTGTCCTTCTTCGTCACGGTCCCCAACTCCTTCGCAGCCAGCTCCAGCGCATGGTCGTTCAGATCGATCACCGTCTTCATGAGTGGGACGGTATGTCCGTCTATATATACGTGACCACCTCTTGATATACAAATTGATCGAATCGTTGCAAGCCGTCGAGATGGTCGGCGGCACGCCGAGGACGGGCTAGGGTGAAGGCGGCCGCCTTGGTGGCGTACGGTGCACCTCGTGGTTACCGCTGCGTCGCTTCCTGTTCCCGACCACGGCCGGATGATCCCGTGATCCGCTTCGAGAATGTTTCCAAGACGTATGAGGGCCAGACCAAGGCCGCTCTGCTGAACGTCAACATCGAGATCGAGAAAGGCGAGTTCGTCTTCCTGGTCGGTACCTCCGGGTCCGGCAAGTCGACGTTCCTGCGCCTGGTCCTGCGCGAGCACCGGACGTCCAAGGGTCACATCATGGTGGCCGGCAAGGACCTGAACCGGCTGGCGAGCTGGCGGATCCCGCAGATGCGGCGCCAGATCGGGACGGTCTTTCAGGACTTCCGGCTGCTGCCGAACAAGACGGTCGCCGAGAACGTGGCGTTCGCGCTGCAGGTGATCGGCAAACCGCGCTCGCACATCCGCAAGACCGTGCCCGAGGTGCTGGAGCTGGTCGGGCTCGAGGGCAAGCAGGACCGGCTGCCCGACGAGCTGTCCGGCGGTGAGCAGCAGCGGGTCGCGATCGCCCGCGCGTTCGTGAACCGGCCGATGATCCTGATCGCCGACGAGCCGACCGGAAACCTGGACCCGGCCACGTCGGAGGGCATCATGAAGCTGCTCGACCGGATCAACCGGACCGGGACCACCGTCGTGATGGCCACCCATGACGTGTCGATCGTCAACCAGATGCGCAAGCGCGTGATCGAGCTGGAGAACGGTCATGTCGTCCGCGACGAGTCGCGCGGCGTCTACGGCTACCAGCACTGACCGTTGCCCCCGACTCCGGGACCGATCCAGGGACTGACTGAACAATGCGTTTGAACTACATCCTCTCCGACCTCGGTATCGGCCTGAAGCGCAACCTGTCGATGACGATCGCGGTCGTCGTCACCATCTGGGTCTCGCTGGCGCTGTTCGGCAGTGCGCTGCTGGCCAACGAACAGGTCGACCTGATGAAGGGCAACTGGTACGACAAGATCCAGATCTCGGTCTTCATGTGCACCAAGGACTCCGGCGGCCGCGGCTGCTCGGGGACCGAGGTGACGCAGGAGCAGAAGAACCGGATCCGCCAGGTGATCGAGTCGAACCCGGACACCGCGCCGGACGGCGTCTTCGGGGAGTCGAAGAAGGAAGCGTTCGCGCAGTTCAAGAAGCTGTACAAGGACTCGCCGATCGTCTCGACGGTCACCGAGGACCAGATGCAGGAGTCGTACCGGGTCAAGCTCCGCGATCCGCAGCGCTACCAGAACCTGGTCAGCGCGGTCGCGGGTCTGCCCGGCGTCGACACGGTGCAGGACCTGCGCCAGTACCTCGACCCGCTGTTCGAGGCCCTCAAGGGCCTGAAGATCGGCGCCTACATCGCGTCGGGTCTGCTGCTGCTGGCGGCGCTCATGCAGATCTCGAACACGATCCGGCTGGCGGCGTACGCGCGCCGCCGGGAGATCGGGATCATGCGCCTGGTCGGCGCCTCGAACTTCTACATCCAGCTGCCGTTCCTGCTGGAAGCGATCCTGGCCGCGCTGATCGGCGCCATCCTTGCCTGCGGCACCTTGTGGCTCGGGGTGTACTTCGTCGTGATGCGACGCGCCCAGGAGACCTTCAAGGTCTGGCAGTGGGTCGGGGCCAGCGAAACCTTCCGCGCCACGCTCATCATGGTTGTCGTCGGCATCATTCTGGCCGTGGTCCCGACATTCCTGACAACGCGGAAATACCTCAAAGTCTGACCTGGGTGACTTATCGTGCAGTAGACGTACCTCTCGGGGTGCGCCTGCACGACACCCACAACTCAAGACGCAAGGGGTCGACCTGTGGTCCCGCACTTCCCCGGTGCAGACCCGCGTGAGCGGGCGAGCATCAAGCGAGACGACAGCACCGGCACCCCGTCCGTACCGCGCCCGCGGTCCCGCACGAGATCGCAGGGGCGGCAGACGGTCGTTGCCGCATGCTGCCTTGTCCTGTCCCTGTCCGCCGGAGCTCTGGCGGCGGTTCCGTCTGCGCAGGCGGATCCGCCCGATCCAGCCAAGAAGAAGAAGGAACTCGACGCCCAGATCGGTAAGTCCAAGGCCGAACTGGCCGAGGCCTCCGATCAGCTCGGTTCCGCCGTCGCCGCGTACTCCAGCGCCGACGCGAAGCTGAAGGTCGTCCAGACCAAGTACGCCGCTGCCCAGGGCCGGCTCGCGGCCGCCAAGGCGGCCGATGTCGTTGCTGCCGGCAAGCTCGCGCAGGCCGAAAGAGCGCTCCGTACGGCGGAGTCCGACGTACAGGCCGGGTTGCAGGAGATCGCGGCGAAGCGGGCGCTGGCCGGTCGCGCCGTACGATCGGCGTACCAGCAGCAGAACAGCCTCGTCGGGCTGAGTATCGCGCTCCAGGGTGCGTCGCCGACCGAGGTGGCGACCGGGCTGCAGGTGCAGCGGAACGTGTTCGGGATCCAGAGCAACGCGATCGACAACCTGAACAACGCGCAGGCGCAGCTCGCCAGCAAGCAGGCGAAGGTTGCCGCTGCGGAGAAGTCCGCCGAGGCCGCGCGGGCCGAGGCGGCGCGGACGGTCAAGGAAGTGACCGAGCTGACCAAGCAGGTCGCCGCCGACCGGGCCGAGGCTCAGGCGGTGACGACGGAGAAGCAGGTCCTCTACAAGCGGGCCGAGCGCGAGAAGAACTCCGAGCAGTCGGAGTACAACGCGTTGCTCGCCGAGCGCACCAGGGTCGAGCAGGTCCTGATCGCCCGGGCCCGCGCCGAGAAGGCCGCGGCCGCCCGCCGCAAGGCCGCCCGGGAGAAGGCCGAGCGCGACAAGGCCCGCCGCGAGAAGCGGCCGCCGCGCCCGGTGCCGGACGACCCAGAAGACGGTGGCGGTCGGCTGAGCAACCCGATCAACACCTACATCACGTCACCGTTCGGGATGCGGTTCCATCCGATCCTGCATCGCTGGAAACTGCACGACGGCACCGACTTCGGCGCCGGCTGCGGTACGCCGATCCGTGCTGCGGCGAGCGGCCGTGTCACCGACAAGTACTACAACGGCGGTTACGGCAACCGGCTCTTCATCTCACATGGAGTGATCGGCGGCTCGTCCATCACCACCGTCTACAACCACCTGTCCCGCTACCAGGCCCGCGTCGGCGAACGCGTCACCCGCGGCGAGATCATCGGGTACGTCGGTACGACGGGCTACTCGACCGGCTGTCACCTGCACTTCATGGTGTACCAGGACGGCCGAGTCGTTAATCCGATGAAGTGGCTATAGCGGTCTGAGATACTGGTCGGATGGTGAAACAGACCGGCCAGCAGAAGCCGATCGCGCAGAATCGGAAGGCGCGACACGACTACCACATCGATGACGTCGTGGAGGCCGGCCTGGTGCTGACGGGGACCGAGGTGAAGTCCCTGCGGCAGGGTCGTGCCTCCCTCGTCGACGCGTTCGCCGCTGTCCGGGGCAGTGAGCTCTGGCTGCAAGGCATGCACATCCCCGAGTACACGCACGGCACGTGGACCAACCACGAACCCCGTCGTACCCGCAAGCTCCTGCTCCACAAGGACGAGCTGGCCAAACTGGTCAAAGCCGTCGAGCAGCAAGGAGTCTCTCTCATCCCGCTGTCCCTCTACTTCAAGGACGGCTACGCCAAGGTCGAGCTGGCCACCGGCCGAGGCAAGAAGGACTACGACAAACGCCACTCCCTGGCCGAACGTCAAGCCGGCCGGGAAGCCCAGCGCGCTCTCGCCGACCGAACCCGCCGCCGCGACTAGTAGGACGCCCATCCGGGTCCGGTCAGGGGTGGCTCCGGGGCGCACCCTATGGGGTAGACGGTGCGTGCCGGAGAGAGTGGATACATGTCCACTTCAGAGCTGCTGGTGACCCACGATCAACGGGATCGAGCCGTTGAGATCCTCCAAGAGATGTACGCCGACGGTCGCGTCGACAAGGACGAGTTCGACACCCGGCTCGAGATGGCGCTCAAAGCGCGCACCCGGGCCGACCTGAACGGAACGTTCAACGGCCTGATGGCGCGCCCGATCCCGACCCACGTCCCGGCCGCCTTCAGCCGCCCGATGCCGCTCCAGCGCCCCACCGGCGACGGCCGCGGCATGGGCACGGTCGCCCACTGGCTCGGCTACCCGACCTTCTTCGTCGGCCCCGCGCTCGTCGTCGCAACCGCCGGCAAACAGAACCCCGTCGTACGACGCCACGCCCTCGAGGCCCTGAACTTCCAGCTGACCGCGACGCTCGCGTTCATCGCCCTCGGCATTACCACCGGCGTGGTCGGCGACTGGCTGGGCTTCCTGTTCCCGATCCTCGGCATCATGTGGTTCGTCCTCACCGGCGTCGGCGGCATCGCGACCGCAGCCGGCTCGAACTTCCGCTACCCGTTCACCCTGCGCCTGGTGAAGTAGGGAATCCCAGGTGCGAGCAGCTTGTTGGACTTGGTAGTGTTGCCCTTCTACCCGCAGTTCGGGGTAGGAGTTTGAAAACTCAACAGGGGGTGAACGGTTTCGACTTTGGACGTTTGTTCCAAGGGAAGCGGGCCGAGGATCCAGGGTTATCTCGTAAACGATCTCTGGAAAACTATAACTGCCAATTCAAACCGCAGTAGCTTCTCTCTCGCCGCCTGACGGCCTGAGAAACTAAAGAAGCGGTCAGCCCGGGAGTGCTTCCGACCCGGTTCCTGGCCTCAGCTAGGGAGCTTGCTTTGTTAACCCGGTCACGGGGTTAACACGGGACATTTACAGTGACTGAGCCTGTCAGCGACGTGTCTGTGAGAGCGCTGAGGCTGAGAAAAGCGACTAACAGACTGCGCCCGGAGAAGTCTTGAAACTGCGCTGAAGGACGCGGGTTCGATTCCCGCCACCTCCACCCCTTGGAAAGGCCGACCCCATCAGGGGTCGGCCTTTTTGTTTCTGGCGATCTGTGCGGGACAGCGCGGCCCGGGCTCGCTGCGGGCTGGTGGCTGGGGCGGACCTGCACCACCGTCCAAGTGCGTTCCTGAACCCGTCCGGACAGCGCGCTGAGCGTGAACCGCGCGAGGAGCGCAGCGTTAGACGGTGATGGCGGTCCGCCAGCCCATCACAACTGGTGGTTCCGGCCGGTTCCCCGCGTCGGACCGCGGGTGCCGGCCGATTGTGATGGCCTGGGCGTCGTCGTCGGGGACCGCGGGGAGCATGGTTGCGGTGATTGCGCAGGGGCTGACACGCCGGGCCCGCGGCCGCTCAATCCCGTACGCCGACCCATGTGCCCGAACGGGACGCCCAGCCGGATCGAACAGGATCACTTTGACGGACGTCGTACCGATATCGATCCCGAGCATGAACTGGTCCACGGGGAGGACCGTACTGGTGCCAGGATGAGTCAATGGTCATGTACGCTCCGCCGTCCTGCCGGAAGGGTCAGTGAATGCCGAAGTTCGTCAGGTATCGAGGAGTGCGACTCAATCAGCGCACCATCGACATGATCGAGGCCGCCGAGTGGGTCTGCGGGTTGACGTTCGTTCTGACCCAGGGCTCCTACAACCCGGGTGGCGTCCAAGGGTCGGCGGGCACACATGACGGCGGCGGCGCGGTGGATATCTCGCTCAAGGACGCCAGGACGGGGATGCTGTTCCCGAGGGTCCGGCGGGAACGCATCCGCAACGCGACCCGGCAGGTCGGGTTCGCGTCGTGGGTCCGCGATCCTTCGCAGGCGAACTGGCCATGGCACACCCACGCGATCGCGATCGGCGACCGGGAGTTGTCGCCCGCTGCCCGCGACCAGGTCACCGCGTACAAGAACGGCCGCAACGGCCTCGCCTCGAACGGCCGGGACGACGGCCCGCGCACGTGGGTCAACGTGACCTGGGAGAAGTGGGAGAAGGCCCATCCGAACTGGCGCGAGCCCTTCACCGCGGCCCAGTACGCAAAGCTGATGCAGGAGATCAAGACCCAAGGGGCCGCGACGCGTCAGGAGATCCGGCGGCAGGCGATCTGGATGCTTCGCTACTCTGCGCAGACCGTCGACGAGCGGGCCGCCGCCGACCGGGCGTTCGACGACGCGATCGCGGCCGGGCAGTCCCTCGAACAGGCGATCGCCGCCGCCACCGCCGTACTGTCACCGATCAACGCCGCACTCCTCAAGGCCGCGAAAGAGAACGGCTAGCCCAAGGACCGTACGGCGGTGTTCCGTGGCTGGCGGAAGGTACGGCGGAGGTCTTCGGTCCATTCGGTGGGGAGTTCCCACGGGATGAAGTGGCCGCCGCCGGGGTGGGCAGTGACGTTGGTGTGGTTGTACCAAGGCGCTCGATCGCTGGCGAGGAAGTGGTTGACACGGGCCTCGGGGGTGGTGATGCCGGGTGGGTTCTCATAGCCGGCGAAGGTGAGACCGGTCGGCGCTTCGACGGCCGGCTGGCGATCGTGCGACGGCGTCCAGGGGTAGCGGTTGTTGTTGGCGTAGGTGCGGATCGAGGTGTCGATGGCGTTGCCGGCCCAGAAGATGGTGGCGTGGGTGAGGATGTCGTCGGGGGTGAAGGGGTCGCCGTCGGACCAGCTTTGCCAGCGTTCGAGGATCCAGGCGAGCATGCCGGCGGGCGAGTCGGCCAGGCCGAAGCCGAGCGTGCTTGGGTGCAGCATGTGCGCGGCGAGGTGTACGGCGAAGCGGCGTTCAAAGGCGATGATGCCGTCGTGGATGTCGGGCGGGAGGTTGTCCGGCAGCGGGTTGCCGCCGGTGAGGTCCCAGGCGCGGTCGCCGGTGAAGAACGACAGTTTCAGGCCGGAGCCGATGTGGATGCCATACAACTCATCGGCGTACTTGTGCCCGAGTTGACCGGTCACGAGCGCGCCGACGTCGCACCCACCGGCGGCGTACCGGTCGTGCCCGAGGACGCCGGTCATGAGTTCGTGCCAGACGTCGGCGATCTTCCAGAAGTTCATGTCCGGACTCGTCGGCGTCGAGAAACCGAAGCCCGGCAACGACGGCACGATCACGTCGAAGGCATCCGCCGGATCACCGCCGTACGCGGCCGGGTCGGCGAGCTGGTCGATCACCTTCGACCAGTGCCAGAAGGTCCACGGCCAGCCGTGGCTGAGGATCAGCGGGATCGGCGCCGGACCGACGCCGGGTTTGTGCAGGAAATGCACCGGTACGCCGCTCACGTCGACCCGGTAGTTGTCATAGGCATTGATCGCGCGCTCGGCCGCCCGCCAGTCGAAGCCGTCGGCCCAGTACTCAACCAGAGCTTGCAGATCGGTACGACGGACGCCGTAGAAGCCGTCGTCGTTGCCTGCGTCAACTGGCCACTTGGTCGCGCGGAGGCGATGCCGTAGGTCGTCGAGGACCTCGTCGGTGACGTGGATCGGCGACGGTTCCAGGTTCATGGTTGCCTCAGGCATCTTCCACGGTGAGGGTCAGTTGCTGAGCGGGATCCCACCGAGGACGATGGGGGTTTCGCCGGAGCGGAGGGTGAGGGTCGCGGCCTTCTGGCCCTGGGGGAGGTGGCCCTTGAAGACGATCGTGCCCTTCACGACCTGGCCGACGGCGAACTTCTCCGGCCAGTCGCTGCGCGAACTGTCGGCGCGGATCGAGTTGCCCTCGGCGCTGGTGAACGTCGCGTTCCCGTCGAGGGGGAGGCTGACGGTGTCCTTGCCGTTGTTGGTAATCGTGAGGCGGACCCGGGTGAAGTGGCTGGTGTTGGTGACGTTGTCGATCGTCACGGCCAGGCCGGTGGTGGTCTTGCCGACCGGTTTGATCAGCCGGTCCTCGCCCTGCTCGTTCCCGCTGAGGTAGCCGGCGGCGTACTCGGCGCCGGCGGTGATGGCGAAGCCACCGATCCCGACACCGGCCAGTACGGCGCCGATCGCGACGATGACGGAGACGTCGAGGCGGCTGGATTGGCGCTCGGTGGGGCTGACGGCGTCGAACACCGCGAACGTCATCGCACCGAGCAGTGCGACGGTTGGCGCGATCAGCCAGCGCAGCATGCCGCCGGGGCCGTCGGCGAGGAACGTGGCGATCAGGTTGATGACGAGCCCGACGGCGAGCATCGCGCCGGCGATCGCGAGGACCCTGGCGAGGCGGACCTGGCCGACTTCGGCGGTGGTTGCCTCGGGGGTACGACGTTCTGGCTCGCGAGTGCGGCGTTCTGGGCGCCCCATCGGCCTGGACGGGGTGCGCGGCTCGTCTGGGTAGTCGGAGTAGTCCGGGCGGTCCGGCCAGGCGGGATGCGGCGGCTGATCGGGCTGGACGATCTGCGCGCGCTCGCCGTTGGACCAGGGTGAGCGAGCCGACTCGAGGTAGTCCGCCGAGGGGTAGCCGGGCCAGGACGCGCTGTTGTTCGCGTCGGCCGGGTTCGGCTGGCTGACGCTGGCGCGGTCCGCCGGGTACGGCTCGTTGTGCTGCTGGTCCGGCTCCGCGTCTGACTGCTGGTTGGTGGGGGCGAACGGTGAGTTAGCCGGGGCGGGCTCACTGGGCTCTGGTGTGGGCGTGCGCTTGGACGCTGGTGTGGGGGCCGGGCG
>NZ_SMKX01000242.1 GCF_004349055.1 Kribbella antibiotica
GACCGGCTGGGGGAGGGGTTTGGCGCTGTCGAAGGAGATGAGCGGGGCGCCGAACTGGTCGAACTGGAAGACGGCGAGTTTGCCGGGGCCCTGCACCTTGTCCAGGGACCAGTGGACTGGGCCCGAGAGCTTGGAGTAGTCGACGGACTCGGTGTTCCAGCCGGCCCAGAGGAGGTTTTCGGCTTGGGTCTGGGGGATCTGCCAGATGGTGGAGCCGGGGGCGCCTAGGAAGCGGTACTGAGGGTCGGCCGGGACAATCTCGTCGCCCTCGGGCTTCACCTGGAACGCGACGGTTGCCGGATCACGCCATACGGGAGTGCCGGGCTTGGTGCCGTCCTTCACCTGGAAGCGCAGGCGGTCGCCGACAGTACGAGCGGCCACGTCCACGTGGCCGACGGAAAGGACCGTGGTGACACAGGGGGTGGTCGTCGGCCCAGGAGTCCCCGGCGTGCTGGTCGGAGTGCTCGTCGGGGTGCTGGCCGGGGGTGTGGGCGAGGTCGGCGTGCCAGGTGTCCCCGGCGGAGTGGCGGACGGGGTGCCGGGCGTACCGGGTGGAGTGGTCGGCTCGTAGGGGCCGACTACCCAGGTGTAGGTCACCGGGCCGGAGGTGACTTCAGCGCCGGCGGACGTGACTGCGGTGGCCTGGAAGGTGAGGTGGTAAGTGCCTAACGCGGCGAAGGACCAGTTGGCGTGGACGTGGCGGCCGACGGCCTGGTGAAGGGTTTTGTACGCCGGATCCACCGAACTGAAGACGCGAGGTACCGCACCGCTGAACTCGTCGTAGTTGAAGAAGGCCTCGACCGCGCCCGGGCCTTCGGCGTTCAGCAGGGTCAGGTCGACGGTGTCGTCACGGAGCGCACCCGTGGGAATGGTTTCGGTGTCCCAGCCGGGCCAGATCAGCTCGGGGTCCTGGGATTCGGGGGCCATCCAGACCGTGCTGCCGGGGGTTCCCAGGAAGGAAAAGGCCGGGAGGTCGGGGAGTTCTACGCGGGCGGAGCCCTGGTCTTCGAGGTTGAAGACGAGACCGGCCGGGTCGGCCTCGCGGTAGTCGCCGGTGCCGATCCGGGTGGCGAGCTTGAGCGTGCTCCCGTCGTACGTGGTGTGCAGGGCGTCGGTGTGGACGGCGCGCAGGACCTCGGGGGCGGGCGTGGCGCCTGCGGTCCAGGGGACGAGGAGGCAGACGACACCGAGCGCGAGGCTCAGCAGGGCAGGCGTGCGGAGGTGAGTGGCGGTCACAGCGCCGCACTTTATCTGACTTGACAATCATTTTCAGTAATGGCGATCGAATACCGCCTGGATCGCGCTCAAAAGTCGTCGTTGCGGACCGAGGGGACCTGATTTCTCCTCTGGGCGACCTCGTGAGTAGACTGTTGAGGTTGCCTCGGCGAGGGACGCCCCCCGAGTAGTACATGGGCGCGGCTCCGTGATCGACGCGGTGGTTCGTTGCTTGATGCCTTCTCGGTGTCAGCAGGCGCCCGCTGAGGCTGCAGCCTAGTTTCAGCCAGTCAACAGATCACCGCAACGCATCTGAGGAGTTTTCTCGTGGCCGAGGTCAAGATCCAAGCCGAATCGCGCACGGAGTTCGGCAAGGGTGCTGCCCGCCGAATCCGCCGGGACAGCAAGGTGCCCGCCGTTCTCTACGGCCACGGCACCGACCCGGTCCACATCACGCTGCCTGGTCACGACACCATGCTGGCGCTGAAGACCGCCAACGCCCTGCTGCTGATCGAGGTGTCCGGCGCCGAGAGCCTGCTGGCACTGCCGAAGCAGGTCCAGCGCGACCCGATCCGGGGAACCATCGAGCACGTCGACCTGGTCATCGTGAAGCGCGGTGAGAAGGTCGAGGTCGACATCGCCATCCACCTCGAGGGCGAGGCCATCTCCGGCACCCTGGTGGTCCTGGAGAACGCGTCGATCCTGGTCGAGGCCGAGGCGACCCACATTCCGGACGGCGTCACCGTCTCCATCGAGGGCCTCGAGGCCGGTACGGCGATCCACGCCTCCGACCTGAAGCTCCCGGCCGGGACCACGCTGGCCGTCGAGCCGGACACCCTGATCGTGAACATCACCGCCGGGACCACGGCCGCCGAGCTCGAGGCCGACCTGGCCAGCGCGCCGGGTGCCGACAACGTCACCGTCTCCGCCACCACGGTGGCCGCGGTCGCCGAGTAGTACTGCGGCAAACCGCCGTACAGAGTTGCAGGAGGGCCGGGGATCCGTGGCGGACGACGTGTGGTTGGTCGTCGGACTGGGGAATCCCGGCCCTTCGTATGCCCGGACCCGGCACAACATCGGCCACCTGGTGGCCGATGAGCTGGCGGCCCGGACGGGCAGCAACTTCAAGCAGCACAAGCAGGTCAAGGCCGAGGTGATCGAGACCCGGATCAGCGGGCTGCGCACCATCATCGCCAAGCCCCGGTCGTACATGAACGAGTCCGGTGGCCCGGTGTCGGGCCTGCTGAAGTTCTTCAAGGTGGACCCGGCCAACCTGATCGCCGTGCACGACGAGCTCGACATCGACTTCGGTGTGCTGCGGTGCAAGTTCGGGGGTGGCGACAACGGCCACAACGGGCTCAAGTCGCTGCGGAAATCCCTTGGCACCGGTGAGTACTATCGAGTTCGGTTCGGTGTGGGTCGTCCGCCGGGCCGGCAAAGCCCCGCCGACTTCGTCCTCAACGAGTTCTCCTCGGTCGAGCGCAAGGATCTTCCCTTCGCCGTCGACCGGACCGCGGATGCCGTGGAATCACTGATGACGGCGGGCCTGGAAACAACCCAAGGGCTCTACAACTCCTGAATGGACACGTCGTGAAACTCAGCGGTCTGATCGACACCGTGGTCACCGATCCGGTGGTGGCCGAGGCCGTCCGTGATGCCCGCGGAGACGTGGTCACGGCGCTCGACCTGGCCGCGCCCGGCCCGATCCGGCCGGTGCTGCTGGCGGCGCTGGCTGCCGAGCGAGGTGCCGATCGCCCGGTGCTCGCGGTCACGGCGACGTTCCGCGAGGCGGAGGAGCTGACCGAGGCGCTGCAGTGCCTGGTCGAGCCCGGTTCGGTCGCCTACTACCCGGCCTGGGAGACGCTGCCGCACGAGCGCCTGTCGCCGCGGTCCGACACGGTCGGCCGACGCCTCGCCGTACTGCGGCGTCTGGCGCACCCGGATCCGTCGGACGAGACGACCGGGCCGATCAAGATTCTCGTGGCGCCGGTGCGTTCGGTCCTGCAGCCGCAGGTTGGCGGGCTGGCCGACCTCAAGCCGGTGCAACTGCATGTCGGCGACACCGTCGAGCTCGAGGATGTTGTCGAGCGGCTGGCCGGCGCGGCGTACAACCGGGTCGACCTGGTCGAGCGGCGCGGCGAGTTCGCGGTCCGCGGCGGCATCATCGACGTCTTCCCGCCGACCGAGGAGCACCCGCTGCGGGTGGACTTCTTCGGCGACGACGTGGAAGAGATCCGGTACTTCGCAGTTGCCGACCAGCGGTCGTTGGAGCTCGCCCAGCACGGTTTGTGGGCTCCGCCGTGTCGCGAGCTGCTGCTGACCGACGAGGTGCGGTCGCGAGCTGCCGTGCTGGCCAAGGAGCACCCGACGCTGGCTGAGCTGTTCGAGAAGCTCGCCGAGGGGCACGCAGTCGAGGGCATGGAGTCGTTGGCTCCGGTGCTCGTCGACAACATGGAGCTTCTGGTCGACCTGATGCCGGCCGGGACGCATGTCGTCGTGAGCGATCCGGAGCGCGTTCGGGCGCGGGCGCATGACCTGGTGGCGACCAGCCAGGAGTTCCTGGAGGCGTCCTGGGCGGCTGCGGCCGGTGGTGGCGAAGCGCCGATCGATCTGGGCGCGGCGGCGTACATCTCGCTTGGCGACGTCCGGGCGCATGCGCTCAGCAAGGGGCTGGCCTGGTGGAGCCTTTCGCCGTTCTCGGCGGCTCCGGCGGATGCGCCCGAGGTGCGCGACTCGATGGGTTCGCGGGTCTCGTTCGACATCGACACCGAGGCGGGCGCTGTCCGCAGCCGGGTGGTCGCGGCGCACGAGGTCGATCCGTATCGCGGTGAGACTGCCGCTGCGGTCGAAGACATTCGAGGCTGGCTGCGCGACGGCTGGCGCGTCGTTTGTGTGACCGAGGGACACGGCCCGGCGCAGCGACTGGCCGAGTTGCTGTCGGAGGCCGAGGTTCCGGCCCGGGCGGTCGAGGGGATCGACACGGTCCCCGAGCCGGGCGTCGTACTGATCTCGCAGGGTGCGCTCGAGCACGGATTCGTTGCTGAGGGCATCAAGTTTGCGGTGCTCACGGAGAACGACCTGGCCGGGCAGCGGTCCGCGGCCGAACGCCGTTCCCAGCAACGGATGCCGAGCCGCCGCAAGAAGGCCGTCGACCCGCTGGAGCTCCAGCCCGGCGACTTCGTCGTGCACGAACAGCACGGCGTCGGCCGGTACGTCGAGATGATGCAGCGCACCGTCGGGACGGGTTCGCAGAAGGCCACCCGCGAGTACGTCGTCATCGAGTTCGCGCCGAGTAAGCGCGGTCAACCGGGCGACCGGCTATATGTGCCGACCGACCAGCTCGACCAGGTCACGCGGTATGTCGGCGGTGAGCAGCCGAGCCTGGACAAGATGGGTGGCGGCGACTGGGCCAAGCGCAAGGGCCGCGCCCGCAAGGCGGTCAAGCAGATCGCCGGCGAGCTCATCAAGCTGTACGCCGCTCGCCAGGCGACCAAGGGGCATGCGTTCGCCAAGGACACCCCGTGGCAGCGTGAGCTGGAGGACGCGTTCCCGTTCGTGGAGACGCCGGACCAGCTCGCCACGATCGACGACGTGAAGCGCGACATGGAGCGCGTCATGCCGATGGACCGAATCGTCTGCGGTGACGTCGGTTACGGCAAGACGGAGATCGCCGTACGGGCTGCGTTCAAGGCGGTGCAGGACGGCAAGCAGGTCGCCGTACTGGTGCCGACGACGCTGCTCGTGCAGCAGCACTACGCGACTTTCGCCGAGCGGTACGCCGCTTTCCCGGTGGTTGTGGCTCCGCTGTCGCGGTTCCAGACCGACAAGGAAGCCAAGGCCGCGCTCGACGGGTTGGCCGACGGGTCGATCGATGTCGTGATCGGTACGCATCGTTTGCTGGGCGGTGAGGTTGCGTTCAAGGATCTCGGTCTCGTCATCGTCGATGAGGAGCAGCGGTTCGGCGTTGAGGCCAAGGAGCAGCTGAAGCGGCTGCGGACGGCCGTCGACGTGCTGACGATGTCGGCGACGCCGATCCCGCGGACGCTGGAGATGTCGATCACCGGCATCCGGGAGATGTCGACGATCGCGACCCCGCCCGAGGAGCGGCACCCGGTGCTGACGTTCGTCGGCGCCTACGAGGAGGGCCAGGTGACTGCGGCGATCCGGCGCGAGTTGCTGCGTGAGGGCCAGGTCTTCGTGGTGCACAACCGGGTGAACACGATCGAGAAGGCCGCCGCGCGGATCCGCCAGCTCGTGCCCGAGGCCCGGGTGTCGGTCGCGCACGGCCAGATGAACGAGCACGCGCTCGAGCAGGTCATCCAGGGGTTCTGGGAGAAGCAGTCCGACGTCATCGTCTGTACGACGATCGTCGAGTCCGGCATCGACATCTCGAACGCGAACACGATGATCGTCGAGCGCTCCGACCTGCTCGGGTTGTCGCAGCTGCACCAGCTGCGCGGCCGGGTCGGTCGTGGCCGCGAGCGGGCGTACGCGTACTTCTTCTTCCCGCCCGAGAAGCCGCTGACCGAGACCGCGCACGACCGGCTCGCGACGATCGCGCAGCACGCCGATCTCGGTGGCGGGATGGCGGTCGCGATGAAGGACCTCGAGATTCGTGGCGCCGGCAACCTGCTCGGTGGCGAGCAGTCCGGGCACATCGCGGATGTCGGCTTCGATCTGTACGTGCGGCTCGTCGGCGAGGCGGTGGCCGAATACAAGGGTGACGCTCCGGCCGAAGAGCCCGAGGTCAAGATCGAGCTGCCGATCGACGCGCATCTCCCGCACGACTACGTTCCGTCGCAGCGGCTGCGGCTCGAGATGTACCAGCGACTGGCCGCAGTACGGGATGAGGCTGGGATCGCCGAGCTGGTCGAGGAACTGCACGACCGGTACGGCGAGATCCCGAAGCCCGTGCTGAACCTGATCGAGGTGGCGAAGTTCCGCAACCACGCCCGGCAGGCGGGGTTGCAGGACGTCACTCTGCAGGGGAATCTGGTCCGGTTCGGGCCGGTGGATCTGGCCGATTCGAAGGTGCTGCGGCTCAACAGGCTGTACCCGAAGAGTCTGGTCAAGCCGCAACTGCGTACGATCCTGGTGCCGAGACCTGCCACCCGGCAGATCGGCGATCAGCCGCTCCGCGACACTGAGCTGCTGAAATGGTGTACCCGGTTGATCGACGACATCGTCGCCGAACCGATCGTGGTACCGGCGTCATGACTACCAAACGAGGAGATTCGGTGAGCAGAGGGCGGAAGTTCGGGGCTCTCGGTGCGGCAGCGGCCCTGGTGCTGCTGGCCGGCGGCTGTGCAGCCGGGACGCACCCGGGTGCGGCGGCTGTGGTCGGGAAGACCGAGATCAGCGTTGGGGACGTCGACAAGACCTCGCGCGCGGTGTCCGCGGCGCTGGGGCAGCCGTTCGCGACGAGCGTGACGCTGAGCGAGCTGGTCAACAACGCCCTCGTCAAGGAGGTCCGCGAGCAGCGGTCGGTCTCCGTCAGCGACGCCGAGGCTGCGGCCGCGGCGAAGCTCGTGGTGCGCGATGCGACCGCGTACGCGAAGTTCGAGGCTGACCCGGTGGCGCGTGAGTTCCTGCTCAATGTGGCGTCGACGGCTGTGGCGACGATCAAGCTTGGTGGCGGGACCGGCGTGAACGGCACCCAGGCGGAGGTCCAGGCGGCCCAGAGGGCCGGCCTGACTGTGCTCAAGGACGCCGCGAAGAACATCACCGTCGACGTCTCGCCCCGGTTCGGCAAGTGGACCGACGGCGCCATCGACGGCACGGTCTCCGGCTCGCTGTCCGACGAGTCTGCGCAGGCCAAGGCCAAGCGCGAGGCCGCCGAGAACGCGGCGAAGCAACAGCAGCAGCAGCCGCAGGGCTGAGGTTTCTGATGTCCGGTGCCCCCGGTGGCTCGATCACGGTTGTCCTGACCAGCCCCCGGGTGGCGCCCGGTCTGCTCACCCGGGTCGCGTGGACGGCGCTGTCGTCTGCCGACCTGATCGGCGCTGGTCGCTCTTCGGGCCGCGCCGATGTGCAGGCGATCGCGGGTTCCGGCTTTGTCGTGACCGCGGTGGACGGCGATGTCCGCGCCCACTGGGCCTGGCTGGCCGCCGCCGCTGTCGATGGTCAACGGGTCGTCTGGCTGGTCGGTGAGGACGGCGAGCCCGGTCTGCTGCGACTGGTTGCCGAGCAACTCAACGCCGAGCCGAGGCCGCCGTACGAGGTCGAGATCTTGCACGGCTCGTACGACGTTCCTGGCGCCCGGCTGATCGACCTCGTGCGCGTGATGGACCGGCTCCGCCGCAACTGCCCCTGGGACCAGGAGCAGACCCACAAGAGCCTCGCGAAATACCTCCTCGAAGAGACCTACGAGACCCTCGAGGCCATCGACCTGGGCAATGTCGGCGACCTCCGCGAGGAGCTGGGTGACGTCCTGCTCCAGGTTGCCTTCCACTCCCGCATCGCCGAGGACGACGGCACCTTCACCATCGACGACGTCGCCGGCGGCATCGTCGAGAAGCTCGTCCGCCGCCATCCCCACGTCTTCGGCACCGTCAACGCCCCCGACGCCGCCACCGTCGAAGCCAACTGGGAATCCATCAAGGCCGCGGAAAAACAACGCTCCTCAGTCCTCGAAGGCATCCCCACCGCCCTCCCCGCCCTGGCCCTCGCCGACAAACTCCTCGGCCGAGCCGCCAAGGTGAGCCCCGCGGAGCTCCCCGCCCCAACGGACGACCAGTCCCGCATCGGCGCCGAGCTCCTGGCCCTGGCCCGCAAGGCCCGAGCTCAAGGCGTAGACCCCGAGGCGGCCCTCCGTACGACGCTCCACCAGCTAGCCGCGGAGATCCGCACAGCCGAATCCGCCGGCTGACCCGGACCCCCATCACCCACTAACTTCGCGCCACCCCACCCCCGCACGCTCAGCCTGCGGCCGACCAGCCGCGATTTCACCAGTTAGACGGTGATGGCGGTCCGCCCCCACTCACCAACCCGTGCCACCTCCCAGCCCGCACGCTCAGCCGGCTCCCGCGGAGCCCCCGAAACGCTCCTTGGTGAGTGTCAGCGGTCCGCCTCATCGCGAGCCCGCGATCCCGCGATCCCGCGAGCCCCAGGGCGCCCAAGGGTGGGTCGGCTTCTCCTTGTGCACGAGTTGCATCTTTGAGTACCCACCAGTCATTTTCGCGGGCTCGCGATGAGGCGGACCGCTGACACTCACCAAGGAGCGTTTCGGGGGCTCCGCGGGAGCCGGCTGAGCGTGCGGGCTGGGAGGTGGCACGGGTTGGTGAGTGGGGGCGGACCGCCAT
>NZ_SMKX01000243.1 GCF_004349055.1 Kribbella antibiotica
GGCCGGACTTGGCTCGGGGGTTCATGTTGCTGTTCATTGCGCTTGCGAACTCGCACTACTTCGTGGCGGGGGCCAACGCGTTCGGTGGATTTCCGACGGATGGGTCGGTCGTGGATCGCGGGGTGGCGACGGTGATCGCGACGTTCGTGGACGGGCGGGCGTTTCCGATGTTCGGGGTGTTGTTCGGCTATGGGGTAGCGCAGATTGTGCGGCGGCAGCGGGAGGCGGGGCGGGAGTGGTGGCCGATCCGGAAGCTGTTGTGGCGGCGGAGTCTGGTGCTCGTGGTGCTGGGGTTCGCGCATGCGATGTTGCTTTATGTGGGCGACATTTTGGCGGCGTACGGCGTCTTGCTGTTCCTGGGCGTGTGGGCGCTCAGGTGGAAGACGGGCTGGCTGTTCGGGGTGGCGGCGTTCGTGCTGGTGCTGACCGCGTTGCCTACTGACGACTCGTTCTCGACGATGTCGGAGGGCTTCGACCCGGCGATGCTGCCGCACAATCTGGCCGAGCAGTTCAGCGAGCGGATCCTGGTGCAGCCGTATATCGCCATGCTGGGCTGGATCGGTTTCGTGACTCCGTTCCTGATCGGCTTGTGGGCCGGCCGCCGGCGCATCTTGGAGCGCCCGGACGAACACCTCACCCTGCTCCGTACGACGGCCGTCGCCGGACTGACCATCGCGATCATCGGCGGCCTGCCGGTGTCGTTGGTTGTCGGCGGCATCATCGACCGGCCGAGTAATCACGCCCTCAGCATCCTCGGCCCACTGCACGACGCGACCGGTGTCTTCGGCGGATTCGGGTATGCCGCACTGATCGTGCTGATCGCCCGCAAGCTCAGTAGCGGCCCCATCACCCTGGCAGTCGCAGCCGTCGGTCAACGCTCGCTGACCTGCTACCTCAGCCAATCGGTCGTCTGGGCACTCGTCTTCACGCCGTACCTGCTCGACCTTTCGGACAACCTCACCACCACGACAACAGCGCTACTCGCCATCGCGACCTGGCTGGCCACCGTCCTCCTCGCCGACCGAATGCGCCGAGCCAACTACCGCGGCCCCTTCGAGAAGCTCATCCGCTGGATCACCTACCGGGATCGCAAGCCGGGACACCGCGCTCTGGTGTAATACGTCGGGTGACGGAAGGTGAACTCAAACTCGGGCGGGTCGGCAAGGCGGCCCGAGTAGCGGTTGCGGTGGTCGGGATCGTGCTGCTGGTGAACGGCTCGGCGCGGGCGTCGGACGACGCGTGGCCGTTCGGGCCGATGTCGCAGTACGCCGGCTCGGTCCCCGATGACTACGCGGTCACTTTCACCCGGATCAGCGCGGAAACCGACGCCGGTACGACGGTCGACGTACCGCTGAATATCGAGGGTGCCGGTGTCGCGCGGGCCGAGATCGAGGCGCGGACCGGCGAGATCGAGAAGGACCCGTCGCTCCTGCAGCAAGTCGCGGACGGCTGGAAGAAGAAGCACGCCGACCAGCCGCAGTACGTGAAACTCGAACTGATCCGCGACACCACCCAACTGGTGAAGGGCCGGGTCGAAGGCCCGCCGACACCTGAGGTGCTCGCAACCTGGCAGGTGCGCCGATGAGCGCCACCGTGAAGCCCCCGCTAGGCGCCAGGGTCGCTGGCTGGTTCACGCCGAAGATCGCGCTGGCCCGGGTCGCCTGGCTGCGGACGGTCCTCTATCTCTTCGTCATCCTTGACATGCACGCGTTCGTTCGCGACACGCGACTCAAAGGCGAGCACCCGGGCCTCTACCAACCGCTCCTCCTGGCCCGGATCTTCGACCTCCCCAAGCCCTCGGTCGCCAACACCACCGCCCTGTACGTCGTCCTGATCGTGGCCTGCCTGATCGGCGCCACGAACTGGTTCCCCCGCGTGGCCGGCTGGGTCATCGCCCCGGCATTCACCTGGTGGGTGCTGATCGGGATGAGCGACGGGAAGGTCGACCACGACCACCTCGCTCTCGTGATCGCGCTCTGGGTCCTTCCGACCGTGAAGAGCCAGAAGCGCGGCAGGGCGGCGTTCGGGGATCAGACGCGGTCCGAGGCGGCCGGTTGGGCTGTCCGGTGCGTGCAGATCTGCGTGATCGCGACGTACTTCCTGTCCTGGGTGGCGAAGGTGCGCAGCCCGGGGTGGAAGTTCACCTGGCCGGGCAGTGCGGTGTTGACCTGGGCGATCGTCCGGCGGCCGCATCCGGTCGGGGAGTGGCTGCTGCACCACCCGTGGATGCTGCACGTGATGCAGTGGGTCGGGTTCATCGCCGAGTTCTTCTCGCCGGTGATCCTCTGGCTCAAGGGCAAGTGGCAGTTGCTCGGGGCACTGTTCTTCCTCGGCTTCCACGTGGCGAACACGGCGATCCTGCTGATCCACTTCCTGCCGACCGTGGTCTGCTGGCTCGCCTTCGCTCCGCTGGAGCGGATCGTGCCCTGGTTCCGGAAGAAGCGTCTAGCCCGAGATGCCCGCAAGACCGAAGAACAGCCCGAAAGCGGCCGGCAGGCCGAGCAGCAGGCCGGCGCGTAACCGGAACCGGCGCCCACCCGGCCCAGGGGTCCGGACCACCCTGGACAGGACAGCACCGGCGTACCCGAAGACGAACGCGACCAGCAGGATCTGCCGGGTCGGCAGGTTGTCGGCGTCGTGGTGGGTCAGCCCGAGCGTGATCAGACCGGGAAAACAGAACGCGGCCATGCCGAACCCGATCTCCGGCAGCGGCAGCCAACGCCGCCCGAGGACGTCGCGCTCGGCCGGCCGGCGCTTCCGCACCGACTGCACGAAGCGTGCCGTCGAGAGCAGCAGATCGCTCAGACACAGGAGCGCTGCGATCACCAACGCGACCCGGAACGTCATTTGCACGAGGGACACGGTAGGGCCTGATAGGCGGCATGTCGCCTGCAGCACGTAACGTCTGCTTAACAGAGGCGGGGCACACTGTGTGAGGGCCGCACAACCTGATGAGCGAGGTGGACCGTAATGGACAAGCAGCAGGAGTTCGTACTGCGCGCACTCGAGGAGCGCGACGTACGTTTCGTGCGGCTCTGGTTCACCGATGTGCTCGGGTTCCTGAAGTCGGTGGCGGTCGCCCCGGCCGAGCTGGAGGGCGCGTTCGCCGAGGGGATCGGGTTCGACGGTTCCGCGATCGAGGGGTTCGCCCGGGTGACCGAGGCGGACATGCTGGCCAAGCCGGACCCGTCGACGTTCCAGATCCTGCCGTGGCGCGGCGAAACCATGGGGACGGCGCGGATGTTCTGCGACATCAACATGCCGGACGGATCCGCGTCCTTCGCTGACCCGCGGCACGTGCTGAAGCGGACGCTGTCGAAGGCTGCCGATCTCGGCTTCACCTTCTACACGCACCCCGAGATCGAGTTCTACCTGTTCAAGTCGCTGCTCGGCGCCCCCGGTACGACGCCGGAGCCGGTCGACTCGTCCGGGTACTTCGACCACACCCCGCAGGGCATCGGCAACGACTTCCGCCGTGAGGCGATCACGATGCTTGAGTCGATGGGCATCTCCGTCGAGTTCAGCCACCACGAGGGCGGGCCGGGCCAGCAGGAGATCGACCTGCGGTACGCCGATGCGCTGTCGACCGCCGACAACATCATGACGTTCCGCGTCGTGGTGAAGGAGGTCGCGCTGTCGCAGGGCATCTATGCCTCGTTCATGCCGAAGCCGCTGAGCGACCAGCCCGGTTCCGGGATGCACACCCACATGTCGCTGTTCGAGGGCGACCGCAACGCCTTCTTCGAGGGCGGAGCGCAGTACCAGCTCTCGAAGACTGGTCGCGCCTTCATCGCCGGCCTGCTGCACCACGCGGCCGAGATCACCGCGGTGACGAACCAGTGGGTGAACTCGTACAAGCGGCTCGCGGTCGGCGACGAAGCACCGTCGTTCGTCTCCTGGGGTCACAACAACCGCTCCGCGCTCGTCCGCGTGCCGATGTACAAGCCGCACAAGGGCCAGTCGTCGCGCGTCGAGTTCCGCTCGCTGGACTCGGCCGCCAACCCGTACCTCGCTTTCGCGCTGATGCTCGCTGCCGGGCTGAAGGGCATCGAGGAGGGCTACGAGCTGCCGCGCGAGGTCGAAGAAGACGTCTGGTCGCTGACGCCACGCGAGCGCAAGGCCCTCGGCATCAAGCCGCTACCGGGCAGCCTCGCCGAGGCCATCCACGCGATGGAGGAGAGCGAACTCGTCGCCGAAACCCTCGGCGAACACGTCTTCGACTTCTTCCTCCGCAACAAGCGCGCCGAATGGCAGGACTACCGCCGCCAGGTCACGCCCTTCGAACTCAACAAGCTCCTCCCGGTCCTCTAACCGACCAGCACCTCTAAGACCTGTACGGGCTTCCGGGGCTCGGCTGCGATGCGGTCGAGCACGGTGAGGCCGTTGCTGACGGCACCGATGATGGTGGAGCCGGCTGGCGCGCCGTGGACGCCGTGGACGAGGAAGAACGCGCCGCCGTTGCCGGCGCCTTCCTTGCTGAGGGCAACCACGCCGCGGTGGTACTTCTCCTTGCCGGTCAGCTCGGCGGGGAACCGGTACCCGGGCCGCCCCGCGCCGCACTCGAGGATCGCCCGGGTGAGACGCGGGCACGGGGTCCCGTGGTAGTACCGCTGGAGCGCGAGGTGCGTGAAGCTGTGCACCGCGCAGGGCGCGTTCTGCCGGTCGAGCCGGAGTTCGAGTGTGCCGCGGTCGGTCTTGACGGTGACCTTCACCGAGCCGAGGAGCGGCGCCAGCGAGAACGGCGGCCGCACGCTGCCGCCGTCAGGCATCCGTGTGTAGGTGCAGTTCTTGAAGAGCGTCGGAGCCGCATGCACGGTCCAGCTCTCAATCACCAGCACCACAGCAGCGACCAGCAGGATGGCGAGTGCACGTCTCCAGTGGGCCATACTTCCGAAAGTAACACTTAGTAGCTGGATTGCAACAGAGTGTTATTCAGAGGGAGTTGGCGGCTTTGAGCAGCTCGTCCGGGCTGGGCTCGGCCGTGAGAGGTTCGGCCGAGTCCTCCGTGGGAGCTGTGAACCGCGCGGTCGCCGTCGAGTGCCGGTACGGCGCCTCGATCGGATCCATCGGTACGACGGGTATCGCTTCGGCCGGCTCGATCACCGGCGCCGGCGGAATGATCGGCGTACCGTCGTCGGCCATCGCGTGCACCTCCTCGACCGTGAGGAACGCGACCGGCCGGACGCCTTCGGTGATCACCACCAGACAGCCGGGGACCACTTGCTGGGCCCGGTTTTCCTGTCCAGGAACGAGAATCCCCTCGACCGGCGTCCGCCAGGCACCGGGCGCGAAGCGGCGCAGGCAGACGCCCGCCTGCCCGTCCTCGGCGGTCCGCGGTGGGAGGAAAGCTGTGCCCGTGTAGTCGTAGTCGTAGTCCGGCTCGGGCGGCCCGGACACCCGCCCACCCTGCTGGGGCGTCAACCAGACCACCATGCCCCGAACAGCGAGCGACCCCGTCATCATGACCATGAGGACTCATCATGCCGACTACAGCCTGAATACGCCAGGCAACTCCGTGTGTTGACTGCAATCCCCTTTAGACTCCGCCGCAACGCCCCCGCGCTTCTGCCGAGATTCTGTCATGCGACGTGGCCGACGGCCGTGTAACGGCACGCTGTGGACTGGGTAGCCTGAGCGTCGTGTCGGATGCGCAAAGAGGGACCGGGGAAGGTCGACTGGTTCGGCTGGGGTTCGCCGATCCGCAGCGGGCAGCGCAGTTGCTGCAGCAGCTCGATGCGCTCCATCCGCACGGCCCGATTGCCACCGAGTCGCTGATCACGACGCTGTCCGAGTCGGCCGATCCGGATCTGGCCCTGCACAGTCTGCTCAGCATGGTTGAGGCGCTCGACCGCAATCAGTACGACGTCGGTGCGTTCGCCCGCACGATCGAGATGGACCGCGACTTCCGCCGCCGGCTGATCTTCGTGCTTGGTGCGAGTGAGGCGTTCGGGCGGCACCTCAGCGTTCATCCGCGGCACTGGTACGACCTGGCCGATCCGACGTTGACCGGCTCCCGCCCGTCGGTCGAGGATGTCGCGGCGAAGCTTGCCACGGCGGTTGACGCGGACAAGCCGGTTGACGCGCTGCGGGTCGAATACCGCCGGTTGCTGCTCAGGCTCGCCGCCCGCGACCTCGCCGAGGGACTACTGGTCGACGAGACTGCCGCCGTACTGGCTGATCTGGCCGGGGGAGCGTTGGAGACGGCGCTGCAGATCGCGCGCAACAACTACTTCGTCGCGCATCCGGAGGCGTCCGACTGCCGGCTGTCGATCATTGCCATGGGCAAGTGTGGTGGCCGCGAACTCAACTATGTCAGCGATGTCGACGTACTGTTCGTCGCTGAACCCCTGGAAGGCGAAGCCGAAGCGCCGGCCCTGAAGACAGCCTCGCAACTGGCCGCGGCCACGATGCGGATCTGCTCCGATCACACCGGCGAGGGCACGCTCTGGCCGGTCGACGCGGCGCTGCGTCCGGAGGGCAAGTCCGGTCCGCTCGTCCGCACGCTGGAGAGTCACCTGGCCTACTACCAGCGCTGGGCGAAGACCTGGGAGTTCCAGGCGCTGCTCAAGGCGCGACCGGTGGCCGGCGATGCCGACCTCGGCGCTGAGTACGTCGAACGGATCGGCAAGCTGAGCTGGTCCGCGGCCGACCGCGAAGGATTCGTCGGCGATGTGCAGGCGATGCGGCGCCGGGTGATCGACCACATCCCGGCGGCCGATGTCGATCGACAGCTCAAGCTTGGTCCGGGCGGATTGCGTGATGTCGAATTCGCCGTCCAGCTGCTGCAGCTTGTGCATGGGCGGAGCGACGAGACAGTGCGCAGCGGTACGACGTTGATCGCGCTCGAGTCGCTCACGAGCAACGGTTATGTCGGTCGCACGGATGGCGCCGTACTGGCTGATGCGTATCGGTTCCTGCGGTCGATGGAGCACCGCATCCAGCTCTACCGGTTGCGGCGTACGCATCAGGTGCCCGAGGACGAGGCGGACCTGCGGCGGCTCGGTCGTTCGCTGGGCTTCACCAAGAACCCGGTCGCTGATCTGACATCGGCGTGGAAGAAGCATGCGCTGGAGGTACGGCGCCTGCACGAGAAGCTGTTCTATCGGCCGCTGCTCGCGGCGGTTGCGCGGATTCCTGGTGTCGAGGTTCGGCTGACGCCGGAGGCGGCGCGGCAACGGATGACGGCCCTCGGGTATGCCGACCCGGCGTCGGCGCTGCGGCACATCGAGGCATTGTCCGAGGGGGTGTCGCGGCGGTCGTCGATCCAGAAGGCGCTGCTGCCCGCGATGCTCGGTTGGTTCGCGGAATCGCCTGACCCGGATGCGGGTCTGCTCGCGTTCCGGACCATCTCGGACAGCCTCGGCTCGACGCCTTGGTACCTGCGCCAGCTCCGTGACGAAGGCGCATCGGCCGAGCGCCTCGCCCACCTGCTCGCCAGCGGCCGGTACGCCGTTGATCTGTTGCAGCGTGCTCCCGAAGCAACCGCGATGTTGGCCGACGAACGCGAGCTTGTCCCGCGGACGCCGGATGGGCTGCGGACCGAGATGTCGTCCGCGGCCGGCCGGCAGGATCAGCCCGAAGCCGGAGTGGCCGCGATTCGCGCGGTTCGTCGCCGCGAGTTGTTCCGGGTGGCGGCCGCGGATCTGTCCGGGCTGCTGGATGTCGAGGCGGTCGGCAACGCGCTGACCGGGATCTCGATCGGCACGCTGAGCACGGCGCTCGAGGTCGCACGGAAGGCCGTCGCGAAGGGCGCGCCCGAGCCGACGCGGATGGCGATCGTGGCGATGGGCCGCTTCGGCGGGCACGAGCTCGGGTACGGCAGCGATGCCGACGTGATGTTCGTCCACGACCCGCTGCCCGGCGCCGACCCGAAGGCCGCCGCCGACTTCGCCACCCAAGCCGCCACCGAACTCCGCCGGCTGCTGTCGCTCCCGGGGGCCGACCCCGCGGTCGCGATCGACGCGGACCTGCGCCCCGAGGGCCGCCAAGGACCTCTGGTTCGGACACTGGCGTCGTACGCGTCCTATTACGCGCGGTGGTCTGCTGTCTGGGAAGCCCAAGCTCTGCTACGCGCCGACCCGCTCTGCGGCGACAACGACCTCTGTACGGCGTTCCGTGCGCTCATCGACCCGCTGCGCTACCCGGCGAACGGCATCGGGGAGCGCGACATCATGGAGATCCGCCGGATCAAGGCGCGCGTCGACGCGGAACGACTCCCGCGCGGAGCAGACCGCGCCACCCACACCAAGCTCGGCCGCGGCGGTCTCGCCGACATCGAGTGGACCGTCCAGTTGCTGCAACTCCGCGAAGCCCACCGCCTCCC
>NZ_SMKX01000244.1 GCF_004349055.1 Kribbella antibiotica
GGTTGGGGAGGACGAACTTGGCGTGGTGGCCGGTGGGGGTGAGGATGTGGCCGAGGCGTTTGGCGAAGCGGGGGAGCATCCAGCGGTCCTCGATCTGGGCGTCGGGGAAGGCGCGGGCGATCTTCGCCTCGAGTGCGTCGAACTCCAGCAGGTCGCGTAGCCACAGCACCGCGGTGAGGTTGGCACTGTTGACGACTGAGCAGCACATGCGTGTCTCCGGTAGAAGCGCCAGACCCGCACCAACGGTCTCCAGCTGGTGGTGCGGGACGCTGAACCACACCATCACGGACGCGTTGTAGCCGACCACGTTGTGGGCGAGGTCGACGCGAGTCCGGGCCCATGGTGCGTACAAGAGTTGACCGATGGCGCGGGTCACCGTGGCGACGCTCTTGCCGATCTCGTCGGCAATGGAGGTCGCCGAACGGCGGACGTCGCCCGCGAGGCCGTTGATCACCTGCTCATGCAGGGGAGTGGGCCGGGCCGGTGCGTCGATACCGCTGGCCGGTAGCGCATCGAGTGCTCGGGTCTGGCTCCGGCTGAGAACCCCGAGCCGCCAACTCGTTCCCTCCTTGAAGAACGTGCGGGTGAAGTGGGTCCTTGTCGCCAGTACGCCAGGGACCGTGGCCAGCTCGGTGGCGACGTACCGGTCCACCTCGGCGACGGACCGGAACGACAACGTCAGGATCAGCTCACGCGATCCCGAGGTGCATTCGATGGTCAGTACAGACGGGTTCGGCGTGATCCGGTCCAGTACGTTCTCGCGCTCGCCGGCCACGCAGGAGACCTCGACCAGCGCGATCACGCCGCTCGACCGCAGCGGTCCGGACGGCGGGGTGACGGCGAAGCAGGAGCTCCACACCAGGCCGCTGTCGACCAGGCGCGTCCAACGCCGGGACAGGGTGGTGGCGTCTACCCCGATGATCGCCTCGAGCTGGGACCAGCCGGCCCGTGGACTGATCTGCAAGGCGTTCACCAGCGCGAAATCTACGTCGTCCATAACGCAAAATCACTGCATGTAGACGTTCTGTATGCAAGTTCCCTGCAATGTCTTCGAGAAAATATGACTGGATAGGCACCCTGGGGACTATTTGGGCTACTGCGATCTCCCATCTGCCCTGGAGGATCCGCTTGTCGACCACTCCGGAACTGCTGCAGGTCCGCAATCTCAAGACCGAGTTCAGTACCGACCAAGGCGCGGTCACGGCCGTTGACGAGGTCAGTTTCAGCCTGGCGCCCGGGGAGACGCTCTGCCTGGTCGGTGAGTCCGGCAGCGGCAAGTCCGTGACCGCCCTGTCGATCATGGGCCTGCTGGCCGACAACGGTCGGGTTGCGGGCGGCTCGATCCGTTTCGAGGACCAGGATCTGGCAACGCTGCCGGAGCGCCGGCTGCGGGCGATCCGCGGCAACTCGATCGCGATGATCTTTCAAGAGCCGATGACCTCGCTGAACCCGGTGCTGACGATCGGCGACCAGCTCTCCGAGACGATGATCCTGCATCTCGGGCTGACCAAAGCGCAGGCGCGGGAGCGGGTGATCGAGCTGCTCACGAAGGTCGGCATCCCACGGGCGGCGGAGGTCGTTGACGACTACCCGCACCGGCTGTCCGGTGGGATGCGGCAGCGGGCGATGATCGCGATGGCGTTGAGCTGCGGCCCGAAACTGATCGTCGCCGACGAGCCGACCACTGCGCTCGACGTGACGATCCAGGCCCAGATCCTCAAGCTGATCAGGGATCTGAGCGCAGAGACCGGTACGGCGATGATCCTGATCACGCACGATCTAGGCGTCGTGGCCGAGATGGCCGACCGGGTCGCGGTGATGTATGCGGGGCAAGTGGTCGAGCAGGCCGATGTCTTCACGCTGTTCGACGAGCCGAAGCATCCGTACACGACGGCGCTGATGCGATCGATCCCGCACCTTGCCGGCCCGGCCGGCGAACGGCTGACAGCGATCTCCGGTTCGGTGCCGAGTCTGGCGCAGATGCCGACGGGGTGCCGGTTCCACGATCGGTGCCCGCAGGCGATGGATCGCTGCCGCGACGACCGCCCCGAACTCCTCCAGCTCAATGGCAGTCCCGATCACACAGTCCGTTGCTGGCTGTACGACGTACCGGTCGCGAAGGTACTCCCATGACGGCGCCGCTGCTGCAGGTGCGGAACCTGAAGAAGTACTACCCGATCCGGAAAGGCGTCATGGCCCGGACGGTCGGCCAGGTGCGGGCCGTCGACGACGTCAGCTTCGACGTCTATCCGGGCGAGACCCTCGGCATCGTCGGCGAGTCCGGCTGCGGCAAATCGACTACTGGCCGAGCGATTCTCCGGCTGGAGGCTCCGACGGCAGGCTCGGTGCTCTTCGAGGGCACCGACATCGCCACCTTGTCCGCCGGCACCATGCGACGGCTCCGTACGGACCTCCAAATGGTCTTCCAGGACCCCTATTCGTCGCTCAACCCGCAGATCCGGATCGGTGACCTCCTGGCCGAGCCGTTGATCGCGCACCACCGGCTCGGCCGGGCGGCAGCACACGCCCGAGCGGCCGAGATCATCCAAGTGGTCGGACTGCCGAAGCTGTACCTGAACCGCTACCCGCACGAACTGTCGGGCGGCCAGCGACAGCGGGTCGGCATCGCCCGGGCCCTGATGCTCGAACCGAAGCTGATCGTCTGCGACGAACCGGTCTCGGCGCTGGACGTCTCGATCCAGGCCCAGGTCCTGAACCTGCTGAAGGATCTGCAGGCCGAGTTCGGGCTGACCTATGTCTTCATCTCGCACGGGCTGGGCGCGATCAGGTACATCAGCGACCGGATCGTGGTGATGTACCTGGGCAAGGTGATGGAAGTCGGTACGACGCGGGCGATCTTCGCCGGACCGCGGCATCCGTACACCGAGATCTTGCTCGACGCCTATCCCGAGGCGAATCCGCATCTGCGGGACCGGCCGCGGATCATCGTCGAAGGTGACGTCCCGAGCCCGGCGAAGCCGCCGGCCGGCTGCGTCTTCCACACCCGATGCCCTTCTGCGCAAGCGATCTGCCGAACCGAGATTCCGCAGCTGACCAGCGACGATCATCCGGTCGCGTGCCATTTCCCTTTGTCTGCAAGCAAAACAGTCGAGGCGGTGGGCTGATGGGCAGCTACCTGATCCGGCGGCTGCTGATCGGGATCCCGGTCCTGATCGGCGTCACCCTGATCAACTTCCTGATCATCAACCTGGCCCCGGGCAGCCCGGCCGATCTCTACCTCACGCCCACCTCGACCTCCGCGGACGTGGCCCGGGTCGAGGCCGAGCTGGGTCTCGACCAACCCATCTTCGTCCAGTACTTCCACTGGCTGACCCGCTTGTTCCACGGTGATCTCGGGGTCTCGTTCCAGAACCGGGCGCCGGTCACCGAGCTCATCGGCGAGCGGCTCGGCCCGACTCTGCTGCTGATGGGTACGTCGCTCGTCATCGCCTACCTGGTGGCGATCCCGATCGGGATCCTCGCCGCCCGGAAGAAGAACAGCGCGACCGACTACAGCGTGGTCGGCGCCTCGTTCCTGGGTATCTCGGTACCGCACTTCTTCCTCGGCCTGGTGCTGATCTACGTCTTCGCGCTCGAACTCGGCTGGTTGCCGACCGGGAACATGATCACGCTCGGCCGCGGCGGCGGGTTCGCCGATCGGGTCAACCACCTGATCCTGCCGGTCGCCGTACTGGCCACGGCAACCGCGGCGAACATGACCCGCTATGTCCGGTCGAGCATGATCGACGCGTTCGGCCAGGACTACATCCGGACCGCGAAAGCCAAAGGGCTGGGGCGGTCGGTGATCACCAGCAAGCATGCGCTGCGGAACGCGCTGATCCCGGTGGTGACGGTGATCGGCGTCGATCTGTCGGCCCTGATCGGCGGTGCGATCGTGACCGAGCAGATCTTCCAGTGGCCGGGGATCGGGCTGCTGACGATCCAGTCGATCGGCGCTCGCGACTACGCCGTCCTGATGGGGATCAACCTGATCGCCGCGATCGCGGTCTTCGGCGCCAACCTGCTGACCGACATCGCGTACGCCGTCGTGGATCCGAGGGTCACTTATGCATGAGCGCCGGGAAGTTCGGTCGTCGGCTGGGATGGCGGTACGGCGTTTCCTGAGGCACCGGATGGCCGTTGCAGGGTTGGTGATTGTCGCCCTGATGGTGTTGACGGCAGCGCTGGCGCCGTTGCTGGCACCGCACGATCCGAACCAGATCTTCGGGTCCTTCGAGGCAGCGCCATCGGGGGAGCACTTGCTGGGCACAGACGCGGTCGGTCGCGATGTGTTGAGCCGGCTGATCTACGGCTCTCGAGTCTCGATGAGCGTCGGCGTGGGGGCGGTCGCCGTCTACGTGCTTATCGGTGTGCTGCTGGGCCTGCTCGCCGGGTACTACGGACGGTGGGTGGACCTGGTGATCATGAGGATCACCGACGTGTTCATGTCGTTTCCGTACTTCATGGTCATCCTGATCATGGTCAGTATTCTCGGCCCGAGCCTGCTCACGATCATCGCCGTGATCGGTGCCCTGGCCTGGCCGATGGTTGCCCGGCTGGTCCGCGGCAGTGTGCTGTCGATCAAGCAGACCGACTACGTGCAGGCCGGGGTGGCCCTGGGCTATCGCACGCCGCGGATCCTGTTTCGGCACATCCTGCCGAACACGCTGTCGCCGATCATCGTGAACGCGACCTTCGGGGTGGCCCAGGCGATCATCCTCGAGTCAGGGCTGAGCTTTCTCGGGATGGGCGTCCGGCCGCCGGCGGCCAGCTGGGGAAACATGCTCAGCGAGGCCCAGTCGATCACCGTGCTCTCCAGCCAGCCGTGGATCTGGATTCCGCCCGGCCTGATGATCCTGCTCGCCGTGCTGTCGATCAACTTCGTCGGCGACGGACTCCGCGACTCGCTCGAGTCCCGCTCCTACAAATGAACCCTCCCGCCGGACAGATAGGGAAACCACGATGAAGATCTTGATCGCGTCGCTGACCGCCGCCGCCCTGCTGATTGCGGCGGGTTGTTCCGGCGGCTCAGGTTCCAGTGCGGGCGGCGACACGCTCTACATCGGCACCGTGAATCCACCGGCCAGCATGAATCCGATCAACCAGGCCGACATCGGCGGCCAGTGGGCGGTCCGATTCGCGATGGACACCCTGGTGGACCAGCCCGAGCCGCTGAAGTTCGTTCCGAAGCTCGCCGAGTCGATCACCAGTACGGACAACAAGGTGTTCACGGTCAAGCTGCATCCGGGCGCCAAATGGAGCGACGGCCGGCCGATCACCGCGAAGGACGTCGTCTTCACACTGAACCTGATCGCCAACCCCGAGTCGCTGACCAGCCTCGGCAGCAACGTCTCGGCCCTGCAGGGTGTCGATTCGACCGGGAAGCTGCCGAAGGGGCAGACGAAGATTCCGGGGCTGTCGGCAACCAATGACACGACGGCGGTCTTCACCATGAAGTCGCCGGTCGACCCGAACTACGTCAAGGAGCTGATCGGGACCAAGGTGGTGATCGTTCCCGAGCACGTGCTGGGGAAGCTCGCGCCGGCGAAGGTCGACGACAGCAAGTTCGCCCAGCTCCCCGATGTCACCAGCGGGCCGTACAAGTTCGCGAAGTACACGGCCAACGCCAGCATCGAGTACGTCGCCAATCCCGGCTACTACCTCGGGGCGCCCAAGATCAGCAGCCTGATCATGAAGATCATGCCGGCCGCCAACCTCGCCGGTGAACTGCAGTCCGGGGCAATCCTGATGAACTCCGGCGGCGGCATCGGGAACATCCCGTTCCAGGACCTGAAGACTGTCCAAGGTCTGCAAGGCGTGAATACCAAGGTGAACCCGAACATCGGCTTCCAGACGATCCAGTTCAATGTGAAGACGTTCCCCGACCCGCGGCTGCGCCAAGGGCTCGCGCACGCGATCAACCGGCAGCAGATCGTCGACGAACTGCTGCGCGGCAACGGCGAGGTGGTCGACGGGCCGTACACGAGCCAGAACCCCTTCCTGGACAAGGGTTTGAAGAACCTGACCTACGACCCGGTGCTGGCCAAGAAGCTGCTCACCGAGGCCGGCTGGAACTTCGGCACCAAGATCAACTTCGTGGTGCCGACCGGCAACGAGATCCGGGAACGCTCGGCCGACATCATGCTGCAGAACTTCAAGGCGATCGGCCTCAACGTCGTACAGACGAACTACGACTTCCCCACCACGCTGGCGAAGGCCCGGGCCAAGGACCACGACATGGTCCTGATGGGCCTGAACTTCAATGTCGATCCGGACGTGTCGAACATGTACGCGACGGGCGCTTCCTTCAACCTGACCGGCTACAGCTCTGCGGAGAGCGACCGGTTGCTGCTGGCCGGCAAGGCGGAACCGGGCTTCGCGGCGCGGCAGAAGATCTACAACGAGCTACAGAAGATCTGGCAGGACGATCTGCCGGTGCTGACCCTGTACTCCGATCACTCGGTCGCCGCGACGAGCAAGTCGATCGCCGTCGGCGGGGTCGCGCCGTTCTGGGGCGGCACGGTCGCCAACATCGGCCAGTGGGCCTTCGAGGGGGCGAACTGATGCCGCCCCCGCCGAAGGCCTTCGGCTACGAGACTCGGGCTTGGCCGGCTTTGAAGGTGTTGCAGCTGCCGGGGCGCTTGGTGTTGAAGCCGGCGATGTTCCACTGGTAGTTGCTGGCTTTGTTGCCGTGGTCGTGCACCCGGGGGCGGGCGTAGTCGTCGCCGGTGTGCTCGATCAGGAAGCGGTAGCTCTGCAGCAGCGGGCCGGTGATCGGGATGTAGCCGGAGTTGATGCCGAGGTAGGCGGCACCGAGGCAGCTGGCCTGGAGCTCGCGGCGGCGGCTCTCCTCGAGCTTCTGGCCGGCGTCCATGGTCTGAGCGCGTTCCAGGGAAGCGGTCAGGATGCCGGTGCGCTTCTGGATGTGGTGGCCGTACTCGTGGGCGAACGTGCTCAGCATCAGTGCGCGGGCGTAGAGCGGGTTCGACCTGTACGCGCGGGCGTCGACGGCGAACGGCATGTAGATCGTCTCGTTGGCGCCGCAGTACGCCGCGCGCAGGCTGCGCTGGATGCCGCAGGGTGAGTTGACCTTGCCGTTGTAGACGGCGACCTTGGGGCCGCGGTACTTGACCTTGATCTTCTTCATCGCCGGCGTCCAGGTGGCGTTCACGCAGGCGAGCAGCCGGTTGTAGTAGTTCGTCGCGAGCGCGAAGTTGGTCGGGACGAACGGCGGTTCCGGACACTTGGACGGTACGAGCAGGCCGACGGCGTACAGGTTGCTGCTGGTGACGACCTTGTCGGCTGCCGCGTTGTTGGAGCCGGTGGGGGTCGGTGCGGGCTCGGGGCCCTGCGACGGGGTCTCGGACGGCTGCTGTGACGGCGTGGCCTGCGGAGTCTCGGACGCTACGGGGTTGTTCGGCGGTGTGGCGGTCTTGTCGTCGCCCATGTTGCCGACGATCAGTGCGATCCCAGTGCCGACCACCAGTACGGCGAGGACGACCAGACCGATGAGCAGGGCGCGCGGTGGTTTGCGCGACTTGCGGCGGCGGCCGGAACCAGGCGGCTGCGGGATAGGGATCGGCGGGTACTGCCAGGTCGGAGGCTGCTGCACCGGCTGACCCATCGGTCCGGTCGCGGCTCCACCTGCGGCGTGGCGCGGCTGAGCCTGCTGCTCGGGCGGACTCCACAGGTAGGAGCCCTGCGGGCGCGGGGCCTCTGCCCGAGGTCCTCCGGACGGCGGCGGGACGACGGGGCGTGCCCCCTGCGGCGGACCAGCATGAGCGCCACGGCCCTGCGCGGGCGGCGGGCCCTGCGGCGTACCGGGCGGCGGGCCGGACTGGCGAGGCGGCGCCGAGTACGGCGGCTGCTGCTGACCCGCACGAGCTCCCGCGGCGCCGGGCTGCGCCGGACCGGGCTGGGCGGGAC
>NZ_SMKX01000245.1 GCF_004349055.1 Kribbella antibiotica
CTCCCACCCCGACGCCGACTCCGACGCCCCCGACGGCCACCCCGTGGGCGCCCAACACGTCGTACGCAACCGGTGCACAGGTGAGCTACAACGGCCTTACCTACAAGTGCATCCAGGGACACACCTCCCTGACCGGTTGGGAGCCGCCGAACGTCCCCGCACTCTGGGGCCGGATCTGATCACGTACCGCCCTCTGATCGGAGCAACATGAAACGCATCTCGATGGCGATCGCAGCCATCACCACAGTGGTACTCGCACTACTTGTCGCACCCACCGCCAACGCGGCCGGGGTCTCTGCGACCTTCACGAAGGTGTCTGACTGGGGCAGCGGCTTCGAGGGCAAAGTAACCGTTCTGAACGACACCACAAGCTCATTGAGCACCTGGTCGGTGGCACTCGACTTCCCGTCGGGCTACTCGATCTCCAGCTCATGGGACGCAACGCGGAGCACCAGTGGGCAGACGCACACCTTCACTCCGCCCGGCTGGGCCGGACCGTTGGCACCTGGTGCCAGCGTCACGTTCGGCTTCAACGGCAGCCCGGGTAACTTCCCCGGTCTCGCTGCCTGCCGGCTGAACGGCGGCTCCTGCTCCGGCGGTGGCCCGGTCACCCTCCCGGGTGCACCGAGCGGCCTGTCCGGTACGTCGACCGCCTCGACCGTGAGCCTGTCCTGGTCCGCGGCCAGTGGTGCAGCCAGCTACAACATCTACCGCAACGGCGCAAAGGTCGGTACGTCGACCGGTACGGCGTACACGGACTCTGGTCTGACCGCGAGCACCAGCTACAGCTACCAGGTGAGCGGACAGAACAGTGCGGGCGAAGGCCCGAAGACTGGCTCGGTTTCCGTTACCACCAAGGCCGGTACGGACCCGGTCGGCAGTCGCCGCGCCGCGCCGTACCTGTACATGGGTTGGGGCGACCCGCCCAACCCGACGACCGTCATGAACGCGACCGGTATCAAGTGGTTCACCATGGCGTTCATCCTGTCGTCCGGCGGCTGCAACGCGGCTTGGGACGGCACCCGACCGCTGCAGGGCAGCGCGGACGCCACTGCGATCTCGCAGATCCGGGCGGCCGGCGGTGACATCGTTCCGTCGATCGGTGGCTGGAGCGGTAACAAGCTCGGCCCGAACTGCAGCACGCCGGAGGCACTGGCCGGCGCGTACCAGCAGGTCATCAACGCCTATGGCCTGAAGGCGATCGACATCGACATCGAGAACTCCGACGAGTTCGAGAACGAGGTCGTCCAGGACCGCATCCTGAACGCCCTCAAGATCGTCAAGCAGAACAACCCGGGGATCCAGACGATCCTCACCTTCGGTACGTCGACCACCGGCCCGAACTACTACGGCAACCGGCTGATCGAGCGGTCCCAGGCCCTGGGCGCCAACATCGACGTCTTCACGCTGATGCCCTTCGACTTCGGCAGCTCGAACATCTACAACGACACCGTCGGTGCGTCGACGGGTCTGAACAACAAGCTGAAGTCGGTCTTCGGCTGGACCACCGCGCAGGCCTACGCCCACCAGGGCATCTCCGGCATGAACGGTCTGTCCGACCAGCAGGAGATGACGACGACGGCGACCTGGCAGAACATCACCAACTGGGCCAAGTCCAACGGCCTGTCCCGGCTGGCGTTCTGGTCGGTGAACCGCGACCGCGGCTGTGCCGGCGGCGGCGTGGTCTCCAACTGCAGTGGAATCGCCCAGTCCGACTGGGCCTTCACCAGCATCACTGCAGGGTTCTAACTGCAGCTTTCTCAAGAGGCAGTACGGCGGGTGCTCGTCAGGGGCACCCGCCGTACCTCAGGTAGAAATCACTGGCCGCGACCGGACGAACGCCTGAAACCGTTCTGCAGCAGGCGTTAGAGATGCCCGGAGCCGCCAGGTCATCCCAATCTCGCGGCGGGACTGGACTCCGGCCAGTGGCACCGCCACTGCGCCACTGTCCCCGCCGCGCACCGCACTCGACGGCAGCACCGCCACTCCGAGCCCGGCACCGACCAGACTGTCGATGGTCGTCAGGTCCGTTGCCTCAAAGGCCAGCCGCGGTGTGAAGCCGGCAGCACGACAGAGCTCGTCGCTGATCCGCCGGAACCCGAAGCCTGGTTGCAGACCGACGAATGGCTCGGCCGCTGCCGCAGCTAGCTCGACACGTCGCCGTGAGGCCAGTGGATGGCCCGGTGGGACATGCAGTGCGAGTCGCTGCTGCTCCAGCAGGTGCCAGCCGAACCGCTCCGGATCCGCCCGCGGCGAGATGATCCCGATCTCCGCATCGCCGTTCTCCAGGTCCTCGACGATGTCGTGTGCTGCGCCCTGCCGCAGTGCGAACTCCGCACTCGGCCCCACTGCCCGGAACGCCTTCAACAGGTCCGGTAGCAGGCTGGATGCGACCGAGTGCAGGAACGCGAGCCGCACTGTGCCCGACTGGGGATCGAGGAGCGAGTCGATTCGATGCTGCGCCACGTCCACTGCCGCCGTACCGGCCTGGGCCGCCTCTAGCACGATGCGACCGTACGGATTCAGCCGCAGGCCGCGGTGCTCGCGCTCGAACAGCGCCACGCCGAACGCGTCCTCGACCCGGCGCAGTGATCGGGACAAGTTGGGCTGACTCGTCCCCAGCGCGGTCGCCGCCGCGGTCAGGTGTTCGGTCTCCGCCAGGACGGCGAACCAGCGCAGATCCTCGACATGCATACGGATATCGTATCCATTTACTCCGAAATCGACATTTTACGTATGGCGCCAAGCGTGGCACCGTCGAAGACATGCACCGATCCGTCGCTGTGGGATACCGACCGGGTGACACGGAGTACCGCAAGCTCTCCGTGGCACTGTTCGCCGCTGGGCTGGCGACGTTCGCACTGCTCTACAGCACCCAACCGCTCCTCCCCGAGCTCTCGGACGCCTTCCACGTCTCCCCCGGCCAGAGTGCATTCAGTGTGTCGATCGCAACCCTCGGACTCGGCCTGGCGCTCCTGGTGGCCGGCTCTGCCTCCGAGGTGATCGGCCGCACCAACCTGATGCGCTGGTCGGTCACAGCAACGTCCGTCTTCGCATTGCTTGTCGCCTTCGCGCCCACCTGGCACGCGCTGCTCGCACTGCGAGGCCTACAAGGGATAGCGATGGCAGGGCTGCCGGCAGTCGCGATGGCCTACCTCCGCGAAGAGGTGCACCCCGAGAGTCACGCACGAGCCAGCGGGCTCTACATCGCCGGTACGGCGGTCGGTGGCATGTCTGGGCGTCTTGTCGCCGGAGGCCTGGCCGACCTTGGTGGTTGGCGGTTCGGAGCCGGCGGAATCGCCGCACTGGGGCTGCTCTGCGCGGCCGTCGTGTGGTTGCTCTTGCCGGCCTCGAGGAACTTTCGCCCGGGGTCTGCACGGCCGTTCTCCGGCCGGATACTGCGCGACCCAGCCTTGCTCGCCCTCTACGGGATCGGCGCCACGGCGGTCGGCGGATTTGTCGCGATCTACAACGGCGCAGTGTTCCGCCTGTCCGGCGAGCCGTATCTCCTGAGCGCCGGCGCCTCCGGACTGGTCTTCTGCGTCTACCTCCTCGGCTCAGCCGGCTCTGCTACCGCAGGCATGATGGCGGACCGCTTCGGGCGACGCCCTGTCGTTCCGATCGGCTGTCTCATCACGCTGGCCGGAGTGGCGATCACACTGTCCGCACCGCTGCCGCTGGTCGTCGTGGGACTGGCCGTGATGACAGCGGGATTCTTCGCCGTACACGGAGTGGCCAGCGGCTGGGTTCCGGCGCGAGCGCATGCCGCTGGCATCGGGACTGGTCAGGCGTCCAGCATGTACCTGTTCTCCTTCTACCTCGGCTCATCCGTCTTCGGAGGCCTAGCCGGTACGGCGTGGAGCCACGCCGGCTGGAGTGGAGTCGCGCTGGAGGCCGGGGCCCTGTTCGCGATCGCACTGGTGCTGTCACTCGTTCTGAAGTCTGTTCCTAGACTGGACGGGTGACCAAGGCAACGGAAGCGGCGGACCAGCTCGGGCTGAGCTACGAACTAACGCAGCACGGACCGGTGAACTCGCTGGAAGAGGCGGCGGCCGCGAGAGGGATCGAACCGGCCCGCCTGATCAAAACCATTGTCGTACGGCTGTCTGACGACGACTACCGCTTCGTCTTGGTGCCCGGCGACCGTGAGATCGCGTGGCCGAAGCTGCGCACGCTACTCGGGGTGAAGCGGATGTCGATGCCCGACAAGGACACCGCCTTCGCTGTCACCGGCTACCTCCGCGGCACCATCACGCCGCTGGGCAGCACACACGCCTGGCCGGTGATCGCTGACGAGCGGATCATCGGCACCATCTCCATCGGCGGCGGCGACTTCGGCACCGGCATCACTGTGGACGCCGAAGACCTGGCCAAAGCCCTCAACGCCACCGTCGCCGACGTGACCGACTGAAGCGTCCGAGGCGGGCGAGACACCTATCGAGCGGTGAGCAGCAGCCCGGCGAGGGCGGCTTCGACCAGAAGGAAGAAGCCCGGCCATCGCAGCAGCGGCTTCGGCTCGAAGAGCGCGCCAAGAAGTCGTCCGGCGGCCATGCCGCCCAGGGCGACCGCCACCGAGACCAAGACGCCGTCTCGGAAGCCAGCGGTTGCGGAGTCGGCGGCAATAAGCAGCGCCGCGACGGCCAGGCCGAACCCGCCGTAGACGGCGCGGACCTCATTGCGGGCCGCGGGGGTCGTGGGGGCCACACCGAAGGGTTTCCAGATCAACGCGGGCTTCACCAGCGCGGCGACGCCCATGCCTGCGAAGAAGATCGCCACGACCGCGACAGCGACGTTCATCCGCGACCTCGCAACCGCGCACAAGCGGGCAAACCGACCGCAGCCATCCGGTCTCCTCTCCTGGAACCCTTGCGAAGTCCCGATCAAGGTAGCTGACGGATAGCCCGCCCGTGCCTCGGTTAGACGAGCAGACCTCGCTGTCCGGCCCGGAGGCCTGCTTGGAAGCGGGTGGTGGCGTCGAGTGCCTTGAGAATTCGCTGCATGCGGCGCTCGACAGTGCGCTGAGCGACTCCTAGCCGTCGGGCAATGGCTTGGTCCGTGAGGCCAGCAGCGGCTAGTGAAAGCAGCTGCTGGTCTTCGAAGGTCAGAGGCCCGTCTGACGCCGCTGGGGACAGCGGGCTGCCCTGATGCCACAAGAGATCGAAGAGCCGCAGGAGCCCGTCCAGAAGGCTGGACGGGCCCACCTCAACGATCACGTCGTGGTGGGTTGGCAGGAGTGCCATCCGGCGGTCGACGACCAGCATCTTGAGCGGTACGTCGCGCAGCATCCGACATCCTGTGGACCGAGCAGCCACGAGATCAGTGGGCTCGGACAGGGATGCCATGTCGAAGATCGTCCGATATGTGACGCCGGGCGCGCGACGAGCCTCGACCGGTACGACGACGTACGGCGGCCGATCGAGTACGAGCACCTCGTTCTGGGCGCACTGCTGCGCCTGGTAGAAGCGCTGGGCTACCGCTTCGGCACCACGGATCACCGTGAACGCGTCGTGCTTGGCCCTGAACTCAGCGGTCAGCACAGAGGCACCGACACGGGCCGCGACGATGGCTGCCTGCTTCCGCAGCGCCAGTAGCTCGACTGCCGCCTCGGGCACCGCCGGGACGTACCGGGCTGGTCTCCCGGGCATGCGAGAGGCCAGCCCGAGGGACAGCAGCGACCGGAGATGCCGGCCGACCCGAGTAGCGGGCCAGCCGGTGTCGTTGGACAGGTCTGTCGTTGTGGACTCCGGGCGGGCCAGAAGCGCCCGGTAGAGCTGCTCGTCCTCCGAGCAGACACCAAGCGCTTCCAGCACCGGAGCGGGGCGGTAGTTATGCATTAGGGCAGGGCGTGGACGTGGGCGCCGACCTGGTTCGAGAACTGATTGCCGTTCAGCGCATCCCAGTTGGTCGACCAGGTCATCGCACCACGCAGCGTCGGCCAGGTAGTGCTCGGCTTGAAGCTGCCACAGTTCGTCCCCCGCGCCAGGCAGTCCAGCGCGTTGTTGACGATCGTCGGCGAGACATAGCCGCTACCAGCACCACGGGTGGACGCCGGCAGGCCCAGACCGACCTGGTCGGGACGGAGGCCGTTCTGCAGCATGATGCAGGCCTGCGCCGTGATGAAGTCGACCGAACCCTGTGAGTACACCTGTCCGTTGCAGCCGTTCATCGCACCGGAGTTGTAGTACTGCACGTTGACGATGGTCAGGATGTCCTTGATCGCCAGCGCCAGTTTGAAGTACTCGAACGTCGTGGCCTGCATGTCGATCGTCTGCGGAGCCATGGTGATGATGAGCCCACTACCGAACTGGCTCTGCAGGCTACGCAGCGCCTGACCCATGTACTGCGCGTTGACCCCGTTCTCGAGGTCGATGTCGATCCCGTCGAAGCCGTACTCGCGCAGCACGGTCAGAGCGGTCGATGCGAAGTTGGACGCCGCTGTCGCGTTGGCGACCGAGATGGTGCCTCGCTCACCGCCGACAGACAGGATGACCTTCTTGCCGGCCGCCTTCTTCGCAGCGATGTCGGACTTGAACTGCGCCACGGTGTAGCCGTTCAGCCCCGCACTGTCGAGGTTGAACGTGATCCCACCCGGCCGGGCCGCATCGGCATCAGCGAAGGCCACTGCGATCAGGTCGTACGCCGCTGGGACGTCCGAGATCTTCTGCACGGTCGCACCGTTGTTGAAGTTCTGCCAGTACCCGGTCAGCACGTGCTTCGGCAGGCTCCCACCCGGGTTCGTCGGCCCAGTGGTCGTCGTACCCGAGGCAGAGGCGCCGTACGGCGAGCAGTTGCCGCTGGGGTCGCAGGCCCGCACCTTGAAGCTGTACGTCGTGGTCGGGTTCAGCCCGGACGCCGTCCAGCTGGTGACGTTGCCGATGCTCTGTGGCGCCTCAGTCCCCCGTACGACGTCGTAGTGGTCAATGCCGTTCGCATCCGACGCAGCGGACCAGTTGAGCTGCAGCGAGCTCGACGTCGGACTACCGACAGTCAGCGCACCCGGAGTGGTCGGCGGAGTCGTGTCCGCGGTCCCACCCGGTCCATCCAGTACGACGTCATCCGCACCGAAGGCCGGAAGCCCGTACCAACCGTGCAGGTAGATGGTCACCGACGTGGCTGACGCACTCGTGGTGAAGGGGACGGTCAGCTGGCTCCAGGAGCTGCTGGTGGTCCACGTCGAGGCCCCACCGTCCACTCCGAGGTAGACGTTGGACCCGTTCACCCACGCCGACAGCGAGTACGCCGTACTGGGGCGGACCGAGATTGTCTGGCTGCACCGGCCGATGTCGGAGCCACTCGGGGCGGACTGCAATCCGAACGAACCGGAGTGGGCCGTGCTGCTCACACTGCCGGCGGCGCACTGCCAGCCGGAGAGAGTGCCGGACTCGAACCCACCGTTGACGGTGAGATTGGCGGCGTAGGCGGTGGCTGGGATCAGGGTGAGGCCGGTAAGGGCGAGGAAGAACGCGATCAGGCTGGAAAAGACCGCTGCCTGGGGGCGGCGTGCAGGCGGTTTCATGATTAGAAACTGTGGCTACATAACTAAATTGTCAAGACCCTGCATAAAGTGAAAACGCTCCCCCGTGCAGGAAAGTGAAGAATTGACAGATTCTGCACAGTGGAACTCGATCCGGTCGAGACCGCTCAGGACGGAACGATCCATCAGGCGGAATGACCTAGAGGAGGAAAGGCGACGGCCCCCGGCGGGGGGGTGACCGGGGGCCGTCGCCTTTCCTCCTCTAGGT
>NZ_SMKX01000246.1 GCF_004349055.1 Kribbella antibiotica
AGGAGGGCGAGAGGTGGGGGGGCCTACTGGCGGGTGAGGGATTTGACGATGGCGGCTTCGGTGGTGGGCCAGTTGTTGAAGAGGTAGGCGTGGCGGACTACTGGGCGGACGGCGGCGATGACGTCTGGTTTGTCGTCGACGAAATGGGTCAGGCCTAGGTCGGTGCAGTGGATGGCTTTCTGGGGGCGTTTCAGGCAGAAGCGGATGTTGGCTTCGGGGATGCCGGTGTGGGTGAAGAAGTTGTGGTGGTGGAGCCAGACGAGGGAACGCTGCTGGACTCGGGGGCCGCATTTGGAGACGAGCCACGTGTCCGTGAAGAGCGGGACCAGGCGGGCGATGGTGTCGAAGGCGTCCGGTACGGCGGGGGTGCGGAGCATGGCGGCGGTGTCGCCGGCGAAGAACGAGGTGTCGCCGGGACCTGTTGTGCCGTTGATGATCACCCGGCCGATGTCGATGCCTAACTTGTTCATGCATCCAGCGTCACCACGCGAGGACTTCAGCAGAACTAGTAAATGTCGATAGAGCTATAGTTTGTGGCGATGACTCTGGTGGCTGAGGATCTGCGGGTGTTCGCGGTGTTTGCGCGGCACCGGAACTTCACGCGGGCCGCGGTCGAGCTGCATGTGAGTCAGCCGGCTTTGCACACGCGGATTCGCAAGCTGCAGGAGCGGCTCGGGCATGAGCTTTATGTGAAGCGCGGGCGCCTGCTCTATCTGACGGATGCGGGCGAGCGCCTCGCGTTGTTCGCCAATGACGAGGCGGATCGGGCGACGGACTTCCTGCGTACGCTGGGTGCTGCGCCACCGCGGCCGACGGTGTTGATGGCCGGCTCGGGCGCCTACCTCTATCTGCTGGGCGAGCCGATCCGCCGGTACGTCGGCAAGGGCCGCGAGCTGCGGTTGCTGATCGGCGATGCGTCCCGCACGTTGGAGGCGCTGCGAGACGGTACGGCGGATGTCGGCGTGACTGCGTTGGGAGTCCCACCGGACGACCTCGATTGTGAGCTGCTGGGTCAGTTTCCGCAGACCCTGATCACGCGGGCCGATCACCGCCTGGCGAAGCGGCGGACGGTTCGGCTCAAGGACCTGCAGGACGAAGCCCTCGTCGTACCGCCGAAGGGGCGGCCGCATCGGGAGCAGTTGGAGCGGGCGTTGCTGGATCAAGGGGTGCGGTGGTCGGTGGCGGTTGAGGCCGAGGGGTGGGAGTTGCTGGTCCACTTCGTGCGGCTCGGGATCGGGCCGGCGGTCGTCAACGGCTCGGTGCGGACGACGAGCGCCGTACGGAAGATCCCGGTCAAGGACCTGCCACCGATCCGGTACTACGTGATCACCCGCGGCGACCGTGGTGACGAGTTGAAGCGGATGCTGCTGTGAGCGCAGACAGCCGCGCGTTGTCGAAGCTGCTCCGGCATACCGCGGGGGAGCGAGGGCTGGCGATGAGCCTCGATGGTCGGGCCGCGATCGCCGACGTACTGGCGGTCCTCGGGATGGAGCGCGGCCGGCTGGACCGGGCGGTTGAGGAGAACGACAAGCAGCGATTGCAGGTCGACGGGGAGCGGATCCGGGCGTGTCAGGGGCATTCGCTGGCTGGAATGCCGGTCACCCGTGAAGCTTTGGAGAACAGTTGGGAACGCGTCTACCCCACCGAACACCTGTGGCATGGAACTACGCAGGGTGTGGTTCCGCTGATTCAGCGTGAGGGACTCAAGCCCGGGCGACGAACGCATGTCCATTTGGCGGCTGATCAGCGCCGTAGAACCGGGGCTGATGTGCAGCTACGTGTGAATCCCGTTAATTTGGTGGTGTATCGGGCGCCCAACGGGGTGTTGCTGGTTCGGGAGGTCCCGCCGGATGCGATCGTGGACGCGGTCCACCCTGCTCGGTGGTCTCAACGATAGGCTCGGAGCCGATTCGTCATCGAAACCTGGGAGTCAATTGTGGCCACCATCGAGGCCGTCGGCGCCCGCGAGATTCTCGACTCGCGCGGCAACCCCACTGTCGAGGTCGAGGTTCTCCTCGACGACGACACCGTTGCCCGGGCGGCCGTGCCGTCGGGTGCGTCCACCGGTCAGTTCGAGGCTGTCGAGCTCCGCGACGGCGACAAGGCCCGTTACGGCGGTAAGGGTGTCCTGAAGGCCATTGCAGGCATTCTGGAGGACATCGACAAGGAGATCGTCGGGTACGACGTCCACGAGCAGCGGCTGATCGACCACGCCCTGCTGGACCTCGACGGCACCCCGAACAAGGCCAAGCTCGGCGCGAACGCCATTCTCGGCGTCAGCCTGGCAGTCGCGAAGGCGGCCGCGGAGAGCTCCGGCCTGCCGCTGTTCCGCTACGTCGGCGGCCCGAACGCGCACGTCCTGCCGGTCCCGATGATGAACATCCTGAACGGCGGCTCGCACGCGGACAGCAATGTCGACGTGCAGGAGTTCATGATCGCCCCGATCGGCGCCGCGACGTACGGCGAGGCCCTGATGCAGGGTGCGAGCGTCTACCACGCGCTGAAGGCGGTCCTGAAGGAGCGCGGCCTGTCCACCGGGCTGGGCGACGAGGGTGGCTTCGCGCCGAACCTGGCCAGCAACCGCGAGGCGCTCGACCTGATCGCCATCGCGGTCGAGAAGACCGGCCTGAAGCTCGGCACCGACATCGCGCTGGCGATGGACGTGGCAGCCAGCGAGTTCCACACCGACGGCGTCTACGCCTTCGAGGGCGGCAAGAAGTCGGCCGACGAGCTGATCGCCTACTACGCCGACCTGGTGGCGTCGTACCCGATCGTGTCGATCGAGGACCCGCTGAACGAGGAGGACTGGGAGGGCTGGAAGAACCTCAGCGCCCAGCTCGGCGACAAGATCCAGATCGTCGGAGACGACCTGTTCGTCACCAACGTCGAGCGGCTGCAGCGCGGCATCACCGAGAAGTCGGCGAACAGCCTGCTCGTCAAGGTGAACCAGATCGGCTCGCTGACCGAGACCCTGGACGCGGTCGACCTGGCCCACCGCAACGGCTTCACCTGCATGATGAGCCACCGTTCCGGCGAGACCGAGGACACCACGATCGCCGACCTCGCGGTCGCGACCAACTGTGGCCAGATCAAGTCCGGCGCCCCGGCCCGGTCCGACCGCACGGCCAAGTACAACCAGCTGCTCCGGATCGAGGAGGAGCTCGACGACGCCGCGACGTACGCGGGTCGTTCGGCTTTCCCCCGGTACCAGGGCTGAGGTTTAGCTGATGTCGTCCCGCCGGGATTCCGGTGCCCGTCCCGGCTCGCGCCCGTCGTCGAGCCGGAACCAGACGCGCCCACCGGCCCGGCGTGGCGACCAGCCCAAACGCCGTACGACGGGGACTCCGGCCGGCCCGGTCCGGACTCGGGGCTCCCGGAATCTCACCGGCCGGGCAGCCGTGGTGCTGCTCGTGCTCGGTGCGCTGGTCGTGTCGTACGCGCAGAGTCTGCGGGTGTGGTTCGACCAGCACCAGCAGATCACCGCGCTGAACCAGGAGATCCACGACCGCGAGAAGCGGGTCAAGGAACTGCAGAACGAGATCGACCGCTGGAACGACGACGCGTTCGTGAAGGCCCAGGCTCGGCAGCGGCTCGGCTGGGTGATGCCGGGTGAGGTCGGCTACCGGGTGATCGGTGCCGACGGCAAGCCGCTCGGCGCACCGCCGGAGCCGGGGGCGCCGGTCGAGCCGGGGGACGAGGCCGTCCAGAAGCCGGTTTGGTACACGAAGTTGTGGGGGAGTGTCGAGGGCGCCGGGAAACCGCCGGCGGCACCGACGAAACGGCCGGTCACACCGACGCCGAAACCGATCCTGACCCCCTCACCCGAAAGGTGATCCGTTGAGCGTCAGCCCCGACGACATCGAGGCCGTCGGCAAGCAGCTCGGCCGGACCGCACGCGGTATCCGGTCCATCGCGCACCGGTGCAGCTGCGGCCTGCCGGACGTGGTCGAGACCGAGCCCCGGTTGCCGGACGGTACGCCGTTCCCGACGACGTACTACGTGACGTGCCCGCGGCTCGCATCGGCGATCGGCACGCTTGAGGCCGAGGGCGTCATGAAGTCGATGACGGACCGGCTCGGTGAGGACGCCTCGCTGGCCGCGGCTTATCGGGCTGCGCACGAGTCGTATCTCGCGCACCGGGAGTCGATCGACCAGGTGGCGGAGATCGACGGAATCAGCGCGGGTGGGATGCCGACCCGGGTGAAGTGCCTGCATGTCCTGGCCGGCCATTCGCTGGCCGCTGGGCGCGGCGTGAACCCGCTGGGCGACGAGACGCTCGATCTGCTGGAGGACTGGGGCCGTCGGGGGCCCTGTGTCGGAACAGATGATCTTGGATCAGACAGTGACTGAGCGGGTTGCCGCGATCGACTGCGGCACGAACTCGATCCGCTTGCTGATCGCCGAGGCCGGCCCCGAGGGCGAGCTACGGCAGATCGACCGGCGGATGCTGATCGTCCGGCTCGGGCAGGGCGTCGACGCGACCGGGCGGTTCGCCCCGGAGGCGTTGGAGCGGGTCTTCAAAGCATCGGACGAGTACGCCGAAGTGATCCGGGCCGCCGGTGTGGTTCGGACTCGGTTCGTGGCGACGTCGGCGGCGCGGGATGTGAGTAACCGCGATGAGTTCTTCGCCGGAATCGCTGCGCGGTTCGGCGTTCAGCCGGAGATCATCTCCGGTGCAGAAGAGGCCGAGCTGAGTTTCCGCGGAGCCACGGGCGGGCTTGGAGTGCTCGCCGTACCGGGGCCTTATCTGGTCGCGGATATCGGTGGCGGGTCGACGGAGCTGATCCTCGGAGATGCGTCCGGGGTGCTCTCGGCGGAGTCGCTGAACGTCGGATCGGTGCGGATGACCGAGCGCCACGTCAAGGCGGATCCGTCGACAGCGGCGGAGCTCGCAGCGGCGGCCAAGGACATCGACGCGATCCTGGACACGACGACAGTGCCCATCACTTCGGCGCGGGCGCTGATCGGGGTTGCCGGCACGGTGACCACGGTGGCTGCGGTCGTCGGGAAGCTGCTCGAGTACGACTCGGACCGGATCCACCACGCGCGGATCTCGGGACCGCAGCTGCGCGAGACGACGTACTGGCTGACGCGGTCGACCAAGGCGGAACGCATCCAGAACCCGGCGATCCACCCGGGCCGCGTCGACGTGATCGGTGCGGGTGCACTCATCCTGCAGCGCCTGTACGACCGGATGGCGGTCGGCGAGGTCATCGTCTCCGAGCACGACATCCTCGACGGCGTCGCCCTCTCGTTGCTGCGCTAGCGAGCGCGGACACCGTCCAGGGCGATCTGGAGGACTCGGTCGCGCTGGGCCTCGTCGGTGAAGGCGCAGCTGGTCAGGCCGCTGACCATCCGGAGCAGGTCGTCGATCGACATGTCCGCGCGGGCTTCGCCGGCCTGCTGGACTCGCTCGAACAGGGGCGTGCCGGCCGCGTAGAGGGCCTCGCGGGCCTCGACGAACATCGTGCTCTCGCGGTTGAGCGACTGGATGATGGCGCGCTTTGTCGCGGCGTACTGGACGAAGCGGGTCAGCCAGGCGGTCAGGGCCTCCCACGGCGGCAGGTCGGCGACCTTCTCGGCGGCGATGCTCAGCTCGTCGATCTCGCCCAGATAGACCGCCTGTAAGAGATCCTGGCGGGTCGGAAAGTTCCGGTACAGCGTGCCGATCCCGACGCCGGCCCGGCGGGCGATCTCTTCGAGTGACGCGTCCACGCCGTTGGTCGCGAACGCCTCCCGGCCGGCGACGATCAGGGCGTCGTAGTTGCGCCGTGCATCCGCGCGCTGCGGCCGCTTGTGGTCGATCCGCGTCGTCTCTGTCGCCATGGCATCACTTTCTCAGAGCTAACCCGCTTGTTAGCGGAGGGGTGCCTCCGTTATAGTGGAGGCATACCTCGACTTTACCAGGCCGAGAAATCCACAGACCTTTCGAAGGACTTTTGCATGCCTGGAAACAACTCGCGGATCACGCTCGCGGTGCTCGCATCCGTCGTGGCCGCGTTCTCGATGCTGCAGTCACTGGTCAGCCCCGCGCTCCCGGTGATCCAGCACGATCTGCACACCGACCCGACCACCGTCACCTGGGTCTTCACCGCTCTGCTGCTCTCGGTTTCGGTCTCCACGCCGCTGCTCGGCCGCGTCGGCGACATGTACGGCAAGGACCGCACGCTCCTGATCGCGCTCGTCGCGCTCGCCGTCGGCTGCCTGGTCGCGGCGCTCGCCCCGACCATCGGCGTGCTGATCATTGCCCGCATCATCCAGGGCTTCGGCGGCGCGGTCTTCCCGCTTGCCTTCGGCATCATTCGCGACGAGTTCCCGGCTGAGCGTGTGCCTGCGACAGTTGGCGTGGTCTCGGCGATCATCGCGGCCGGTGGCGGGCTCGGCATCGTGCTCGCCGGTCCGATCGTGGAGAACCTCGGCTGGCGCTGGCTGTTCTGGATCCCGCTGGCCGTGGTCACCATCGCGATCGTTCTGGTGCGACGCTTCATCCCGGCCTCGCCTCGTGGGGCGGCCGGGCGCATCGACTGGCTGGCCGCTGTGCTCTTGTCGAGCTGGCTGATCGCGCTGCTGCTGCCGCTGAGCAGTGGACGCTCGTGGGGCTGGGGTTCGTTCCGGACCATCGGGCTGTTCGCGGCGGCCGTCGTGCTGGCTGCTGCTTGGGTGACCGTGGAGCTGCGGTCGAAGAACCCGCTGATCGACATGCGGGTGATGCGGATCCCGGCGGTGTGGACGACGAACCTGGTCGCGCTGCTGTTCGGGGCGGCGATGTTCGCGGTCTATGCGTTCGTGCCGCAGTTCATGCAGATCCCTCGTGCGGCTGGTTTTGGCTTCGGGTCATCTGTTTCGGAGGCCGGGTTGTTGATGCTGCCGATGCTGGTGACGATGGCGGTGACCGGTTCGCTGAGTGGGCATGTGGCGCCGTACTTCCCGGTGCGGTTGCAGGTCATCATCGGGTCCGCGCTCAGCCTGGTCGCCTCGCTGGCCTTCGCCGAATTCCACGATCAGCCGTGGCAGGTGGCGGTCTCGACGGCCATCTTCGGGATCGGGCTGGGGCTCGCCTATGCGTCGATGACCAGCCTGATCGTGCAGAACGTGCCGCGTGAACACACCGGCGCCGCGACCGGCATGAACGCGAACATCCGCACGATCGGCGGCTCGATCGGTACGGCGCTCGCAAGCTCGATCATCACCGGTCATCTGCAACCCAACGGCCTCCCCGCCGAAGCCGGTTTCACCAACACCTTCCTCCTGCTCGCCGCCTTCTCCGCAGCGGCCGTCGTCCTGGCGCTGGCGATCCCGACAGCCCGCCGTACGAGGGTTGTCGAGCCGGCGCTGGTCTCCTAGCGCAGGCGCTCAAGAATCCGTTCCCACGGGAGCAATCGCCCGTCAGCGGCTCCGGGTTCTAGTAAGGCCCACTCGATGAGTTCGGCTCCAGCTCTCCGCAGTACGTCGATGTGACCGGCCCACGCGGGATGTCTCGCGTGGGCCGCGTTCACTCGCGGGAACACCACCATCGGCGTACCGCCGAGTCCTTCCGACAGGACCGTCAGGGCCTGGTTGTCCGCGATCCCCAACGCCATCTTGGTCACGGTGTTCGCGCTGGCCGGTGCGGCGATGAGAAAGTCGATCGGCGGATGAGGGCGGGGCTCGCCGGGCAGGCGGGGTTG
>NZ_SMKX01000247.1 GCF_004349055.1 Kribbella antibiotica
ACCCATCCCGCGCCAGCGCCGCCACCGCCCCGTTCCGCGAGGCATCGGCCAGCAATCGCAAAGCCCGGTAAAGACTCGACTTCCCCGTCCCGTTGGCCCCCGTCACCACATTCAGCCCCCGCAACGGCATCACCACCCGCCGCAACGACCGATAGTTCTCCACCGCCAACGTCGTCAACATGCAGCCAACGTACAGACCGCCTCGGACAGTCCTGGCCGGGTCAGGCCAACGCCCGCCCGCACCCCGCGTGCGTGAATACCTTGCTGCCATGCACGTCCGGCCGATCGTCTGCCTGGCGCCCTCGCCACGCTGGCCGCCCACGCCCTGACGAATTCCGGCTGTCTTCGTGCCGTCCTTGAGAGGCGGGCCAGGGCGTCTAGAGCCAGGGCGGGGTGTAGCGGTCTACGTAGGCGCGGGCACGTTCGGTCGGGTCTGCCCAGTACTGGTGGGGCTGGCGGTGGACGTGCTTCTCGCAGAACTCGCGAAGGTCGCTGCTGATCGTCTCCACCTCGCGGACGGGGAGACGCTCGAAGTCGCTGTTGGCCTGTAGGAGTTCGGACTCAGGGTTCCATCCGCTCGCGTCGAACGCCCAGGTGTCCCAGCGTGCGTACACATGGAGCGGATGCTCGAAGTCACCCATGTACATCGCAGCCAAGGCGATCTCCTGATCGGGATAGAAGTCCCTGCAGACCCACGCCAGCACATGGCAGGCCCCACTCGAGAAGAACGCCTGATCCGTCCGCTCCCACGAGACTCGTTGATCGGCCCGCTCGATCGCGGTCCGCCGAAACACCCCAGACGCCGTCACTGCCATACCCGGATGCTAGCTACGGGGTCGGACAGTTTCTGCTCGGATCGCGGGGGTGTGGTCGGCGCGTGGGGGGTGAGCCACGCGCCGACCGGACTGTTAGGCGAGGGAGTCTTCCCAGGCTTGGTGGAGGCCGGCGTAGTTGCCGCCGGTGGTGATGAGGAGGTCGGGGGGACCGTCTTCGAGGATGCGGCCGTGTTCCAGGACCAGGACCCGGTCGGCGGTCTCCACGGTGGAGAGGCGGTGGGCGATGACGATGGCTGTGCGGTCCGCGAGGATGGTGCGGAGGGCACGCTGGATGAGGCGTTCGCTGGGGATGTCCAGGCTGGAGGTGGCCTCGTCCAGGATCAGTACGGCGGGGTTGGCGAGGAAGGCGCGCGCGAATGCGACCAGCTGGCGCTGGCCCGCGGACAGGCGGCTGCCTCGCTTCTCCACTTGGGTTTCGTAGCCTTGGGGGAGTGCGCTGATGAAGTCGTGCGCGCCGATCACCTTGGCGGCCTCGACCACCTCGTTCATGGTGGCTTCCGGCTTGCCGAAGCGGATGTTGTCGGCGACCGAGCCGGTGAAGAGGAAGTTCTCCTGGGTCACCATGACGACGCGTTCGCGGAGGTCGTCCTCGGTCAGGTCACGCAGGTCCTGGCCGTCGAGCAGTACGTGCCCACCGGTCGGGTCATAGAAGCGTGAGACCAGTTTGGCGATGGTCGTCTTCCCGGCACCCGTCGTACCGACCAGTGCGAGGGTCTGACCGGCCGGCACGTCCAGGTCGAGTCCGGGCAGGACCGGTACGCCGTCGACGTACTGGAACTGCACTCCACGCAGCTCGAGGTGGCCACGGGCCGCACCGGGCTTCACGGGCTTGACGGGCTCGGCCACGTCCGGCTCCTCGTTGAGCACGCCGGACAGCTTCTCCAGCGCTGCGCTCGCGGACAGGAACGTGTTGTAGAACTGCGAGATGTCCTGCAGTGGCTCGAAGAACTGCCGCAGGTAGAGCAGGAACGCGGTCAGTACGCCGACAGTCACGTGACCGTGATAGGCCTGGTAACCGCCGTACGCGAGGATCGCGACGATGGTCACGTTGCCGACGCCCTTGATCGACGGCATGAAGACCGCGTTCAGCCGGAACGACTCGTAGTTCGCCTCGCGGTACTGCTCGTTGACGCCCGCGAAGATCTCCTCGTTGCGTGGCTCGCGACGGAAGGCCTGGACGGCGCGGATGCCGGTCATCGACTCGACGAAGTGCACGATGACCAGTACGACGGCCTCGCGCGTCCGCCGGTAGACGACCGCCGACCGCTTCCGGAACCACGCTGTCAGCAACAGCAGGATCGGGAACGACAGCAAGGCGATCAGACCGAGCTTCAGATCGAGCACCAGCAACAGGATCATCGTGCCGAACAGCGTCAGTACTGCGGTCACCAGACCGTCGAACCCGTTGGCCAGCAGTTCGTCGATGACGCTGACGTCCGAGGTCAGGCGGGAGATCACCCGGCCGGACGTGTACTTGTCGTGGAACGCCGGGCTCAACCGCTGGAAGTGGTCGAAGACCCGCCGGCGCAGACCGAGCAGGATCGTCTGCCCGAGCCGGCCGGACCGCATCAGGAAGATCTGCCGGGTGAACGCTTGCAGCAGCGCGCTGAACAGAACGGCGCTCACCACTGTGATCAGTGCTCTCGGACCGTCACCCGCGAGGATCGGCGGGATGCCGTTGTCGATCCCGAGGTGCACCAGGTACGGCACCGCGAGCCGCGCCGCGTTCTCGATCACGACGATCGCGACCAGGATCCAGATCAGCTTCTTGTACGGCCGGAGCAGCTCGCCGAGCAGCTTGCGCGAGTCCTCCTTCAGCCGGACGGTCGTTGCCTTCGACAACTCCTTGGTGCCTTCGTCTTCGTACACCCCGCGCCAGGACGGCTGCTTGTCCTGATCGTCCTGCTCAGGAGGTGTCTGCGTGGTCGTCATGCGTGCACCTCCTCTTCGTCTGCCGCGAGCAGATGCCGGTACGCCGGTACTGTCGCCAGCAACTCCTGATGTGTCCCGACATGGGTGATAGTGCCGCCCTGGAGCAGCGCCACCTGGTCAGCCAGCATCACTGTGGACGCGCGGTGCGCCACCACGATGCCGGTGGTGTCGGCCAGCACTCTGCGGAGCGCCTCCTCGACCAGAGCCTCGGTGTGGACGTCCAGTGCGGACAGGGTGTCGTCCAGCACCAGCACGGCCGGCCTAGCGAGCACTGCGCGGGCTAGTGCGAGCCGCTGGCGTTGGCCACCCGATAGCGACATGCCCTGCTCGCCGACGCGAGTCTCCAGACCCCAGGGGAGGTCGTTGGCGAACTCGGCCTGCGCAACCTGCAGTGCTTCCTGGACCTCGGCTTCAGTGGCATCCGGACGGCCGAGGGTGAGGTTCTCCCGGACACTCATCGAGAACAGCGTCGGGTCGTCGAACGCCGAGGCGACCGCCGTCCGCAGCGAGTACAGCGTGAGGTCGCGGATGTCGTGCCCGTCGATCGTGATCCGGCCAGAGGTCACGTCGTACAGGCGTGGGACCAGCGAGGTTAGCGTGGTCTTGCCCGACCCCGTGGCCCCGACGAGAGCCAGCGTCGTACCGGGGGTGAGGTCGAGGTTGATGTCGTGCAGGATCTCCGAGGAGTCGTCGGAGAACTGGAACCCGACGTGCTCGAACCGCAGGTGTCCCCGCGAGTGCTCGAGCGCGATCGGACCGGACTGGATCACCGAGTGCGTGTCAAGGATCTCGCTGATCCGGTCCGCCGCGGTCATCGCCTCCTGCGCCATCGCGAGGATCCCGCCGAGGGAGGTGACCGGCCAGACCAGCGACAGCATCAGCGTGATGAACGCGACCAGGGTGCCGAGGGTGATCGACTGCCGGCCGACCGCGAGCGCACCGAGCAGCAGCACGATCACGAGGGTCAGGTTCGGGATGACGCCGAGGAAGCTCCAGAACCGGGAGGCGAGCCGGACCTTGGTGATCTCGGTGTTGTAGAGGTTGATCGCCTCGTCGTCGAACTGCCGCTGCACGTGCTGCCGGCGGCCGAACGCCTTCACGACCCGGAAGCCAAGCGCCGACTCCTCGATCCGGGTGGCCAGGTCGCCCTGCTGGTCCTGCACCTCGCGGGAGATCAGCAGGTACTTCTTCTCGAACCGCATCGACAGCGTGACGATCGGTACGGCGGCCGCCAGCACCACGATGCCGAGTGGCCAGTACAGCTGCAGCAGCAGGATCGTGACGACGGCCAGCTGCAGGATGTTCATCACCAGGAACAGCAGGCCGAAGCCCATGAACCTGCGGATGGTGGACAGGTCTGTGGTGACCCGGGACAGCAGCTGACCGCTCTGCCACCGGGTGTGGAACTCCATCGGCAGGGACTGCAGACGGACGTACAGGTCTTGCCGGAGCGACGCCTCCAGGTCGGAGACGGTGCGGGACTGGGCCATCCGGCGGATCCAGACCAGCAGGACTTCGGCGATGCTCAGTCCGAGGGCCAGGAGCGCCAGGGGGACGAGCAGGTCGAGCTCACGACGGGTAACCGGGCCGTCGATGATGGAGCGGGTGACCAGGGGGACCGAGAGGGAAACACCGACACCCAGCATGGCCGTGGAGAACATCAGCACCAGCCGCCAGCGGTGCGGCCTCAGATAGGGCCGGAGACGCCAGAGGTTACGGCTGCGTTCGGGTGCTCGGGAGGAGGGAGCGGCGATCGAAGGAGGTGGGATCGAGGGAGCTTGGACAGTGTGCTCTGAGGGCATCTGGACGGGCGCACTTCCCATCATCAACTAGGCAGGGGGCCGCGATCGGGAGGCGGCGCACTCTCCAGTATCGCTCAGTAGGTAAGCGCTTGTCGTGCCAATTCCATTCCCCGTGGATGAATTACAGCTTGTTGCAATAGGCCACCAGAGCGCCCAGGCGGTGACCGGGGTCACAGTCATTACGAACCGCGATAGGTCCGCGGTTGGGATTGCAACTTCCTGCAATCTCACCGCTGCTGGGCGTGTTCCGTAGGGTTCGCTGGCATGGTGTGGCTGGTGCGGGGTGAGGTTCGGAAGCTGTTGCTTGGGCAGGCGGTGTCCATGGCGGGCAGTTCGATCACTACGGTCGCGCTGCCTTTGGTGGCGGTGCTGACGCTTCAGGCGTCGCCGCTCCAGATGGGACTGCTGGCTGCGCTCGGTGTGCTGCCGCATCTGGTGTTCGGACTGCCCGCTGGGCTGGTGGTTGACCGCATGTCGTTGAGAAGGCTCTTGCTGATCGCGGACGTCGGGCGCGCGGTACTGCTTGGGTCTATCCCTACTGCGGCGGCCGCGGGACTGCTACAGATTGGCCAGCTGTACGTCGTCGCCGTGCTGGCTGGCGTGTTCGCTCTGCTGGCGGATACGGCGGCGCAGACGTTGCTGCCGGCGTTGGTGCCGCGTTCTGAGCTGATGCGCGCGAACAGCGCGTCGCTGCTCACCACCAACGTGGCGACTACGACTGGGCCGTCCGCGGCCGGGTTTCTGGTGCAGGCGGCGAGTGCGCCGTTCGCAATCCTGGTTGATGCGCTGTCGTTCGTGGTGTCTGCGGTGACGTCGTACCTGATTCGGGAGCCGGCGCGGACGGTGGTGGCGGAGCGGACGCCGGTGCGGCTGTCGACCGGTCTGCGAGTGCTGTTCGCCGATCGGTTGCTGGGACCGCTCACTCTGTCGGCGACGGTCGGTTCGCTGTTCGGGTCGATGCAGGGGCCGCTGGTCGTGCTGTATCTCGTGCGTGAGCTGCACTGGAAGCCGGCGGCCATCGGGATCGCTCTGACAGCGTCCGGTGCTGCTGCTGTGGTCGGCACGCTGGTTGCGAGTGCGTGGTGCCGCCGGGTGGGCGTCGGCCGCGCGTACCTGTCCGGACAGTTCCTCTCCATCGTGTCCGGCGTCGCAATGGCGACCGGTCTCGCACCTGTCATCTATGCAGGACAGGCGGTCTCGGGACTAGGGATGGCGCTCTTCGGCATCCCTCAACGGACACTCCGGCAGTCCCGTATCCCCACACATCAGCTGGGCCAGGCCACTGCGACCTGGCGCACGCTGGTGATCGGCGGTCAAGCAGTCGGTGCGGCACTGGCCGGCGTACTGGGTACTGCATTGGGGCTCCGGTCTACTCTGCTGCTCTCCAGTGCAGGCATGCTGATCGGCGTACTGATCGCAGCGGCCTCACCGCTCCGCACCATCACCACTGTCGGTGCGGACTGACACACTGCGGGAATGCCTTTGTTCTACGTGGCCGGAGCATCTGGATCCGGCAAAACGACAGTCGGCGCCGAGCTCCGTCGACGCGGCTATCCGACGTACGACGTGGATGTGGATCGCTTAGGGGTGTGGGACGGCGACGTCTACACACTTCCCGTCGAGACTGTGCAGAAGCTGGTGGCGGAGGTGGGGGATGCGGTCGGGTTCGTCACTGGCTCGGTTGGCAACGAGGGTGAGATCTGGGACCTGTTCACGCACGTGATCAGTCTGTCCGCGGATGCGGACACCATCCGGCACCGCATCGCCCAGCGTCCGAACGGCTTCGGCTCCACTGAAGAGGAGCTCGCGAGCATCCTGGCATGGCACGCAACCATCGACGTGGACAATGCGCGCTTCGGCGCGACGCTGGTCGATGCGAGCCCACCAGTGGCCGCGGTCGCGGACGAGGTGCTGAGAGTGGTGCAGCGGTGAAACTCGAATTGCTGGAGAGCCTCCGGCGCAGTCGCGCACAGGTGTTGGCTGCGCTCGATGGTGTGTCTGAGTACGACAGGCGCCGCCCGCTGGTGGCCAGCGGCACCAACCTGCTCGGTCTGGTCAAACACCTGGCCGGTGAGGAGCACGGGTACCTGGGTGAGTCTCTCGGCCGCACTCCGTTGCTGCGGCCGACCTGGTTTCGCGACGACCCGTACGAAGAGCAGGACATGTGGGCGAGCCCAGACGAGTCGACCGACTACATCACCGGCGTCTACCGGGAGCTGTCTGCGCACTCCGACCAGGTCGTTCTCTCGCTAGACCTGGACAGCCCTGCGCACGTCGCACACTGGGAGAAGCACGAGACCACCATGGGCTACCTGCTCTTCACCATGGCCACCGAAACCGCCCAGCACGCCGGCCACGCCACAGCGCTGCGTCATCTGGTCACGCAATCGGCTCGTTGACTGCGCCACCGGTGGTCCAGTCGAGGTCGGTGAGGATGCGGTCGACTGTCTGGTCCAGTGTGCTGTCGATGCCGATCACCTGCTCACCCGGTACGCCGAGTAGGTCGATGTCGCGGTACCAGTCCTGCATCTGCTCGGCCGTGACCACCTTCGACAGCTCCCGCGTCGAGTGCCGCCGAATCGTCTCGTCGAACGGCAGCTGGAAGTAGTACGCCCCCGACACGCCAGCGTGGTCGGCCAACAGTTGGCGGATCATGTCGCCGTACGTGCGGTTGTTCAAAATCCCTTCCAGTACGACGTGATAGCCCTCGTCGAGCGCATACCGCACGATCAGGTCGATGAGCCCGACATTCGGCTGCCCGAACCGATCGTGCTCCCGCAGCAGCGTCCGCCGGACATAGTCCTGCTCCACCCACGAGACGCCGTACCCGAGCCGCCGCCGAATCTCCTGCGCCGTAGAACTCTTCCCCGACCCCGAGTTCCCTCGCACCACCACGAGCCGAGTCGTCCCGTCCCCAGTCTTCGCCACCCCGGAACCCTAAGCCAGCCCCCAGAATGCAGACGGCACTGACTCGCTGAGCAGCCGCCGTCTGATGACCTCAGCACACTCGTCCCCACGGGTCGAGGTTATTCGACGCGGAAGACCGGGCCCTTGGGAGTGAAGGGAAGGGTGGCGCCTCGGGGGAGGAG
>NZ_SMKX01000248.1 GCF_004349055.1 Kribbella antibiotica
GGTGGGGTTCAAGGGAACACTTGGTCGGGTGCCGCGGGCGGTGGGGCGAGCGCTCGGCGGGCTGACGACAGCTGGCGTGATCGGCGCGAATCTTGATGATGTGATGCTCGCGACCAGTGTTGCCAGCGGCCCGCATCGGCTCGACCCGACAGCGCTGCCGCACTGGCCGGTTCCGGTGCTTGCCGACGGCCCCTTTCGCGTCGCCTATCACTCGACGATCGGCCCGTACGCCGCGGATCCGGGGGTCGACCGGGTTGTGCGCGACCGGCTGACGGCGGTCGAGGTGGTCGACGTACCGCTCGAATTGCTGCCGACTGACGATGCTTGGCAGGTGCTGGCTGCTCTGGATGCCGGCCGAGGTGCCGAGGCGGCGGCGTCGGTCCGGGCTCGGGAGGTGCGGGATCGGAACAACACGGCGCTCGCCGATCTGTTCGACGTGGTGGACGCGCTCATCACTCCGACCACGCTGACTGTTGCCCACGGCTACGATCAGCACAACGAGAACATCATCGTCGCCGACCCGTGCTGGGCCTTCAACGTCACTGGCCACCCCGCCGTCAGCGTGCCGGTCGGATTGCTCGACGGCCTACCGGTGGGCGCTCAAGTCGTGACGCGGCACGGCGATGATGCGACGGCGCTCGCCGTGGCGAAGCAGTTGACGGTCGATCTCAACGGGGGTGCTTGGCGTGCCAATCCTTCATGGTCTGCTCAAGATCCGCGTGCACGAAGGTGAAGAAGTCCGCTGCCTCGGACAGCCGCCGGCCGACCGTCGTGTCGGCGCCGAAGAGGTTCGCGCCGTAGCTGCTGCTCGCGGCCCACTCGGTCAGCGCCTGGTTGCGGCGCTCCAGGATCGCGGCGAAGACATCCTCGCGAATCCGGTAGTGGTCCTTGCGTGAACCAGGCATCCGCTCCCGCGAAATGAACGACATCTGGATCAGCTGCCGCACCGCACCGGACACCGCCGGCTGGCTGATCTTCAACGTGTCGGCCAATTCGGCCGCGGTCATCGTCCCGTTCGGGCTGACCAGCATCCGCCCCATCACCCGGGCGGACATCGTCGGTACGCCGCTGTTCGCCATCACACCCGCGAAGCGTTCGACGTACTGACTGATCTCTTCCGGGGTGGGCGCCATGGTGGAACCTTACACAGCCGAGCGCCCGTCCCGCGGCTGCGGAAACGGGCGCTCGGAAGGGTGATCAGTTGAGGACGAGACCCGGGTAGAGCGGGTGCTTGTCGAGGATCTCGGCCGAGGCCGCGCGCGTCTTGTCGGCGACACCGTCGGCCAGCACGTACTTGGCCTTGGAGGCCGCACCGGCGGCGGTGGTGGTCGGGGTGACCGAGGACAGGACGTCGACGATCAGCTCGGCGACCTTGTCGAACTCGTCGGCACCGAATCCGCGGGTGGTCAGGGCCGGCGTACCGATCCGGACGCCCGAGGTGTACCAGGCGCCGTTCGGGTCGCGGGGGACCGCGTTGCGGTTGGTGACGATGCCGGCGTCGAGCAGGGCCGACTCGGCCTGCCGGCCGGTGATCCCGTACGACGAGACGTCCAGCAGGACCAGGTGGTTCTCGGTACCGTCCGTGACGAGCTTGACGCCACGCTTCATCAGACCCTCGGCGAGGGTGACGGCGTTGTCGGCAACGGCCTGCGCATACGTCTGGAACGACGGCTGGCGGGCCTCGGCCAGCGCGACCGCCTTGGCGGCCATCGTCTGGCTGAGCGGGCCACCGAGGACCATCGGGCAGCCGCGGTCGACAGAGTCGGCGTACTCGGGCTGGCAGAGCACCATGCCGCCACGCGGGCCGCGGAGCGACTTGTGCGTGGTGGTCGTGGTGACGTGCGCGTGCGGGACCGGGTCGAAGTCGCCGTTGAAGACCTTGCCCGCGACCAGACCGGCGAAGTGCGCCATGTCGACCATCAGGGTGGCGCCGACCTCGTCGGCGATCTCGCGCATCTTGGCGAAGTTCACCTTGCGCGGGTACGCCGAGTAGCCGGCGATCAGGATCAGCGGCTTGAACTCACGGGCCTTGCGCGCGACCTCGTCGTAGTCGAGCAGGCCGGTCTCGGAGTCCGTGCCGTAGGAGTGCTGGTTGAACATCTTGCCGGAGATGTTCGGCCGGAAACCGTGGGTCAGGTGACCGCCGGCGTCCAGCGACATGCCGAGCATCCGCTGGTCGCCGAGTGCCTTGCGCAGCTTGTCCCAGTCCTCGTCGGACAGGTCGTTGACGTGCTTCGCACTGGCCTCGGCCAGCGCCGGGGACTCGATCCGCTGCGCCAGGATGGCCCAGAATGCGACCAGGTTGGCGTCGATGCCGGAGTGCGGCTGGACGTAGGCGTGCGGCGCACCGAACAGGGCCTTGGCGTGCTCGGCGGCGGCCGTCTCGACGGTGTCGACATTCTGGCAGCCGGCGTAGAAGCGGTGCCCGACCGTGCCCTCGGCGTACTTGTCCGACAGCCAGTTGCCCATCGTCAGCAGCGTGGCGGGGGAGGCGTAGTTCTCACTCGCGATCAGCTTCAGCGAGGAGCGCTGGTCTTCCAGCTCGGCCCTGATCGCGCCGGCGATCGTCGGCTCGACGGCCGCGATCACCTGCAGGGCGTTGTTGTACGCAGCCGACGCTGCGGCAGCGTCGAATGGCTGATGAGTCATCGTTGTCTCTCCTGCGGTTGCAGTGGGTCGAGGGCACCCAGGCGCACGGTGCCGACGGGTTTCGCTCCCCGGTGGTACTCCACCTTCAGCGCGCCAGTTGCGACCTGGTCACCCTATCGTGCGCTCGACGATCTCCTGGAACGGCGTCGTACGGGCCAGCGTCCCGAAGACGCCACCCCAGTCGCCGGCCAACCGCGATCCCACGAAGGCGTCCGCCACCGCGGGCGTCGAGTGCTGCACGAGCAGCGAGGCCTGCAGACACAAGGCCATCTTCGCAGCCAACCGGCGAGCTCCGGCCTCGGCTCCTTCGATGTCCGACAACGCCTGCAGTACGTCGTGCACTGCCGCATCGAGCCGGTGGTCAGCCCCTTGCGCCGCGCCGACCTCCAGCAACCAGGCTTCCAGTGACTCCGGCCGCCGGAGGGCGCGCAACACGTCCAGCGCGTTCACGTTCCCCGACCCTTCCCAGATCGAGTTCAGCGGCGATTCCCGGAAGAGCAGCGGCAAGCCCGACTCCTCCACGAACCCGTTCCCGCCCAAACACTCCAGCGCCTCCGCCACCATGAACGAAGTCCGCTTGGAGACCCAGAATTTTGCCAACGGCAACGCAATCCGCCGGAACGCGGCGGCGCGCTCGTCACCGGCGACAGAGGCATCCATGGCCGCGGCGAGCCGCATCGCGAGAGCGGTTGCTGCCTCGCTTTCGATGGCCAGGTCGGCCAGGACGTTCTGCATGGCGGGTTTGTCGGCGAGCAGGCCGCCGAAGGCGGCGCGGTGCTTGGTGTGCCAGACGGCTTCGACGAGGGCTCGCCGTTGGAGAGCGGCAGAGCCCAGGACGCAGTCGAGGCGGGTGGCGGCGACCATTTCGATGATGGTGCGGACGCCGGCGCCTTCGTCGCCGAGGCGGTGGCCGATGGTGTTGTGGAACTCGACCTCGCTGGAGGCGTTGGAGCGGTTGCCGAGTTTGTCCTTCAGGCGTTGCAGCGCGAACGTGTTGCGGTTGCCGTCAGCAAGGACTCGCGGGACGACGAAACAGCTCAGACCGTCCGGCGCCTGGGCGAGCACCAGGAACACATCGACCTGGGGTGCCGAGCAGAACCACTTGTGGCCGTTCAGCAGGTAGCCATCACCGGACGGCGTGGCGGTCGTCTGATTGGCCCGGACGTCGGAACCACCCTGCTTCTCGGTCATCCCCATCCCGGCCAGCACGCCACGCTTGGCAGCCGCTGGCAACCGCCGTACGTCGTACTCGGTCGAGGCAAGTTGCGGCACCCACTCGGCCGCCAGCCGCTCATCGGCCCGCAATGCCGGTACGGCGGCGTACGTCATCGAGATCGGGCATCCGTGTCCGGGCTCGACCTGCGACCAGACGTAGAACCCGGCCGCCCGCGTCAGGTGCGGCGAGGGCTGGGAGCTCGTCCACGGCGCGGCCTGCAACCCGAACCCGACGGCTTTCTCCATCAGCCAGTGCCACGCCGGGTGGAAATCGACCTCGTCGACCCGGTTCCCGTACCGGTCGTGGGTGCGTAGTACGGGTGGGTTCTGGTTCGCCGGGAGCGCCTGAGAGAGCGCTTCCGGCGATCCCGCGAGCTCTCCGATCTGGACCAGACCGGGATCTTTCTGCAGGTCCGCGTAGGGGCGCAGAGCGTCACCGAGACCCACGTCCTGGGTAAAGAAGTTCACCCCGTCCAGTGGGGGAGCCTGATTCGTTACAGCGTTTGGGTCCGCCATATCAGTACGGTAAGCGGTATGGCACGTTCAGGGGCAGGGCCCGCGAGTGGGAGCTCGGTCTCCTTGGCATGGGTCCGCAAGATCCCCTCGACGATCTGGAGACTGCTCACCCAGACGGTCGGGGAGTGTCTGCGCTACCGGGTCACCGGCCTGGCCGCGGAGGGCGCGTTCTTCGCGATCCTCTCGCTGCCGCCGCTGATCTTCGGGCTGGCAGGCAGCCTGGGATACATCAGCCGGTGGCTCGACGTGGTCCAGATCGCGCAGATCAAGCTCGAGATCGCGGAGCTCGCCGCGAGAGCGCTCACCGACGACTCCGTGAACAGCGTCATCGTGCCGACCCTGGACAAGGTGTTGAACGGCGGCCGCCCGGATGTCATCTCGATCGGTTTCGTGCTCGCGCTCTGGTCGGGCAGCCGGGCGCTGAACGTCTTCGTGGACACGATCACGATCATGTACGGGATGGGTGGCAAGCGCGGGATCGTCCGGACCCGGGCGCTCTCGTTCAGCCTGTACAGCATCGCCTTGGTGATCGGCGTGATCGTGCTGCCGCTGGTCCTGGCCGGGCCGGATGCCGTGGATCATCTGCTGCCGTCCCGCCTCGACTTCCTGAACCAGCTGTACTGGCCGGTCGTCACGATCCTGTCCGCGGGCTTCCTGAACACGCTCTACCACGTGTCCGTGCCGGTCCGGACGCCGTGGGTCTCCGACCTGCCGGGGGCGTTCCTGGCCCTGTCGATCTGGATCCTCGGTAGCTTCGTGCTTCGCTGGATCCTGCAGAGCACGGTCGGCGGTACGTCGATCTACGGTCCGCTCGCGGCACCGATCGCCGTACTGATGTGGCTGTATATGACGACGATCGCCGTACTGATCGGTGCGGCTCTGAACGCGGTCGTGAATCGCTTGTGGCCGGCCAAGGTGCGGGAGCCGGCGCTGCCGAAGTTCGAGGACGAGGACGAGCCCGAGCCGGTGATGAAGGCTGAGGCTGACCCGCACCATCACGACGAGCCCGACCATGCTGTCGTGGAGGACGGGCATGAGCGGCCGGAGCTGCGGATCGCTCGCAAGATCGAGCAGCTGGCCGAGCCTGAACCCACGCCTGAATCCACGCCTGAATCCACGCCGGAGGTGGAGCCGGAGACCGTCCCGGTGGCGGCCAAGGCGGAGGCAGCGCCGGAGCCTGCACCGACGGTGACCGAAAACCCGGTGCGCACGACGAATCGCACGACATAGGCTGGTCGCGTCGCGACCACCGGTCCTCGATCAGGACCTCGCAGGAATGTGAAGGGAGGCAGCCCGCCATGAGCCACTATCCGGCCTATCACCGGGCCGTTGTCTCCCGTTCTGTCCGTCCGCTGAGCTGAACTCGCGGCCGGACCTTCCGAAAGGTTCGTCATGTCCGTGACACTCGAGGCTCTGGGACTCGACAGTTCCACAGCTGATTACTTCTCTACGATCCCGGCCGAGCTCGTGCCGGGACGTGTCGCCCGGGTCGACAAGGGCCTGGCGACTGTTCTCACCGAGGACGGTCCGGTCCGCGCCTCGTGGTCCGGTGGGCTCCTGGGCGCGATCGCCGGTGATGCGCACGCAGCGCCCTGCACCGGGGACTGGGTCGCGCTGCGCCAGTGGCCGGACGATCGCATCACGATCGAGTCGCTGGCTCCACGCCGTACGGCGATTGTCCGCGCCGAAGTCAGCGGTACGTCGAAAGGCCAGATGCTGGCGGCCAATGTCGACGTGATCGCGATCGTGGTCGGTCTGCACCCGGAGCCGAATATCGGCCGGATCGAGCGCTTTCTCGCCCTGGCGTGGGAGAGCGGCGCGCGACCGGTCGTCGTACTGACGAAGGCCGATCTTGTCGGTGACGCCGATGCCATCGCCGAAGATGTGGCGGAGGCTGCGCCAGGGGCCGACGTACTGGTCTGTAGTACCGCGACCGGTGCCGGCATGGACACTGTGCGCGAGTTGCTCGCCGGCAACGCGACGCTGGCGCTGCTCGGATCGAGTGGCGCAGGCAAGTCGTCGCTGGTGAACGCGCTCGCCGGTGTGGAGCTGCTGGATGTGCAGGCGATCCGCGAGGACGGCAAGGGCCGGCACACCTCAGTACGGCGGGAGCTCGTCGTACTGCCGAGTGGTGGCGTGGTGATCGACACTCCGGGGCTGCGGGGGATTGGTCTGCAGGAGCATGGTGAGGGGCTGGCTGCGGCGTTCCCCGATGTCACTGTGCTGGCGGAGAGCTGTCGCTTCAAGGACTGCTCGCACGACGGCGAACCGGGATGTGCGGTCAAGGCGGCACTGGCCGACGGGACGCTGCCGTATCGGCGCTACGAAAGCTGGGTCCAGCTGCGCAAGGAGGCGGCATACATGGCGCGGCGTTCTGATGTGCGGGCGCGCGCGTTGGCGAAGAAGGAGTGGGTGCGCGCGAGTAAGTCGTACCGGCGCGACATCAAGCCGCGATAAGTCCTGACATGATCCTTCGTATGGATCGTGCCGTACTGATTACCGGTGCCTCTCGGGGCATCGGTGCCGCCACTGCCCACGCCTTTGCCGCCGACGGTGACCGGGTCGCCGTCCACTACAGCTCGTCCCGCGAAGCCGCCGAGAAGGTGCTGGCCGCCCTTCCCGGCAGCGGACACGTGCTCGTCCACGCCGACCTCGCCGACCCGGAAGCCGTGCAGAGCATGGTGGACGAGGCCGCGGCCGGGCTCGGCCGGATCGACGTACTTGTCAACAATGCAGGCGTCTACCACCCGCACCGAATTCGCGAGACGACGTACGCCGAATGGCAACAGGCCTGGGCCGACACCCTCGCCGTCAACCTCATCGGCCCCGCCAACGCCACCTGGTGCGCAGTCCGCCATATGCCCCGCGGTGGCCGCATCATCAACGTCTCCTCGCGCGGCGCCTTCCGCGGCGAACCCAACCAACCCGCGTACGGCGCCTCCAAAGCCGCCATCGTCTCCTTCACCCAGTCCCTGGCCAGAGCCCTAGGCCCCGACGGCATCGCCGTCACCGCCATCGCCCCCGGCTGGACCACCACCGACATGGCCGCCGAAAACCTAGCCGGCGAAGGCTACGACAGGCGCCGTCTTGAAAGCCCCCTGGCCCGAGTAGCCGCCCCCACCGAAGTAGCCGCCGCCATCCTCTACCTAGCCAGCCCCGCCGCCGAATTCGCCACCGGCACCATCCTCGACTTCAACGGCGCCTCCCACCTCCGCCTATAACCCGGACCGCCCCCACTGTCCAACCCCACAAA
>NZ_SMKX01000249.1 GCF_004349055.1 Kribbella antibiotica
GATCGACCTCCGCACCGTCGCCCTCGTGATCGGCGGCGGTGTCGTAGGTGGGGTCGGTGAGGGATTCGGCGACGATGGCGTCGAGGCCGCCGCCGATCACGAGGGCGACGGTGCGGAGGTCGATCGGCGCGGTGCGGCCTTGGGCGGCACGGGCGGTCGCGATGAGGTTGGCGAGCGGGGTCCAGCGGGCGGCCGATCGTTCTGCGGTTCGGGCGTCCTGGCCGGCGGCGGTCAGGGCCTCGATCAACATCCTTGTATGGCGGGGGTTCGTGCGGAGGTGGCCGATCATGCTGCGGATGTAGGCGGCCGGGGCATCGGCGGGCTCGGCGGCATCGACCGCCGTACCGACTTCGGTGACGATGGCCGTCAGAACGTGGTTCTGGGCCGCCTCCACGAGCGCGTTCTTCGACGGGAAGTGGTAGAGGACGGCGGCCTTGGTGATGCCGGCCCGCTCGGCGATCCGGGCCAGTGAGGTCCCGGGGTAGCCGTGCTCGGCGACGAGCTCGACGGTGACGTCGATCAGCTGGGCACGGCGCGCCTGCTCGGTGAAGGTGGGTTCCCGCATGGCCCCAACTTACCGTATGGTCTGATTACCTACCAAGTGGTTAGGAGACTCCATGACCAAGCCCAAAGGCCGTCGCCGGCTACTGATCGCCCTCGGGGTGGTCGGCTCGATGGTGGTCGCTGCCGCGCTCGTTCTGCGCTCGCCGTCCCCGGTCGGCCACTGGAACAGCGCGGACGGCTACGAGGACTACCTGGCGAAGTACGACCAGGCGATGCGGGACATGCCGAAGCCCGCCGAGACGCTCGACATCCGCACCGACTACGGCGTCGTCCGCGTTTACCGCTTCGTCGGCGCACAATCGAAGCAGCGCCCGATCGTGCTGATTCCCGGCACCATGTCCGGTACACCGGTCTGGGAAGACAACCTGCCGTCCCTGCTCGAACTCGGGGACGTCTACGCGCTGGATCTACTCGGTGAGCCCGGCCTGAGTATCCAGAACCGGCCGATCACCTCCGACGATGACAAGGCCGCCTGGCTGGACCAGACCCTGGCCGCGCTCCCCGGCGGTAAGTTTCACGTGGTCGGAATGTCGATCGGTGGCTGGACCGCGGTGAATCTCGCCATCCGGCGTCCGGAGCATGTCGCGACACTGACCACGCTCGACGCAGCGCCGTACGTCTACGACGGACTCCCGTTCCAGGTCGTCATCCGCTCACTCCCGGCATCGGTGAAGTGGTTGCCCCGATCGTGGCGCGACAGCTTCAGCTCCTGGACCGCGGGCGGTGCTTCGATCGAGCACGTCCCAGTCGCGGAGATGATCGAAGCCGGGATGAAGAACTACACGATCCGCCAGGCGCAACCCGGCCGGATCACCGAGGACCAACTGGGCGGGCTCACGATGCCGGTGCTCGCGATCATCGCCGGCAAGTCAGTCATGCACAACCCGGACAAAGCGCGCGCAACCGCCGAACGCGCCTTGAAGGACAAGACGGTCAAGTTCTACCCGGAGGCCTCGCACGCCATCAACGGCGAGTACCCCGACGAGCTTGCGGCCGACATCGGCACCTTCCTCGCCGCCCACCCCGGCTGAACTGCCGGGGCGGGGGCGCGGGGCGGTCGCCCCCGACTCGGCTGGTGTCAGTCCTCGACGACGATGGCCAGGGCGGGGCACACGGCGGCGGCCTGGTGGACGTCGGCGGCGAGGGACTCCGGCGGGTTTTCGGTGAGGAGGACGACGATGCCGTCTTCGTCGCGCTGGTCGAACACGTCCATGGCAGCGGTGACACATTGACCGGACGCGACACACTTGTCCTGGTCGACAATGACCTTCATAGCAATGCCTGCTTTCTGATTACCAGGTGACCGGAAGGTTGTAGACGCCGTACACGCCGCCGTCGTGCTTGAACGGGATCTCGTCCAGCTCGACAGCCCGGCGCAGCGTCGGGATCCGGCGGTAGAGGGTGCCGTAGACGACCTGCAGCTCCATCCGCGCCAATGGTTGCCCAAGGCACTGATGAACGCCGAAGCCGAACGCGATGTGCCGGCGCGCATCGCGGGTGATGTCGAGCGCGTCCGGATCCTCGAACATCTCCGGGTCCCGGTTGGCGATGTCGTTGGGGAAGATCAGCCCCTCGCCGGCCTTCAGGATCTGCCCGTCGAACTCGATGTCCGCAAGGATCGCGCGGCGGCGGCCCTGGTGAGTGATGGTCAGGTAGCGCAGCAGTTCCTCGACGGCGCTGGAGATCAGCTTCGGATCGTCGGTGTCGCGCAGCTTGGCCAGCTGGTCCGGGTGCTCGAGCAGTGCAAGGGTGCCGAGGGCAATCATGTTCGCGGTCGTCTCGTGCCCGGCAATCAGCAGCAGCACACCGATTCCGGCCGCATCCTTGCGGCTCAGCTCGCCAGCCTTCACCCGCTCGGCCAGCCCGGACAGGAGGTCGTCCTTCGGGTTCTCGAGCTTGTCACCCATCAGCTCATGCAGGTAGCCGCCGATGTTGCCGCGCGCCTTGGTCCGCTCCTCGATCGAGGCGCTGGTCCGCAGCAGGATGCTGCTGTTCTTCTGGAAGAAGTCGTGGTCCTCGTACGGAACACCGAGCAGCTGGCAGATCACCAGCGACGGGATCGGCAACGCGAACGCCTGCACCAGATCGACCGGCTTCGGCCCTGCCAGCAGCTCGTCGATCAGGTCGTCGACGATCTGCTGCACCTGCGGGCGCATCGCCTCGACCCGCTTGATCATGAACGGCGCGGTCACCATCCGGCGCATCCGTGCATGCTCGGGATCGTCCATCAGGATGAAGCCGATCCCGGTGTCGTCGTCCTGACGCGGCAGGATCCGGTTGCCGGCCGGATAACCCGGCTTGTAGACATCCGAGCTGACGCGCGGATCCCCGATCAGCCGGCGCTGATCGTCGTACCGGGTGACCATCCAGGCGGTCTGGCCGAAGACCTCCACCTTCGTCAGCGGCGCCTCCTCCTGCAGCTCGCGCAGCTTCGGCGGCGGATCGAACGGGCATCCGGCCGCACGGGCCATCGGATACTCCGGAGCTTGATGAGTTGCTGTCATCGCGTTCCCCTTCCCCAGATGAGGATCACCCGTGCACCAGGTGTTCCCGGTGCAGGCGAGTTTGTTTGGGCATGTTCCAGCCGAGTACGGCGACTGTGCGGCCGTCGCGGCGGTAGTGGGTGACGAACCGGCGTTCGTCGAGGGCGCCCTCGGCCACCACGATCTCGGCGTTGGCGGTCGGGATGCCGTGGACCTGGATCTTGGTGGCGAACTGGTCGGTCCAGAAGTACGGAATCGGTGTGTACGAACGGTTTTCGCCGAGGATGTTCGCAGCGACACAGGCGGCTTGCTCGGTGGCGTTGGTCCGATTCTCCAAGCGCAGCAAGGCATCCAGCCCGTCATGCTGCCACCGCGCGACATCACCAGCGGCGTAGATTCCCTCTGCCGCCCGGCATTGCGCGTCACAGACAATCCCATTGTCGAGAGTCAGCCCACTATCGTTGAGCCACTCAGTCGCCGGAGTCGCGCCCAGCGCCACTACGACAACGTCCGCCGGCAGGACTTCCCCATTAGCCAGCTGTACGCCGGTCACGCGGCCAGTCGCCGAGGTGAGCCCACTGACCGCCGTACCTAGTCGTAGTTCGACGCCCTCGGCCGTGTGCAGATCAGCCAGCAGCCCACTCACGATTGTCCCGAACTGACTCTCGAGCGGAGCAGCCTGCGGGCCGGCCATGGTCACTGCGCAGCCAAGTTTGCGAGCAGTAGCAGCAATCTCGGCCCCCAGCACACCGTCCCCCACGACAACTACTCGCGGAGAATCGGTGAGGTCGCGGCGCAACGCGTCGGCATCGCCCAGGGTCCGAAGCACGTGCACTCCAGCGAGACCCTCTTGGCCTGGCAAGCGGCGTGCGCGGAGGCCGGTGGCGATGACGATTGAGTCGGCCGACAGCTCGCGACCTGACTCAGTGCTCACCACTCGTCGGTTCACGTCGAGCGCTGCGGCCGGGTCGCCGAGGACGAAGTTGGCGTCCAGTTTGGCGAGCATCTCCTCCGGGCGTAGCCGGGTGCGGAGCTCGTCCCAGTCGCCGCAGAGGTACTGCTTCGAGAGCGGCGGCCGGTCGTAGGGGAGGTAGGTCTCGGCACCGAGCACGGTGATCGGGTCCTGATATCCCTGCCTACGCAGGGCTTCCAGCGTCGACAGCCCCGCTGCCGACGCACCCACAATCAGGACACTCATTGTGTCACCGGCGCAGTCCAGATCCCGACGATGCCGTCGATCAGGCCGGTCGCCATGTCGTGCCAACTGGTCCGCGCGGTCGCTCGACCTTCGGCCAGGTCACGTTCGTAGTCGGCGAGCATCTGGACGATCATGATGCGGGCCATCGCGCCGCGCTCCATCCGCACCGGCATCGACTGCTCACCGATGCACTCGTTGAGGGCGTCGATGATCTGCAGCATCGACGGCGGAATCAGGAGCTCGTCGTAGATCTCCTCGCGCAGCGCAGGATCGGTCATCAGCTGGGCGTTGAACCGAGCCATCCAGGTCGGCACACCCATCGACGCCAGGTAGTCGGTCGACGGACGAACCAGGCACTCGACCCAGTCCCGAAGCTCGCGACTCCCCTGAGCCGCCACGACCATTTCGGCACGACGCTCCTCGATCGCCGCCGAATGCCTGCGCAGGACGGCCCGGATCAGATCGGTCTTGGTCCCGAAGTGATAGCCGACCGCGGTGTTGTTGCCCTGGCCGGCCGCTTCGCTGATCTGCCGATTGGACACCTCGTGGATCCCGCGCTCGGCGAACATCCGCTCCGCCGTGTCCAGGATCAGCTCGCGAGTCGCCGACGTACGGTCGGTTCGAGCCACTTTGGCCATCATCATCACCAGCGCACCGGAACCTTCTGCAGACCGCCGACCAGCAGACCCTCCACCGGGGGCAACTCCGCCACCGGTACGGCGAGTTCCAGCGTCGGCAGGCGTCGCAGAAGAACCTCCAGGACGACCTGCAGTTCGGTCCGGGCCAGCGACTGGCCAACACACGAGTGCGGCCCGACGCCGAAGGAGATGTGCAGATTCGGACTGCGCGACAGGTCGAGCTCGGCTGCATCGGGGAACACCGACTCGTCGCGGTTCGCCGAACCCAGGCTGAGGATGGCCGTCGTACCGGCGGTCAGGGTGCCACCCGGGAGCTCGACATCCTCATCCAGGTAGCGCGTCAGGCCGAAGCCGGCGTTGGCGTCGTACCGCAGGGTTTCCTCGACCGCGGTGCGGACCAGCTCGGGATCGGCGAGCAACTGCTCCCAGTGCGAACGATCGGCGAGCAGCATCGCCATCATCTTGCCGATCATGTTCGTCGTGGTCTCGTGCCCGGCGATCAGCAGACCCTTGCCGGTGGCAACGAGTGCATCGTTGGGCAGGTACTCACCGGCGGCGTCGGCGCGGGTGATCAGGTCGCTGAGCAGGTCGTCGCCGGGGGCGCCGCGCTTCACATCGACGTGACCGGCCATGTATTCGGTGAACTCCGTCTGAGCGGCGTCCACCTCCTCCTGGGTGTAGCGGCTGACGCTCAGGAAGGTGTCGGACCAGTGCGAGAACCGGTCGCGGTCCTCGTTCGGCACGCCGAGCAGATCGCAGATCACCCAGACCGGGAGCGGGTAACCGAAGCTCGCGCGCAGGTCGGCCGGTTGACCCTGCGCGACCATCTCGTCGACGAGTTGCTCGGCCATCGCCTCGATCCGCGGCCGCAGGACGGCCATCCGCTTCGCGGTGAACCACTTCGTCAGCATCCGCCGCCAGCGCTGGTGACCTTCGCCAAGGCGCGGGACGGCTGACTCTTGCTGGTCCAGCATCGAAACCCGGGCCGCGCCCTCCTCGCTCGAGGTCCGCGCGAAGCGGGGATCGGACATCAGCTGCCGAATGTCGTCGTACCGGGTCAGCAAGGTTGCCTGGTCGCCGCTGGGCAACCGGACGTGGGCCACCGGGCATTGCTGCCGCAGCTCCGCCCACTCCTCCGGGGGTTCGATGGCCGCAATGGGCGCCAATGGATAGTCGATCGCGTCACGTTCGGTCACGAGACATCACCTCCGCGTTGATCTCCTTCCACTTTGCCTCGCTATCTTGTTTAAGTCAACTGCCTGACTTAGCCTTTGGTTGCGGAAACCAACTATTTATTCGTCCCCTCGGAGGCACCCCGATGTCCGCTGTCCCTGCGGCTCCCCCTGTGCGCGCCGGCGCCGTCGTACCGGTCCTTGCATCGGCCGGCATCACGGTCGCCCTGATGCAGACCCTGGTCATCCCGGTCATCCCCGAGCTGCCGCGACTGCTGAATGCGTCGGCCGGCTCGACCGCCTGGGCCATCACCGCCACGCTGCTCGCGGCCGCTGTCGCAACGCCGATCATGGGGCGGCTCGGCGACATGTACGGCAAGCGCCGGATGCTGCTGATCAGCATCGGCATCCTGATCGCCGGCTCGATCGTCGCCGCGCTCAGCAACTCGCTGATCCCGCTCGTCGTCGGCCGCGCTCTCCAGGGCTTCGCGGCCGGCGTGATTCCCCTGGGAATCAGCATCATGCGTGACGAACTACCCTCCGAACGCCTCGGTACGGCGACCGCCCAGATGAGCGCATCTCTCGGCGTCGGCGGGGCTCTCGGGCTGCCCGCCGCGGCCTTGCTGGCCGAGAACATCAGCTGGCACGCACTGTTCTGGGTATCGGCCGGACTCGGCGTGATCATCTTCGGGCTGGTCGTGCGGTTCGTGCCTGAGTCCGCGGTGCGTTCGGGTGGACGCTTCGACGTACTGGGCGGTGTGGGCCTGTCGATCGGCCTGGTTTCGTTGCTGCTGGCAATCTCTCAGGGCGGCGACTGGGGCTGGGCGAGCGCTCCGACACTGGGCCTGTTCGCGCTTGCGGTCGTCACAATCCTCGTGTGGGGCTGGTGGGAACGCCGTACCAGCGAGCCTCTAGTCGACCTGCGCACCACCGCGCGGCCGCAGGTGTTGCTGACGAACCTGGCGTCGATGGTCTTCGGGTTCGCGATGTTCGCAATGTCGCTCGTGGTGCCGCAACTACTACAGATGCCGAAGGCAACGGGTTTCGGGCTCGGCCAGTCGATGCTCGCATCCGGCCTAGTGATGGGCCCGTCCGGCCTGATCATGCTGGTGACCGCGCCCTTGTCGGCAAAGATCTCTGCCGCCCGCGGACCCAAACTCACCCTGATGCTCGGCGCCATCGTGGTCGCCGCCGGCTATGGCGTGGGCAGCATCTTCATGGGATCGGTCTGGGAGATTGTGCTTGTCTCACTGCTCATCGGCGCCGGCATCGGCCTCGCCTACGGCGCGATGCCGGCCCTGATCATGTCCGCGGTCCCGGTCTCGGAAACCGCCGCAGCCAACAGCTTCAACACCCTGATGCGCTCCATCGGCACCTCGGTCTCCAGCGCCGTGGCCGGCGTCATCCTCGCCCAACTCACCATCAACTTCGGCACCTACACCCTGCCGTCGGAGAACGGCTTCCGCCTAGTCCTCATCATCGGCGCCGCCGCAGCCCTGGTCGCCCTGGCGATCGCCGCCTGCATCCCCACCCGCCCCAAAGACACCGC
>NZ_SMKX01000024.1 GCF_004349055.1 Kribbella antibiotica
CAACCCGGACTCGAACAACACTATCGCCGCAGCACGCTGCGACTCACTCAGCGAACTATCCACACGCATGAACTGCTCCCCGGAATCGGAACTGAGAAACCCAGTCCAACTTCCGGGGAGCAGTTCAAGCTCGGGGGTTGACCCCTGAGACGTTCAGGGCGGGCGGCAGGACGGGGTGCAGTTGGAGCGGCGAGCAACCACTCCGCCGGTGGCGGCGAGGCGGTTGTGGGTGACCAGTTGTCGGGGGCGTGCACATCGCGCGGGGGGCCGTGAACAAGTTATTACCTGTTCGCGGCCACCAGTTCCTGTTCAAACCCCCGGCTTGGGGTGGGGGAGCGTGCGTCAGACGCCGATGGGGTGCCAGACGGTTTTCAGTTCGAGGTACTGCGTCATGCGCGACAAGCCCGGGGATTCGGACCAGTCCTCAACGGCGGGACGCCTTACCCGCTTGAGGTTTTCGGCCGAGGCGGCTTCCAGGTCTCGGGCCTCGTCGGGGTCGGAGATTCCGCAGAGGTCGATGGCGTTGACGTCCATGTGGGACGCGAGCCAGGGGCCGATCTCGGACGCCGAGCCGGTCAGGAGGTTGACGACACCGCCGGGGAGATCCGAGGTGGCCATCACCTCGCCGAGGGTGATCGCGGGCAGCGGGCGCTCGAACGACGAGACGGCGACGACCGTGTTGCCGGAGACGATCGCGGGCGCGATCACCGAGGTCAGGCCGAGCAGGCTGGATTCCTGCGGGGCGAGGACCGCGACGATACCGGTTGCCTCAGGCAACGAGAAGTCGAAGTACGGGCCGGCGACCGGGTTGCTGGAGCCGACGATCTGGGCGAGCTTGTCGGCCCAGCCGGCGTACCAGACCCAGCGGTCGATCGAGGCGTCGACGGCCGCGCGGGCCTTCGAGATCGAGAGGCCTTCGGAGGCGGCGACCTCGGCGCTGAACTGCTCGTGCCGACCCTCCATCACCTCGGCGATCCGGTAGAGGATCTGACCACGGTTGTACGCCGTTTTGCCAGACCAGCCACCGAACGCCTTGCGGGCCGCGACCACCGCGTCCCGGGCGTCCTTGCGGGAGGCCTGGGACGCGTTCGCGAGGAACTTGCCCTTGGTGTTGTTCACGGCGTACGCGCGGCCGGATTCGCTGCGCGGGAACGCGCCGCCGATGTAGAGCTTGTAGGTCTTGCGCACCTCAAGGCGTGCACCGTCTTTAGTGGGCAAGGTAAGCCTCCAGGCCGTGACGGCCGCCTTCGCGGCCGTAACCCGACTCCTTGTAGCCGCCGAACGGCGAGGTCGGGTCGAAGCGGTTGAACGTGTTGGCCCAGACCACGCCGGCGCGCAGCTGGTTGGCCATCCAGAGAATCCGGGAGCCCTTCTCGGTCCAGATCCCGGCCGACAGCCCGAAGGGCGTGTTGTTCGCCTTCTCCACCGCCTCGGCAGGGGTGCGGAAGGTGAGCACCGACAGCACCGGCCCGAAGATCTCCTCGCGGGCGATCCGGTGTGCCTGCGAGACCCCGGTGAAGACCGTCGGCGGGAACCAGAAGCCCTGCGCCGGCAGCTCGCACTCGGGCGACCAGCGCTCGGACCCCTCGTCCTCACCGACCTGCGACAGCTCGCGGATCTTGGCGAGCTGGGCAGCGGAGTTGATCGCGCCGATATCGGTGTTCTTGTCGAGCGGGTCGCCGACACGCAGCGACTCCATCCGACGCTTCAGCCGGCCCAACACCTCGTCGTACACGCTCTCCTGGACGAGCAGCCGCGAACCGGCGCAGCAGACATGGCCCTGGTTGAAGAAGATGCCGTTGACGATGCCTTCGATGGTCTGGTCGATCGGGGCGTCCTCGAAGACGATGTTCGCCGCCTTGCCACCGAGCTCCAGCGTGACTGCCTTGTCGGTGCCCGCAACGGACTTCGCGATCGCGCGGCCGACTGCGGTCGAACCGGTGAACGCGACCTTGTTCACATCCGGGTGCTCGACCAGTGCCTGACCGGTACGACCGGCGCCGGTGACGATGTTCACAACGCCCGGCGGGAGATCGGCCTGCTGGCAGATCTCCGCGAAGGCGAGTGCCGTCAGCGGCGTCGTCTCGGCCGGCTTCAGTACGACGGTGTTGCCCGCGGCCAGCGCGGGAGCGATCTTCCACGCCAGCATCAGCAGTGGGAAGTTCCACGGGATGACCTGACCCGCGACACCCCATGGCTGCGGGTCGTCGCCAGCACCGGCGTACTCGAGCTTGTCGGCCCAGCCGGCGTAGTAGAAGAAGTGCGCGGCCACCAACGGGATGTCGACGTCGCGGGACTCGCGGATCGGCTTCCCGTTGTCGAGCGACTCCAGTACGGCGAGCTCGCGCGCCCGCTCCTGGATCAGCCGCGCGATCCGGTACAGGTACTTCGCCCGGTCGCGGCCCGCCATCGGCCCCCAGACCTTGTCGAACGCCCGACGGGCAGCGCGAACGGCCTTGTCGACGTCAGCCGGACCAGCCTCGCTGACCTCGGCCAGCACTTCTTCCGATGCCGGGCTGATCGTCTTGAATGGCTTGCCATCCGTCGCCTCGGTGAAGGCGCCGTTGATGAAGAGCCCGTACGACGACTTGATGTCGACGATGGCCCGCGATTCCAGGGCCGGTGCGTACTCGAATCTGCTCATGCCCTCATCAGTCCAGCGTGAAGTAGTCGGGGCCGGGGTAGTGACCGGTGGCCAGCTTGGTGCGTTGCATCAGCAGGTCGTTCAGCAGGCTGGAGGCGCCGAAGCGGAAGAGCTCCGGGTCCAGCCAGTCCGGGCCGGCGGTTTCGTTGACCGTGACCAGGTACTTGATCGCGTCCTTCGCGGTCCGGATGCCACCGGCCGGTTTGACGCCGATGTGCAGGCCGGTCGACTCGTGGTAGTCGCGGACCGCCTCCAGCATCACCAGGGTCACCGGCAGGGTTGCCGCGGGAGAGATTTTGCCGGTGGAGGTCTTGATGAAGTCGGCGCCGGCCAGCATCGCCAGCCACGAAGCACGCCGTACGTTGTCGTAGGTGACCAGCTCGCCGGTCTCCAGGATCACCTTGAGATGCGCGTCACCGGCGGCGTCGCGGATCGCGGCGATCTCGTCGAAGACCAGGCCGTAGCGGCCGGACAGGAACGCACCGCGGTCGATCACCATGTCGACCTCGTCGGCACCGGCCGCGACCGCGTCCTTGGTGTCCTGCACCTTGATCGCCAGGCTCGAACGCCCACTGGGGAAGGCGGTTGCCACACTCGCCACGTTGATGCCGGTGCCGCGCAGCTCGAACTTCGCCGTCGCCACCAGGTCCGGGTAGACACAGACCGCGGCCACCTGGGGCGCGGTCGGGTCGGCGGGGTCCGGGCGCTTGGCCTTGGCACACAGGGCGCGCACCTTGCCCGGCGTGTCCGAGCCTTCGAGCGTGGTCAGGTCGATCATCTGAATGGCCAGGTCCAGCGCGTACGCCTTCGCCGTGGTCTTGATCGACCGGGTGCTCAGCGTCGCAGCCCGGGCCTCGGCGCCGACCTGGTCGACGCCCGGCAGCCCGAGCAGGAACCGGCGCAGCCGGTCCTCGGACGAGGTCACGTCGGCCAGACTGTCGACGCCGTTGTCGGTAGTGGTCACCCTTGCCAGCATAGTGCTCATCGAGCCGACCAGTTACGTTGTGCGGGTGAAGTCGAACGAGGCCGAGACCGAGACCTACCTGTCCACGTCCAACCGGATCTCCGGCGTGATCGTGATCGTCATCGGAGCGGTCGGCCTGCTGGACATCGTGCTGGAGTGGCGGACCGCCACCGGGATCATGGTCGGCAGCCTGATCGGGATCCTGATGGTGCTCGCGTACTGCGGTCTGATCCGCCCGTCAGTCACCCTCAGCCCCGAGACACTCCTGCTGCGTAACCACCTGCGTGATCGGGTGATCCCGTGGAACCAGGTCAGTGGCGCCGATGTCGCGGACATCCTCCGCGTCCACACCGACGCCGGCCGCTTCCGGGCGCCGGGTGTGCAGCTCGTCATGCGTGACCTGCGCAAGCAGCGTGTCGGCGGCCGCAAGCTCAAGGCGGACAGTTCGGTGTCCCGCGCCGATCTGGTCGTCGGCCGGATCGAGGCCCACATGGACCAGTACGGCGCAGTCGACGGCGGCCCGGTCCGCACGAACTGGGCGCGACCGGAGCTCGCAATCATCGGCGTACTGGCCGTAGTCGCCATCGTCGCTGCGCTGCTTCGCTGACGATGCGCCTTTCTCGCCGCGCCCTCCTGAGCACCGGTGCGGCGGCCGGTGTCGCGGGGCTTGCCGGTGTGGTCGGTCTGGAGACCGGTGTGCTCCCCGGACGGGCTCGCGTACATGACGTTCTCGGACTGACCGGTCCGGACGGCGTCATCCCCGACGTACCGGCTGGGCCTGTGGTGTCGGGCACGTTCGATTCGTTCGGCCGCCGGACGAAGGTCGGGTACTCGATCATCTGCCCCGACGGTTATCAGCTGTCCGATCACCTACCGGTCGTTCTGGTGCTGCACGGACGTGGTGGTGATCACACCTCCGCGATCCGTGATCTCGGGATCGACCGGTACCTGACTGCCGCCGTACGGGCTGGTACGACGCCGTTCGCGCTGGCTACGGTGGATGGCGGCTCGGACACGTACTGGCATCGGCGCGTGTCCGATGAGGATCCCGGGTTCATGCTCGACCAGGAGTTCCTTCCCCTGCTGGCGAATCGCGGCATCGACACCGCGCAGTACGGCGTACTGGGTTGGTCGATGGGTGGGTACGGCGCCCTGTTGTATACCGCGCTTCATGCGTGGCAGCGGCGGGTCCGGCCGGGCGCGCGAGCGGTCGCTGTCGGCGCGCTCAGTCCAGCGGTGTGGCGGCGCTACGAGGATGTTGCTCCGGGTGCCTTTGACAGTCGCGAGGACTTCGATGGTGGTCAGCTGTTCGGCAGGCAGGTCAGTCTGCGGGATGTTGCCGTGCGCATCGATTGTGGCCGCGACGATCCGTTCGCCGGAGCGGCCGCGGAACTGCGCAAGGAGCTGCAGACGGCGGGTGGGCAACAGGCCGGCGCGCACACTCAGGGATACTGGCGGCGGATGTTACCGGCGCAGTTGGCCTTCCTTGGTGGACGGCTCGGGAGTTGACCAAACTCCTGGGAACTGCGGCCGGTTCAGCAACGTCCGAGTCCGTGTCCCGACCGGTGGATGAACCCCGGTCACCCCAGGATGGGGACTGACAGTCCCCGAATCCTCGAGAGTGGAGCTCATGGTCAATCTCTCCCGCACCACCCTGCGTGGCCTGGCCGGCGTTGTCGCCCTGGCCGGTCTCGCAACCTCGTTCTCCGCCACTGCCCAGGCGGCTCCGACCGCGCAGGCCGGCACCAAGCCGGCCCCGGTCGTCGAGCAGTCGGCTGCGACGGCTGAGCCCGGTCCTGCGGTGGCTACCGCGAAGGCCGGCTACACCGGTCCTTCGGCGCTGAAGATCGTTCGCTACAACAAGCTCTACAAGACCCCGGCGATCCCGGCGTCGCGGTGCAAGGAAGTCAACGTCTCCATGCGCACGACCGCGGGAGTCCAGCAGTACAACACCCAGCTCTACAAGTGCCTGTACGCCGCGTGGAAGCCGATCCTGGCCGCCGCCGGGGCGAAGTCGACCGCGGCCCCCAAGCTGCACTTCTTCACCTCGAAGGCGAACACCCTGTGTGGTGTGATCTCCGCCCCGACCTCGTACTACTGCGAGAACAACATCTACATCCCGACGCCGTACATCGTCAGCCTGTGGAAGCAGAGCCCGACGTACGCCCGCGTCTACGCGACCAACACGATGGCGCACGAGTACGGTCACCACATCCAGGAGCAGACCGGCATCATGGACGCCTCCTGGTGGCGTCAGCGGGCGATGAAGACCAACACCGCCAAGCTGGAGGAGAACCGGCGTCGTGAGCTGCAGGCGTCCTGCCTGGGCTCGGCCGCGATCGGTGCGAACCGTCGCTTCTACCCGATGACCGGCGCGCTCTACAACGAGTGGCGCTGGCTGGTTCAGCACTCCGGTGACCAGAAGGGCTCGGTCCGTGACCACGGCTCGCTGGCCAACCACGGCTGGTGGTCGGAGCACGGTTTCTTCGCCACCAGCTCGACCACGACGGCCGCGCGCTGCAACACCTACGAATCCGCGCCGTCGCGCGTCTCCTGAGCAACTCCTGATCCACGCGTAACTCAGCCGCCTGGTGGGCGTTCCTTCACCAGGCGGCTGTTGCGTTTTGGCGACAACCACACGATCTGCGATCGTGTGGTTACTTGTTTCGGATCCGCACGCCCTACAGTTCTGTAGTCGAACGGTCGAACGGCAGGAGTCAAGGACAGTGAACTACGACGAGTTCAACACCGAGTACGCGAAGGTGCTGGACAAGATCCAGAGCGGCAGGAGCAGCTGGTCGGAGCTGTCCGGGCACGTCACCCGGCTTCGCCAGGGCACTGCCGGGATCACTACGCCGACAGAGCGGACCCAGGTCGCCAGCGATCTGGCCGCATTGACCCAGATGGTCGACATGTCGCGGCGTACCAACGACAAGGAAGACGTCTGGACGGTCACGTCCGACGCGATCCGCCGGGCCAGCAGCCAGGAGGGTTCGGTCGCCGACCGGATCAGCCGGATCGATGCTGCGATCAGCGACATCACCAGCCTGGCCGGCCGCAACCCGGACGAGCGGGACGCGCTGATGCAGTCGACCAGCACCCTGCGCATCCTGCACTCGTCGCTGCAGGCCTCCCTGCGCGCCGAGCAGGCCGAAGCTGCAGCGGCGCACTGAAAGTCCTACCGAACAGGCGCTTTCCTACAGTCCCAGGACTGTGGAGAGCGCCTGTTTGATTCCGGCCAGGTCCTCGGCCGCTGCCGTCCGCGCCGAGGCAACGTCGCCGTCCTGCACCGGGATGACGACCTCGAGGTAGCACTTGAGCTTCGGCTCGGTGCCGGACGGCCGAACGACGACGCGCGCGCCTTCGGACAACGTGTACCGAAGGCCGTCCGTCGGCGGCAACGCCGCTGACCCCTGCGCGAGATCATCGACCTGTACGACGCTGTGCGTGCCCAGCGTCGTCGGGGGAGTGGCCCGCAGATTCGCCATCGCGGTCTGGATCAGGCTGAGGTCCTCGACCCGCACCGACAGTTGGTCGGTCGCGTGCAGACCGTACTTGTTGGCGAGATCGTCGAGCAGATCGAGCAATGTCCGCCCCTCGGCCTTCGCCCGGGCCGCCATCTCCAGCACCCGGACCAGCGTCGAGACGCCGTCCTTGTCCTTCACAGCAGTCGGGTCGACGCAGTAGCCGAGCGCTTCCTCGTAGCCGAAGACCAGCTCCGGTACCCGGCCGATCCACTTGAAGCCGGTCAACGTTTCGACGTACCGGACGTCGTACGCGGCTGCGATCTTGCCGAGCAGCGACGACGAGACGATCGAGCAGGCGGCGACGCCGTCCGGGCGACTGCTCAGCAGGAACTCGCCGAGCAGCGCGCCGAGCTCATCCCCGCGCAGCATCCGCCACCCCTCAGGCCCCGGTACGGCGACCGCACAGCGGTCCGCGTCGGGGTCGTTCGCCACAGCGATGTCGGCGTTGATCTCGCGGGCGAGCTCCAGAGCCGCGTCGATCGCGCCGGGCTCTTCCGGGTTCGGGAAGTGCACCGTCGGGAAGTCCGGGTCGGGGTCGGCCTGGGAGGCGACCACCGCCGGTACGGCGAACCCGGCGCGCGCGACCGCGGCCTCGGCCAGGAGGCGGCCGACGCCGTGCAGCGGCGTGTAAGCCACGTTCAGCTCGCGAGGTGCATCCGCCGGGACCAGCTCGGCGATGCGGGCCAGATAGGCGTTCAGGAGCTCGTCACCGATGGTCTGCCAGTCGCCGCCGCGCGGGACCGACTCCAGCGGGCCGACCGCGGCGATGGCGGCCGCGATCTCGATGTCCGCGGGCGGCACGATCTGCGAGCCGTCGCCGAGGTAGACCTTGTAGCCGTTGTCCTGAGGCGGGTTGTGCGAGGCCGTCACGACCACGCCGGCCACGGCCTTCAGATGCCGGATCCCGAACGCGATCACGGGCGTCGGCGTGTGCCGGTCGAGCAGGACGGCATCCAGCCCGGCCCCGCGGACCACGGCAGCAGTGTCCTGCGCAAACACGTCCGACTTGTGGCGAGCGTCGTACCCGATCAGAACCGGTCCGTCGGTCAGCCCGTTGGCCTTCAGGTACGCCGCCAGTCCGGCCGCCGCCCGAATCACCACGACCCGGTTCATCCGGTTCGGCCCGGCGCCCACGGCACCCCGTAGGCCCGCCGTACCGAATTCCAGCGTGCCGGAGAACCGGTCCGCCAGCTCAACGGTGTCGCCAGCCTCCAGCAGAGCCTGCAGCTCCGCGCGGGTGTCAGGGTCGGGATCTTCGCTCAGCCAGGCTTCGGCGGCGGCACGCAGCTCATCAGTCACTAAAGCAGGTTAGCCAAGGACGGGGCTCTTGGCTCCCCGCCTACTGCGCTGCACTCGGCACGGCACCTCGCCGCACTGGAGGAAAGGCCACGATGGAAAAGCATCGAGGCCTTCCCTCCAGCACGCCGAGCTACCGCACCGAGCACATGCTCGCTACGGCGCGGAGCCAAGAGCCCCGCCCTAGTGTCCAGACGACTGGCAGGGGCGCGAGCGGAGCTCGGCGACGTAGTCGTCGGGGGCACCGGCTGCTTCGGCCGCCTCGGCGAGGATGCCGACGTACCGGGCCGAGGGGAGTCCGCCCTCATAGGCGTTCAGGACGTACATCCAGGCGAGCTGCTCGCCGTCCAGGGTCTGCACCCGGACCTGGATCTTCCGGTAGACGCCCTGATCGATCCACTCCCACTCGTCCAGGCGCTCGATGTCCTTGGAGTGGATGTCGTAGAGGGCGACGAAAACCTGATGGGCAGGGTCGGAGGCGTCCTCGACGACCGTGGCCATCGAGCCCTCCCAGCCGAGCTCCTCACCGCCGAAGGTGAGGCGCCAGCCGGTCAGCCAGCCGGTCCCGCGCAGCGGCGAGTACGGACAGCGCTCGGCCATCAGGTTCGGGTCAAGATTCGACGCAAACGCGGCGTACAGGGTCACGAGAAATCAGGATACGGAACAATGGCCTCTTGTGGCGCGAGTTGTGATCATCGGTGGCGGTCCAGGCGGGTACGAAGCGGCTAGTGCAGCCGCCCAATTAGGGGCGGAGGTGACAGTCGTCGATTCCGACGGGATCGGTGGTTCTGCGGTCCTGACGGACTGCGTTCCGAGCAAGACGCTGATCGCCACCGCCGAGGTGATGACGGAGGTGGAGGAGGCCGGCGAGCTCGGCCTGCGGGTCGACGACGGCGACGACGACCCGGCGAACTCCGTCTCGGTCGATCTCGGGGTGGTGAACCGGCGGGTCAAGGCGCTCGCGGCGTCCCAGTCGGAGGGCATCGAGCGCCGGCTCGACTCGGACAAGATCCGGATCATCAAGGGCCGCGGCCGCCTCGACGGGCCGGAGACGGTGGTCGTCGGCGACGAGCGGCTGGACGCCGACGTGATCCTGATCGCCACTGGTGCAAGGCCTCGCGTGCTCAAGGGCTCCGAGCCCGACGGCGAGCGGATCCTGACCTGGGAGCAGGTCTACGAGCTCGACCACCTGCCCGAGCGGCTGATCGTCGTCGGTTCCGGTGTCACCGGTGCCGAGTTCGCCAGCGCGTACGACGCCCTTGGTAGCGACGTGGTCCTCGTCTCGTCCCGTGATCGGGTGCTCCCCGGTGAGGACGCGGATGCGGCCGCCGTACTGGAGGACGTCTTCAAGCGGCGCGGCCTGACCGTGCTGAGCAAGTCCCGCGCCGAGTCGGTCAAGCGCGTCGGCGACGGTGTCGTCGTCACCCTGACCGACGGCCGGACGGTCGAGGGTTCACACGCCCTGCTGGCGGTCGGTTCACTGCCGAATACCGACGAAATGGGCTTGATCGAGTCGGGCGTGTCGCTGACCGACGGCGGCTTCATCCAGGTCGACCGCGTCTCCCGTACGACGGCTCGCGGCGTCTACGCGGCCGGCGACTGCACCGGCGTACTGATGCTGGCCTCCGTGGCCGCCATGCAGGGCCGGATCGCGATGGCCCACGCGCTTGGTGACGCCGTCGCCCCGCTGGACCAGTCGCAGGTCTCGGCCAACGTCTTCACCGCCCCCGAGATCGCCACCGTCGGCCTCACCCAGGCCGCGCTGGACGCGGGTGGCAGTACGGCGATGGTCGTCAAGGTACTGCTGTCCGACAACGCCCGCGCCAAGATGCAGGGCGTCCGCGACGGTTTCGTGAAGCTCTTCTGCCTCCCCAACACCGGCATCATCGTCGGCGGCGTAGTGGTCGCCCCCCGAGCCTCCGAGCTCATCCACCCGATCGCCCTGGCCGTCGCCGCCCGCCTCACCGTCGACCAGGTAGCGGCCTCCTTCACCGTCTACCCCTCCGTCACCGGTTCCATCGCCGAAGCCGCCCGGAGGCTGCACCTGCGGAGCTGAACGCGTTGGAACCATTCGCGCGACTCAGCCTGTCTTTCAGGGTGAGGGTTTCGGTACGAATGGTGAGGGACAGATGGCTGACGACTCGGACTTCACGGCGTACGTGGCGGCGCGCTGGGGCGCGCTGGTGCGGTCGGCGATGCTCCTGGGCTGCAGCGATCCGGAAGCCGAGGATCTCGTGCAGACGGTCCTGGAGCGGTGCCTGCTCAAGTGGAGCAAGATTCAGGCGGCCGACGATCGGGATGCCTACGTGCACCGGGTCCTGGTCAACACGTTCATCTCGTCGCGCCGGCGGCGGTGGTTCGGTGAGAAGCCGGTGGCCACGTTTGCCGACAGTGCCGGTCACGACGAGACCGCGGCGGTCGACACCACCGACGCGGTGATGCGGGCCCTCAGCCGATTGGGAACCGAGCAGCGGGCGGCGGTGGTCCTGCGCTACTACGCGCATCTGACCGACCAGCAGGCCGCAGTTGCGCTCGGAGTCGCAGTCGGCACGGTGAAGAGCCGACTGTCACGAGCCACCAAGATCCTCGCGGAGGATCCGGGGCTGACGGAATTGCGAGGGCAACGATGACCGATCCTGCTTTGAATGACGTTCTGGACCGGGCGGTGGCCGGCAAGGCGGTCGGGCCGCCACGGATTGACGCGATCCGATCCGGTGCCGCGCGCCGCCGACGCCGCCGTACGACGGGTGTCGTGGGAGCTGCTGCCGTGGCCGTGCTGGCAGTAGTCGGGGGGACTGCGGTCTTCGCGCCGGGCGATCGTGCACCCGTGGCGGTCAATCCACCGGTGGTGAGCAATCCGCCGGTGGTCCCGACCCGGCTGGTCGGGGTCGGGCATGTGGCGGTCGCCGTACCGGTGGGCTGGGCGCAGAACGCGACCTACTGCTTCACGCCGCAGCGGGACACGGTGATCGTCAATCAGGGCCCTGAGGGTTACTGCATGGCGCGGCGGCCTGAAGGGGTCGAGAGCATCGAGATCCTGCGTGGCAAGTCGACGCGCTTTCCCTTCCGTGACGGCAAGATTGTCGAGATCGGCGGGGCTCGGGCCGAACGTCTACCGACGGTCTGTGTGGCTTCGGACAGCGATCGCCCCACGGAGTGCTCGGCAACGGTGTATTTCCCCACGCTCGACGTGACCGTTCATCTGGAGTCCACCACCGGCGCCGCCGAAGTCGACCGGATGATCGGGTGGATCGTCGTCGTACCGGATCAGGTCGGGGTGCCGGAGTACGCCACCCCGGTGACCAAGTACACGGCGGAGCTCACCGCGTTGGGGCTGCGGCCGGTGGTCGTGACCAAGAAGATTCCCCGCTATCAGGACGGCGACATCCTCGACGTGGTGCCGGCGCCCGGCGTGCTGGTGGCGCCCGGTGCGACCGTGACGATCACGGTGGTCGACAACTCCTGAAAGTCAGGGGTAAACCTGCGTTCACTCACGTCGCGCTGAGTGACGGAAGTGTTTGGCGGGATTCCGGCACTTTTCCGCTTGGGCGGGAATTGCGGGGGTTTGTATTGGTGACTGATGGTTATCAATCACGGGCAGTGAGAGAAATCGATTCTGCACAATCGCTTTTCCAGGGGCTGGTGACGGTCTTACTCTCCGGTTGATCAACTTCCGGAGGGGGAAGCATGAGACGACGTTTGTCGCGCGGTGCTGCGTTCGTTGCCGTGACCACAGTGGTGCTGGCGTCGGTGACGGCGCCGGTGCGCGCGGAGACCCAGGCGGGTTCGCCGCCGGGTCCGTTGCAGGTGAAGACGGCGGCCGACGCGTTGCTGGCGAAGCTGGATCCGAAGCTCGAGGCGAAGGTCAAGAAGGGCGAGACCGCGCCGGTCGCGGTGTTCGCGACCGTGCAGGGTGATCCGGCGGCGGCGACGGCCGTACTGGACAACGCGCGGGTGGCCGGGTCCGGCGACAGCGGGCTGGTGCTCGGGTCGATTCCGGTCCAGGCGCTGCCCAAGCTGGCCGCCGCAAAGGGCGTGGTTTCGGTGCGGCCGGTGGAGCTCGGGAAGACCGGGCAGCCGCTGAACGACCCGGATCCGGAGCTGCACAAGGCGCCGACCCAGGCCGAGAAGCAGGCCGCTCGGGCCAAGCTGACGACCAGCGAGGTGCCGTACGACAAGGCGCCCGCGCCGCGGGGCTCGAACTTCGAGAAGCTGCGCAAGCAGAACCTGCTGGATGCCAAGACCCACGATTTCACCGGGGCCTGGAACGCAGGCATCACCGGGCAAGGCATCACCGTCGGCGTGCTCGACGGTGGCACTGACTTCGGCCACCCGGACCTGCTGAACACCTGGCAGACCTGGACGGGCCAGACCGGGACCAAGGCGGGCTGGAACGGCTGGCCGAAGGCCTTCGACCCGTACGGCACGCTGCAGTGGCTGTCCGCGCCTACTCAGGTTGATGACGGCCTGTCCTGGTACACCAAGACGACTGCTTCCGCTTGCTTGAAGGCCGGCTCGACTTGCTCGGTCGACTTCGCCACCAAGACCGGGCCGTCGCGCAACTTCAGCGCTCCGGCCGGGACGGTGCAGCACACCTACGACTTCCCCGCGTCCTGGAGCAAGTCCGGCACGGTCAAGGTCGGCAGTCACCCCGACGACTACCTGCTCCAGTTGTACGGCGAGCGGCCGGCCTACCTGGTCACCGACCCGCACACCGCCGGTGTCTACGACACGGTCTACGTCGACCTCGACGACGACCACTCGTTCGCCGATGAGAAGCCGGTCACCAAGGCTTCGCCGGCGTCGTACCGGGATATGAACGGCGACGGCTACACCGACCTGTCGGGTGGCCTGCTGTACTTCATCTCCGACGGCAAGACCGAGGTCCCCGGTGGCCAGGACGCGTTCGGGATCCACGACACGTCGTACGGGTCTGGCGACCTGCTCGCGTGGACCGGCGACTTCGACCCGCAGATCGAGGGGCACGGCACGCTGACCGCTTCGAACATCGTCGGTCAGGCCGTGATCAACGGGAAGGCGCCGACCTTCAAGGACATCCCCGGTGGCAAGTACGCCGGTGCCGTCCTCGGTGGCGCGCCGCACGCCAAGCTGGCGCCGTTCGGTGACATCTATCTCGGCTTCGACTTCTCCACGCAGTTCGGGTACCTGCTCTCCACCCGCCAGGGCGTCGACGTCACTTCGAACTCCTACGGGCAGTCCACCGTCGACAACGACGGCTGGGACGCGGCGAGCCAGGAAGCCGACGTGATCCACGAAGGCCGGACGACCACGCCCCTGTTCTCGACCGGCAACGGCGCCCCAGGCTTCGGTACGACGGGATCGTCGCCGACGGCCGGTATCGCGGTCGGGGCCTCGACGCAGTTCGGCGGGACCGGCTGGGACTCGATCGTGCGGACCAAGCAGATCATGGACAACGACGTAGTCGAGTGGTCGAACCGCGGCTTCCAGTCGAACGCCGCCAACGGTGTCGATGTGGTTGCCGATGGCGCCTATTCGCCCGGTGACGCGACGCTGAACACGATCCTGGACGGGCGCGAGGCATGGACCACATGGGGTGGCACCAGCCGCTCGACGCCGGTCGCGGCCGGCGCCACCGCGCTGATCTACCAGGCCTACGAGAAGGCCCACGGCGCCAAGCTGCCGGCCGGTTTCTACTCGACCGCCAAGGACATCCTGAAGACCTCTTCCAAGGACCTCGGGTACGACGCCAATGTGCAGGGGTCGGGCTCGATCGATGCCGGTAAGGCCGTGGCCAGTGCTGCTGGTCGGCGGGCTGTCGTTTCGCCGTCCGAGTGGCGGGTCGGCGACTACCGCGGGACGGAGTACCCGGCGTTCGCGAATGTGATCGCACCGGGTGGGACGGATTCGCAGAAGTTCAACGTCAAGGGACCGGGGGTCTGGCAGGTCAGTGACCGGCAGCTCGTCCGGACCGCGAACGACACGTTCTCCTTTACCAGCAAGGATCTCTCGCAGGAGAGCACTGGCAACTTCAATGCTCCCGATTACCTGCTCGACCTGACCTCGCGCGTGAAGAAGCATCGGGACGCGGATCTGATGCTGATCAAGGTCGAGTACCCACGGTCGGAATTCGACGGTGACAAGAACCTGACCGAGGACCAGGGCTGGCGACTGCTCACCTATAACTGGACCGACGTCAACCACGACGGCAAGCTGTGGACCGACAAGAACCACAACGGCGTCGTCAACCACACCGACAAGACGACCAGCTCGAACATCGACGGCTTCCTCGATCTGGACTTCGCGAAGTCCGAGATGCAGCAGGGCGAATACAGCCGGTTCATGTATCACCGGGCCGGGGCGAACGCCTTGCAGTCGCTGGTGCGCGACCCGGCGTCACGGATGGCCAACGGCCTGTTCCTCGGGCTGCAGCACTCCGCGAAGAACGCGGCGATTCCGGTGACCCACTTCAAGATCTCCATCGACTGGTACAAGAACAGCGACTGGAAGTGGGTCACCACGCCGCGCTACACGACCGGTTCGTTCACTGCGTCGATCAAGGTTCCGGCCAAGACGCCGTACGGGATGTATTCCGGTGCCGTCGTACTGAACCGTGGTTCGGACTCGATGGTCGTGCCGGTGTCGGTCGCCGTGGCGGCCAAGGCGGCGCAGGACGCTTCGGGGAAGTTGACCGGGGCAACCACTTTCGGTGGCGAGGATGTGGCTCGGGCGCAGCAGAACTACACCTACAACAACGGGTCGGTGTTCGGTGCGAACGACTGGACCTGGCGAGCCGAGTCCGGTGACTGGCGCTTCTTCTACCTGGATGTCCCGAAGGCGCCTGCCGAGGGAACGAAGTTCCTGGTCAACACTTCGTGGAACGACGCCGGCCCGGCGACCGACCTCGACACGTTGATCATGGGCCGCTCGCAGAACCACTTCCAGGTGGTGCCCGACTCGGTCTGGGGCGCGCCGTACACGCTGAACACTGTGGGCAAGAGCCCGAACACCAATGTTCGCGCAGGTGTGTGGCGCTTCGACACCGCAACCGGCGGGCCGGCCGATGTGGTGACCGCTCCGGCCCAAGAAGGCCTGCAAGCCTTCGCCGTGCACCAGGTCGGCTGGGAAGGTGACAAGTTCAACACCCCCTTCAAGGTGGACGTGGGTAGCGCGTCGGTCTCCCCGTCGTCCGTTGCGCAGACGGCAACTTCGGATAGTGGTGGCTTCGACGTGAAGTTCGAGTCGAGCGTCGCACTGGACGGTCTGAAGGCCTCCGCCTTCGGCCTCAGCCAGCCGAGCACCACAACCGAAACCGCTCACCAGGACAACGCTGACGACCCGTCCGCGTCGAGCTTCAAGCGCAACCTCACCTTGTCGCACGCGTCCCGCCTGAGCGTCAGCACCGCGATGGCCGGCAACGACCTCGACCTCTACGTCGTCCGCGACGCCAACAACGACGGCGTCTTCTCCGCGTCCGAGATCGTCGCCTCGTCCGCCGGCGGTACAGCGAACGAGTCGGTCGACCTCATCAGCCCACCCGACGGCAACTACCAAATCTGGGTCCACGGCTTCGCCGTAGCCGGTACGCCGTCCTTCACCTTCAACGTCAACGCAGTCCAAGGCAACGACCTCACCGTCTCGGGCCTCCCGACCGGCGCCGTCCCCGCGGGAACCCCCGTAACCCTCCACGTCAACTACAACAAGGCAATGACGGTAGGCCAGACCTACACGGGTGAACTGCTGCTAGGCCCGACCACGGCACCGTCAGCGCTGTCGGTCCCGATCAAGATCACCAGGTAACACCCAGTGGGTGGTGGCGCGCAGCCACCACCCACTCACACCCGCTTCGTGGCGGAGTAGGCGTACCAGACAGTGTTGCTGGACGGGACGTAGACGCGGTAGTCGCGGGCGCGGTTGGTGGTGATCACGTACGACGCGGCGCCGGTCTTCGTGTTCGGGTAGGCCCACCCGAGATCGGTCCAGGTGTTGGAGCCGAGGTCGCGCTTCTGGAACAGGACCCGTCCGTGGTGACGCGTGAACGCCTTGCCCTTGATGCTGTAGTAGGAGGCCCGAGCGCTCAAGGTGGTCTTCGTGCCCTTGCGCACGCCGGTCAGCCCGATGGCGGCACCGGCCTTCGTCATCGAGGTAGCGGGCAGCAGCCTGGCGACGTTGTGGCCGGCGCTGTCGCGGCCGTAGCCCTCCGGAGTCCACCGGGTGGTGACCCCGATCGGTGTCTTGTTGATCCAGATGGTGACGCTGTCCCACGGGCCGCCGACGCCGAAGTTGTAGGTGCCGTCCGGGCGGACCGCCCACCAGGTCGTGTCGGCAACCGTCTTCGGGCACCCACCGCCGAGCTTGAGGCTGTAGATGTAGCTGTCCGGAGAGTTGATCACCAGCTTCGCCGGTACCGGCAACGAGCATGTCGGCAAGGCCTGCGGCGCAGCTTCGGCAGCAGCCGGGCCGGTCAAGAGGCCGGCGGCGAGGATGCCGGTAGCCAGGAGCAGGGAGCGATGACGCATGAGGTCTCCTTAGAGTCAGGCGACCTGCACCCCGTGGTCGCGCAGGCGGAGACTACCGCTCGGACATTGCTGCCGTCTGTGGATTTCCCTTGCACATTGATGCAAAAGACCCCGGCAGCCGTGGTGGTTGCCGGGGTCCTTGAGTGCTGGGGGTTACTCGCCGCCGAAGTCGCCGAAGTCCCAGCCGCCGGAGTCGCCGCCGCTGTCGCCACCGAAGTCGCCGCCGCCCATGTCGCCGCCGCCGTCACCGCCGCCCATGTCGCCACCGGCGAAGTCGCCGTAGCCGCCGCCGGCGAACATGCCGCCGAGCATGGTGCCGAGGAACATGCCGGTCATGACGCCGCCCATGGCGCCGAACATGCCTTGGGCGTACGGCGAGTAGGCCGGGCCGGCTTCCCAGTACGGGACGCGCTGCGGGCCGACCATGACCTTGCGGACGTCCGGCTCGGCGCCGGCGCGGACGCGCTCGGCGTCGGCTGCGCAGGCGGGAACCTCACGCGGGGCGCCACCGGGCGGCGACCACTGGACGTCGACGACCGAGGGGCCGTGCTGGGGGTTGAAGAAGCACGACGGGCGCCGCTGCGGGAGGGGCTCGCCGTTCACCCGGGCGCGGACGCACGCCGAGGCGTAGCGGCCGTCTTCGAGGATCTCGATGACGTGCTTGATCTGCTCGGCCTCGGTGACCTCACCGACCGCCTGTTTGGCCGACTCGTAGGAGTCGAGCGCGCGCTGGTAGTCCTGCCGGGCGCCGTCGCCGAGGTCCTTGCCGACCATGTCGAGGTCGAGGTCCTGCAGCTCTTCGCCGAACCGGGTGATGTCCTCGTCAGCGGTGCGCTTGACCGACTCGAGCTCGCCGGCGGTGATCTCGTGCTGCTTGCGGGTCTGCAGCTGGGTCCGACGGTACGAGCGGTATGCCAGCACCGCGATCACCACGACGGCGATGATCAGGATGAACGTCATGTCGGGCCTCTTCAAAAATGGGGGCTTTACGGTGAGCCTACCGAACATCGCAAACCCGGCACGCCACGCAGGGTGACCCAATGCCCAGATTGTCGTCACGCAGCGCGCATAATCGATTACCGCCGCCCAGCGACCGCATTGCCCTGCGTTGGAAGGCTGTTCGATGAGCAAGACCCTCCGACTTCTCACGCTCACCGCGACCGGTCTCGCGCTGGTCGCTCCGCAGCTACATCCGTCGGCTCAACCCGCCGCCGATCCGGCCGAGGCGACGTACCAGGAGATTGCGATCACCGGGCCTTCGGTGGCCGCCGAGACCAAGCCGTTCGCGATGGTCGGTGTGACCTGGCCGGTCGGCGTCAAAGACGTGCACGCCAAGGTCCGGATCAAGCAGGGCGGCCAGTGGACCGATTGGCAGCCGCTGCACATCGAGGACGGCCACGGCCCGGACACTCCGGAAGGCAACCCCGGCACCGAACCCCTGTGGGTGGGCGATGCGACCGGCATCCAGGCCAGCGCGACCGACACCGCCGGTACGACGGTCAAGGGGGCGAAGGTCACCCTGATCCAGCCAGGCGTTCTCCCCAGCGATACCGCGGAAGCGACCGAGCCCCAGAGCGTCGAGTCGGCCGCGAGCAGAGCGCCGTACCCGATGCCGAACGTCTGGAGCCGCAAGCGCTGGGGTGCTGACGAGCGGCTGCGCAACATCAACAAGGGCTGCTCGCGGCCGAAGTACACCAAGACCGTGATGGCCGCGTTCGTCCACCACACCGCCGATCGCAACGACTACACCCGCGCGCAGGTCCCGGCGATGATCCGGGCGACCTACGCGTATCACGTGAAGACCCGCGGCTGGTGCGACCTCGGCTACAACTTCCTCGTCGACCGCTTCGGCCGTGCCTTCGAAGGCAGGTACGGCGGCGCGCAGCTGCCAGTCCTTGGCGCGCACACCGAGTCGTTCAATGGGAACTCGTTCGGGGTTTCGCTGATCGGCAACTTCGACAAGGTGGCGCCACCGGCCTCGATGCTGGAGGCAACGGCCCGGGTCATCGCGTGGAAGCTCGACGCCAACTATCGCTCGCCGACCTCGAGCATCGTCCTGGCTCGGCATCGAGTGAACACGATCTCCGGTCACCGCGATACGAAGGCGACCGCATGCCCAGGGCAACAGCTGTACGCGAAACTTCCTTGGCTGAAGCAACGAGTGCAGAAGCTGATGGGTGGCACGGTCTCGACACCGATCTACCGGTTCGCGAAGACGGTCGGATTCCGTAGCCTCGGGCAACCTTTCTGGGGTGAGCACAAAACGCGCACCGGCTGGGCGACGTATTTCGGAACGCGTGACGTCTTCTACTCGGTCTCCACCGGCGCGCACTCGACTGCGGGCGTGTTCCGTCAGCGGTACCGCCGGATGGGCCCCGATACAGGTCTCGGACTGCCGACGACCGAGGTTCACAACGGCCGCGTCGCAGGCACTCGCGTGCAGTCGTTCCGCGACGGCGGCTTCTACTGGGCCAAGCCGTACGGCGTCCGTCCGGTCACCGGCCTGATCTACCGAAAGTATGTCGCGATCGGTGCGGAGCGGTCGCGGCTCGGCGTACCGGTGACTGATCTCTACAAGGTGAAGGGCGGGTTGCGGCAGAAGTTCCAGCATGGCTGGCTCACCTATCACGCACACCGCCGCACGGTTCTCGTCCAATACCGGAGTGGCTCATGAAACTGCGCGTTCTGACCGCCGTCCTTGTCGCTTCCACCGTCATCAGTGCGACTGCCGAGGCGCGGGAGTTCGAGCCGACCGCCGGCGCGGACACCACGATCAGCGGTCGCGGGTTCGGCCACGGTCGCGGCATGTCCCAGTACGGCGCTCAGGGCGCGGCGATCGCGGGGAAGTCGGCGAAGCAGATTCTCGACTTCTACTACCCGGGAACGACGGTGGGCAAGGCGACCGGGCGGATCCGGGTTCGGATCAGCGCTGACACGACGGACGGCGTACGGGTTGCCGCGGTCAACAATCTGCGGGTTCGGGATCTGGGCCGGGACAAGCTGTTTGCGTTGCCCAAGGCATCGACCCGGAATCAGTGGTCGATCGATCCGCATGGTGAGCACGGGACGAAGGTCAGTTCCTACAACACCAAGACCCGCAAGTGGACGCTGTGGAAGACGTTCAGCTCGATGACCCAGTTCGAGGGTCCGGCGCTGACGAGTCTCATCCTGCCGTCAGGTGCTGTCCGGCGGTATCGCGGTGGGCTGCGGGGGATCGATGCTCCAGGCAAGCACCTCGACACGGTCAACGTGGTTTCACTGGAACACTACCTGCGTGGCGTCGTACCGCGGGAGGCCTTGTCCAGTTGGCGTCCGGCCGCACTGCAGGCGCAGGCTGTTGCCGCGCGCACCTACTCGGTGTTCCATCGAAACCGGAGTGTCAAGCGCGCCTATGACCTCTGCGACACGATCGCCTGCCAGGTCTACGGCGGTTACAACGACGAGAAGAACGCGACCAATGCCGCGATCACCGCAACGGCCGGGCAAGTGCGGCTGTACAAGGGTAAACCGATCATCGCCGAGTTCTCCTCGTCGAACGGCGGGGCGACCGCGGCTGGGAGCGTCCCGTACCAGGTGATGAAGGTGGATTCCTGGGACGCGTATCCCGGTAACGGGAACCCGAATGTCGCGTGGACGGTGACGCGGAAGACGGCCGCTGTGCAGGCGGTATTCGACGTCGGCACGATCCGCACGCTGCGCGTCATCCGCCGTACCGGGGTCGGGCCGGCCGGTGGGCGCGCGGCGCGAATCGAGGCGATCGGGTCGAAGGGGCGGCGGGAGTTGAGTGCCGATCAGCTCCGTGGGCGGCTGCATCTGAAGTCCGCCTGGATCGCGTTCCCGGTGGCGCCACTTGATATGTCAACTGTGCCGGCGGGGATCGCCGGTCGCTGAACCATTGACGGCATCTCCCTGGGCCGATTACAACTGTGGCGGTCAGAGCATGACATCGATGTCATCCGTCACCGCCCACAGAGGAGCCGGTCGATGCGCAGGAAATTGGGTATATCAACTCGGATCGTGGCCGGCCTGGTGGCGGCCGCGGTCGTGGGGTCGTTGCAGGTCTCGGCGGCGAGCGCCGTGACAAGTCCGGCGGCCCGCGCCAAGGCGTCGTATGACGCGATCAACAAGTACTTCGGTACCGAGCACGGGTTGCTGCTCGAGGAGTACCCGAACCACCAGACCAACCCGTACTCGTACGTCTGGCCGTACTCGCAGGCGGCGATCGCGGCCGAGGACATCGCCGGGATCCCGGGCTCCGGGCACAAGGCGGCGGCCGAGGCGGAACGCCGGATCGACGCCTATTCGCCGTACTGGAACTCGACGACGACGCCGAAGGGGTACGACTCCTACGTGCGGGCGCCGCTGGGTGGGGGCGGCGACAAGTTCTACGACGACAACGAGTGGATCGGGCTGCACCTGATCCAGAACTACAAACGCACCGGAGACCGTACGTCGCTCGCTCGGGCCAAGGAGATCTTCGCCCTGGTCGTGCACGGGTGGGACACCGACCCGGCGCATCCGTGCGCCGGCGGGGTCTACTGGACGCAGGCGCCGTGGAGCCAGGACCGCAACACCGTGTCGAACGGACCGGGCGCTGAGCTCGGAGCGCACCTGTATCTGCTGACGCGTGACCGGTCGTACCTGACGTGGGCGAAGCGGATGTACCAGTGGGCGCAGGACTGCATGCTCGCGCCGAACGGTCTCTACTGGGACCACATCGACCTGGCCGGCAACGTTGAGAAGACGCAGTGGAGTTACAACCAGGGCGTCATGCTCGGGGCCGGCGTCTTGTTGTACAAGGCAACCGGTGACCACCGCTACCTGCGCGAAGCCAAGTCGGTCGCGAACGCGTCACTCGCCTTCTACAACACGCGCGAGATCCTCGCCAAGAACGGCGCCGCGTTCAACTCCATCTGGTTCAAGAACCTGCTGATCCTCGACTCGGTGGCTCCTGACCCCCGCTACCGCAAAGCCATGCAGGCGTACGCCGATGACCAGTGGAACACCACCAGAGACCCCGCCACCAACCTCTACAAGTTCCGCGAGGGTTCCGTGGAACTCCTCCAGCAATCCGGCATCGCCCAGGTCCACGCCCTCCTCGCCTGGCCCCGCTCCCGCTACCACCTCCTGGCCTGACGGACGCCCCTTCGGCGCGGCCGCCTCGCGCGGTCGCGCCGACCGTCCTTTCGCGAGATCATGCGGTTCCGGCGAACCTGTGCCACTGATCAACCTGCTGCAGATGGTCAAGAGGTGCGGGGATTGAGCGTGCTGTGGTTGTGGCCACGCAGGTTGATCAGTGTGTGGCGTCCGCCCCAGCCGCGCTGGTGAGTGATGGCCGAGCGTGGCGGAACGACTAGTCCACGAGTTGGTGGGTGATGGCGGTCCACCTGTCGGCGACTCGCGTTCTCGGATGCAGGCTGCACGAAGAACTGCAGGTGGTGCGGGGATGCGGTGTGCTCGGGACGGACTCACACGTGCGGGCGGGTATACGTGGGCGACTACCTGCAGTCCTTCGTGCGCCCTGGGGCAAAGAAACAGCCGCCGCCGAAGGGGTTCCTTCGGGCGGCGGCTGTTGAAAAGATCAGGCGGCTGCTGTTGCGGTGTTGATTTTGACGGGGGTGACGGGGCTGCCGTCGGTGGGGCCGTTCTTGGGCTTGACGCCCGCGTTGGCGACCTTGTCGATGAGTTTGAGGCTGGGCTCGTCGAGGGTGCCGAAGGCGGTGTACTGCGGGCCCAGGCCGGAGGCGTCGCCGTAGACGATGAAGAACTGGCTGCCGTTGGTGTTGGGGCCCGAGTTGGCCATGGCGAGGATGCCGCGGCCGTACTTCAGGGTCGGGTAGACCTCGTCGGCGAAGCTGTAGCCGGGGCCGCCGCTGCCTTGCTTGGCCTCGTCCTTGGTCGGGTCGCCGCACTGGAGGACCTGCAGGCCTTCGCCGACGGTGAGCCGGTGGCAGGTGGTGTCGGCGAAGTACTTCTGGCCGACGAGGCTCAGGAAGTTCTTCACCGTGCAGGGGGCCAGAGCGCTGTCCAGGGTGACCTGGAGGTCGCCGACGGACGTGTTCAGGCTGACCTTCGACGTCCCGGAGGCCTTGATCTTGCCGTCGGACGGCGGGTCGACCTTCTTACTGGCCGGCTCGGCGCCCTTCTTGTAGGTGCAGTTCACCTCGGCCGGCAGCGCCGTCGCCCGCTTCGGCGCGGGGGCCAGTGCGGTCGGGATGCTCTTCGGCTTGCCGTCGGGGACCGCGGGCGCATCGGTCGGCGGGGTGTCGCCGGCCGCCGGGGTGTCGTTGCTGCCCTTGGGACCGAAGAGCACGAAAACTCCGACCAGGACTGCGACAACGGCCACCACCGCGGTCACCGTGACGGCGAGGTTCCGCCGCTGCCGGGACCGCTCAGCCTGCCGCTCGGCCTGCCGTTTGGCCTTCCGTGCCGCGAGCTGCTGCTCGTGGGTCCTCTTGGACATGCAAACCCTCCCTCACCGTGATGTCTGGAGGGAACTTACAGCGTCAACCTGAGAACTGTCTGTAAACCGTCTGAACTGTGACCAGCCCGGGCGTGGTTCAGGCGTAGACCAGTAGGCTGCGGCGCATCGGTCGGACTTGGGAGGGTTCATGCGGGGACGCGCGTTGGTACTGGCGGTTGGTGTGGTTGCTTCGGGGCTGATGGGGGTGCAAGCGGCCACGGCACAGGCCAAGCCGGAAGCATTGCCGGCCTGTCAGTTCGGGATCCCGGCGAAGGTGGCGATCACCAAGCCGAACGCTCGCCTGCCGATCGGGATGGGGGCCACCTGTCCCAAGGCGGTTTACGAGGCCGTTTGGGTAGGACAGGCCGACGGCGTCACCGGTACGTCGTATCAGGTGGCGTGTGGTTGGGGCCACCCGAATTGCGGTGTCGTCCTCGAGAACACCTACCCCGGTCGGGTGATGCACTGGACCGCGCCGTCGGGCCACGGTGCAGATCGGACCGGAGCGTGGATCGCCAGCCTGCGCTCCGCGACCTCGACCACCAAGTACGGCGCGGCGGTCTCGCTGACCGGAGCACGGAGCGGGACGAAGACCACGCTCACCGCGCGCCCGACGTACTACAGCGCCAAGACCAAGGGCTTCGTGCGCCATCACGGGCGGGTGCTGTTCCAGTCCAAGGACCCGGGTTCCTCGGTCTGGAAGGACCTTGGGTACGTCGTGCCGAGCTCGACCGGCGCGGCGACCTACACGCTCACCACCAACCGCAGCCGGGCGTATCGCGCGTACGTCGCGTCGTCGGCCACGGTTTGGTACGCCTACTCGGCGAACGTCACGCGCTAGTCCTCGCGAACAAGCGGCCGGCCAGGTCACCGCCGGTGATCCGGCCGTCCGTACCGCGGGTGAAGTAGCCGCGCTGCCCGGCCAGGCCGCCGGCAGTGATGACGAACTCGTCATCGGGGAGCAGAGCGAGGGCGGCGGCCGGGAGGTCCGGCGGGATCGTGGCTTCGGTGCTCGCGCGGAGTTCGGGCTTGATCTCGACGGCGAGGGTGATGTTGGTGCCCTCAGCAACGATGTCGACGTTCATCGCGTCGTTCTCATACCGGCCGGCCATCTCCACGGCTCGCGCCTCGTCGTAGGGCAGCGGCTCCGGCGCACGCTCGACCAATCCGAGATAGTGCTCGAGCGCCCACCGCAATACCGCCTGGTTGAGCTGATACCCGTCCGGCCCCGAGTTCGTCAGTGACACAACGGCAAACCCAGTCGACGGTACGACGAGGAGTTCGGCGTACTGGCCGTTGCCCGAGCCGCCGTGGCCGATCGTCAGCACCCCGTCGATCGTCTTGCGGAACCAGCAGATCCCGAACCCGTCGCCCAATGTGCTCGCCCGCAACGCGACGGTCTCGTCCCGCATCCCGTGCAGAACCGAAGCAGGCAGTAAGCCGGCGCCATCGCCCAGCTGAAACTTTGCCCACTGCAACAAGTCGCCAACGGTCGACACGACACCGCCGCCAGGGTTGTTGCCGCGGTCCCCAGCCTTCCAGGCTTTCCACGGTACGGCGGGCCGCAGTACGCCGTCCGCATCCGGATTGTGGCCGACGGCAAATTTGCGGATCATCACATCGTCGATGTCGAAGACCGTGTTGGTCAGCCCGAGCGGCTCGAACAACAACGAGGCCATCGCCTGCTCATAAGGCAGTTCGGTCACGTTCTCGATGATCCGGCCGACGAGATTGAACCCCGCCTGACTGTACGACGCCCGCGAGCCCGGCGAAGCGATCTGCGGAAGCTCGGCCAGCTTGGCCACGAATCCGGCCAGCGTCGGGTCGAGGTCGCCGACCAGATTCCAGTCGAGACCGGCGGTGTGGTTGAGCAGGTTCAGGACGGTGATCCGCTCGGCCGCGTCGGCGTCAGCCAGTTGCAGATCCGGGACATAACGCCGTACCGGTGCGTCGAGCTCGACCTTTCCCAAAGCGACCAATCGCATGAGGGCGGTCGCGGTGAAGGTCTTCGAGACCGACGCGAGGTGGAAGAGCGTGTCCCGGTCGATCGCCTCCGTCCCTCCGACCCGCGTCACGCCATGCCCGGCGAATACCTCGGCGCCGTCGACCAGTACGCCGACCGCCGCACCCGGCACGCCCAGCTCGGCGGCCTTCGCGGCAACAAACTCGTGGAGCTCCATCGTCCTCACCTTTCCTTGAACTTGAACATCGTTCAAGGAACAGTAACGGACAACCTGAACATTGTTCAAGAGTTTTCTTGAACAGTGTTCAGGTCAGGAGGAAATCAGTCCTTGATCTCGCAGAGCACAGCGCCGGCCGAGACCGTCGCGCCGACCTCGGCGGACAGGCCGGTCACAGTGCCGGCCTTGTGCGCGTTCAGCGGCTGCTCCATCTTCATCGCCTCCAGGACGACGATCAGGTCGCCCTCGGCGACCGTGGCGCCTTCCTCGACGGCCAGCTTCACGATCGTGCCCTGCATCGGCGAGGTCAGCGAGTCGCCCGAGGCGGCCGCCTTACCTGAGCCACCCGTACGGCGAGCCGGCTTCTTTTTCGCGCCAGCGCCCGCACCGCCCGCAGCGCCACCGGCGGAGATCCCGAATCCAGCCGGCAGTGCGACCTCAAGCCGCTTGCCGCCGACCTCGACGACGACCTTCGCCCGCTCGGCATCCTCAGGCGCCTCGGCGGTCGGGCCGTCGTACGGCGTGAGCTTGTTGTCGAACTCGGTCTCGATCCAGCGCGTGTGCACCTGGAACCCGTTGTCGCCGACGAATGCCGGATCCGAAACGACTGTCGCGTGGAACGGGACGACGGTGGGCATGCCCTCGACCACGAACTCGCGAAGCGCCCGGCGGGACCGCTCGAGCGCCTGCGTCCGGTCGCGACCGGTCACGATCAGCTTGGCGACCAGCGAGTCGAACGCGCCGGGGACGGTCTCGCCCTCGTCGTACCCGCCGTCGATCCGGACGCCCGGACCGCTCGGGGGCTTCCACTTGGTCAGCGTGCCAGGTGCGGGCAGGAAGCCGCGGCCGCCGTCCTCGGCGTTGATCCGGAACTCGATCGAGTGCCCGCTCACCACCGGGTCGTCGTACCCGAGCTCTTCGCCGTTCGCGATCCGGAACATCTCCCGGACCAGGTCCAGCCCGGTGACCTCTTCGGAGACCGGGTGCTCGACCTGCAGCCGGGTGTTGACCTCGAGGAACGAGATCAACCCGTCTTGGCCGACCAGGAACTCGCAGGTGCCGGCGCCGACGTACCCGGCCTCGCGCAGGATCGCTTTGGACGACTTGTAGAGGGTCGCCAGCTGCTCATCCGAAAGGAAAGGCGCGGGCGCCTCCTCGACCAGCTTCTGGTAGCGGCGCTGCAGTGAGCAGTCCCGGGTGGAGACGACCACGACGTTGCCGTGAGCATCGGCCAGGCACTGCGTCTCGACGTGCCGCGGCTTGTCCAGGTATCGCTCGACGAAGCACTCGCCACGCCCGAAGGCGCTGACCGCCTCGCGGGTCGCGGACTCGAACAGCTCCGGGATCTCCTCCAGGTTGCGGGCGACCTTCATGCCGCGCCCACCACCCCCGTACGCCGCCTTGATCGCGATCGGTAGTCCGAATTCCTCGGCGAATGCGACCACCTCGGAAGCATCGGCCACCGGATTCGGCGTGCCGGGGACCTGGGGTGCGCCGACCTTCTCGGCGATGTGCCGGGCCTTCACCTTGTCGCCGAGCGAGTCGATCGCCGACGGCGGCGGGCCGATCCAGATCAGCCCGGCGTCGATGACGGCCTGGGCGAACTCGGCGTTCTCGGCCAGGAAGCCGTACCCCGGGTGCACCGCGTCCGCGCCGGAGCGGGCCGCGAGATCCAGAATCTTGGCGATGTTCAGGTATGACTCGGCCGGGGTTGACCCGTCCAGCGCGTACGCCTCGTCGGCGAGCCGCACGAACAGGGCGTCCCGATCCTGATCGGCGTACACGGCGACGCTGCCCAGCCCCGCGTCGGCCGCGGCCCGGACGACCCGGACGGCGATCTCGCCCCGGTTGGCAACCAGCACCTTGGTGATCTGCTTCGACACAGCGCGACTCCTTCCAAGCCTGGGGCCACTCTAGAGTCCAAACCGTGGACAGTGGGGAGGGCGTGCATCACATCACTGTGGGCTGTCGCTCGAAGAACGACTCCAGTACGACGACTGTCTGCGTACTGGTCACGCCGTCCACCTGGTGGAGCGCGCGTAGGGTCGCCTGCAGGTCCTCCGTGGTTGCCGTCCGCACCTTCACCAGGACCGATGCCGGTCCGGCGATGATGTGGGCCTCCTCGACCGCCGGGATCTCCGTCAGTGCGCGCCGGGTCGGTTCGTCGCCCATCCAAGTGCTCGCGTCCAGCAGGACGAAGGCTGCGACGCCCCGGCCGAGGGCGACCGGATCGACCTCGATCGTGGTCCGCCGGATGACGCCGGACGCTTTCAGCTTCCGGACCCGCTCGTGGGTGGCGGCCGCGGACAGCCCGACCGCCTGGCCAAGGACGGCGTACGACTGGGTGGCGTCCTGCTGAAGCTGAGCAAGCAGCTGGCGATCGATATCGTCTACGGTCATTGATGCCCCCAGCTGTATGTCATTCTGTTGACGAGGATGTTAGCAGGATGAGATCTCGTGGAGGGGACTCGTGACAATCACGCTGGGAGAGACACCGACGCGGATCCGGGCCGAGCTGGTGGCGCTCGACGAACGGTTCGCGATCGCCGGGGACGACTACGTCGAGTGCCTGTACGACGGCGGTCGCTGGCTGGAGGGACCGGCGTACGCACCGGCCTGGCGCAGCCTGATCTTCAGCGACATCCCGAATGACCGTCTGCTGCGCTGGGACGAGGTGTCGGGGCAGACGACGGTCTTCCGGCAGCCGTCCGGGTTCATCAACGGCAACACCATCGACGGGCAGGGCCGGCTGGTGAGCTGCGCGCAAGGCGAGCGCCAGGTGATCCGGACCGAGTACGACGGATCGCGCACGGTGCTCGCGTCGCATCTGGACGGCAAGCGGCTGAACAGTCCGAACGATGTCGTCGTCCGGAGCGACGGTTCGGTCTGGTTCACCGACCCGCCGTACGGGATCACCTCGAACTACGAGGGACACGCGGGGGAGCAGGAGCTCGACGGCTGCTACGTCTACCGGATCGACCCCAGCGGCCGGTTGACTGTCGTCGCGGACGACTTCCTCCGGCCGAACGGGCTGGCCTTCTCCCTCGACGAGACCGAGCTGTACGTCGTCGACACCCCGGGCCTGCACATTCGACGGTTCACGGTTGATGGCGAGAAGCTGACCGGGGGCGAGGTGTTCGCGCCGTGCACGGCCGGCCGGTTCGACGGGATCCGGCTGGACGAGACCGGCCGGGTCTGGGCCGCGACCCATGAAGGCGTGCACTGCTTCGCGCCGGACGGCACCCTGATCGGCAAGCTACTGCTCCCCGACATCGTCTCCAATCTGACCTTCGGCGGCCCGCGCGGCAACCGATTGTTCGTCACGGCAACAACTTCGGTCTGGTCCTGGCACCTCACCACCCGTGGAGCACCCCCGCCGTACGCCACAAAGGAATAGGCTCACCCCTGGATCTGCAGCCGAGCTTCTCCAGGAGTGGTGATGACGGGCATTCTCGAACCGCTGGCCGGAACTGTGCCGGCGGAGTGGGAGAAGTTCGACGACCGGTTCAACGGGATCCGGGGTGACCACCACCTGGAGCGACTGTGGACCGGCGGCCGCTGGCTCGAGGGACCGGTGTATTCGCCGGCCGGGCGGTATCTGCTCTGGAGCGATATTCCGAACGACCGGATCCTGCGCTGGGACGAGACGTCGTACCAGGTCTCGGCTTTCCGGACACCGGCCGGAAACACGAACGGTCATACCCTCGACCAGGAGGGCCGGCTCGTCAGCTGTGAGCACGGGAACCGGCGCGTCACCCGCACCGAGCACAACGGGAAGATCAGCGTGCTCGCCGACTCGCACGAGGGCAACCGGTTCAACAGCCCGAACGACGTCGTGGTCAAGCGCGACGGCTCGGTCTGGTTCACAGACCCGTCGTACGGGATCCAGAGCGACTACGAGGGCTACGCCGGGGAGATCGAGACGGGCGGGTGCCATGTCTATCGAGTGGCGGACGGTGTTCTGACCCGGGTCGCTGACGACTTCGCCGGACCCAACGGACTGGCGTTCTCACCGGACGAGTCCGTGCTCTACATCACCGACACCGAGCGGGCCCACCTGCGGGCGTTCAGGGTCGAGGGCGACCGGATCAGCGGTGGCGAGGTCTTCGCCGAGTGCGGGAACGGCGCTTTCGACGGGATCCGGATCGACACGGCAGGCCGGGTCTGGGCCTCGGCGGCGGACGGCGTGCACGTCTATCACCCGGACGGCACGCTGCTCGGCAAGCTACTGGTGCCCGAGACCGTCTCCAACCTGACCTTCGGTGGCGCCAAGCGGAACCGCCTCTTCATCACCGCCACCACGTCCGTCTACTCCCTCTTCACCACAGTCAACGGCGCCGCCCAGCCTTATGACCGCTGAGTTCGGCCCGGTACTGCGGAAGTTCCGCAAAGCCGCGGGCCTCTCGCAGGAGCGGCTCGCGGCAACGTCAGGCGTGAGTGTCGAGGCGATCAAGACCCTGGAGTCCGGCCGCCGCCGGAATCCGCGGTCGATCACGCTCCGGCTGCTGGGCGACGGGCTCGGGCTGACCACTCGGCAGCGGACCGAGCTCGCCGCCGCAGCCTCCCCGACAGAGCGGGCGCGGACGCCGCGTCAACTGCCCGACGACCTGGTCTATTTCAACGGACGTGGGCGCCAGGTCGCCGAGCTCGAACGGCTCTTTACCGCCGTGGAGCGTAGGCCGGGCGTCGTTCTCACGTCGGCGGTCGCCGGGATGGGCGGGATCGGCAAGACCGCGCTCGGGGTCCACGTCGCGCATCGCGTCGCGGAGCGGTTCCCGGACGGCCAGCTGTACCTCAATCTGCGCGGGTTCGGCCCGGCCCGGCCGATGACGGTGCTGGAGGCACTTGGTCGGCTGTCTGTCAGCCTGGGACTGGAAGCGCCGGAGGATCCGGATGACGTCCATGAAGCGGCTGCTCGGTATCGCTCGGCGCTGGCCGGCCGTCGCGTGCTGGTCGTGCTGGACGACGCCGTTGACGCCGCGCAGGTGGCGCCATTGTTGCCGGGGGCATCTACCTGCGCCGTTCTGATCACCAGTCGCCGGACGCTGACCGGCCTGCCCGGCGTCGCCCACCTCTCGCTCGACGTCCTGCCCGACGACGAGGCCCTGCGGATGCTGGAAGTGATCGTCGGCGACGAGCGGATCGCGAACGACCCGGTGAGCGCGCTGTCGATCGTCCGGCTCTGCGGCGCGCTCCCGCTCGCTCTGCACATCGCCGGCGGTCGGCTTGCCGACCAGCCCACCTGGACCGCTGCCGATCTGAACGCCCGGCTGACGGACAGCCGACGCCGTCTCGACGAACTCTCGGACGGCAACCGCGATGTCCGGGCGAGTATCGAGTTCTCGCTGACCGCCGGCGACACCGCCACGGTTGCGGCCTTTGAGCTGCTCGGTCTGCACCACGGTGAGGAGCTCGACCTCCGCGTCGCCGCCACACTGCTCGACCTGCCGATCGGCGAGACCGAGGAGCGGCTGGAGCACCTGGTCGATCTCCATCTGCTGGAATCCGTTGCGCCGCGCCGCTACCGGATGCACGACTTGATCCGCAGCTACGTCCAGGAGACGACCGCCCGTCGTACCGACGCAGCGTCCCGCGAGGCTGCTCGCCTGCGGGTCCTGCGGCTCTACCTGGCGATGGCCTGGCGAAGCCGCGAGCTGAACTTCCAGACCCAGTTGGCCACGGACTGGGGTGTCGCCGCCTGGACGGCGGCCGCGGGCAACCTGTCGATGGACGAGATCTTCGCCTGGTTCGACATCGAGATCGACGAGCTCGCCGCCGCCGTCCGGCGAGCCGTCGACGGATCCCCGGCGGAACAAGCGCTGGTCGCGAAGATCGTGCTCGGCCTGCTCCCGTACTTCCACATCCGCCGCCGCTATCCCGACGGTGTCGCGCTGGCGACCATCGCGCTGGCCACGGTCGGGTCCGACCCGTTCGCGGCCGCACTCACGCCGTACGAGTTGGCTCAGCAGTGTGGCGCGGCCGGCCTGTACGAGCAGGCTGTCGACTACATGACGCTTGCACTGCAGGCACCGAAAACAGTCGAGTACGCCGAACAGCACGCTGAGGCTGAGATCTTCCTCGGCGAGTTCCTGATGGAGCTCGGCCGCCTCGACGAGGCCGCCGCCTCCGCCCACGCCGGCGTGGCCCGCGCGGCGAGCCTGGGCGCGGAGATCACCGAAGCCGACGGCCGCCTGATCCTGGGCACCATCGCCGGCCGCCAGGACCTGCACACCGTCCAGGATCAAGAGTTCCAGCGCGCAGTCGACGTCGTACGGCGCAGGAGCACGCCGCAGGCGGCGCATTACATCCTGCTGCATGTCGGCATCTCGTATCGCGACAGCGGCCAACTCCTCGAAGCCGCGGCCTACTTCGAGCTGTGCCGTACGTCGGCTCTCGCAGCCGGCTACGACCACGCGGTCGCCGAGGCGCTGGAAGGACTCGGCCAAGTAGAGCTTGCCCGCAGCAACTTTTCGGCCGCCGAACAGCACCTGCGCGACGCACTGGACATCGTGCAAGGAACCTGGCAACCCGAAGCCCGCATCCGCGAACTGCTGGGCCAGGTGCTCGCGGCGGCCGACCGGCGGACCGAAGCTGAGGCCGAGTGGAGGCTCGCCTTGGACCTCCTGGTCCGGCACGGCTCCCACCGTGCTGCTGATGACGTTCGCGGCTTGTTGAGCACCTCCGATGTCTGACTTCGGCCCGGTACTGCGGAAGTTCCGCAAGGCCGCCGGGTGGTCGCAGGAGCGGCTCTCGGCGGAGTCAGGGGTCAGCGCCGAGGCGATCAAGGCGCTGGAGGCGGGGCGCCACCGGCATCCTCGATGGCTCACGCTGAAGCTGCTCGGCGAAGGCTTGGCGCTGACCGAAGCGCAGCGGGCCGAGTTGGTTGCCGCCGGCTCCAGAACCATGGTCCGGGCCGGTACGCCGCGGGAGCTGCCGGACGATGCCGTCGATTTCAACGGACGCTCGGAACAGGTGGCCGAGCTGCAGCAGATGTTCACGTCCGGCGAGACGCGACCAGGCGTTGTGGCGACGGCGGCGATCGTCGGGATGGGCGGTATCGGCAAGACGGCGCTGGCTGTTCACGTCGCGCATCGGGTGGCTGACCAGTACCCGGACGGCCAGCTTTATCTGAATCTGCGCGGGTTCGGCCCGGGCGAGCCGTTGACGGTGCTGGAGGCGCTCGGCCGGCTGTCCGACAGCCTGGGATTGCAGCCGCCTGAAGGTCCGGAGGACGTCCATGAAGCGGCTGCCCGCTACCGCTCGGCGTTGGCCGGTCGCCGAGTCCTGGTCATGCTGGATGACGCCGCCGACGCCGCACAGGTGGCTGCATTGTTGCCAGGGGCATCTACCTGCGCCGTACTGATCACAAGCCGCCGGGCCATGACCGGCCTGCCCGGCGTTGCGCACCTCTTGCTCGACGTCCTGCCCGACGCCGAGGCCCTGCGGATGCTGGCCATGATCGTCGGCGACGACCGGACCGTGACCGACCCGGTGAGCGCGCTGTCGATCGTCCGGCTCTGCGGCTCCCTGCCGCTCGCCCTGCACATCGCCGGCGGCCGGCTTGCCGACCAGCCCACCTGGACCGCTGCCGATCTGAACGTCCGGCTGACGGACAGCCGACGCCGTCTCGACGAACTGTCCGACGGCAACCGCGATGTCCGGGCGAGTATCGAATTCTCGCTGGCCGCCGGCGACACTGCCACGGTCGACGCGTTCGAGTTGCTCGGTCTGCACCACGGTGAGGAACTCGACCTCCGCGTCGCCGCCGCACTGCTCGATCTGCCGATCGCCGAAACCGAGGAGCGGCTGGAACACCTGGTCGACCTCCATCTGCTGGAATCCGTGGCGCCGCGCCGGTACCGCCTGCACGACCTGATCCGCGACTACGTCCAGGAGACGACTGACCGTCGTACCGACGCAGCGTCGCGCGAGGCTGCTCGAGTGCGGGTACTGCGGCTTTACCTGGCGATGGCCTGGCGGAGCAGCGAGCACTTCCAGAACCGGCTGGCCACGGACTGGGGTGCCTCCGACTGGTCCGCGGCTGCGGGCAGGCTGTCGATGGACGAGATCTTCGCCTGGTTCGACATCGAGATCGACGAGATCGCGGCCGCTGTCCGGCGAGCTGCCGACGGATCGCCCGCGGAACAAGCACTCGTCGCGAAGATCGTGCTCGGCCTGGTCCCGTACTTCGGTATCCGCCGTCGCCATTCCGACGGCGTCGCGCTCGCGACCATCGCGCTGGCCACGGCCGGGGCCGACCCGTTCGCGGCCGCACTCACGCCGCACTCGTTGGCTCAGCAGTATGGTGCGGCCGGTCTGTACGAGCAGGCCGTTGACTACATGACGGTTGCGCTGCAGGCGCCGAAGTTGATTGAGTACGCCGAGCAGCAAGCCTGGGGGGAGGTCTGCCTCGGCGAGTTCCTGATGGAGCTCGGCCGCCTCGACGAGGCCGCCGCCGCGGCCCGCAGCGGCGTTGCTCGCGCCATCCGCGTCGGTGCGGAGCGCACCGAGGCCGCCGGCCGCTTGATCCTCGGCACGATCGCCGGTCGCCAAGGCCTGCCGGACGTGCAGGATCAGGAGTTCGGGCGCGCCGTCGAAGTCGTCCGGCAGATTGCCCCACAAGCGGCGCACTACATCCTTCTGCACGTCGGCATCTCCTACCGCGACAGCGGTCAGCTCCTGGAGGCCGCGGCCTACTTCGAGATGTGCCGGACGGCGGCCCTCGCCGTCGGCTACGACCACGCGGTCGCCGAAGCACTGGAAGGCCTCGGCCAGGTAGAGCTTGCCCGGGGCAACCTTTCCGCGGCCGAACAGCACCTGCGCGACGCACTCGAGATCGTGCAAGGAACCTGGCAACCCGAAGCCCGCATCCGCGAACTGCTCGGCCAGGTGCTGGCCGCCGCCGGCCGACAGGCCGACGCCCGCGTCGAGTGGACGCGGACCCTCGACCTCCTGGTCCGGCACGGCTCACCGCAAGCTGACGGCGTACGGGGATTGCTCAATGGCTGAATTCGGCCCGGTACTACGGAAGTTCCGGAAAGCGGCCGGGTTCTCGCAGGAGCGGTTGGCGGGGGAGTCCGGGGTCAGCGTCGAGGCGATCAAGACGCTGGAGAACGGACGCCGCCGCTATCCCTGGACACAAACCGTCAACCTGCTGGCCGCGGGGCTTCGGCTCGATGCTCGCGACCGCGCCGTGCTGAAGGCGGCGGCCGCTCGGCCCAAGATCGGTATCAACCGCCTCCCGCCGGATGTGGCGGATTTCGTCGGTCGCGCCGAACAGGTCGCCGCAGTGTCCGAGCTGCTGACCGACGGTGGCCAGGCACCTGGAGTGGTGGTCATCTCGGCGATCGCTGGGATGGGCGGTGTGGGTAAGACCGCGCTGGCTGTGCACGTCGCGCGTGAACTGGCGGGTCGGTTCGGCGACGGCGTGCTTTACGTGAACTTGCGCGGTTTCGGGGTCGGCGAACCGATGACGCCGCTGGAAGCCTTGAACGCCTTGCTCCAGCAACTTGGCTTCGCACTCCAGCGGCCGCCGGATTCCGCCGAGGAAGCGGGTGGTCTGTTCCGGACCGCCAGCGCGGCACGGAAGTTGCTGCTCGTGCTGGACAACGTCGCATCCGTCGAACAGGTCCTTCCGCTGCTTCCCGGTACGGCGACCTGTGCCGTCATCGTGACCAGTCGGCGTGCCCTGGTGGGTCTGCCCGGCGCACGGTCGCTCGCTCTCCCCGTCCTGCCGGCGGACGAAGCGCTGACCCTGCTGACCTCGGCGGCCGGCCGAGAGCGCATCGAAGGCGAGCCGCAGGCCGCCGTTGAAGTAGTTGCTCTCTGCGGATCGTTGCCGCTGGCACTCAGAATCGCCGGCCGCCGCCTGGCCGCCGAATCAACCTGGACCGTCGCCGACCTGGCCCACCAACTCGCCGACGAAACAGCCCGCCTCGACGTGCTCGCCGATACGGAGCGCGGCGTACGGGCATCCATTGCGCTGTCCCTGAACGGTACGTCGGCGGCAGACAGGGCGGCGTACGAGATCTTCGGCCTGCTCGGCCTCCACGAGGGCGACGAGCTGGACCTGAAGGTCGCCGCCCGTCTGGTCGATCGTCCCGAGAAGGACGTCGAGCCTCTCCTGGAGCACCTGGTCGACCTGCACCTCCTGGAGTCGTCAGGCCCGCGGCGCTACCAATTCCACGATCTGGTCCGTGCCTACGCCCGAGAACTGGCAGCGACCACCAGTACGGCGGACGAGCGGGCCGCCGCTCAGGGTCGGGTCTTCGCGCTGTATGTGGCAATGGCCTGGCAGTCCCGGGTGAAGTTCGGCATCAGGCGGCCCTCGAGGGACTACTTCGAGGAGGAATGGCTCAGCGGAGCCGAAGACCTTGAGTACGACGAGGTTCTGGACTGGTTGGACGTCGAGGCGAGCGAGATTGTCGCTGCGGCAGGCCGCTTGATGGCCGGCCCACATCCCGACCGTGCGGCTGTTGTCAGGCTCGCGGCCGGCATGGTGGTGTTCTGGGCTGTCCGTCGTCGACAGTCTGAAGGGCCACCGTTGGATGAGCTGGCTTTGACAGCGCTCAGGGACGACCCGGCTTGTGCTCCTCCGATGATCTTGGCTTTCATCAGTCACCACACGGGACAGCACTACGCAGCCAGGTCGGACTTCGATACCTCGATAGTTCACCTGAGGAGCGTGATCGAGGTCTGCTCGGCGCAGGGCGATCAGTCGTTTCTGAGCTTGAGCATGCCAGAGCTCGCCTTGTGCTTGGAGCGCGTGGGCCGGCTGGACGAGGCGATGGTGGTGGCTCGCTCCGCACTGGACCTGGCGCTGAGCCTTGCTGACGACATTGCCGAGAGCGAGGCCCGGCTCAGCATTGGGGTCATCGCTGGTCGCCTGGGGTGGTCGGCGGAGCAGGACCGGTCGTTCGAGCTGGGCGAATCGCTGATTCGCAGGAGCAGCCCGGAGCATGTCGACTTCCTCATCTCCACGATTGGGGAAAGCTACCTACGCTGCAACAGGAACGAGAGTGCGCGGAGTTGGTTGCTGGAGCGGCAGGCCGAGTTCAGAGCCTCCGGCAACAAGTCCGCCTTGGCCGAGCTGCTTCAGTCCCTCGGGGCGGCCGAGATAGCACTGACGTCGTACGACGCGGCGGCGCCGGTGCTGTTCGAGGCACTCGAGCTGAATGGTGACAACAACAGCGAGCTGGAGGCACGGATCCGGCATCAGTTGGGGCGCGCGTTGAATGGGCTCGGGCAGACCGAGCCCGCGCGGGAGCAGTGGTTGTTGGCATTGGAGCTGTACACCCGGTATGGATTGCCGCAGGCTGACGAGGTGCAGGGGTTGCTCAATGGCTGAGTTCGGTCCGGTACTACGAAAGTTCCGCAAGGCGGCCTGCTGGTCGCAGGAGCGGTTGGCGGGGGAGTCCGGGGTCAGTGTCGAGGCGATCAAGACGCTGGAAGCCGGTCGGCGCCGCCATCCACGCGTACAGACCGTCGATCGGCTCTGCGACGGTCTTCAGCTGAGTGCTGACGAGCGTGCCGAGCTGATGGATGCGGCTTTACGCAAAGCTCGCTCCAGCCGGTTGCCGATGGATGTCGCGGACTTCGTCGGTCGCGCGGATGAGATCGGCGCGGTCGTCGATCTGCTGACCGGTGGTGGACAGACACCCGGCGTGGTCGTCATCTCCGCGATCGCCGGGATGGGCGGCGTAGGCAAGACCGCCCTGGCCGTCCGCGTTGCTCGCGACCTGGCTGAGCAGTTCGCCGACGGTGTTCTCTACGTGAATCTCCGCGGCTTCGGGGTCGGCGAACCGCTGACACCGCTGGAAGCTCTCCAGGGCCTGCTTCAGCAACTCGGCTTCGCGCTCCAACGCCCTCCGGAGAGCGCGGAAGAAGCCGCCGCCCTCTTCCGTACCGCCTGCGCGACCCGCAAGCTGCTCGTGGTCCTCGACAACGCGGCAACCGTCGAACAGGTGGTGCCACTGCTTCCCGGTACGTCGACCTGTGCGGTGATCGTCACCAGTCGGCGTGCTCTGGTCGGTCTGCCGGGTGCGCGGCCGCTGGCGCTCGGTGTCCTGTCTCAGGACGAAGCACTGGCGCTGCTCACCTCGGCTGCCGGGCAGGAGCGGGTTGAGAGCGATCCGCAGTCGGCGCTGGAGGTGGTTGCGCTCTGCGGATCATTGCCGTTGGCAATCAGAATCGCGGGCACCCGACTCGCGGCCGAATCGACCTGGACGGTGGCCGACCTCGCCCGCCGGTTGGCCGATGAGTCGGTTCGTTTGGACGTGCTCGATGCGGCGGAGTCCGGCGTACGGGCTTCTATCGCGTTGTCGTTGGCTGGTGGGTCGGCGCAGGATGTGGCGGCAGCGGAGATCTTTGGGCTGCTGGGTCTGCACGAAGGTAACGAGATCGATCTGAAGGTCGCCGCTTGTTTGGTCGATCGTCCGGAGGCGGAGGTCGAGCCGCTGCTGGAGCACCTCGTCGATCTGCATCTCTTGGAGTCGGCGAGTCCACGCCGCTACCAGTTCCACGACCTTGTCCGCGCGTACGCCCGGGAGCTCGCGCCCGATGATCGTACGGCGGCCCGTGAGCGGGTGCTGACGCTTTACGTGGCGATGGCCTGGCAAGCGCGCGCGAAGCTCGGCGTCTCGCAGGCATTCTGGTACGACGAGCGGTGGATCGCCGGTGTCGAGCACCTTGAGTACGACGAAGTCATGGCGTGGCTGGACGCTGAGGCGGAGGAGATCCTCGCTACGGCCCGCCGATCGACGACAGACCGTGGAACCCTCGTCGTCCTCGCGGGCGGAATGATGCGGTTCTGGATCACCCGTCGTCGGCATACCGAGGGAGTGCAGCTCGGCGAACTTGCCCTGGCCGCGCTCCGCGCCGAACCAACCTGTGCCTCGGTCTTCGCCCTGAGCCGGATCAGTTATCACGTGTCACAGCACTACTCGTCAAGGTCGGACTCCGAGACCGCGGCAGCCTACCTGCGGGACGCCATCGCAGCGGCACCGATGGACACCGATCCGTTGAACCACGTCGTCTGCACGATCGCTCTCGCTCAGGATCTGGAGCGACTCGACAAGCTGGACGAGGCAACCGAGCTGGCCCGATCCGGGCTGGACGGTGCCCTCCACATCGCCAACGAGATCATCGAGAGCGACGCACGCTTCACCATCGGCACCCTGGCCGGTCGCCTCGGCAACTTCGCGGAGCAGGACGAGGCCTTCGACCTGGCGACCGCCACCCTCCGCCGAAGCCGCCCAGAGATTCTCCACCTCCTCCTCCCCGACATCGGCGCCAGCTACCTGCGCTCAGGCCGCCCCGAATCCGCCCAAACCTGGCTCCGCGATCACCTGCCGGAAAGCAAGAGCTCCGGCGACAAAGCCGCCATCGCCGAACACCTCCACTGGCTAGGCGTCGCCGAAACAGCACTCACGGCGTACGACGCGGCCCGCGTTGCCCTCACCGAAGCACTCGACGTCATCCAAGGCAGCAACGACGATCTGGAAGCCCAGATCCGCCACGCACTTGGTACGGCGTTGAGCGAGCTCGGGGAGGACCAGCCTGCTCGGGAGCAGTGGATGTCGGCGTTGGAGCTGTACCAGCGGTGCGGGTTGCCGCAGGCTGACGAGGTGCGGGGATTGTTGGATGGCTGAGTTCGGTCCGGTACTGCGGAAGTTTCGCAAGGCGGCTGGGTTGTCGCAGGAGCGGCTGGCTGAGGTGTCGGGGGTCAGCGCGGCTGCGATCAAGACCCTGGAAGCCGGTCGGCGCCGTTATCCGTGGACACAGACGGTTGGATTGCTCGCCGACGGTCTTCAGCTGAGTAACGACGAGCGTGCTGAGCTGAAGGCTGCGGCTGCCCGGCCTAAGGCAGGCATCGACCGTCTCCCACCCGACGTGGCGGACTTCGTCGGTCGCGCGGAGCAGATCGCCACGGTGTCTGACCTGTTGACTGGCGGTGGTCAGGCGCCCGGCGTGGTCGTCATCTCGGCGATCGCGGGCATGGGCGGTGTTGGTAAGACGGCTTTGGCGGTCCGTGTTGCCCGCGATCTGGCTGGCCAGTTCGCGGACGGTGTTCTCTACGTGAATCTCCGCGGCTTCGGGGTCGGCGAACCGATGACGCCGCTGGAAGCACTCAACACGTTGCTCCAGCAACTCGGCTTTGCTCTCCAGCGCCCACCGGAGACCGCGGAAGAAGCCGCCGGGATCTTCCGTACTGCGTGCGCGTCGCGGAAGCTGCTCGTCGTACTGGATAACGCGGCAACAGTCGAGCAGGTCGTGCCTTTGCTCCCCGGTACGGCGACCTGTGCGGTGATCGTCACCAGCCGGCGTGCTCTGGTTGGCCTGCCGGGCGCACGGCCGCTTGAGCTTGCTGTCTTGGCCGACGACGAGGCGCTGGCATTGCTGGTCGCGACAGCCGGAGCGGAGTGGATCGAAACCGACCTGCAGACGGCACGCGAAGTCGTGGCCCGCTGCGGGTCGTTGCCGTTGGCAATCAGAATCGCCGGTAGTCGGCTGGCTGCCGAGCCGTCCTGGACGGTGGCCGACCTGGCCCGCCGCCTGGCCGACGAGAGCGCCCGCCTCGACCTGTTCGGCGACGGTGTCCGCGCGTCGATCGCACTGTCCCTGGCCGGCACGTCGGCCGCCGACGTGGCCGCAGCGGAGATCTTCGGCCTGCTGGGTCTGCACGAAGGCAACGAACTCGATTTGAAGGTTGCCGCCCGTCTGGTCGATCGCCCGGAGTCGGAGGTTGAGCCGCTGCTGGAGCATCTCGTCGACTTGCATTTGCTGGAGTCGGCCAGCCCGCGCCGCTATCAGTTCCACGACCTTGTTCGCGCGTATGCACGCGAGCTCGCGCCTGCTGATCGTACTGCGGCCCGTGAGCGGGTGTTGGCGCTCTATGTGGGGATGGCGTGGCAAGCGCGAATGAAGGAAGGCGCTGGGCGGGCCTGGTTCGACGAGCAGTGGACTGCAGGTTTCGAGCACCTCGAGTACGGCGAAGTCATGGCGTGGCTGGATGCTGAGGCGGAGGAGATCCTCGCCGCGGCTCACCGGTCGACGGCAGACCGTGAAACTCTCGTTGTCCTCACGGGCGGCATGATGCGGTTCTGGCACGCCCGTCGTCGGCATACGGAAGGAGTGCAGTTCGGAGAACTTGCCCTGACAGCGCTCAGCGAGGACCCGACCTGTGCCCCTGTCCTCGCCGTAAGCCGGATCAGGACTCACCTGGCACTGCACTACGCAGCCAGGTCGGACCTCGAGACCGCGGGACTTCACCTGAGGGACGCCGTCGCGGCGGCGCCAGTGGAGACCGATACGTTCAACCACTTCGCGTGTACGGTCTCTCTCGCGCAGGCCTTGGAACAACTCGACCAGCTGGACGAGGCAAGCGAGCTGGCCCGAGCTGGTCTGGATGGCGCGCTCAGCATCGCCGCCGAGCTCGTCGAGAGCGATGCGCGCCTCGCTGTCGGTTCCCTGGCCGGCCGTTTTGGCCGCTTCGCGGAGCAAGACCACGAATTCGGCCTGGCGGCCGCAATCCTTCGCCGAGGCTATCCGGAGCTTCTCCACCTGCTCCATCCCGAGGTCAGCACCAGCTACCTGCGCTCCGGCCGCCCTGAAGCCGCCCGAACCTGGCTTCGCGAGCACCTCCCGCAAGCCAGGCTGTCCGGCGACAAATCCGCCGTAGCCGAACACCTTCGCTCCCTGGGCGTCGCCGAAACAGCTCTCTCGGCCTACGACGACGCCCGCCTCGCCCTCACCGAAGCCCTCGACCTGATCCAAGGCGGCAACGAGGAGTTGGAAGCCCGCATCCGCCACAACCTCGGTTCGGCGTTCAGCGGGCTCGGGGAGACCGAGCCCGCTCGGGAGCAGTGGAGGTTGGCCTTGGATCTTTACCGCCGGTACGGGATGCCGGAAGCCGACGAGGTGCTACAGCTTCTTGATCTGATCGATGACGGTGAACACAGCCAGGAAACCGAAGGCCAGGAACGCAAAAGCTAGTACAGCGGTCCGAATCGGTGTGATCCGGATCGCCTTCGGCAGCGCTCGGGAGTTCATCCACCACAGCAGTCCTGAGTACACGAACATCATCGTCCCGGCGGTACATGCCGAGATGACGAGCAGCACCAAGGGCTGGCTGAGTCCGGCGAGCAGGACGATGATGCCGAAGGCAACCAGTCCCCAGACGAGGCCGAAGTACAGTTTGGATTCGGTGATGGCCGACGTACGGAGATAGCGGGCCTTGATCATGTCGGCGGTCAGGCGCGAGGTGTAGTCGACGATGCCGGCCGCGGCGGCGAACAGGGAGAAGGCGCCGATCGCCCAGAACAGGTAGCCGAACCAGCCGCCGACCAGGGTCTGCAGCTTGGTGCCCTCGATCTTGAGGAAGCCGATGTTGTTCTTGACGGTGTCGTCGCCGAACAGGGTCGCGTGCGCGAGCATCGAGGTGAAGACGATCGTCAGGACGGTGATCACGACGAAGGTCGAGGCCTGCTCGATGTTGGCGAACTTCCACCAGCGCTTCCAGCGGGCCAGGTTGGCGGCGTTCGGGGTGAAGACGTAGCCGTTGGCGGTCGGGTCGGCTTCGGTCCCGCCGGTGACCGGGGAGGTCAGCCGCGGGACGTGCAGGCCTTGGCCGAAACCCTTGTCGCGGATCCAGTTGCTCTGGACAAGGTTCTGCCCGCCGCCGGCACCGGCGTACGCGATCGCTCCCATCATCAGGGCGAAACCGAGTTGGTCGACCGGGAATTCCGGGTGCGTGACGGCGTGGCCGAGCGCGTCGTAGGTTTTGGCGCGGATCGCGAAGATCAACGCCAGTACGACGAGGAGGGCGACGGCGAGGATCTTGACGAAGATCAGCCGCTCGAGCATCACGTAGACGACCGGGGCGAAGGTGAGGATCAGGCCGATCGTGAGCAGGATGCCCATCGCGATCCAGCGCGGGTCACCGCCGCCGAACAGGTAGGTGAGCATGGATGCGGAGCTGGTCGCCCAGCCGGGCCACATGTTCGCGAAGTAGGTCATGATCGCGAAGAACAGGCCCCAGTGCTTGCCGTACCGGTTGAAGCCGGTCAACGCTGTCTCACCAGTGGCCAGCGTGTACCGCTCGATCTCCATGTTCAGGAACCACTGGATCACGACCCCGACGAGGGCGCCCCAGAGGAACACCAGCCCGACCTGGCTGGAGATGTAGGGCCACAGGATGAACTCACCCGAGGCCAGTCCGACGCCTGCGCCCACCATGCCGGGCCCGACGATCTTCCAGGTCTGGGTCGGTGGTTCAGGCAGGTCCCGGACCTGTGGTGCGGGCAGGTTCTTCGTCGGTAGCGCAAATGTGCCGTGGTCTGTCGCCGTGCTGTCAGCCATCCTGGGCTCCTCACATCGTCGACGTGCTTTCCGGGAGGTTAGCGAATCAGGTCTAGGCTCGGCGAGTGACCACTGACGAGCGTTTCGAAGTTCAGCGCCAGATCGCCGCCACGCCCGCCGAAATCTTCGCCGTACTGCGGGATCCCCGCGGCCACGTCGCCATCGACAGTTCCGGCATGCTGCAGTCCGCCGACGGGTCCCCGGTGAGCGCGGTAGGCGACGAGTTCGTCGTCCACATGGATCGCGAGTCGCTGAACGACCTCCCGATGGGCAAGTACGACGTCACCGTGATCATCACCCGGTTCGCCGCCGACGCAGAGCTCGAATGGACCATCTCCGGCACCATCCAGCCGCCCATCAAACACCTCTACGGCTACCGCCTCGAACCCAGCGACACCGGCACCCTGGTCACCACCTACTACGACTGGAGCCAGATCGAGGAGCGCTACCGCGGCCGCGTCAACTTCCCGATCATCCCCGAAGCAGGCCTCCGCGCAACGCTAGGAATCCTCGCCCGCACGGTCGAGAAGCATCTCTAATGCCTTGGTGATCCGCCGTGCGCGGGTCTCCGGTTTCTTGGCGTCGAGGATGGCGTTGACGTGTTCTCGGCGGTGGCTGAAGGCGAGGGCGTCGAAGGTCTGCCGGAGGTTGGCATCGGCGAGCGCCTGCGCGAAGTCATCCGGTACGTCGACTGTGCGCTCAGCCGTATCGCGCTCGACGGTCACCGTGACCGTGTCGCCAGCGCCTTTGCCCAGTTCGGCGCGGATCGCCTTCAGCACGCCGAGCGCCATACAGCCGCCCATCGAGGCGATCGACCCGCGGTACTCGACCCCGTCGAACGTCGCCAGTACGGGGATCCGCCCACCGCCACCCAGCGCCGCGAGCACCGGACCAGGAACCTCAACCCAGGCCCCGCCCTCATCGCCCACCGCGATCACAGCTTCAAAGCTCTCCATCATCCGAGGCTAAACGTCCAAGGGTGTGCAGAAGAACTGTTATTACTCGCCATTTCAGGCTCCGAGCCGGCTCGCCCCCGCCTGGGAGTGCCGGCTCGTGCCCACCTCTAACAGTTCTTCTGTACGCCGGCGGCTAGCTCGGCGTACGGGAAAGCTTGCTGGGCCACCAGATTTTCTTGCCGATGTCGTGGGCGAGCGCCGGGACCAGGAGGGAGCGGACGATCGTTGTGTCCAGGAGGACGCCGAAGGCGACCAGGAAGGCGGTTTGGACGAGGAAGAGGATCGGGAGGACGCCCAGGGCGGAGAAGGTGGCGGCGAGGACTACGCCGGCGGAGGTGATGACGCCGCCGGTGACGGCGAGGCCGGTGAGGATGCCGGGGCGGGTGCCTTGTTCGACGGATTCTTCGCGGACGCGGGTCATCAGGAAGATCGAGTAGTCGATGCCTAGGGCAACGAGGAAGACGAAGCCGTAGAGCGGGATGGCGGGGTCGGCGCCGGGGAAGCCGAAGATGTGGTTGAAGGCGATGGCGCTGACGCCGAGGGTGGCGGCGAACGAGATGACGTTGGCGACGACGAGCAGGATCGCGGCCAGGATCGAGCGCAGCAGCAGCATCAGGACGAGGAAGATGACGGCGAGTATGGTCGGGATGATCACCCGCAGGTCGCGCTGACTGGCGTCGAGGACGTCGAGGTTGATGGCGGTGCTGCCGCCGACCAGGACGTCGGGACTGACCTTGTCGAGCTCGGTCCGCAGATGCTCGACCACCTTGGTCGCCGCCGGAGAGTCGGCCTTCACTTTGAGCGTGGCCTGGACGAGAACCTTGCCGTCGACAACCTTTGGCGGTACGCCGGGAGCCACCGAGGCCGAGGCGTTCGCGACGCCGTCCACCTTGCTGGCAATCGCGACCACGGCGTCGGCTTGCGAAGACGGTGTGAGGATCTGGACCGGCGTACCGGCGCCTGCGTCGAAGTGTTTGCCCAGCTCTTCGGTTCCGGTGACCGACTCGACCTTGTTCAGGAACAGGTCTTCCTGCGAGATCCCGCTGGCTTTGAAGGTCGGCAGGAACGCGCCGCACGCCAGCAGCGCCAGCGCGCTGATCACCCAGACCCGGCGCGGATGCCGCCCGACCAGCCCGGACACGCGGCCCCAGAGTCGCCGCCCACCAACCTGATCGCGCGCATGCACGTGGTCGACGTGGGGGATCGACGGCCAGAAGATCCGCCGGCCGAACGCCAGCAACAGCGCCGGCAGGAACGTCATCGAAGCAACCAGTGCCCCGAAAATACCGATCGCGCCGACCGGGCCGAGCCCCTTTGTGCTGCCGAGCTGCGACAACAGCAGGCACAGCAATCCCAGGATGACGGTCGCCGCGCTGGCCGCGATCGGTTCGATCGAAGCCCGCCAGGCGATCCGCATGGCGTCGTACTTGCTGGTGTAGTCGTGCAGTTCTTCCTTGTACCGCGAGACGAGGAGCAGTGAATAGTCCGTCGCCGCACCGACCACGAGGATGAACAGGATGCCCTGACTCTGCCCGTTCAGCTCCAGTACGCCGTTCTTTGCCAGCGGGTACACGACTGAGGCGGCCAGCGCGAGACCGAAGACGGCGGTCAGCAGCACGGCGATCGGCAGGATCGGGCTGCGGTAGACGATCAGCAGGATCACGAACATGACTGCGAGCGCGACGCCGAGCAGAATCCCGTCGATGCCACTGAACGCGACGATGAAGTCGGCGAACACCCCGCCGGGCCCGGTCACGTAGACCTGGAGCCCAGTCGGAGTGAGATCCTGCTTGATCGTGTTCCGCATCTTGTCGGCGGTGGCGAACAGGACCGTCTCGCCCTCGGCAACGACTTCGCTGGCGCGGTCGCCGTTCAGCTCGACCGTGAGCAGCAACGCCTTCTTGTCTGCGGACGGTATGACGGTCTTCGGCGCGACCGCGAGGTAGTCGCCGAGTTTCTTGCCGCCGGCGAGCTCCAGCGTCGGGACCTTCGCGAGGAAGGCCTGCGCCGCCTGAAGATCACCGGGTGTGATTCCACCGTCACGCTCGATCAGAACGAAGTACGGCAGCGCAGTGGAGTCGACGAACTTGGCCGACTCGTTCGCGACCAGGGTCGACTCGGCTTGTTTCGGGAGGAAGTTGGCGTTGTCGTTCTCCTGGACCTCGCTCAGCTTGCCGACCGTCGGCCCGCCGATCGCGCCCAGCACCAGCCAGCCGATCAGCACCGCTGCGATCGCGCTCCGCCAAGCCCACCGTTTGTTGTTCACGGTCAGTTCCCCTCCGCCCGTTGGTAGCCGCACAGTACCCCGCTTCTCTCACCACCAGTCGGCAGGTGTGCGGGAGCCGTTTCGGCGGCGTAACAACGAGATGACCACGTGGAAACACCCCGGTCATAGCGTCCTGGCCTAATCAGTGAGGTCGGATGAACGGAGACGCACGATGACGCTCGAGGCAGGACCGGGGGTCGCCACAGGCGACGGGACCGGTGCGGTCGGTACGGTCGAAGCGCCGCGGCGTGGGCGCTGGATCGACGAGTGGGACCCCGAGGACGCGACGTTCTGGGAGTCCAAGGGGCGTGCGGTCGCGCGGCGCAACCTGTGGCCGTCGATCTTCGCGGAGTTCCTCGGCTTCTCGGTCTGGCAGCTGTGGAGCATCGTCGTGGTGTCGATGCCGAAGGCGGGCTTCGCCTACACCACCGACCAGTTGTTCTGGCTGGTAGCGCTGCCGAGCCTGGTCGGCGCGACGCTGCGGTTGCCGTACACCTTCGCCGTACCGCGTTTCGGTGGGCGTAACTGGACGATTGTTTCGGCGCTGCTGCTGCTGATCCCGACCGGCGGGCTGGCGTTCTTCATCGCTCGGCCGGACACGCCGTTCTGGCTGATGGCGCTGGTCGCAGCGACCGCGGGCGTCGGCGGCGGCAACTTCGCCAGCAGTATGACCAACATCTCGTTCTTCTACCCCGAGAAGGAGAAGGGCTTCGCGCTCGGCATCAACGCGGCCGGCGGGAACCTCGGGGTCGCGGTTGTTCAGCTGCTCGTCCCGGTCGTCATCACGATCGGCGCCGGCCTGACGCTGAACCGGGCCGGCCTGCTCTGGCTGCCGTTCATCCTGCTGGCCGCCGTCGTCGCCTGGCGCGTGATGGCGAACCTCTCCGTCGCGACCTCTTCCTTCCGGGCGTCGATCACTGCGGCCAAGCGTCCGCACACCTGGATCATCTCGTTCCTCTACATCGGGACCTTCGGCTCGTTCATCGGCTTCTCGGCGGCGTTCCCGCTGCTGATCAAGACGACGTTCCCAGAGATCACGGTGGCGCACATCGCCTTCCTCGGCGCGCTGGTCGGCTCGGTCTCGCGACCGTTCGGCGGCAAGCTGGCCGACAAGCTCGGGGGTGCCCGGGTGACGGTCTGCGCGTTCGTGGTGATGGGGCTGGGCATCCTGGCCGCGATCGCCGCACTGAAAGCCGGCAGCTTCGCGGGCTTCATGGCCAGCTTCCTGTTCCTCTTCGTCGCCAGCGGCGCCGCGAACGGATCGACGTACCGGATGATCCCGGCGGTCTTCCGGCTGACCACGCCTGGTGACCCGGGTCGTGCTCGGCGCGAGGCGGCGGCCTGCATCGGCATCGCTTCGGCCATCGGCGCGTACGGCGGCTTCCTGGTCCCGCGTGGCTTCGCGATGTCGACCAGCAACTTCGGCTCGCTGATCCCGGCGCTCTACGTGTTCTGCGGGTTCTATGTGGTCTGCCTCGCGGTCACGTACTTCTGCTACCTGCGCAAGGGTGGCCCGCTCAGCCAGGAGCGCGTGTGACCGCAGTCCCTACGCACTGTCCGTACTGCGCGCTGCAGTGCGCCACCACCTTGCATCCGGTCGCTCGGCCGGGTGCGGTGGAGGTGCGGCCGCGCGGTACGGGTGGACTGTGCCGGAAGGGCTGGACGGCGGCCGAGGTGCTGACCGTGCCGGACCGGCTCACCACACCGTTGATGCGTGATTCCCAGGGCGACCTGGTCCCGGTCAGCTGGGATGAGGCTCTGGACTTTGTTGCCGAGCGCATCCTCGAGTTGCAGGCCGCACATGGCCCGGACGTGGTTTCGGTGTTCGGTGGCGGCGGTCTGACGAACGAGAAGGCCTATGCGCTTGGCAAGTTCGCCAGAGTCGCGCTGCGGACGGCCAACGTCGACTACAACGGCAGGTTCTGTATGTCGTCCGCCGCCGCGGCAACGAATCGGGCCTTCGGCATCGACCGCGGTCTGCCGTTCCCGCTGGCGGATCTGGAGGGTGCGGACGCCGTACTGCTCGTGGGAAGCAACATCGCCGACACAATGCCGCCGGCTGTCTCCCACTTGCAGCGTGCCCAGGTGCTGGTCGTGGATCCGCGCCGGTCGGCCACGGCTGCTCTGGATGGCGCACTGCACCTGCAGGCGACTCCTGGTACGGATCTGGCGCTTGTGCTGGCTTTAACTCACGTTGTCCTGCAGGAGGGTCTTGCGGACACGGAGTATCTGGCAGAGCGGGTGGACGACGCGGATGCGCTCTACCGCTCGACCTCAGCTTGGTGGCCAGAGCGGGCCGAGCGAGTGACTGGTGTGCCCGCTGCAACGATCAGGCAGGCTGCGCGGGTACTGGCCGCGGCCGCTCCGGTCCACGGTGGTGCCGGAGCGTTCATCCTGACCGGCCGCGGCGCAGAGCAGCACAGCAAGGGCACTGACACTGTGACCGCTTGCATCAACCTCGCACTGGCGCTTGGGCTGCCAGGTCGGCTCGGGAGCGGCTACGGCTGCATCACCGGCCAGGGAAACGGGCAGGGCGGTCGAGAGCACGGTCAGAAGGCCGACCAGCTGCCCGGCTACCGCAGCATCGCCGACCCGGCCGCACGCGCCCACGTGGCCGCGGTGTGGGGTGTGGACCCGGCTGACTTGCCCGGACCGGGTAAGAGCGCGGTTGAGCTGATCAACTCCCTCGGTACGGCGGGTGGCCCGCGCGCGATGCTGGTTCACGGAAGCAACTTGCTGGTGTCCGCTCCGAATCTCGCATCGGTCCGGGAACGCCTTGCTGCGTTGGACTTGCTGGTCGTAGCAGACGTCGTACCATCTGAGACCGCATTGATCGCCGATGTGGTCTTCCCGGTCACGCAGTGGGCTGAAGAGGACGGGACGATGACGTCCCTCGAAGGCCGAGTGCTGCGGCGTAAGGCCGCTGTTGCACCACCTGGTGAGGTGCGCAGCGACCTGCACGTGTTCGCCGGTCTCGCCGAACGCCTCGGCTGCACGGCGGCCTTCCCGACCGATCCGGAGGAGGTGTTCGAGGAGCTGCGGCTGGCCAGCGCAGGTGGTAAGGCGGACTATTCCGGGATCACCTGGGACCGGCTGGATCGTGAAGAGTTGTTCTGGCCAGTGCCTGCTGTGGATCACCCGGGAACCCCGCGACTGTTTGCCGACCGCTTCGGTACGCCGGACGGCCGCGCGCATGTGGTCGCGGTCGACCACCGTCCCGTGGCTGACGATCTGAACGGCGCTGCGCCGATGTACTTGGTGACTGGGCGGCTCCTGCAGCACTACCAGAGTGGTGCGCAGACACGGCGAGTGCCGGAGCTGGCTGAGGCCGAGCCGGAGGTGTTCGCAGAGATCCACCCGCGCGTCGCTGCGCAGTTGGGGATCGCGGACGGTCGGCCCGTACGGCTGCAGACGGCCCGTGGCTCCATGGTGCTTACGGCCCGCGTGACAACCGACGTACGGCCGGACACGGTCTTCGTACCGTTCCACTACGGCGGTGCGGGTGCTGTGAACGAGCTGACGAACGACGTGCTCGATCCGGTATCGCGGATGCCGGAGTTCAAGGCCTGTGCGGTCTCACTGAGCGCTGCGGCGCTCCCGGTGACGGGGGTGTCCGCGTGAAGGTAGTAATCATCGGTGGTGGCATGGCCGGACGCCGCTTGGCAGCGCTACTTCCGTCGTACGACGTGACTGTGCTCGGCGACGAGGTGTCGTACAACCGCAGCCGGCTGACCGAGTACGTCGCCGGCCGGGCCGCCCTGTCGTTCGGTGCCGAGCCAGTGGCGACCGCGGTTGCAGTGGACCGGCTGCGTCGGGTCGTGACGGACTCGACCGGTGTCGCGCACGCATACGACCACCTGGTCTTCGCCACGGGAGCTGAGCCAGTGCTGCCGGTCTCGCCCGCGGCCGGGGTGCAGGTGCTCCGCACTGCGGCAGACTCCCAGGCGCTGGTCGATGCAGTCGACCGGGTGCGGCGGGTAGTGGTGCTCGGCGGTGGCGTGCTTGGTGTGGAGACCGCCTGTGCGCTGCGGAGCCGCGGCGTCGCAGTGACGCTGGTGCACGACGGGGAAACGCTGCTGGACAAGCTGATTCCGCGTTCGGCCGGGCGACGCGTGCTGCGCGCGGTCCGGCAAGCGGGTGTCGAGGTGCTCCTCAACGCTGAGGTTATCGACACTCCTGGCGCATTCCGGGCGCTGCAATTGGCCAACGGACGCACGGTCTTCGGTGACCTGCTGGTGGTCACGTGTGGAGTGAAACCGCGGACTGAGTTGGCCACTGGCCTCACGGTCCGGACCGGGATCGTTGTCGACGAGACGCTGACCAGTCCGGATGATGCGCGGGTCCACGCCATCGGGGACTGCGCGGAGATCGACGGCGTGGTCACGGGAACCGCGGGCTCGGCCTGGTCGCACGCTGAGACGCTGGCCGCACACCTGACCGGTACGTCGGCTCCGCTGGGGCCTGAGGTGATTCGGCTGACGGCCGGAGCGCTCGACGTACTGGTGTTGGGAGATCAGTCAGAGCTCGGTGCCGAGGTGCGGCTCGAGGACGACAGCCGGTGGGTGCGCGCCGTACTGCGGGATGGTGTGGTGCGCTCTGCCGTTGCGGTGGGAGCTCCTGAGGTCGCAGCGGAGCTGGTGCTGCTGGCTGACCGCGGTACGCCGGTTGTGGCGGATGGGCTGCTCACAGAGACCGCCGTACCGGCGCAGAAGGCCGTTGCTGTTTGTCGCTGTAACGGAGTGACGAGGGTCGCGATCGAAGCGGCCTGGCGTGGAGGTGCCGACAGTGTCGCCGGCATCGCCGCCACCACACGGGCGACCACCGGGTGCGGCAGTTGCACCGGTGCCGTCGGTGACCTGCTTGACCGGTTCCGCCGTGGCGAGACCGAACCAGTTCCGGCCAGGAGGGCGACGATGACAGAGCTGAGCAATGCCCGGCACGTTGTAGTGGTGGGCGGCGGCATGGTCGCGCACCGGTTGGTGGAGGCGCTGCGGGCGCGTGACACCGACATTCAGTGGCGCATCACCGTGCTGGCCGAGGAGCCACGCCTTCCGTACGACCGGGTCGCACTGACCAGCTACTTCTCCGGACGCGACCCCCAGGACCTCGCACTGGGCGACCCGGCACTGTGGGACGACCCAGCGGTAGTGCTGCGCAAGGGCGTGCAGGTGACTGCTATCGACGTCACTGCGAAGACTGTGAGCACCGCACGCGGTGAGGTGCTGGAGTACGACGAGCTGGTGCTGGCGACTGGCTCTTCGGCGTTCGTGCCGCCGGTGAAGAACAGCGATGCCCAGGGCTGTTTCGTGTACCGGACCATCGACGATGTGGCCGCGCTACGCGTCTACGTCGAGCGTCTGAAGACTGAACGCGACCAGGTCAGTGGGGTCGTTGTTGGTGGCGGTCTGCTCGGGCTGGAGGCCGCCGGTGCACTGCGAGCGCTCGGTGCAGCCACGACAGTGGTGGAGTTCGCGCCGCGGCTGATGCCTTTGCAGGTCGACGAAGGCGGTGGCTCGGCACTCGCGCGGCTGATCCGCGGTCTGGACGTTGAGATCATGACGTCGACGGCGACGACCCGGGTGAAGCTCACCACGCAAGGCGCAGCGCGGGCGATGGCTGTGGCCGACGGGCCGGACCTGCCGGCCGACGTGGTCGTGTTCGCGACCGGTGTGCGGCCGCGGGACGAGCTGGCCCGGGCCGCGGGTCTGGAGATCGGTGAGCGCGGCGGTGTCGTGGTCGACGACGCCTGCCGGACGTCGGTGCCTGGTGTCTGGGCGATCGGTGAGGTCGCCTGTATCGAGGGCCGGGTCTGGGGTTTGGTTGCCCCGGGCAACACGATGGCCGAGATCGTCGCGGATCGCCTGCTGGGCGGCTCGGCGACGTTCCCTGGCGCGGACACCTCTACCAAGCTGAAGCTGCTCGGGGTCGATGTAGCGAGCTTCGGGGACGCGTTCGGCACCACTGAGGGCGCACTGGACATCGTGTACGCCGACCCGGTGGCCGGCGTCTACAAGAAGCTCGTGCTGTCGGATGACGCGCGCACGCTGCTCGGCGGCATCCTGGTCGGTGATGCCTCGGCCTACTCGGGGCTGCGGCCCATGGTCGGACGCGAACTCGGTGCTGATCCGGCTGGCTTCCTGCTGCCGGAGGGCGCCGTACCGGCTCAGTTGGAGCTGCCGGATGACGCACCGGTCTGCTCCTGCAACAACGTGTCGGCCGGGACGATCCGGTGCGCGGTCCGGGACGAGGGCTGCGGTGATGTGAAGTCGGTGTGCGGCCGTACGAAGGCTGGCACCAGCTGTGGCTCGTGTCTGCCGATTGTGAAGACGCTGGTGAACAGCGAGCTGGCCAAGGCCGGTGTCGAGGTCAGCAAGGCCCTGTGCGAGCACTTCGCGCTGTCACGCGCTGAGCTGTTCGACGTGGTGCGGGTGACCGGACTGCGCACCTTCAGCGAGATTGTCGAGCGCCACGGCTCTGGGCGCGGCTGTGACATCTGCAAGCCGGTAGTGGCCTCCATCCTCGCCAGTGTGGACCCGGCTGGGCATGTGCTCGACCAGGACCGCGCTCCGCTGCAGGACACCAACGACCACGTCATGGCGAACATGCAGAAGGACGGCACGTACTCCGTCGTCCCACGCATCCCTGGTGGTGAGATCACGCCAGAGGGACTCATCACGATCGGTGAGGTGGCACGGGACTTCGGTCTGTACACCAAGATCACCGGTGGGCAGCGCGTCGACCTGTTCGGTGCACGGATCGAGCAGCTGCCGGCTATCTGGAAGCGGCTCGTCGATGCGGGCTTCGAGTCCGGCCATGCATACGGAAAGGCGCTGCGCACGGTGAAGTCGTGCGTCGGGTCCACCTGGTGCCGGTACGGCGTTCAGGACTCGGTAGGGATGGCCATTGCGCTGGAGCTGCGCTACCGCGGCCTGCGGTCGCCGCACAAGCTCAAGCTCGGGGTATCCGGCTGCGCACGGGAGTGTGCCGAGGCACGTGGCAAGGACGTCGGCATCATCGCGACAGAGAAGGGCTGGAACCTCTACGTCGGCGGCAACGGCGGTATGACGCCCCGGCACGCTGAACTGCTCGCATCTGACCTCTCAGAAGCCGAGCTGGTACAGGCGATCGACCGCTTCCTCATGTACTACGTCCGGACCGGCGACCGGTTGCAGCGGACCTCGGTGTGGGTGCGGGAGATTGAAGGCGGCCTCGACCACGTGCGGGACGTCGTACTGAACGACAGCCTCGGTATCGGCGCCGATCTGGACGCAGCGATGGCTGAACACGTCGATGCGTACGTCGACGAGTGGCGGGCGACGCTGAACGACCCGGCGAAGCTGGCTCGGTTCGTGTCGTTCGTGAACGCACCGGATCAGCCGGACGCCGACCTGCGCTACGTGGTCGAGCGCAACCAGCCCCGCCCGGCCACACCGGCCGAGCGCGGACAACTGGAGCCGGTGCTGCTCGCCGGTCCCCGATTGGAGGTACGACCCGTGAAGGAGCGAAGCGAGTTCACAGAAAGCAGAGCGTCTACCTCATTGGCGCCCGCAGCGAAGCGAGGACGACGATGAGTGTCACGGCTTTGGAGTCCACGGTGCTGTGCCGGTACGACGTACTGATGCCGGACCGGGGTGTCGCCGCACTGGTCGGGGACGTGCAGATCGCGCTGTTCCGGCTGCACGACGGGACGGTGTTCGCCATCGGCAACCAAGACCCGTACAGCGGGGCCAACGTGATGTCGCGAGGGATCGTCGGCAGCAGGGGCGACGTACCGACGGTGGCGTCGCCGATGTTCAAGCAGGTCTTCGATCTGCGTACCGGCGAGTGTCTGGACGACCCGGCAGTGTCGCTGCCGGTCTACCCGGTCGCGATCGTCGACGGGATGGTTCGGGTGGGGGAGAACGGTGACGGCTAACACCAGGCCAGGTCCGCTCAGCGGCTGCACGATCGCAGTGACCGCGCACCGGCGGGCGGACGACCTGATCGCGTCGTTCGAACGCCGGGGCGCGAAGGTGCTGCACGCACCAACCCTGCAGATCACACCAGTCGCCGACGACCACGCATTGATCGAGGCGACCCGGCGGGTGATCGCCAACCCGCCGGACGACGTCGTGGTGACCACTGCGGTCGGTTTCCGCGGCTGGATCGAGGCTGCGGACACTGCCGGCCTCGCTGCGGATCTACTGGTGACATTGGAACAGGCGCGGATTCTGGCGCGCGGTCCGAAGGCGCGGGGCGCGATCCGGGCTGCTGGGTTGGTGGAGCACTGGTCGGCGCGGTCCGAGACGACGATCGAGGTCATCGAGTGGCTGCGAGCACAGGGCGTCAGCGGGCGAAAGATCGTCGTACAGCTGCATGGGTTGTCAGACCCGTCGCTGATGGACGCGCTGCGGAGCGTTGGAGCGTCGGTGCGCGGCCTTGAGGTCTACCGCTGGGGTCCGGCGCCAGATCCGGTGGCCGTCGAGCGAACGATCGGGCAGGTCTGCACCGGTGCAGTCGACGCGATCGTGCACACGTCAGCGCCAGGTGCGCAGGCCCTGCTGGATGCGGCCGCGTTGAACGGCCAGTACGACGCTCTGGTCACGGCACTGCGAACTGGTCGGGTGCTGAACGCCTGCGTTGGCCCTATCACCGCAGCGCCGTTTCTCAACCTCGGACTGGAGCCATTGGTTCCGGACCGCTTCCGCCTGGGCGCTCTGATCCGCATCGTCACCGACCGGCTCACTGATGACAACGCTCGTTCCATCGAGACGGAGTTCGGTCAGTTGGTGATCCGCGGCGGCGCAGCAGTCCTGGATGGCGTCGTACTGCCGCTCGGGCCGGGACCTCGCGCCGTACTGGCTGCGCTGGTGGCGGCTGGTGGTGATGTGGTCTCGCGGCCGGACCTGCTCGCCGTACTGCCTGGTGCTGAAGACGTGCACGCCGTGGAGGTCACAGTGAACAGACTGCGCACCGCAGTGGGTCGTCCGGAGCTGGTCCGCACGGTAGTCCGTCGCGGCTACCGACTGGCCGTCGAGGCAGCGGCGGTGCCGTCATGACAGACCTCATCGCAGCAGCACACGGGACTGCGGATCCTCGGGGTATCCGCGTAGTCCACGACCTCGTCCGCCAGATGGCGCGACTGCGCCCCGACCTCCCGATGTCCCTCGGCTTCGTCGACGTCATCGAACCGGCCCTTCCCGGCCTGGTGAACCGCGTCCTCACCGACACCTCCGACGCAGTGCTAGTGCCCCTGCTTCTGTCCACCGGCTATCACATGCGAGTCGACATCGCCGGACAGGTCGAGCGCCACCCCGGCCTCACCGCAGCACGTGCCCTAGGCCCACACCCGCTCATCGCCGACATCCTGGTAGACCGACTCGGCGACCTCTCCCGCACAGACCACGTCGTACTGGCTGCCGCCGGCTCCCGCGACCCGCAGGCGCAAGAGGACTGCGAGCGCATGGCGGCGTACCTACGCGCCCGCATCCACCGACCAGTAACCGTCGCGTACCTAGCCGGCCGCGGCCGCCGCCTCCCCGCCGTCCTAGCCACCACTCGTGGCCGCCTAACCGTAGCCAACTACCTCCTAGCCCCCGGCTACTTCTCAGACCGCATGCATCAATCCGCCGGCCCGCACCGAGTCAGCGCACCCCTAGGCGCCGACCCGCGGCTCGCGCGGTTGGCACTCGCCCGGTACGACGCAGCCCTCCAAGGTGTACCCCTGCCGGTCTAGTCTGCGGTCGTGAACGTCCGGGGGGGCTACCGGGCAATCAGGGGTATGACAGTGACTGATACGACCGATTCCGTGGCCGAAGACCACCCGCCGCCGGAAGACCGCCCTCTGCTGGCGGGACCGGCGGTGGCTGAGGAATTCGCCCGGCTGTTCGACCTGCACGCCGTACCGATGCATAGGTACCTGGCGCGGCGGGTCGGTGCCGAGCAGGCCCACGACCTCGTCAGTGAGACCTTTCTGGCGGCATTCAGGCAGCGTGAGACCTACGATCCGGCTCTGGCCGCGGCCAAGGCCTGGCTTTACGGCATAGCAACCAATCTGGCCCGGCGGCACGTCCGGTCCGAGGTTCGAGGTCTCCACGCCACAGCCCGCGCAGGACGCCGGGAGGACGACAACCTGGCGGCCCACGACGGCCGCGTCGCCGAACAGGTAGACGCACAGAAGCTAGCCCGCCGCATCGCCCCTGCGATCGCCGACTTGTCTGACGGTGACCGCGACGTACTCCTGCTTACGTCCTGGGCCGGACTGACCACGGTGGAGGTCGCCGACGCGCTCGGCATTCCCGTCGGCACAGTCCGCTCTCGCCTGCACCGAGTACGCCGCCAGCTCCGCACTCTGACCACCTCCGAGGAGGCGCACGACCATGACTGACCTACACCCCACCGACGACCTAGACCGTGCCCTCTCGGCCCTGCACTCCGACGTGGCGACCGACCCGGCCCGCATCGAGCAGACCCGCGCCGCCTTCCTCGACCTCGTCACGCAGCCGGCCGCACCAGTACGCCGTACCCGGCGCTGGATGGTCGCAGCGGCCGCAGCACTGGCCATCGTTGCCGGCGGCTCCCTCTACAGCACCACGCTGACCGGCGGCTCGGCCGAAGCCAAGTCCGAGCTCAACGGCGCCGCCCAGCACATCACCGGCGCCTCCGACCCCGTCGTACCGGCCGGCCAGTTCCGCTACCTCGGACTGCGCGTCTGGAACGAGAACTTCGCCGAAACCCCCGGCGGCGGCCTCACCTTCCTCGAGGAGACCCGCATCGAGCTCTGGGTGCCCTCGAACGTCCGCGACACCTGGTACCAGCGCGAAACCCGCACCGGCGACCACAAGTGGCTCCAAGGCTCCGACGCCGAGGCCCGCAAATACGGCGTCACCTTCGACCGCAGTACCACCAAGTCCTCCGCCGCCTGCGGCAACTTCCACAATGACGGCGGCTACTGCAGCACCACCGGCAGCTGGGCCGACCCAAGCGCCACCTGGCTCAACACCCTCCCCAAAGACCCCAAGGCCCTCTACAAGCAGCTCAAGAAAGACGCCCCCCGCAACGGCCGAGGCGAAACCGAACTCCTCGTCTACGCCCAGGACGCCCTCCGCACCGGCCTCCTCCCCGCCGAAACCCGAGCCACCCTCTACCGAGCCCTGACGAACCTCAAGCACCTCAAAATCACCGACCGAGCCGCCAACCTCGACGGCAAAGTAGGGATCGCCTACTCCAGCGACGACGGCACCAACCGCGAAGAGATCGTCATCGACCCCAAGACGGGCGCCTACCTAGGCTCCCGCCAAGTAGGAACCAACGGCCCCACCAAAGGCCGAGTCCTCTCCTACAGCTCCTTCACCACCTCAGTAGCGAAGGCCCCGTACTGAGCAACAATCCCCTGTGGGCAAAACACTGAACGCGTGGGCCGACCTCCTCGATCGCTCCCTGGAGCAGATCGAGGAGATCTCCGCCGACACCCGGAATTTCGACCGCGCGGCATTCAGCCGACTCGGCAATATCTGGGACAACAGCTGCTACGCATTCGTTCACACGACCTGTGTGCACGGTGCGGTGCGGCGGGAGGTGGCGGCTCGGCTCGACGTCCGGTGGATGCTCGAGCAGGAGTCGGAGCGCTACCGCTGGGCTGTCGAGCAAGCGGCTGCTACCGGCCATCGCATCGCGCTCCCGGCACCGCGGTACGCCGACCGTGCCGGCTCTGAGCGCGTGGCGTTGTTCTCGGCGGAGGCGATCGACGAACTGGCGGCTGAGTTCGTCCTGGAGACCGCGAGGGCCACGAGGTTCACCGTCGAGCGATCGAGGGGCCGGCTCAAGTGTGTTGCATGGGTCGAGCTGGAGCGCCGGTCCGAGTCTGAGGTGAAGCACGCCCTCTGGTTGGAGTTCGACAGCGTTGAGGCCTTGCAGTTCGACCTGTCCGACAACCAGGGCATCCGGCTCGACTGGCACGACGGCAAGCTACAGGTGACCATCGGCGACCACGGCACCATCCATGCCACCAGCGGCCGGGTCTCGCTCGGCGGCACCACCTGGCTGCTGCCAGCCGAGCCCGTCGTCCTGCTGCGGACCGTCCGCTATCAAGCTCGGCCCAAAGGCATCCTCACGGCCCTCACGAAAGGCGGAAGGCTGCCGCCCACAGCACAGCGCGCCGCACTCCTGCTGAGGAACGCGATGCTCGTCGTCCGCGGTGCCGGCAGTCTGGAACGCCTGCACACCCTTCCAACGCATGAACTGGCCCACACCTTCGCGGAAGCCGGCTCCGACCTGCTCTCAGCCGGTACGTCGTTCCGTCGCGACGCTGCCTTCCAGCGCCTGCTCGACAAGTGGCTGGCCGCCGCGAGTCCTCGCGTCCTGCCGCACCTCAAGAGCACCGAACTGACCGCCTTCCCGGATGCTCTCCCGCAGCCCGTCGGCCCACCAGATCCGCAGTCCCAGCTGCTACTAGCCGACTTCTCCACCGCCTTCGACTACGGCTTTGCCGGCGCCGACCACCCGTCCCCAGCAACCACCGGCACCCTCATCCTGGGCGCCCCCGACCACCAGACCCTTCGCCGCATCCGCGTCGACGATCCGGAGCGCTTCGCCGTACGGATCGAGGCTTTCGGTACGACGCTTGGCGCGGCTCAGCGGGATGGTTCGGTGGCGCTCGGCTGAGATTGTCGGTGGGGGCATTTACGCTTTCCGGGCATGGAGGAACTCGAGGAGTTGCGTGAGCAGATCAAGGGCTGGGTCGTGCCTGGCTTTCAGCGGCGGGACGAGGTCGTGGAGGCGGCGATCGAGTACGCCGAGGACGACGGCGTCCTGACTGCTGAGCAGGTGACCCAGCTCGTCGACGAAGTCTGGGAGCAACGCCTGCAGAAGCAACGGACCTGGGTCGAGGTCACCGATGCCGACCGCTTCGCCGCTGCCTTCGCGGAGCTTGATGCAGCCGGTGTCGTCGCCCGCATGAACTTCACCTGCTGCCAGGGGTGCGGGTCGACCGAGATCTTCGACGAACGCCCAGCTGACAGGCAGTCCAAGGGCTATGTCTTCTTCCACCAGCAGGACGCCGAGGGCCTGGCCGACACCCCCGCCGCTCTCTACCTCGCCTACGGACCTTTCGACGCCGTCGAGAGCACGTGGGAGTCGCGCGTCGTCGAGGTCGGCCACCAAATCGTCGCAGGCCTCCGCGCTCACGACCTCCCCGTCACCTGGTCAGGTAGCTCCGCCCAACGCATCCAGGTCGGCCCGCTCACCTGGCAGCGGCGCCTTCCAGAGCGGTGAATCGGCGCCGGATAAGGTGAAGCGTGGGGGAGATGCTGGAGGCCTGGGCCGGGGTGCTCGATCGGTCGTGGGCAGAGATCGCGGCGCTGTCTGCTGATGCTCGGAACTTCGACCGGTTGCGCGTGAACCGGATCGCGGATGTCTGGGACAACAACACCTTCCCGTTCGTTGGGGCGGCCTGTGCCCGTGGTGCTGGGCGGCGGGAGAACCTTGCGCTGCAAGGGGTCCGGTGGATGGCCGACTTCGGGGCGACGCGGCATGCGTGGGTGCTTGAGCAAGCTGTGGCAGCGGGTCACCCGATCGAGCTGCCGCCGCCGATGAAGCACCCAAACGGCCCCGTTCGCGACGGCGAAGGCACCGCGACTCCCGGCACGATGGATCTGACTGCGGAAACGATCGAGGAGCTCGCAGCGGACTACGCCTTCGACACCGCGGAAGTCAGGACGCTGTGTGTCCAGCGGTCGGAGGGTGTGCTGGTCGGTGAGGTCACGATCGCAGCCAGTCGGCGCTACCAGGCTGACGGCGGGGATCTGGCGGAGCTGCGGATCCAGTTCGAGGGCGTGGACCAGTTGCGATTCGAGCAGTCGGACCGGTGCGGGGTCAGCTTCGATTGCCAAGCCGGTACGACGCTCCTCCGGCTCGGTGATCGGGGAGTCGTGCAGGGCGCGAGCGGCACGGTGTCGAACCGCGACGTCAGGTGGAGCCGGTCAAAGGCCGGGCGGACTGCGGACGCCGTACTGCCTCCGTTGCAGCGCGCCAAGGTTTGGGAGCCGGAGCGCGGACTGCTTGAAGGGACGGCCTGTGAGGCTGCCGAGCTGCTGCGGTGGGCCATGATCATGGTCCGCAGCAGTTGGGCCCTCAGCCTCATCCACACGACGCCGGTCCACGAGTACGCCCTGGCCTTCGCCGGGGCCGGCACCGACATCCTCGCGGCCGGCCGATCCTTCCGGCGCGAAGCTGCCTTCCGTCGTCTCGTCAACCGGTGGAGGAGCGCGGGCGGCGAGCTGCTCCTACCACTCTTCGACCAAACCCTGAAAACCGATCCGGCCCTGCCCGACGCCGACGACCCGCCCGAGCCTGATTCCCAGCTAATGGTGGCCGACTACACGACCCCGTCGTTCTTCGACCGCACCAACGCGTCCACCTTCGTGTTCGCATCACCTGGTACGCCGTGGGGCCGCCGCCGGATCCGCGTCGAGAATCCGCAGCAGTTCGCCGTACGGGTCGAGGCTTTTGGTACGACGCTTTGCGCGGCTCAGCAGGGCGGGTTGCTGGCGGTGAGTTGAGGTTGTCGGTGAGGTGAGGCCTGCGCCGTCAGGCTCGGGGCTGGATTCGGGTGCTGTTGATCGCCGCGAGTAGCAGCAGGGCCGCAGCCGAGGCGAGGCTGATCCGCAGGCCGGTGAGGAAGGTGTCCGGGTTGGCGATCAGGGCGCCGAAGACGGCGATGGCGACTGCGCCGCCGATCTGGCGGAAGGTGTTGAAGACGGCGCTGGCGGTTCCTGCATGCTCGGCCGCGACGCCTTCGAGGACGACTCCGGTGATCGAGGGCATGGCCAACGAGCCGCCGGCGCCGATCGGTACGACGCAGAGGGCGGTCACGACCGGCGACTCCAGCGGTGCCGTGAGGAGCAGCGCCAGGAGTCCGGCGGTCATCGACAGCAACCCGGCCACGACCGGGACCCGCGCTCCGAACCGGTTGGTGATCGGGCCACTGGCGAGGTTCCCGGCGATCGCGAAGAAAGCCGACGGCAAGAACGCCAGTCCGGCGTGCAGCGGCGACAATCCGAGGTGCTGCTGGAGGAACAGGCTGACGACGAACACGTTGCCGTAGTTGCCGACCATGAAGGCGAACCCGACGGGCAGGGCCAGTCGGAAGCCGCGCGCCCGGAACAGCTCCAGCGGCATCATCGGGTGCCGGCCGCGGGCCTGAACAGCCAGGAAGGCTGCGAGGGTGATCACGGCGATCGCGAGCGCGGCGACGACGGTGGGGTGGGTGAACCCGCGATGGCCGCCTTCGATGAGTCCGTAGACCAGGGTGGACAAGGCAACCACGGCGAGGATCTGGCCGGCCCAGTCGAACCGCGACGGTCGGGTGGGCGAGGCGGCCACCGCGATCAGGAAGGCGACCATGCCGGCGCAGACGGGCAGGTTGATCGTGAAGACCCACCGCCAGTCGAGAGTCGTGAGCAGCCCGCCGAGAGGTTGTCCGACCAGCCCGGCGACGGCTCCGCCGACCGCCCAGACGCCGAGCGCACTGGCTCGGCGGCGTGGGTCAGGGAACGCTTCACGAACCAGCGCCATCGATGCCGGCAGCATGATCGCCGCGGCAGCGCCCTGCGCGCAGCGGGCGGCGACCAGTACGTCGATCGTGGGCGCGACCGCACAGGCGGCCGAGGCCAGTCCGAACCCGACGATGCCCGCGCCGAGAGCCTTCTTCGCGCCGATCCGATCCGACAGGTTCCCCGCGAACAGCAACAGCGCGGCGAACAAGAGGGTGTAGCCGTCGATCGTCCACTGCTGGCCGGTCGTTCCGCCGCCGAGCTCGGTCCTGATCCGGGACAGGGCGACGTTCACGATCGAAATGTCCAGCGTGATCAGGAAGAAGCCCAGCGAGGCGACCGTGACGACGATCCGCGCGTGCGGCGCATCCGGGCTGGCAGATCCAGTCGTCGGCGCTAAGCGGCTCGGCACTGCGTCGTTACGTGGCAAGGCATTCCACTCTGCGCACAGAAGCGCGGTCGGTCTCGGTACCTCAGGTCGCGCATCGAGTCTGCCAAATTCGCTCGCCACGAGTCAGGTACTGCGACTACCACGCTGCGCGCCGACAACCTGTTGCCTCTTCGGGATGCCCGGCCGCGTCCGCCGCCTAGAGTGATCAGGTGATCATCCATCGAGAACTTCCGCTGACGGTGCCCAGGGGCGCACGCGGGGCGATCGAGAGCATGGTCAAGGGAGACCTCCGCGACAGTGGACAGGTTGTTCTCGAAGGGCCCGATCATGCGGTGACGTTGGCGCTTCGGCTCGACGAAGGGTTCTCTGCCGACGCCCTGGTCGTGATGGGTGCGCGAACCCGCGCGGTCTATCACGCCGCCGCACCAGGACGGTCGTGGCTCAAGCTGCGGCTGAAGACCGAGGCGGTCCAGGGCCTGCTCGGCGGCGCGGCCTCCGAGTTGGTCGACCAAGCGGTGCCGCTGGCGGCGGTAACCGGTGATCGGGTCGCCCGCCGATTGATGGCCGAAGGTCCGCAGACGCTGCTGGCAGCCTTGTCTGTGGATGCGCGCACGGACCGGACCACGCTCGTACGGCGTGCGACCAGAATGCTCGCCAATGGCATGAAGGTGGCGGAAGTGGCCCAGCGCGTGCATCTCAGCGAGCGCCAACTGAGGACGGTCTTCGTCGGCACACTCGGGATTTCTCCGAAGCAGTTCGCCCGGATCTACCGGGTCCGGACCGTGATCGACCGGGCCGAGCAACAGCCGCTCGCCCAGGTCGCGCTGGAGGCCGGGTACTACGACCAGGCCCACCTGACCGCGGAGTTCAAGATATTCAGGGGCGTGCCGCCGGCCGCATTCGCCCAAGGAAAGATGCCGGCGGCAACCGCCTGTCAGTCGCCGGTCTGACCGGACGGCTCGGGGAAGTGCCGACGGGCCCAGTTGGCGAAGCTGCCCGCGGGCCGTCCGAGCACCCGTTCGACGTCATCGGTCAGCACTGCATTGCGCCCCGCCCGCGCGAAGCCGATCCCCCTCAGCATCGCCTCGATCGATGCAGGATCTTCGCCGTACTCGGCCAACTGGCGGGCAAGCTCGGCCGGCTCGACGTCGAGCATCGGGACGGGCCGCCCCGAGATCTCGCTCAGCTGAGACACCTGCTGCGGCACGGAGAGTAGCTCCGGGCCGGTCAGGGTGTAGGTCTGCCCATCGTGGCCGGACCGAGTCAAGGCCTGGACGGCGACGGCGGCGATGTCGTGCGGGTCGATCACGCCTTGCTGTGCATCCCCGGTCGGATTGATCACAGGCTGTCCGTCGGCGGTGAGTACATTCGTCGCAAAACTCGACGGCCGCAGGATGGTCCAGCGCCCGTTACGTTCCTTGATGACCTGCTCGGCGGCGAGGTTCCAGTGGCCGACCGTGCCGCCGTCGAACACCTCACCCGCGCCGATCCCAGAGAGCTTGACGATCGTGGCGTCCCCGGCAACCTTCAGAAGCGTCTCGTCGTGCCGGGCACTCGGCGGCCGCGCCACAGTGAGCAAGAAGACCGCCTCGACGCCATCCATGGCGCGAGCAAGCGAGTCGGGGTCGTCGAAATCTCCCTGTACGACGTCGGCCGCCGTACCGGCAAGTTTTTCCGGGCTGCGGGTCAGAGCACGGACGGGCCAGCCGGCCGCAAGGAGTTGTCGCAGCACTTCGCTGCCAATGGTGCCGGTTGCTCCGGTAACAAGAATCATGCCCCCACCCTGACCGGGTGGTGGCGCCCACGGCTTGGAGAAATCGGCAGTACCGGGGCTGCTGGTTCTCAAGTGAGCTCCACGCACTGAGTGGTAACTCTTCGGCGCTGGGCGCGTATTTGTTTCCACCAAGGGCCTGGTTTTGTGCCAGGCCAGGGCGCGGAGGAGATCGTCGCGGAGGCGTTGGATGGTGCCGGCGACGGCTGCGGCTAGGTGCGGTTGCGGAGGGCCTTGAGGTCGGCTTGGCAGCGGGCTTCTACCTCGGCCAGGTCGGCGAGGGTTTGTTCGAGGTCTTGGCGGCGTTGTTCGAGGTCGGCTCGGCGGGTGGCTATTTGGGCCAGGAGGTACTCGAGCTGGCCGGCCTCACCGGGTTCGGCGTCGTACATGTCGACGATGGTGGCGATTTCGTCGAGGGAGAAGCCCAGGCGTTTGCCGCGGAGGATGAGGCCGAGGCGGACGCGGTCGCGGGGGTGGTAGAGGCGGACGGTGCCGCGGCGTTCGGGGGTGAGGAGGCCGCGGTCCTCGTAGAAGCGGATCGTGCGCAGGGTGACGGCGTACTCGGCGGCGAGTTCGGCGATCGTCCATGTATCGGCGGGCACCCGGATATTGTGCACCTGGCCCACTGTGCTTTACGTTTACGTAAGCGTCAAGCACAGAGGAGCTGGGAATGTTCGAGCTGTCCGAGGAGCACCGCGAGTTCCGGCGCAGTGTGCGCGACTTCGCCGAGGCGGAGATTGCGCCGCACGCGGCGGAGTGGGACCGCAAGCACTACTTCCCGGTGGAGGTTGTGCAGAAGATGGGCAAGCTCGGGCTGTTCGGGCTGACCGCGCCGGAGGAGTACGGCGGTTCTGGCGGCGACTTCACGAGCCTGTGTGTGGCGATCGAGGAGATCTCGAAGGTCGACCAGTCGATGGGGATCACGCTGGAGGCCGGGGTCGGGCTCGGGATCAACCCGATCCTGACGTACGGGACCGACGAGCAGAAGCAGCGGTGGCTGCCGGAGCTGGTCGCGGGCGAGAAGCTGGCCGGGTTCGGGCTGACCGAGGCTGATGCGGGGTCGGATGCAGGTGCGACCAAGACGCGCGCCAAGCTCGAAGGCGGCCAATGGGTGATTGACGGGTCGAAGCAGTTCATCACGAACTCGGGCTCCGCGATCACGTCGTGCGTGACGGTGACCGCGCGGACGGGGACGCGGGAGAACGGCAAGCCGGAGATCTCCACGATCATCGTCCCGACCGGGACGCCGGGGTTCGTCGCAGAGCCGGCGTACGACAAGCTCGGGTGGCATGCGAGCGACACGCACCCGCTGGCGTTGAGCGACGTACGGGTGCCTGAGGCCAACCTGCTGGGACAGCGCGGCAAGGGGTTTGCGCAGTTCCTGGCGACGCTGGACGACGGTCGCGTGGCGATTGCCGCGGTCGCGCTCGGCTGCATCCGGGCCTGTCTGGACATGTCCGTTCAGTACGCCGGTGAGCGGCAGACGTTCGGTGGTCCGATCGGTCGTAAGCAGGGGGTCGCGTTCCAGATCGCCGACCTGAAGGTGATGGCGGACGCGGCCGAGATGCTGGTCTACAAGGCGGCGGCGTTGAAGGATGCGGGCGCCTCGGTGGCCGACTTCAAGCAGGCCGCGTCGGTGGCGAAGCTGTACGCGAGCGAGTCTGCCGTGACCGCGACGCGGATCGCGACGCAGGTCTTCGGCGGCTACGGCTTCATGGAGGAGTACCCGGTCACGCGTTTCTACCGCGACGCGAAGATCCTCGAGATCGGTGAAGGTACGTCGGAAGTGCAGCGGATGCTGATCGCCCGAGGCCTCGGCCTCCCAGTGGAATGATGGCCACATGACCCGGGATCACTGGACTGAGTTCAAGGCTGCCCGCGAAGCGACGCTGGCACCGCCCGAAAAAGCCAAAGCAAAGCTGGACAAGCAGAACAAGCTCTATGTCCGCGACCGGATCGCCCTGCTCGTCGACGAGGGCAGCTTCGTCGAGGAGGCGCAGCTGGCGAACGCGCTGAACGCCGGGCTTCCGGCTGACGGCGTGGTCACCGGCCGCGCGCTGGTCGACGGCCGGCCGGCGCTGATCGTGGCGAACGACCCGACCGTCAAGGCAGGGTCGTGGGGTGCCCGGACGGTCGAGAAGATCGTCCGGATGACCGAGGTGGCGCTGCGCGACGAGCTGCCGATCTTCTGGCTGATCGACTCCGCGGGCGCCCGGATCACCGACCAGGTGCAGCTCTTCCCGGGCCGTCGCGGCGCTGGGCGGATCTTCCACAACCAGGTCGCGCTGTCCGGCAAGGTGCCGCAGATCTGCTGCCTGTTCGGCCCGTCTGCGGCCGGCGGTGCGTACATCCCGGCGTTCTGCGATCTCGTGATCATGGTCGACGGCAATGCCTCGATGTACCTGGGCTCACCGCGGATGGCCGAGATGGTCGTCGGCGAGAAGGTGACGCTGGAGGAGATGGGCGGCGCCCGGATGCACACCAGCGTCTCCGGCTGCGGCGATCTGCTTGCGGCCGACGACACCGAGGCGATCGAGCTGGCCAAGCAATACTTCTCGTACGTTCCGGGCTCGTGGCGCGCTCGGCCGCCCTCGTACGACGCCTCTCCCGCAGGCCGTGATTTCACCCGGGACCTGGTGCCGGTCGAGGAGAGTGTCGGGTTCGACATCCACGACGTGATCGACGCGATCGCGGACGCGGACACGTTCTTCGAAATCAAGCCGTCGTATGCGCCGGAGCTCGTGGTCGGGTTCGCCCTGCTGGCCGGCCAGGTGGTCGGGTTCGTCGCGAATCAGCCTGCGGTGAAGGGCGGCGTACTGTTCGTCGACTCGGCGGACAAGTCGGCCCGGTTCATCTGGTTGTGCGACGCGTTCAACATCCCGCTCATCTATCTCTGCGATGTGCCGGGGTTCATGATCGGCAGCGAGGTCGAGCGGGCCGGCATCATCCGGCACGGCGCGAAGATGATCACCGCGGTGTCGGAGGCGACCGTCCCGACGGTCTCGGTGATCGTGCGCAAGGCGTACGGCGCCGGTCTGTACGCGATGTGTGGTCCGGGCTTCTCGCCGGATGCGTGTATCGCGCTGCCGACCGCGAAGATCGCGGTGATGGGTCCGGAGGCGGCGATCAATGCCGTCTACTACAACAAGATCCAGGAGATCGCCGACGAGACCGAGCGGGTCGAGTACGTCTCCAAGCTCCGCGAGGAGTACGAGACCGATATCGACATCCTGCGCCTGGCCGCCGACCTGGTGATCGACGCGATCGTCGAGCCGGAGGACCTCCGCAACGACCTGATCGCCAGGCTCGCCGCAGCCCAGTCCAAGGACCGTCACTTCTCGACCAAGCGTCACGGAGTACCGCCTGTCTAAGCTGTACGGCGTGACCTTCGCAGAGCGTCTTCGCAATCGTGAGCAGCTGGTCGGGTACTGGGTGACGCTGGATGCGCCACCCGCTACCGAGCGGATTGCTCGCCTGGACTACGACTACGTGGTGCTGGACGCTCAGCACGGTCTGTTCGGATACCAGGGCATGGTGAACGGGCTGCTCGCGATCGACGCCGGTCGCGGGGCAGCCGGGCTGGTGCGGGTGGAGGCGAACAACCCGACGCCGATCGGGCGCGCTCTCGACGCAGGTGCGATCGGTGTGATCATTCCGCTGATCGATACGGCCGAGGACGTGGCCCGAGCGGTCCGGGCGGTCAAGTACCCGCCGCTCGGTCACCGCTCCTTCGGGCCGGCGCGTGCTGAGCTACGGGTGCATCCGGTGCCGGCCGAGAACAACAAGCTCACTGTGGTCATCGCGATGATCGAGACCGCGCAGGCGCTCGAGAATGTCGCCGAGATCTGCGCAACCCCCGGACTGGACGGCCTGTACGTCGGTCCGTCCGACCTGGCCCTGGCTCTCGGCGCTCGCTACCCAGGTGACCCGGAGACCGCCGGTGCGCTGGAGGAGGGGATCGCACTGATCATCAAGACCGCAACAGAAGCCGGACTGGCGGTCGGCATGCACACACCGGACGGCTCCAGCGCCAGACTGCGCTTGGAGCAGGGCTTTACCTTCGCCACGGTCTCCTCCGACCTCAGTCACCTAGAGGCCGCCGCCGTCGAGCACCTCCGAGTTGCGCGCAGCTAGGAACACATAGCGGCCTCTCGGGGTTAACGTCGGAAGAAGCGACACCGAGGAGGCCCGGATGAGAGCACCCGAGCGAGGTGCCTTGCCGCGCGGAGTGGCTGGCACGCTGGAGCGGGCCTATGGGCGGATCACGGAGACCGTGCAGGGGCTGAGCACCGCTGACTTCGGTCGCGAGACCAGATGTTCAGGCCTGGCGGTCGGACCGCTGCTGGTCCATCTCCTGTACGACGCTCAGCGCGCTCTGATCGCGTTTGCCAGCCCGGCCGTGGCGGAGCCCAACCGGGACTTCGTCAGCTACTGGCGTGACTTCCCACCGGGCTCCTCCGGCGACACCCACTTCGCGCTGGGCGTTGCGGCGGCGTACCGGAAACCCGGTGTGTTGGTGCAGCACTGGCGTGAGGTGTCGGAGGCCGCCGTACGGGCTGCGGCTCGTGCCGAGGGGCGGGTGGAGACACAGGGGCATGTGCTGGCGGTGAAGGACTTTGTTGCGACCCTGGTGCTGGAGGCGACTGTGCACCACCTCGATCTGACGCTGAACCTCCCGAACGCGCCAGAGCCCGACCCCGAAGCGCTACGCCTCACCGTGCGCACCCTGGATGGACTATTCGGCCCCGCCGCGTGGGACGTGATCAAGTGGGACACCACGACGTACGTGCTCAAGGGCACTGGCCGGGTGCCGCTCGACGACGCCGATCTCGACATGCTGGGCGCGCATGCCGAGCGCTTGCCGCTACTGGGGTAGGACTCCGGCGAACGGGTCGTCGAGCTCCTTCCAGTCCAGACTGGCTAGCTCGGACTCAGTGAGCAGGCAGGCGTCGAGAATCGACTGCAATCTCGCCGGGTCGAGGCCCATGCCAGTGGCAACCACAGTGCACTCAGCCAGGTGCTCAGTGTCCGACCACTCGCCCAGCGTGCCGAGCGACGCGCTGTAGCCCGCAGACTCCCAACGCACGCGCTGCGTCGGCCGGTTCGCCAGCCACACCACACCGCGACTCCGTACGACGTCTTCGACGATGTCTTCGAGTGCTTCGTTCAACCGGGCCGGGTGCAGCGGCCGAGTAGACCGCCAGAGCACAGTCGTCACCCCGTCACCGCTCGGCTGCACCTGATCGGATGCGGCGAGGTCGCCGGCCCACGCCTCGGCCGCCGCGAAGTTGAATAGGCCGGTCCGGGCAACAGCTCCAGCTGGTACGCCGGCCGGGTCCGCCGCGACCACCGTGGTCCGCGGGTTCAGGTGCAGCAGCAGGTTGTGCAGCCGTTCCGGAGCCTTGCTGCGGTGGGCGTTGGCCAGCACGCAGACATCGGCGTACTCGATCTGGCGAGCAGTCAGCTCAGCCACGTTGCGTCGATCCGGCAGTCCGAGCGCGAGACCACGCTCGTCGAGCAGTTCGTCGCCTGAGAGCTGCTCCACCAGCAGTACGGCGTCGACTACGCACGTGACCGTGTCAACGGTGATCTCCGGCAGTAGCGCGACCAAGGTGGACGCCAGCGGGCGCGCCTCCATGGCAGGCGGAGCAGACAGCACGATGTGGTCCCAGTGCTGCCGGGAGACCAGCGTCTCCAGCAGTGGCATCAGGGACTCGATCAGTTGGCAGGCGCCGCAGTCGTCGCCGACGGTGAACTCACCGGCGTCGATCGGGCCGGACGCGTCGAGCACACGCCAGGTGAGCACGCCGCGGCCGGCAAGTTCGTCCTGGTCGACCACCACAGCCACCGTGGTCGCATCCAGCATGGCGTCGAGGACGGGCTGCCGGAGCGTCGTGGACAACCCGGCCAGCAGGGACAAGGGAGTCTTCGGTTGGGCGGTCATGATCACGAGTATATGAAAACGATTTTCATCAGTCCAGAGCTGGGGTGGGTGAACTTTCCCGCCAGCATGGGAAATTTCCCGCGTCTGCGCGAAATCGCCTCCGGAAGGGTGTTAACAGTTAAGCATCCATGCTCTGGTCAGCGGAGCCCGTCGTGCCTAAGGTCGCAAGCATGGGCGAGCGCGAGTTTGCCGACGTGCTGCGCGCAGCGATTCAAGCGCGTGGCCTCGGTCTGGAGCGGATCCGTGAGCGGCTGATGGTGCAAGGGGTGTCGGTCAGCATGGCCACCCTGAGCTACTGGCAATCCGGTCGGTCGCGTCCGGAACGCAGGGACTCGCTGGCGGCCGTTGCGCTGCTGGAAGAGGTGCTGGATCTTCCCTCCGGCACTCTGTCCACGTCGCTCGGCCCACCGCGCCCGCGTGGTCGGTGGCTAAGCACTGTGCCTGATCGGCCGGACGTAGCGGCGTACTGGCCACGGCCCAGCGCTGTGGAGGCAGCGGTCAGCGAGGTGGACATCCGTTGGGACGAAAGGCTGACGCGCATCAGCCAGCACGACAGGGTGTTCATCGGTGCCGACGGTGGTGAGCGCTCGTATCACTCGCGGCAGGTGCTGCGTGCGGAGGCGGACGGGCCGGACCGGTGGGTGGTGATCATGCATCTGGACGAGCATGACCGCCCGCTGCCTGACATCTGGCCGCTGCGGCACTGCTCACTTGGCCGGACGGTACGGCGTCCTGAGGACGGACTGCTCGTTGCGGAGCTGCTATTCGACCGTCCACTCCGCAAGGGCGAGACGGTGATCACGGAGCACGAGCTGGTGAACGTGGCGCCGTATCCGCCGGCCACGAACTACGAGCGCAAGTTCCGGTTGCCGGTGCGTGAGTTCGTACTGGAGATCTGCTTCGACCCGGATGTACTCCCCGCCACCTGTACGGCGTTCTCGCAGCTGGACGAGGGTGCGGAGCAGAGCCGGCTCGTCGACGTCGCGCCCGAGGTGCATGACGTCGTACTGAACTTCGGACCTGGCCGGCTGGGTTTCCGCTGGGAGTGGGAGTGAACTGTGCGGAGTTGAACTGTTAAGGCCGGAGTCTTAACTGTGAAAGGTGTTCTGCCAATTTTCACCGCCACGTCACGCTCCTAGGTTCGGGTGCACCGTCCCAATCTGAGGAGTGCACCATGCGAAGGACAGTCCCTGCGATCCTGCTGCTGAGTGGCAGCTTGATCGCTCTCCCGGCGCCGTCGAACGCTGCGACGCCGGAACCACACCAGGTCTCGGCCCAGCTCCCGGCCGGCGCCGGACAGTCCGGTCGGTGGATCGAGAGCGGTCACCTGTTCGTCGCCGTGACCAGCGATGCCGCCGCAGCACAGGCCCGTGCAGCCGGTGCAACACCGAAGACCGTCGCCCGGACGCAGCAGCAGCTGGATGGCCTGCTGGCCCAGGTCGACCAGATTGCCCGCAGCCAGAACAACCTGCGGAGCTGGGGTATCGACCCGGTGACGAACCAGGTCGTGGTCAAGGCGCGTGGCGGCAGTGCGGCTTTCCGCGGCCTGGATGGCGTCCGCGTCGAATCGGTGGCGACGACGTTCGTTCAGCAGGCCGGCGAGGTCAACCCGGGCGACCCGTGGTGGCCGGGCAGCGAGTCCAACTGCTCCGTCGGCTTCCCGGCAACAGATGCCCAGAGCAACAAGTACTTCGTGACCGCAGGCCACTGCACCAACGACGCGAACCAGGCGGCGTACGGCGCGAGCGGTCAGAGCAACAAGCTCGGTACGTCGAATGTCGGTGGCACTCGCAGCGTGAACGCACGCGAAGGTGACATGGGCGTCGTGTCGGTCACCGAGGCCGGCTGGACGACCTCCCCGAACGTCAACACCTGGGGCTCACCTGCCGTCACCGTGACTGGTGCGGCTGAGGCGATCGTCGGCGACAACGTCTGTCACTCCGGCAACACTGCCCCGAACTGGGAGTGCGGCAAGGTCAGTGCGGTCAACCAGACCATCGACTACGGCTCGACTGTGGTGGAGGGGCTGACCACGACGTCGGCCTGTTCCGAGGGTGGCGACTCCGGCGGTGCGTGGCTGCGCGGCGACAAGGCCGTTGGTCTGCACTCCGGTGGCAACTCGACCTGCCAGACCGGCGATCAGGACAACTCGATCTTCCAGCCGGTCTCCGAGGCGCTGGCCAAGTGGAACCTGACGCTGCTCACCGGTACCGGCGATCCCGGCGATCCCGGCGACCCCGAGCCGGGTGAGCGGACCTTCACCAACGGCACCGACTACCCGATCCGCGACTTCCAGACGGCCGTCAGCACGGTCAAGTCGACCACGACCGGCCGCACCAAGGCTCCGGTCAAGGTGAAGGTCGAGGGCAACCACACCTGCCTCGAGGACCTCAACATCAGCCTGGTCTCCCCGAGCGGCCGCTGGTACTACCTGCAGCGCAGCGGCGGCTCCAGCTGCCACGCACTGCCGGCCAGCAAGACGTACGACGTCGCTGCCGACGAGAACGCGACCGGGACCTGGACCCTCCGTATCGGCGACAACGGCCCGGGTGACACCGGCACCCTGACGGGCTGGTCGATCACGGTCTAGCAGGTCATAATCCGCCGGTCGCCCGGGAGTGTGGCTCGGGCGGCCGGTTCCTGCCACGGGGTAGCAGGAACCGAGTACGCACTCATCAGGAACTCAGTGCGCACTCTTCTGGCACAAAGGTGAAATCCGTCTTGGTAAGCGCTTTTCATCGGCTAGCCTGCCCAGCATGTTGACGCACCGTCGCGGGAGCTGGGCGCTGGTCGTCGTGCTGATCCTCGGGATCGCCGGCGCCGGGTTCGTCGTGCTTGCGTCGGCGGGTGGCTCGGTGCGGCCGGTCAGCGAGAGCACGCTGTCGCCGAAGCCTGCGCCGGTGGTGACTCGGAGCTCGACGGCGCCGACGATGCCGACCTTCTCGCAACGCGAGGGTGCGCCGCAGAAGGAACGGCAGATGCCGGGCTGGGTCGCGGGGCTCTTTCAATCGTTGTTCTGGCTGGTGCTGGCAGCGTTGGGGGTGTTCCTCGGGCTGCTGATCTACCGCATCGTTCGCCGGGTTCAGCTGCCGACCGTCACGGAGTCCGACCCGGATTGGGAGCGGATTGCGGCGGAGAAGCTTGCAGAGGCCGTGGATAGCGGCTTGGCCGCGATCGATTCCGGTCGCCCGACCGATGCGGTCATCGCCTGCTGGGTCGCGTTGGAGCAGGCAGCAGCATCGGCGGGCGTAGCGCGGGAGGCGTCCGAGACGCCGGCCGAGTTCACCGTGCGCGTGCTCGGCGTGGGTGGGATTTCGGAGCCGGAGCTGGTCCGGCTCGGCGAGTTGTACCGTGAGGCTCGGTACTCGACCCATGGTTCTGGTGAGTCTTCCCGAGCCGAGGCGCGAGCGGCGTTACTCCGGCTGCGTGACGACCTGGCCGCGGCTCAGGCCGGTGGACGGGTGAGCGCCGGGGCCGCAGCCCCGGACAACCCGGCTCCGCCGAATGGTGGGGTGGGCGCATGACGTCGTACCGGTGGACGCCGTTGGAGGACGACGAGCGGCGTGGTGAGAAGCCGAAGGTTCGGTCGATGCGGCTGAACAGGGTGCTCGTGCAGCATGTCGGGCTGACTGTGCTCGCGAGCCTGCTGCTGGTCGGCGCGTTCGGCGCGGCTGGGATGGCGCCGCGGCCGCTGTGGTTCGTGGCGACGGCACTCGCCGTCGGCTTCGGGTCGGTGGCGCTGCGGCAGCTCGTTCCGCAGTTGCTCGAGACGAACTGGCCGGCCCGGCATGACGAGCAGCTCGCGGCGGCGCGGGCACAGAGCAACGACAACCGCACCCAGTTCATCGCGACCTGGTTACAGGAGTCGAGCCGGGAGCGCCGCGAGGGCGAAGGCTCCCGCACGTTCGCGCGCCGGATCCAGCCGATGCTGCTGGAGCTGACCATCGACCGGCTCGTGCATCGGCACGGCATCGATCCCGAGCTCGAGCCGGAGCGCGCCCGGGCCTTCGTCGGCGACCAGGTCTGGGATCTGATCACCTCCGACGACAAGCGCGTTGCGAGTCTCGCCGAGATCGAGGCCGCGATCCAGACCATCGAGAACCTGTGAGGAACTGTGACCGACTCCGACATCCGACCCGCTGACGTCAGCTCCCCGGCGCTGAGGCTGGCCGAGGTCTCCGACCTGAGCCGGCGGGTGCTGGATCGGGTCGGCCAGGCCGTCGTCGGTAAGAGCGAGGCGCTCGAGCTCGTACTCGCGGGGATCCTGGCCGGTGGGCATGTCCTGCTCGAGGACTATCCGGGGCTGGCCAAGACGCTGGCGGCGAGGTCGTTCGCGCAGGCGCTCGGTCTGGAGTTCCGGCGCGTGCAGTTCACACCAGACCTCCTGCCGTCCGATGTAACCGGTGCGTTCGTCTACGACCAGAAGAACTCGGAGTTCGTCTTCCGGCCGGGACCGATCTTCACCGGACTGCTGCTGGCGGATGAGATCAACCGGACGCCACCCAAGACCCAGGCCGCCCTGCTGGAGTCGATGCAGGAGCACCAGGTGACGGTCGAGGGCCAGACCTTCCCGCTGCCGGTTCCGTTCCACGTCCTGGCCACGGCGAACCCGGTGGAGTACGAGGGCACCTATCCGCTGCCCGAGGCGCAGCTCGACCGCTTCATGCTGCGGATCGGGTTCGGGTATCCGACCGCGGCCGAGGAGTGGGAAGTCCTTCGTCGCCGGATGAGCCGCCGGACCGAGGACCAGAAGGTCGAAGCGGTCACTGATGCGGCCGGTCTGCTCGCCGCCCAGCAGGCGGTCGAGACGGTGACCGTCGACGACACTGTCGGGCAGTACTGCGTCGACCTGGCCTCGGCGACCCGGCGTGATTCGCAGGTGCTGGTTGGTGCATCACCGCGTGGCTCGCTGGCGCTGCTGCTGACTGCTCGGGCGTACGCGGTGATCAAGGGTCGCGACTACGTCGTACCGGAGGATGTGAAGGCGGTTGCGGTGCCGGCTTTGGCGCACCGGATCACGGTTCGGCCGGAGTTGTGGCTGCATGACGTGACGGGGGCGACCGTGGTCCGGGCCGTGCTGGGTGCCGTTCCGACGCCGCCCACCGTTGCCGGCGCTAGTCGTTGAGACGCCTCATGTCCGGGGGAGTCAGGTCATGAGGTGGCAACCGACGCACGCACATGTGCGCGTGCTCGTCGTCGCTGCGGCGTTGCTGCTCATTGCCGTGCTGGCGCGGCGGCCGGATGCTGCTGTGCTCGGGCTGCCGCTGGCGTTCGTTGCGGTCTGGGGGCGGTACTTCCGGCCGCGCGAAGTGCCTCAGGTGCAGACCGAGCTGGATGCGGATGTGTTGTTCGAGGGACAAGCGACGACGTACCGGTTGCGGGTTCCGGGGACGGTGGATCCGGATATCGACCTGATCGTGGCGGCGTTGCCGCGGTCGCGGTGGTTCGACTACTCACCTCGGCAGGCGGCCGTCGCCGAGCCGGTGCGGATTTTGCCGGATGCGTCCGAGGACGCGCCTGATGCGGTGGCGTTGGAGGTCGGAGTCCGGGCCAAGCGGTGGGGGTTGCGGACTTTGGAGCGGCCGACCGTTGTGGCGACGTCGGTGTTGGGGTCCTACCGGATCCCGGTGCCGTCGCTGGGGGCTTCCAGTGTGACGACACTGCCGTTGCGGGAAGGTTTCGAGGCGGTGGATGCGATGCCGCGGCCGGCTGGACTGGTCGGGTTGCATCGGTCGCGACGGCCGGGGGAGGGGACAGAACTGGCGGGTGTGCGGACGTTCCGGACCGGTGACCGGTTGCGGCGGATCAACTGGTCGGTCTCCGCGCGGACCAGCGAGCTGCATGTCACCTCGACCTGGTCGGATCGCGATACCGAGGTGGTGATCCTGCTCGACACCGGCGGCGAGATCGGAGTCAGCGAAGGGATCGACGGCCGGTCGAGCAGTCTGGACACCGGTGTGCGGGCTGCTGCTTCGATCGCCGAGCACTACTTGCGGCACGGCGACCGGGTTCGGCTGGTCGACACCGGGAATCTGGTGCGCGGCGTGCGGTCCGGGAGCGGGCGCGGTCACCTGCGGCGCATCCTCGATGCGCTTGTGCACGCGGATCGTCGTGGTCGGCAGCCCGATCAGGATCAACTGGCCCAGCGGAATCGCATCAGGTCGGACAGCCTCGTCCTGGTCCTGAGCCCGTTGCTCCGTCCGATGATCCTCGGCTACGTCGTCACCCTCGTGCACTCCGGCTGCACAGTCATCGCCGTGGACACGCTGCCGCCCGACATCACCTCACTCATCGACGCCGACGAACACGACAAACGCGCCTGGCCGCTCGCCTGGCGTCTGCGCCTCCTCGAACGTCGCCGCGAGCTCGACCGCCTCGGCGACCTCGGTGTCCCCACCGTCCCCTGGCGCGGCTCCGGCACCCTCGACGAAGTCCTCCGCGACGCCTCCCGCCTAGCCTCCGCTCCCCGGATGCGCTCATGACTGGCGCAGAGCGAGTGACGCTGTGGCTCGCACAGTTGCGGGATATCGGGCGTGGGGTGCTGGTCGCTCGGGCTGTGATCGCGGTGGCCGGGGTGGTGGCGGTTGTGGTGCCGGGAATGGCTGGTTGGGATCAGCTGGATCTGGTGCCGATGCTGGCGGCTCCGTTGCTATTGGCAACTGTTCTGCTGCCGGATTCGCTGGCGGGAGTCGTCTTCCTGCTGACCGTGACGATTGGGTGGCTGGTGCGGGCTCCGGCCGAGATCAGCTGGGAGCTGGTGGTGACGGCGATGGCGGTAGTGGTGTTGCACCTCGCGACCGCGTTCGCTGCCCAACTACCGTCGTACGTGCGGATCGAGGGGCGAGCGCTCCGAAGATGGGTGCTGCCAGGGGCGATCGCCGTACTGGCCGCGCCGGTGATTGCGCTGGCGGCCGCGCTGGTGCGGGGCGCGGACGTGCCGGGCTCGCTGCTGGTGACAGTCGGCGCGCTGGTGCTGGCCACCGTCACGGTGTGGTTCGCGGCCGGCCAACGCGTCGGCCGCGACTGAACAGCAACTGACTGGCGCTAGTCCTGATGGTTGGTGAGGGTCGCCGTGATCTCGTCGGCCCACTCCGCAGGATGAGCCTCCGGGCCCATCACCTGCATGGCGGTCATGACAGTGAGCAGCATGCCGATGCTCAGGAACTCGCGGGCCTCCTGGGGAGTGGCGCCGGTCAGTTCGCGAATCAGGCGGTAGATGCTGCCGAAGCCTTCGCGGGTGCACTCGCCGATGGCCGGGTTGTTGCTGGCGGAGAAACCCTGCAGGAGAACAAGCAGCAGCGCACGCTCCTCTGACAGCCGCTCATAGCCACGGCCCAGGCTGGCCAGGTCAGGAGACTCGGCGGCAGCCTCGCGGAAAACTTCCTCGATCCGGCTGCAGACATACCGGACCGAGGCCAGGAAGAGCTCTTGTTTCGTGCCGAACAACCGGATGACGTAGGGCTGGGAGACGCCCGCGAGGCGCGCGATCTCATCCGTCTTCGTGCCCTCGTAGCCCGAGGCGCCGAAGGCCAGCACAGCAGCCTGCAGCACCTCCTCGCCGCGCTCGGCGGCGGTCAGCCGTACCCTCGTCATCCGGTCCTCCGTCACAGCTCACGATCACTCACTCAGTATGTTATCAGTCGATGCATACAACATCTCAGTGATGTCGGTCGAGATACTGCGCCTGGTAGAGCGACTGCGGCACCAAACCTGGTCGGTTCGCCCCCTCGATGTAGCCCGCAGGCTGGGCAAACGGCCCATCGCCGGTGATCACCCCGCGTCCACCGATCGCATAGTTCTGTGCCGTCGGCGGCTTCTGGACCACCAACCTGGCCGTCCCGGTGTCGCAGTTCCAGCCAACCGAGTGCGAGGTCGCCCAGCCGTGGCCGGTGCCGTAGTCGCCACGGTTGTAGATCCCCAGCGTCAAATCGACCTTCGGCGCGATATCGCGGTGGTTGTCCCAGAGCAGTCCCTGGCTCCACCGGCGGTGGCCCTCACTCGACGCGAGCGCGCCCTCCGACGTACCGCGGAGGAAGACGATGCCCGAAGCACTGCTCGCGCCGTTCGAGATGAAGGCGTGCCGCGCCTTGCTGGCATAGCAGTCCACGAACAGGACCTGCTGGGAGAACGACTCGGCGTTGAAGTTGTAGCGCAGGCCGCCGGTGACGACCGACGCCGGATCGAGCGCGCGGCAGTTCCGCACGGTGACCCGCGTGGCCTCGGTGGTCTCGACGCCGGCCTTCGCGAAGTGCAGGAACGTGCTGTCGCGCACCCAGGCATCCTCGACCTGGCGCACCTTCACACCGACCCAAGCGTGCGCCTCGTCGACATCGGGATCACCCGCGAACTGGATGTCGATCCGCAGGCTCTCCACGCCGACGCCGGTCACCAGGCCGGCGCGATCCCAGACGTACAAGGAAGACTGCGACCGCTCCCGGCGCAAGTGCTCGAAGATCGGGACGTCAACGGTCACGGTGTTGCCGCGGATCGACCGGATGAAGCGGTTGTACGTGATCGGCTGGCTGTCGACAACCCAGCCCGCGTCGGCCGCCGTACCGCCGTGATCGACCGCAGCCAGCCAGGCCTCGGTGCACGGGTGAATCAGGATGATGTTGTCGCCACGCTTCAGTGCGCTCGCGTCGGCGACCTCGAACGACCGTGCGCCGACCTGGACCCAGTCGCTGGTGATGTCGGTCCGCGTCCCCGCAACCTCGCCGCGCCAGCCGGTCGCCACGGAACCACCCAGTACGACGACATCGCGCGCGACCGGGGTGTTGCCGGTCGCCAGGATGACCGTGTTCTTGGCCGGATCGGCGCCGTCGCCGGAGCCGCGCAGTACGACGCCGGATTTGTTCACCCGGAGCGTCCCCGCAACCTCATAGTTGCCGGGGGCAAGCAGTAGCGCGCCGCGGACGCCGTTCTTGTCCGGAGTGCGCAGCCCGACCTCGTCGATCGCGGCCTGCAGGTGCGCGGTGTTGTCGCCGGCGATGGGCTTCACCGTCTTGACGGTCCGGATGTGCGGGATCGGGCTGTCGCCGTTCTTGTAGCCCGCGTGGCTGAAGTCGGGGATCCGGTTGCCCTCGGCATCGGCGGTGTAGACCAGCCGGAGCCTGGAGTCGTAGCGGACCCGCTCGGACTGCCAGTGGGTGCGGGCGGTCGACGCAACGGCGGCCTGACTGAGCCCGAGGGAGCCAAGGGCGGCCGCGCCGACCACTGCTCCTCCGGCTCCGAGCACGCTGCGGCGACTGAAGAGGTTCGTCATCGAAAACCTTCCTGATGGCGGATCAGGCTGCCCATGATGCGGTCCGCTCCTCGCCTTGGCAAGCGCTTACCAGAACATTCGGAACAAATTCCCGCCAGGCGGAACTCGGGAGCCGGAAAGGCTGGGTTGACAAGTTATCAGTCAATGCATACTTTGGTGATCGAGCTTGTTATCAGTGAATTACAACTAGGAGTTGCAGATGACGTCGACCGCTCTCGATGGGCAGGCCCCGGTCGCCGCAGCGCCAGGCCGGCGCTACGGACTGGGCGCGATCCTGGCCGCAGTCGGAATCCCGACCTTCATGGTCACGCTGGACAACCTGGTCGTGACGAACGCGCTGCCGGTGATCAGGACCGAGCTCAATGCGTCCCTGACCGACCTGCAGTGGTTCGTGAATGCGTACACGCTGGCCTTCGCCGCGCTGCTGCTGACCGCGGCCGCGCTGGGCGACCGCCTTGGTCGGAGACGCCTCTTCCTGGCCGGCATCGCGCTGTTCACGCTCGCCTCCGCGGCCTGCGCACTGGTCACCGAGCCGTGGATGCTGATCGGCGCCCGTGCGATCCAAGGCGTCGGCGCCGCCGCGGTGATGCCGCTGGCGCTGACCCTGCTCGCCAGTGCGGTGCCCGAGCGGCAGCGCAGTGCTGCCATCGGTATCTGGGGTGGGATCTCCGGCCTCGGGGTTGCCGTTGGCCCGGTGGTTGGTGGAGCCGTGGTCGAAGGCCTCAACTGGCAGTGGATCTTCTGGCTGAACGTGCCGATCGGCGTCGTCGCCATCGTGCTGGCTGCCCGGGTGCTCAAGGAGTCGCACGGGATTAAGCAGCGGCTCGACCTGCCTGGACTGGGCCTGGCGAGCGTGGGTGTGCTGGCGATCGTCTGGGGCGTCGTGAACGGCGCCGACGACGGTTGGACTTCAGGCGGCGTGCTGACCTCGTTGATCGCCGGCGTGGTCTTGCTCGCCGCATTCATCGGCTGGGAACGCCGGACCGCTACGCCGATGCTGCCGCTGCGGCTGTACAAGATCCGCTCCTTCAGCGTGGTGAACGTCGTGTGGTTCACGTTCTCGCTCGGCGTCTTCGGATCGGTGTTCCTGCTGTCGCAGTTCTTCCAGGTCGTCCAGCACTACAGCCCGCTGGAGTCCGGCATCCGCACAATGCCGTGGACGATGGCGCCGATGGTGGTCGCGCCGATCGCCGGGCTGATCGTCGATCGGGTCGGACCGCGGGTGCTGGTCACGACCGGTCAGGTGCTGCTGGTGATCGCGCTGTCCTGGATGGCGCTCGTCACCACCGCCGAGGTCACCTTCGGTCAGTTCCTCATCCCCTTCATCCTGGGCGGGATCGGGATGGGACTCACGTTCGCGCCGCTGGCGGCCGTCATGATGACGGAGATGACCGATGCGGATCGCGGCGTCGCCTCCGGTGCCAACAGCACGATCCGCGAGATCGGCGTCGCGATGGGCATCGCCGTACTGGTCTCCGTCTTCGCCTCGGCCGGCTCGTACGAGACTCCGGACCTGTACGTCGACGGCCTGGTCCCGGCGGTCTGGACGGGAGCGGCTGTGGTCGCGGTCGGTGCGGCTGCCAGCCTGCTGCTCCCCGGCAAGCGCAAGGCTGTCCGTAGCTGACTCTAAGGTTGGCAGCGTGCTTGACGCTGACGACGTACGACGGATCGCGCTGTCTCTCCCGGAGACCCGGGAGAAGAAGCGGTGGGGGCACCCGACGTTCGATGTGGGTGGGCGGATGTTCGTGACGGTGCCGGACGACCAGACGTCGTTCGCGGTGCGGTGTCCCCGGCTGGAGCGGGACGAGCTGATCCTGGCCGAGCCGGACAAGTTCTGGGTGCCAAAGCATGAGGCGGGTTCGAACTGGGTTCGGGCCCGCCTCGCCCTGCTTGAGGATGACGCCGAGCTCCGCGACATCCTGCTCGATTCCTGGCGCCAGGTTGCTCCACCGGAACTTGATGCCGGTTAAGGGAAAACTGCAGGATCGGGGTCCGGCTCCCAGGTAAGGTCGGGCAGGTGACTGACGCGACCGACAGCCCGATCGACAAGCTCTCCGAGAGTTATCTCGAGGAGTTCATCACCCTCAATCCGACCGAGGCGACGTTCTTCGGCGTCGAGGGCCACGAGCACGAGCTGCCGGACTACACCCCGGCCGGGTTCGACGCCGTACTGGAGCTGACCCGGCGGACGCTGGCGCAGGCCGCGGTGATCGAGCCGGCCAGCCCGCGCGAAGAGGTCGCCAAGGATGCGTTCGTCGAGCGGCTCGGCCTCGAGCGGGAGACCTACGAGGCGGGCGTTCCGCAGCACCAGCTGAACGCGATCTCGTCGGTCCCCGCGAATCTCCGGCAGGTTTTCGACCTGATGCCGACGGCAACCAACGACGACTGGGAGCGGATCGCGATCCGGCTCAACCTCGTCGGTACGGCGCTCGACGGGTACCGCGAGACGCTGCTCGACCAGGCTGGTCAGGGGCGGGTCTCGGCGCGGCGTCAGGTGCTCGACATCGCCGGCAAGATCGCCATTTGGACCGACCCGGCCGGTGACGACTTCTTCGGCGGTCTGGCCAACCAGGCGCCCGAGAGCCCGGTCAAGCCGAGTGTGGCGAGGGCCGCGGAGGCGGCGCGGAAGGCGTTCGCGGAGTTCGGCAGTTGGCTCACCGCCGAGGTGGCGCCGCGGGCGTCGGAGCGGGATGCGTGTGGCCGCGAGGTCTACCAGCTCGCCTCGCGGAACTTCCTCGGCGCGACCGTCGACCTCGACGAGACCTACGCCTGGGGCTGGCAGGAGCTGGCCCGCATCGAGGGCGAGATGGGGAAGATCGCGGCCGACCTGAACGGCGGCGACCGCAATATCCAGGCGACGGCAGCGCTGCTCGACGCGGACCCGGCCCGCAAGATCCACGGCAAGGAAGCGTTCCGGGACTGGATGCAGGAGATGTCCGACCAGGCCGTCTCGGAGCTGGCCGGCAAGCACTTCGACATCCCGGAGTCGATCCGCACCCTCGAGTGCATGATCGCACCGACCTCGGACGGGGCGATCTACTACACCCAGCCGAGTGAGGACCTGACCACCCGGCCGGGCCGGATGTGGTGGGCGGTGCCGAACGGCGTCGAGGAGTTCGCAGGCTGGCGTGAGGTCACCACCGTCTACCACGAAGGCGTCCCGGGTCATCACCTTCAGGTGGCGCAGACGATTCTGCGCACCGACCTGCTGAACCGCTGGCAGCGGATCGCCTGCTGGGTCTCCGGCCACGGCGAGGGCTGGGCGCTGTATGCCGAGCGCCTGATGGAGGAGCTGGGTTACCTCGAGGAGCCGGGCGCCCGCTTCGGCATGCTGGACGCGCAGGGCTTCCGGGCCGCGCGCGTGATCGTCGACATCGGCATGCACCTCGAGCTGGAGGTCCCGCGCGACAACCCGTTCGGCTGGCGGCCGGGTGAGCGCTGGAACGCCGAGCTCGGGTTCGAGTTCCTGAAGGCGCACAGCGGGCTGGAGAGCGAGTTCCTCAAGGCCGAGCTGAATCGGTACCTCGGCTGGCCGGGGCAGGCCCCGTCGTACAAGGTGGGCGAGCGGTTCTGGCTGCAGGCGCGTGAGGAAGCCAAGCAGCGCAAGGGATCCGCGTTCGATCTGCGCCAGTTCCACTCCGACGCGCTGAACCTCGGCTCGATCGGTCTCGACCCGCTGCGTCGCGCCCTGGCGAAGCTGTGAGGTTCGTGCTCGCGTCGCAATCACCGGCGCGCCTGCAGACCCTCCGGAGCGCGGGGATCGAGCCGGAGGTCATCGTCTCCGGTGTCGACGAGGACAACATCACCGCCGACAGCCCGGGCGAGCTGGCCCGTCTGCTCGCTGTCATGAAGGCGCGCGCCGTGGTGGCCGAGCTCGACGATCACGCGACTGTGCTCGGCTGCGATTCGGTGCTGGAGATCGACGGCGTCGCCTACGGCAAACCCGGTACGCCGGAGGTCGCGCGCGAGCGATGGCGCGCGATGCGCGGGAAGTCCGGCGTACTGCACACCGGGCACTGCCTTTTCGACACCAACTCCAAGCAGGAGCTGCGCGAACTGGCCTCCACCAAGGTCTATTTCGCCGACCTGACCGACGACGAGATCGACGCATACGTCGCCACCGGCGAACCGCTTGTCGTCGCGGGCTCCTTCACCGTCGACGGCATCGGTGGACCCTTCGTCACCGGTATCGAGGGTGACTATCACAACGTCGTCGGCCTCTCGCTGCCGTTGCTGCGCACCATGCTCGCCCAGGTCGGGATCGCCTGGCCGTCATTGTGGGCGCCGGTCAAGAATCGCGTTGATTACAACGAGTCCGAGGCCGCGCGGTACGACGACAGCCGCGGTGGCGTGGAGCGCGCCCAAGCGGCTGCGCACGCGGTTCAGTCGCTGCTGCCGGAGGGCTCGCGGCGCGTGCTGGAGTTGGCAGTCGGTACTGGCATCGTCAGCGCCGAGCTGGTTGCTCTAGGCAACCTCGTGCACGGGTTCGACCTCTCCACGGCGATGCTGCAGCACGCCAAGGTCCGCCTCCCCGGCCACGTCGCGGCCGCCGACGCAACCCGGCTCCCGGTCGCAGATCGCCGTACCGATGCTGTCATCGCGATCTGGCTCCTGCACCTGCTCGACGACAGCACCCCGATCCTGGCCGAGGTCGCCCGCGTCCTCCGCCCAGGCGGCGTCTTCCTCACCACCACCGAGAAGAACGACGCCACCCGCTACGCCGAAGGCCGCGAACCGAACTCGACCCGCGCCCCGGACGCGCTCACCCAACTAGTCGCCGAAGCCGCCGTCCACGGCCTGGTCCTCGACGGCGCAACAAGCTTCCCCGGCCCCACC
>NZ_SMKX01000250.1 GCF_004349055.1 Kribbella antibiotica
GCCCGGACCCCGTCCGGGGCCTTCGCCATTCCCCGCCCACTCGGGTTGGTGAGCGTCCGCGGTGTATCGCCCGCACTGATCAACCTCCCGCGCCCGGGGTGGTCGTCGAGCAGTCGGGCCTGCGCGCCAAGGTTCGAGCGCGGTTGGTCAGTGTCTGGGATTCGGAAGGCGGACCTCCATCACCCAGTAAGTCGCCCTCAACGTGGTCTGAGAGCGGTGGCCAGGCGTGGGGAGGCCGCGATGCTGTGGATTGGTGGGTGATGGCGGTCCGCCTCCAGGTCCGCTCGCCGATCCGCGGACGGGCGAGTGGGTTCACCGGGCTGCGTAGGGCGACGGGCGTCTAGCCGGCAGGCGGTAGCGGGCCGACGTACCACCGGTGCCGATCACTCCGCGAAGGGGCCGGGACGCGAGAAAGCCCCGGGGGTTAGCCGGGGCTTTCTCGAACGTGGACGGCCCAAGTCCTGCTGACGGGGGAGCAACAGGGCCTGGGCCTCCATGGAGAATACTCAGAAGAGGGTCACTCGGCAAGCCCCGATTTCACTCCGCGTGTCGTCCGCCTTACTGGTGCCGTCAAGTGAGCCCGTGAAGTAACGCGTCAGGCGGGATCGCGGAGGACCGGGCAGGACATGCAGCGGGGGCCGCCGCGGCCGGAACCCAGTTCGGAGCCGGCGATGCGGATGACTTCGACGCCGGATTCTTCGAGGCGCTGGTTGGTTTCGACGGTGCGCTCGTAGGCGATGCAGACGCGGGGGGCGAGGGCGAGGGTGTTGTTGCCGTCGTCCCATTGTTCGCGTTCGGCGGTGACCGGGTCGAGGCCGGTGTCGATGCGGCGGAAGGTGTCGATGCCGAGGGCCTTGGCGGCGGCGACGAGGAAGGGTTCGGACTCGGCGACGTGGAGTTGGTCGCCGTCGGCGGTGACGGCGAGGGCTCGCATCTCCTCGGCCATGTTCGGGTACATCAGCACGGCGTCGACATCGACCATCGTGCAGACCGTGTCGAGGTGCATCGTCGCCCGCTGCTGCGCGATCGGTACGGCGAGCACCGTGTGCGCCAGCCCCTTCGCGAACACGCGCCGAGCCAGCCGCTCGACACCAGCCGGCGTCGTCCGCTCACCCACACCAACCGCCAGCACCCCCGGGCCGAGCGCGAGCACGTCCCCACCCTCGACGTGTTCGAGCGTGTGGTCGTACACCTTGTCCGCCCCGGCGAACCGCGGGTGGAAGCCGTAGATCAGCTCGGTCAGCTGCGTCTCCCGAACGCGCGCCGGCATCGCCAGTGACGTCACAGCGACCGAGTCCCGGATCCACACGCTGGAGTCCCGTGTGAAGAGCAGGTTCGGCAGTGGGTCGATCAGGAAGTCTTCGTGCGCGAGCAGCGATGTGACCAGCCCGCCGCCGGCCCGCACCTCATCGTTCCGTACGCCGGCCATCAGCGCCTCGGCCAGCTGAGCCGGGTCAAGGGCAGTCAAAGCGTCGGCCAGGTACGAGCGCAGCGTGTCACCAAGCCGCAGATCCGCGATCGCACCGGAGACCGCCTGCGTGCGAGCGACTGGATCACCGAGCGCCTCGATCAGCAGCTCGTGGAGGTAGAGCACCTCGACGCCCCGGTCCCGCAGCACCTGGGCGAACGCGTCGTGCTCGTCCTGAGCCCGGCCGACCCACGGGATGCCGTCGAAGAGAAGCTTGTCGTTGTTGCGCGGGGTGAGTCGGCGGAGCTCGTTGCCCGGCCGGTGCAGCATCACTGTCCGCAGCGTGCCGACCTCACTGTCGACCCCGTACTTCTGGCTCATCTGCCCGCCCTCTCGTCGGTCCTGCCACCACGCTACGGCAGTCCCCTGATCACAGGCCTGCTGTCTGATTGTCCGACAATATCCTAGGATCGGCGAAGTGGTGAGCCCGAGCGGGTGTGGGCGCCGTCACCGGCGGAGGTGATCGTTCGAAAGGACGAATGTGGTCCAGGTGTCGCAGCTGAGGCGGGGGTTCGGCTGTCGAGCAACTAGGCTGCGGTGCTGTGTCCGGTGCTGATTCATCCCCTGAGCCGTTCGAGCGTGCCGTCGCCTGTGTGATTCCGGCGAAGGACGAGGCGGCGCGGATCGCGGCGACGGTCGACGCGGTGCACAAGCTCATCGGCGTCGATCTGGTGGTGGTTGTCGACGACGGTTCGTCCGACGGGACCGCTCAGGTGGCGGAGCGAGCCGGTGCGGTCGTGGTCCGCCACGACCGGAACCGCGGCAAGGCGGCCGCGATGGAGACCGGCGCGGCGGCGGTTGCCGAGCGCGACGGGGCTCGCCCGCGGCACCTGCTCTTCCTCGACGCCGATCTGACCGACTCCGCCGGCGCCGTGGCGCCCCTGATCGAGCCGGTGCAGGCCGGCCGTGCGGACATGACGATCGGCACGCTGCCGGTCCAGGTCCGTGCGGATGGTTCCAAGGCTGGTGGCCACGGTTTCGTGGTCAAGCTGGCCCGCGCCGGGATCCAGGAGGCGACTGGCTGGTCCCCGGAGCAGCCGCTCTCCGGCCAGCGCTGCCTCACCAGAGCCGCGTACGACGCCGCCGTACCGCTGGCTTCCGGCTTCGGCGTCGAGACCGCGCTCACCATCGACCTCGGCCGCAAGGGCTTCCGCATCATCGAGGTCCCGATCGAGGTGCACCACCGCGCCACCGGCACTGACCTGCGCGGCCAACTGCACCGCGGCCGCCAGTACCTCCACGTACGGCGCGCCCTAGCGGCCCGGAGCGCATTGCCGGCCGAGGGCGGCCCGTCGCTCCGCAGCCTGTTCCCCCGAAAGACCACCCCATGAGCACCGAAGTAACCGCCGACCCGCGCCTGGCGGAGCGGTACGGCAAACGCGCCGTCGCCCTCTACCTGGCCTGTACGGCGATGATCGTCGCGGTCGGCCTCCTCGGCCCGTCGGTGGTCGTGCTGACGCTCACCAACCGGCACGCCTGGCTCCCGTCGTACTGGTTCGACGCCAAGCCGAACGACTGGCTCGTCTCGGTCGGGATCTACGTCGCGATCCTGCTCGGTGGGATCGGCGTCTGGATGGCCCTCAAGGCACTCAAGCACGGCTGGGCCCCGCGGCTCAGCCGATTGGTTGCCCTAGGCATCGGTACGACGGCCGCCGTGACGATGGTGCCGCCGATGGCCTCGGGTGACGTGCTGATCTATGCGGCGTACGGGCGGATCATGACGCTCGGCGGCAACCCGTACACGACGGCGCCGGCCGACACCATCCGGCTTGGGTATGACCCGGTGATCGCCGCGACCGAGCGGCCGTGGCAGGGCGCACGCAGTGTCTATGGCCCGATCGCGACCTGGATCCAGTGGCTCTCGTCGCTGATCGGTGGCGACTCGATGCAGCTGACGGTGTGGATGCTGCAGTTGTCGGTCGCGATCAGCCTGGTCCTGACCAGCCTGCTGCTGTTCAAGCTCGTCGGCCCGAACCTGCCCGCCCGTCGTCGCATCGTGATGCTCGGGATGGCGAACCCGCTGCTGCTGTTCGCGGTCCTCGCTGGTGGACACAACGACTCGATCGCGGTCATGTTCGCCGTACTCGCCTTGGTGGCGCTGCGACGACATGTCTTCATGGCCGGAATCCTCATCGGTATGGCCGGCGCGACCAAGCTGTCTATCGGCCTGGTCGGTATCGCCATGCTGTGGTCGCTGCGCGGCGATCGGCGCAAGATGCTCCTTCTCTGCGGCGGTGGCGCGCTGGCGATGGGCGGTTTGTACGGCATCTTCGGCCTGCAGGCGTTCCAGCAGGCGCGCTCGCAGACGTCGTTCATCTCGACCGGTACGCCGCACAAGGTGCTGCTCAGCCTGTTCGACCTGTTCCTGCCGGGCGGCCTGGTCCGCACGGTCCTCGCCATCCTGGCGTGGGGCGGCCTGATCGTGGTCGCGATCCTGCTCTCGCAGGTGATGCCGAAGTCGCTGGTCCCGCAGACATATGCGGAGGACCCGGTGCCGGACGCCGTCCGCTACACCGCGATCCTGGCCATCGCTTGGGTGCTCACCGCGATGTACTCACTGCCCTGGTACGACGTCATCGCCTGGATGCCGCTCGCAGCGGTGGCCGCGTCGAAGGTCGACAAGTTCATGGTCGTCCGTACGACGATGCTGGCGATCGCCTACGTGCCTGGACGCGACCCGAACGCCCGTCAGGTCGCGGCGAGCCTGTCCGATTCGCTGGAGTTCTTCAGCGCGCGGCTGCGCGACACGATCTGCCCGGCGATCGAACTCGCCGTACTGGTCGGGTTGATCATCTGGTGCCGCCGCAACGGCGCTCAGTGGTGGCCGTACGACTGGCCGCGACGGAAGGCCAAAGCCGTTCCGGAGAAGGCTGCCGCGCGTTAACCTCGCCGGATGAAGAAGCTGGTGGGGGCGGGCGCGTTTGTGCACCGCGAGCCGAATGACTACGTCGAGCAACTCCGCACGGAGTCGATGTCGGTGGGGACGTATTCGATCCCGGTCGGCGGAGTGGACGACCAGGCGCCGCACCACCAGGAAGAGATCTACGTGGTGACGGCCGGCCGCGCGACCTTCGTGACGCCGGACGGTGCGGAGCCGATCGGGCCGGGCGATGTCCTCTTCGTTCCCGCTGAAAAGGAACATCGCTTCGTCGACATCACCGAGGACCTGTCGTTGCTGGTGGTCTTCGCTCCGCCGTACTCCGGTCGCTAGCCCCAGAGGTTCTCGGCGGCCGCGACCGCCTTGGCCATCACGGTTTTGACCGGACGCTTGAGCTCGGCCGCTGCCGTGACAACGTCCTCGTACTCCGGCTGCACGTTGACCACTTGGCCGTCGTACCGGGCGATCTTGATGCTGATCCGCTGGCCGTCGACCTCGACGCTGGTGAACTCGCGGTCGGCCGCGTGCTTGCGAATGTCGTACTCACGCAGGCCGATCGCGGTGGTCTCGGTCAGGACGACCCGCCGTACGGCGTCTGCGTTCGTGCTGCTGACGAGCACCGAGAGCGTGTGCGCCGGGCGGCCCTTCTTCATCAGGATCGGCGTCAGCCAAGCATCAGCCGCTCCCGCCTCCAGCAGCCGCTGCAGAACCGGCGGCCAGAGTCGCGGATCCAAGTCGTCGATGTTCGTCTCGTAGACGAGCTGGGTCGCAGCCCGCTCAGTCGTCTCGCCAACGATCACGCGCAGCAGGTTGGGCACCTCAATCGGGTCGCGTCCGCCGGCGCCGACACCCGTCCGGCCGACTCGCATCGGCGGCATCATCCCGAACTCGTCCGCCAACGTCGCCAGCAGCGCGGCCCCGGTCGGCGTAGTCATCTCGTACGGCGCCGTGCCCCCGATCACCGGCGCATCAGCCTCAGCCACGAGGTGCAGAACCGCAGGCCCCGGAATCGGAATCCCGCCATGCTGGCCCCGAACCTGCGTGCCGCCTCCCAGCGCGATGGTCGAAACCACCACCCGCTCGAGCCCAAGCGAAACAGACGCCGCCGCGACCCCCACGATGTCGGCAATCGCATCCAGCGCGCCCACCTCATGGAAGTGCACACCCTCAACATCCACCCCATGAGCATTGGCCTCAGCCCGAGCCAACCGCCCAAACGTGTCCAGCGCCCGCTCCCGTACGACGCTCTCCAGCTCAGCCGCCTCGAGAATCCGCCGCACCTCGCTCCAGGGACGAGTAGGCCCATGACTGTGGTCGTGGGACTCATGCCCATGTCCGTGGCCGTGCCCATGACCGTGGTCGTCCGCGGTAGGAGCCGCCACCTCCCCCGGAACGTTCTCCGGGTGTAGCTCTCCGTCCACCTCGACGGACGCCTTCAGAGCGGCGATCTGATGCCGGGCGGTCCGGCTGACCTGCACTGACAGCGAGGGGTCCACTGCGGCGACCGCTGCATTCACATACGCCAGGTCGGCGCCGGCATCCAGCAACGCGCCCAGGAGCATGTCACCGGAGGCGCCGGCGGAGCAGTCGATCCAGGCGACCTTCACGACTCGTCCTTCGTCTCGCGGGGTGCTGAGCGGCGGGCCACGCGGGCGGCGAAGACGCCGGCGCCGAAACCGTTGTCGATGTTCACCACGGTCACGCCGGGGGCGCAGGAGTTCAGCATGCCGAGCAGCGCGGCCACTCCGCCGAAAGAGGCGCCGTACCCGACTGAGGTCGGCACAGCGACCAGCGGTACGCCGACGAGGCCGCCGACGACGCTGGGGAGCGCCCCTTCCATTCCGGCGACGACGATCAGGCAGTCCGCCTGGTCGAGCTGCTCACGGACCCCGAGGATCCGGTGCAGCCCGGCCACACCCACGTCGGTGATCATCTCGACATTCGCGCCGAAGACTCGGGCAGTCGTCGCCGCCTCGAGCGCGACCGGCGCATCCGACGTACCGGCGGCCACCACGGCCACAGTCCCGCGCAACACCGGCGTAGTGCCCAGGACCGCCGTACGGCCGACTGGGTCAACCACAGCCTCCGGCAGCGCCTCAGAGACTGCGGCCTGGGCCTCAGGTGTCAGACGGGTCGCCAGTACGGCGTTGTCGGGGTGCGTGGCGTGCAGAGTGCGCAGGAGCTCGACCACCTGGGACGGGGTCTTGCCGGCGCCGTACACCACCTCGGCGTCGCCGGTGCGTTCCAGCCGGTCGGTGTCGAGACGGGCGTAGCCGAGGTCGTGAACCCCCGGCTGTGGTCCTTGGTCAGGCAAATGTGTCACGTCGTGAATCTACGTGGCCGCGGCCCCGGACACCTCTTCCGGCCGTCCTTCTGCACGCTCCGCAACCACCTGAGTACTCAGGTAAACCCTGATGCCTTAGGCTCTCGTGCGTGTCTTCGACGTTAGCCGGTGCCTTCGGGATCGCTGCCCTGTTCGTGGCGGTCCTCGCCCTCGTGTTCGCCATCCAGGCGGTCCGCGGTCAGGCCGGTACGACGCCCGCCGCCCAGCCTGTCGCTCCGGAGCCCGAGCTGGAACCGCAGCCCGAGCCCAAGCTGGGCACGGTCAAGGGTGAGCTGCGCAAACTCGGCAAGGACATCGAGGTCACCCGCGCCGAGGTCCGCGAGACCCTCCAGCACCTGGCGATGGTCCGCTACGACGCGTTCGGCGACACCGGCGGCAAACTCTCCTGGTCGCTCGCGCTCCTGGACAACAACGGCCACGGCGTCATCCTCACCTCGATCAACAGCCGCTCCGACGCCCGCACCTACGCCAAGGAGATCCGCTCCTTCGCCAGCGAGTCCAAGCTCTCCCCCGAAGAGGAAGAGGCGCTGGAAACCCTCCGCAAAGAGGCCGGCCCCACCGTCGCCTGACCCCACCGCCACCTCGTGGGTTAACCCATGAGGTTGTGGGTTCTTGACCCTCATGGGCGGGTTCTCGTGGTCGTTGCAACGCCTCGATTTGAGGAGTTGCGATGTCTGTGTCGTTGGCTGTGGATGTTGAGCGTCATGGCGGTGTGTTGTTGCGGATGGTTGATGGCGGGGTCGCGGT